>CAWEUD010000001.1:0-23622 GCA_963812115.1 uncultured Chloroflexia bacterium
GATTTGGGGACTGGCTCACCGAGCACGTCGACGCGTACCGGGCTGTGATGGTCGCCGGCGGCGGCAAGGAGAGCGCGATGAGGGTGGAGGTTTGCGATCCGCCGCATCGGTAGGTGGTGATCCGACGCACCGCTTCGGCATTTCGTTGCGGCATCCGGCGCGATAGACGTAAGGTACGGCGGCAGGCTCGGCCTTCCGCCGCACGTTCGTGTGGGTCGCCGGACCCTGCGACATCCCGTGAGGAGGCTGCTGATCGTCCATCCGCACGCCGCTCCCTGAGTGACCTGCGCGCATGTCCCCGAGCCACGCGCAGCCAGACCATCGGGCTTGCTGCAGCCCGCCAGACCCACATCACCCGCGAATAGCGCGATCCAATACTGATGGCCGGAGGTTGAGCTCCATGCCGCACTCGCGACGGATCACCTGGTGGCGCGCGCTTGCCATCGCCACCGCCTTGCTGCTCATCCCGCAATCGATCTGGGCCGGCACCCCTGATGCGCCCCAGGTCAAACCGGGAGCGCGACTGCCCGCCGAGGACGAGAGAGAGCGCGCTCCTTCTCGAGCGGGACGCCGCCTTCATGAGCTTGCGAACCGCCGGTGACATTCGCCCTCGACAACCAGCAGGCCGGCGCCCTGCGCGCCGCCGCGGCCAAGACAGCCGCCCGTCTCCGCAAGGAGGGGGTGCCAACGCCGGCCCGTCCACATTCACGCGGCGACTGGGCTGCGATCGGCCCGAGCTCCGATTCGCGAGCTCACACGCAGCACCAACAGCCTCATTCCGATGAACGGGCGCATCGGCGCACTGGCAATCCGCCAGGACGGCACCCTGATCCTGGGCGCGGCCCAGGGAGGCATCTGGGTCTTCGACTCCGACACCTCGACGTGGGTGCCAAAGACCGGTGCCCTCGGCGAGGACAACGTCCCGTCGCTGTCGATCGGCGCACTGGCGGTTGCACCGTCGGACGACTTGGTCGTCTACGCCGGGACGGGTGAGGGCGCGATGTCCGGAGACAGCTACTTCGGGAACGGGGTCCTGAAGTCGACCGATGGCGGCGACACCTGGTCGCAGGTGTCCGGTGACTACTTCACCGGCGTATCCATCTCGCAGCTCGTCGTCGATCCGACCGACGCCGAACACCCTCTACGTCTCGGTGCAACCATGGCCGCGGCGGCGCGCGACGGACGACGCCGACCGTCCATTCCAAGTACGGCATCTGGAAGTCGACAGACGGTGGCGTCAACTGGACGTTGCTCAAGGTGACCAAGGGAAACAAGGGGACGAACGAAGCGACTGACGTCGCGATCGACCCCCAGAACCCGAACATCCTCTACGCGTCGTTCTGGGGCGATGCCATCTACAAGTCCACCAACGCGGGCAAGACCTGGTCGCCGATCATGAACTTCGTCGACCTGCCCTCGCCCGATTTCGCCGCCAGCGCAACCCGCTTCCAGATCGCCATCTCGCATCCGTCTCCGGGCGGTGATGGCACCCTGTACACCGGCTTCGACTGGATCGATGCCGACGGCTACCACCCGGCGCGCGTCTTCAAGTCCACCGACGGTGGCGCCAGCTGGCACATCCTGCCGGCCGGCACCAGCCCCGACAAGGTCGAGGACTACTGCGGCGGCCAGTGCTGGTACGACAACGTGATCGAGGTTGCCCCGGATGACCCGAACGTCGTCTTCGCCGCCGGCCAGTTCGACTACGGCATCGGCTCGGGCGGCATCTACCGCTCCGATGACGGTGGCATGACCTGGAAGAACCTCGGCTGGGACCAGCATCCCGACTTCCACGCATTGGCCTTCGATCCGAGCAACTCGGACAACGTGCTGATCGGCTCGGACGGCGGCGTCTGGTACAGCACTAGACCGCGGCGGACGGCCGAACGCCAGCGATCCGCTCAGCGCGGTCACCTGGCAGAACCTGAACGGGTACGGCCTCCAGATCGCGCCAGTTCACTTCGATCGCCACCGTGCCACAGGCTCCGGGCCGTCTTCTGGGGCGGCACGCAGGACAACGGGACCCTGCAAGGGTTCCCTTCCAAGAACTGGTACGACATGACCAGCGGTGACGGTGGCCAGGTGCTGGTCGACCACACCGACGAAGGCGCGACCTGCCCGAGCGGCTTCCCGGGCCCGGTCTGCTTCATCTACGGCACGTACTACGGCATCTCGCCATACCGCATCGATGACGGAGGCTATTACCTCCTCAACAACAGCTCGATCACCCAGGGCATCAACACGAACGACCGCTCCGAGTTCTACGTTCCGTTCGTGATGAACCAGGAGAACACGAACCAGCTCTTCCTGGGTACCTACCGGCTTGTATCGGACCGACAACGCACGAGCCGCGTCGGCCGGGGACGTGCGGTGGAGCCCGATCAGCGGCGACCTGACCGGTGGCTGCAGCGGCACGGCGCCCAACGGCGCGCCACTGCACCATCTCGGCCATCGGCGTCGGTGGCGGAGAGGCTGTCTACACGGGCTCGGCCGACGGCCTCGTCTACCTCTCGACCGATGCACAGGTCAACAGCAACCCGACGTGGACCCGGATCGGCCGGGGCAAGCTGCCCGAACCGGCCGGTCAGCCAGATCGCGGTCGACCGCTCGAACTACCGCATCGCCTACGTGGCCTACTCGAGCTTCAACGCTTCCACGCCGAGCCGGCCCGGGCACGTGTTCCGGACGTTTGACGGCGGCCAGACGTGGGCCGACGTCAGCGGCAACCTGCCGGACGCTCCGGTGAACTCGATCGTTCTCGACCCGTCGTACCCGAACACCCTGTACGCCGGGACCGACGTGGGACCGTTCGTCACCTACAACGGTGGCGTCGACTGGTACGAGCTCGGGCAGGGCTTCCCGATCGTCGCCATCAATCAGCTCGACCTCGACCCGTCCGACCGGTTGCTGGCAGCCGGCACGCACGGGCGTGGGCGCGTTCAGCCTCACCGATGACGCCGGCAACGCGGCTCCCGCCCTGGTCATGTCCAAGGTGGACGCCGGCCAGCCGATCGGCCCCTCGAGCCAGCTGACCTACACGATCACCCTCAAGAACGAGGGGAACGCGGACTGCTACTGACGTGGTGGTGAGTGACCCGTGCCGGCCTACACGTCGTTCGCGTCGGCCTCCGATGGCGCGTTCGGCGGGCGCCGGATGGTGACCTGGCCTGCGGTCGACCATCGCCGCGGGTGACAGCATCACGCCGAACCTTCACTGTCGATGTGGCCAGCGCCTTGAAGCACAAGGTCAAGACGATCGTCAACGACGGGTACCGGGCGGACGCCGATGGCGGCTTCTACACCACCGGTTCACCGGCAATCACCCCGATCGCGCCGCCCTACGCGTGTCGGCGTGTCGCCGGCAACCCAGACGGACGGCACCAAGGTCGGGGAGAGCGTGGACTACACGGTCCACGTGACGAACCTTGGCTACATGACCGACAGCTATGCGATGTCGTCATCGGGCGGGACCTACACCGTGTCCTTCTTCGAAGATGACTGCACGACGACTCTCGCGACAACGGCGAGCGTGGCACCAGGCGCAAGTGCCGACGTCTGCGTGCGGGTGGACGTGCCAGCGAGCGCCAGCGACGGTGAGGTCAACACCGCTACCGTCGTCGCGACCTCGGTCGGCGAACCCAGCCGCCAGCGGCTCGGCGACGGTGAAGACCATCGCGGTCGGGACCGAAACCACAACGCTGCTGGTCGACGGCGACGGCAACGGCCCCGGACGTGCAGTCGTACTACACGACGGCGCTGACCGATGCCGGCGTGTCGTTCAGCGCCTGGGATCTGGCGCCGACTCCAACATCCCGCTGAGCTACATGCAGGCGTTCGACAATATCGTGTGGTACACCGGCAACGTCTAGCCCGGTCCAATCGTGCCCTACGAGGCGAAGCTGGCGGCCTTCCTCGATGGAGGCGGCAACCTGTTCATGAGTGGGCAGGACATCCTCGATCAGTCGGCAGGCACCACGCCTTTGTCCAGAACTACCTGCACATCGACTGGGATGGTAGCTGAGACTCAGAACGACATCGTGCACGGCCAACGTCAATGCCGTGGCGGGGACGCTCACCGACGGCCTCGGTTCGGTGGCGCTCGACCACTCCGTGCTGCAACGCGGCGTACGAGGACCAGATCACCCCGATCGGTCCGGCTGTCGCGATCTTCACCGACGATGTCTCACAGCCGAACGGGCTCAGCTACACCGACGGCTACAAGGTCGTGTTCCTGGCGTTCCCATTCGAGGCCTACGGCAGCGCAACCGACAAGGCGGCGCTGATGACCGACGTGATGACCTTCTTCGGGCCGTAGACCCTACACGTCAGCCCGAAGGCCGATGGGAGAGGCGGGCAATCCGCCTCTCCCATCTTGTTACCTGTCGGGCACGGCGGCCCCAAGTGAGACGATGACCGAGATGACACGCACTGCCTGGCTGGGTCCGACCGTCGTCACGCTTGGTCGTGACGTCCTGCCTGCCGGCCTTCTCGACCGGTGCGGGCGCGAGCGATCAGCCGACTCCACCTGGCAGCCGGTCCCTGGGATCTCGGCCCCGTGCGAGCCCGGGCTGCCGGCGTTCGTGGGCCAGCTTGACGCGAGCCCTGCTGGAACGCGGGGCGTACGTCTCGAATCTCTACGTTGCTCCAGCGACGGACGTTGCCGATCCATCGCTGGGTTTGACGGACCCATGGTGGGCGGCAGGCAGAGTCAATGGCATCGGCGTGCGGCCGGAGGCCGGCATCTGGTTGTGGGACCGGGCGGCAGACGGCACCGCTGCCGTCGTCCTGTCGGCCAACGCCTCAGCCTCCAGGTACTTCGGCTTCCAGGCTGTGGACGCAGGTCTGGCCGCGTCGAGCGGGACTGCCACGGCGCTGCTGGACTGCGTTGGGCCAATGCCTGAGCCGTAGGGCGCTCGGCCTCAGGTGAATCCGGCGCACCTCGTTCAGTGCGGCGAACGCCGCGCGGCGGAGCCGCTGCGGGCCACTCCCGTGGATCCGCAGCTCGGCGATCGGCATGGTCACCACGCCGCTGACCGAGACACGCACGGCGCTTCGGCCGCGGCGATCCTGCTCGAGGAGCGAGACCTGGAGCACCGCATCGGCCACGGGGACCAGGAGCGGCGCACCCAGGTCCAGCATCCCGCCCACGTATCGGGCGGATCCCGCCGCCGGGGTCGCCGCCGAGAGGATGCCGAGCAGCGCGCCCTCCGTGTCGGACTCCCAGGAGGCAAGCGTCGCGATGCCCCGGGCCCCGAGCGCTGCCAGCGCGACCGACGCGAGGTCGTCGCCGTCCAGGCCCCAGACGTGCGGCTGCAGCAGACGCGCCACCTCGTCGGTCGGCGCGTCCAGCGTGGACGCCGCGCCGCGGGTCGAGAAGCGGATGTGGACGCCGTCGTCGCGGGCATAGATGCCGGCGGTGATCCCCGGCGCCGGGCGCTCGAGGAGGTCGCCCAGCAGCTCGGCCACCGCAGACTCGCCCATCCCGAAGGTCTTGACGGTGCGCATCGCGATCGGCTGCGGCGCGAACCGCTCCCGGACGCGGGGCGCCACCTCGTCGCGCCACATCTGCCGCATCTCCGAGGGGACGCCGGGCATGACCGCCATCGAGGCGCCATCGCGACGTCCACCCACCAGCCCGGCGCTGAGCCAATCGGGTTGGCGAGGATCTCCGCCGACGGGATGCGCAGCGCCTGCCGCAGGTTGCTGGCCGGCATGCGACCATAGGCCGCGAAGCGGCGCGCGGAGCATCTCCTCGAGCGCCGGGTCCGGCGCCAGGGCCTCCTCGAGAGCATCGGCCAGGCCCTCGCGGGTGAGGTCGTCGTGGGTCGGGCCCAGGCCACCGGTGGCGAGCGACCAGGTCGGCGCCGGCGCGCGCCTCGCGGAACGCCTCCGCGATCAGTGCCCGATCGTCAGGGACCGATCGCGTGCCGAGCGGCTCAACCCCGAGCGCCGCCAGCTCGCGCCCAAGGAACGCCGCGTTGGTGTCGACCGTCTCGCCCAGCAGCAGTTCGCTGCCAATGCTCAGCAGCAGCGCACGTGGCGCGCGGTCAGCGGCCACGTCAGGCGAGCTGCGCGCGGAGCGGCTCGGCAACCTCGGCGGCGAGTCTCCGCAGCCCGTCCGGGCCGTCGTTCGCCGGCATGATCAGGATGAGATGCTGCGCACCCTGGTGCGCCAGGCCCAGCGCCACCTCGCGCATGGCTGCGCTGTCTTCCTCCGGGAAGACCTGGGCGCTGATCTCGATCTCTGACGGGTCGCGTCCGGCCGCTTCGCAGAAGCGCAGCAGCGCGTCCCGCTTGGTGGCGAAGGTGGCGGGGTCGCCGGTGTGGTTCCAGCCGTCGGCCAGCTCAGCGGTGATCCGCAGACCACGCTTCATTCCCTGCGTGCCGAGCCAGATCTTCGGGCCGCCAGGCGTCAGCGGCGGCGGATCGCAGGTCGCATCGCGCAGCTCGTAGGGCGGGGCGGAGAGCGTCGCACCTCCGGGCTCGGACCACAGGGCGCGGAGTACGCGCACCGCGTTCTCCATCATCGTGATCCGCTCGCCGATGGGCGGCAGCGGCCAGCCGTACATGGCGTGCTCCGCCTCGTGCCAGCCGGCGCCGAGGCCCAGCACGAATCGACCGTTGGCCACCACGTCCAGGGTCGCCGCCATGCGCGCCAGGAGCGCGGGGTGCCGGTAGGTGTTGCCCAGCACCAGGTGCCCGAACTGCAGCCGCCTCGTCCGTGCTGCCAGCGCGGTGGCCACGGTCCAGCCCTCGTGGCTCGGACCACCATCGGGCCCGATCGCCACGAAGTGGTCGAAGATCCAGCCGGAGTCGAAGACCGGGAACTCCGCGTCGGCAAGTTCCCAGGTGGCCAGCAGGGTCGGCCAATCGACGTTGGTCTGTGAGGTCTTGAAGCCGATCTTCACCGGGCAAGAGTACCTGTCCGGGCGCCGCGGGCGCCATCGGGCTACGATGCAAAACAGAGCACACCCCGAATGAGGTTTTCCCTTGACCGATCCTGCCCTGACCGTCTCGACGGTCCTGCCAGACGACCTCCGCCAGTGGCTGACATCGAGACTGCGATTCCCGGTGATGGCGGTGGTGACCCCCGATGGGACGCCAAATCAGTCGGTAATGTGGTTCGACCTGGATCCCGATGAGACCGACACCATCCTGCTGAACACGAAGATGGGGCGGGCGAAGGAACGGTATCTGCGCATCAACCCTCGCGTGAGCCTCTGCTTCGAGGACGAGCTGTTCTGGGTCACGGTCACCGGGACCGTTGAGCTCGACGACGACCGCGAGCGCGCCCTGGCAGACATCAAGGCGCTGGCGCGCCGTTACGCCGCCGACCCCGAGGCGTTCAACGGGCAGCAGCGGGTGACGCTGCGACTACGGGTCGAGAAGGTTGTGCGTCATGACGACTGATGGCGGCCTGAAGCTCGGGATGCTGGCCTGGAACCAGTACACGGACTGGCCCGCCCTGCGGGACGTGGCGGTCCGGGCCGACGAGATGGGATACGACTCGCTCTGGACCTGGGACCACCTGTATGCGATCGTCGGATCGTCCGAGGGGCCGATCCTCGAAGGCTGGATGACCCTGGCCGCCTGGGCGGAGGCGACCTCGCGGGCGCGGCTGGGACTGATGGTCGGCGCCAACCCGTTCCGCAACCCGGCGCTGGTGGCCAAGATGGCGACGACGCTGGACCACATCTCCGCTGGGCGGGCGATCCTGGGAATCGGTGCCGCCTGGTTCGGTGAGGAACACGAGGCGTACGGGTTCGAGTTCGGTGCCTCACCGGGTGAACGGCTGCGCTGGCTGGAGGAGGCGGCCCCGATCATGCGCGGCATGCTCCGCGGCGAGCGGCCGTCCGGTCAGAGCCGCTATGCCACGCGCGAGGTGCGCAACGAGCCGGCGCCGCTGCAGGCCCAGATGCCCCTTCTGATCGGCGGGGGCGGGGAGCGCAAAACGCTGCGCATCGTGGCCCGGTACGCGGACGCCTGCAACGTGGGCGGCGGCTTCGAGAACGTGAAGCACAAGGACGAGGTGCTGCGCAAGCACTGCGAGGAGATCGGTCGCGATGAGTCGGAGATCGAGCGCACGGCCGGGGTCGGGATCTGCATCATCCGCGACTCCCAGGCGGAGGCGGAGCGGATCGCGGAGGCGACCTTTGCCGCGAACGGCGGCGCAGAGCCCTGGCGCAATCAGCTGGTCGGGACGCCGGAGCACGTGGCGGAGATCCTGCGCCCCTACCTCGGTATCGGCTTTCGGCACCTGATCGTGGGCTTCCCGCACCCGTTCGACGCGGAGTCGCTGGAACGGCTCGTCAACGAGGTCAAACCGATGGTGGAGGCGGGCTGACCCCATCCGTCTTCTCAGGTGTGCATGCCGGGCGCACTAGAGGCGTTGCGTGCGCTTCCGGCACTGGGGCCGAGCACGGCAGTCACCGCTCCGCCGGCCGCAACCCCCGCATACGTGCCTCGGGTGAGCGCCTGAGAAGATGCGGCGCCGGGAGTGCCGGTCGCGCGGCGGACGGACGGGGTAGGCTCCGCGCATGAGGGTCGTCCTGCTGGCCGGCGGCACCGGGGGAGCGAAGCTGGCGCATGGCTTCCAGATGGTGCTTCCCGCGGGCGAGCTGACCGTGATCGCCAACGTCGGCGATGACACGGAGGCGTTCGGGCTGCTGGTCTGCGCGGACATCGACACCATCCTGTACACCCTGGCCGGGCTCGCCGACCGCGAGCAGGGTTGGGGCGTCGCCGGCGACACGGATACCGCGCTCCGCATGCTGGCCCGATACGGCGAGGAGACCTGGTTCCGGATCGGCGATGTCGACCTGGCCACACATGTCCGGCGCGCGCGCCTGTTGCGCGAGGGCCTGAGCCTGACCGATGCCACCGCCCAGATGACCGCCGCGCTGGGCGTGCCCAGCGGGATCGTCCCGGCGACCGATGATCGCGAGCGGACGATCATCGAGACCGATGCCGGCGAGCTCGACTTCCAGGACTACTTCGTGCGGCGCCACCAGACCGACGACGTGCGCGGCCTGCGCTTCGACGGGGCGGACGATGCGCGACCCAGCCCGGCCGCGCTGCGCGCGATTGCGGGGGCGGAGCTGATCGTCATCGGTCCGTCCAACCCGCTGGTCAGTATCGGTCCCATCCTTGCCATCCCGGGCATGCGGGAGGCGCTGCTGGCATCGCCCGCCCGCCGCGTTGGGGTGAGCGGGATCATCGCCGGTGAGGCGCTGCGCGGACCCGCTGACCGGATGCTCGGCTCGCTGGGCCACGAGGTGACCGCCCGGGGAGTCGCGCAGCTCTACGCAGGCCTCCTCGACCTCTTTGTGATCGACACCGCCGACGCGGAGCTCGCGCCGGCCATCGCGAAGCTGGGAATGGAGCCCGTCGTTCGCTCAACGATCATGACCAGCGACCAGGAGCGGATCGCGCTGGCGACCGCCCTGCTCGAGCAGGTGTAGCTCCCGGGTAGGCGTGCGGCACCGCTCAGATGGGATGCCAGGCGGTTTCGGCGCTATTCTCGCTCGATGGAGCGCAAGAGGATCATCATCCCGCATCGCGGACTGGCGGCCTCGAAGACGCGCCTGGCGCCCGTGCTGAGCCCGGACGAACGAATGGCGCTCGGCGCCCGCCTGCTCACGCGAGTCCTGAAGGTCGCCCGGCAAGCGGCCGATGACGTGGTGGTGATCAGCCCCTCCGCGGCACTGGGAGCACTGGTCGAGGCGACTGGTGCCCACCTCTCCGTCCAGCGCGGGCTGGGACTGAACGCGGGACTCGACCAGGCACGCCGCGAGGCGCTGTCCGATGGAGTCGACACGCTCCTCGTGTTCCACGGCGACCTGCCCAACCTGCAGGCGAGCGAGGTGGAGGCGTTGCTCGCCGCTTGTCCGTCGCCTCGGGGCGTTGCCATCGCCCCCGACAGGGCTGGCACCGGGACGAACGGGCTCTGCCTGCGTCCGCCGGGCATCATCGAGTTCGCCTTCGGCGACGGCTCGTTCGCGCGCCACCAAGCGGAGGCACAGGCGGCCGCCGTTCGGCTCGAGATCGTCCACTCGCCGGGCCTGGCCTTTGACCTTGACACGCCTGCCGACCTCGCACGCTGGCTGGAGCTCGGTGACGCGGCATGAGCGCGCGCCTGGAGCTCACCGCGCTCGAGGGGATCCCCGAGGTGCGCCCGGGCGACGACCTGGCCTCTCTGATCCTCGCCGCCGCGGAAGCCGCCGGGATCGGCCTTGCCGACGACGACGTACTGGTGGTCACCCAGAAGGTCGTCAGCAAGGCGGAGGGGCGTGTGGTCGAGCTCGCATCGGTCCAGCCGAGGGAAGAGGCTCGAGCCTGGGGCGCCCGCTGGGGTCGTGACCCGCGCCAGGTGGAGCTGGTGCTGCAGGAGAGTGCCGAGATCGTGCGGATGGCGGAGGGCGGGCTGATCATCAGCCGCACGCGGCACGGCCTCGTCTGTGCCAACGCGGGCGTCGATCTCTCCAACGTCGGAGGCGGCGAGGCGGCCACGCTGCTCCCCGAGGATCCGGATCGGAGTGCCCGCGAGCTGCGCGAGCGGCTCGCTGAGCTGCGTGGCGCGCGCCCCGCCGTCGTCATCAGCGACTCGTTCGGCCGCCCGTGGCGCAACGGGATCGTGAACGTGGCGATCGGCTCGGCCGGCGTCGAGCCGTTGGTGGACCTGCGCGGCACGCCGGATGCCTCGGGTCGCGAGATGAACGCAACGGTGATCGCGGCCGCGGATGAGCTGGCCTCCGCGGCGGACCTGGCCGGCGGCAAGGTGGAGCAACGACCGGTGGTGCTCATTCGGGGCTACAACTGGCGTCCGAGCGAGGCGGGCGCCGCCTCGCTCGTCATGGAGCGCGAGCGCGACCTGTTCCCCTAGCCGGGTTGGAGGAAGAGGCTGACGATCTCGCCGCGAGCGCGATACCTTTCCCCGACCGCAGCCATGCCGAATTCTCACCCACGGGGCGCTACGGCCTCGCTCTGGGCCCGATGGCCTGCGAGGTTTCACCGGCTGCGACATATGCGCCCGCCGGGGCGCCCGAGGCAGCCGATGGCCGCGTATGCCTCCGCCGCTGAGAGTTAGCCCCGAACCGCTGCGGCGCAGCGTCGTGCTCAGGGGTGTCTGAGTGCGGGCTAGCCGGGTTGGAGGAATAGGCTGACGATCTCGCCGCCTTCGACCCGGAAGTTCGCCTCCACGCGCATCGACTGCACGCCGGGACGGATCACTGTCACGTCGGCAATGTAGCTGGCGCCCATGCTCCGCCCG
This sequence comes from uncultured Chloroflexia bacterium, assembly GCA_963812115.1. Taxonomy (GTDB): domain Bacteria; phylum Chloroflexota; class Limnocylindria; order QHBO01; family QHBO01; genus JAPSGM01. The sequence continues at coordinate 11,270 of CAWEUD010000001.1, forward strand.
TCGCTTGCGAACATGCGAAAGCCATCACCGGCGCGGACGAACCATCCACCGACCCGCTCGCGGCCGCGCAGGTTGGTGCGCTCGTCGGACCCGGGCACGGAGATGCCCATCACCGCGTGTTCGGCGAACAGGTTGACGGCCTGCTCGCGGTTGTCGTCGTTGATCAGCTCGAAAAAGAGGTCAACGGTCTCGACTGCTCCCATATGCGCCCGAGTCTACGCCCGGTAGACTCGGATCGCATGGCTGAGCGGCTGCGGATAGGGCTCATCGGGTGGGGGACGGTTGGTGCCGCCTTCGGCCAGTTGGTGGCCACCGGCCCGCTGCCCGTTGAGCTGGCGCGCCTCGCGGTCAGGGACCGTGCGCGCGACGCGAACGAGCGCGCTTCCGTCCGGCGTCGACATCGGTCTGCCGGACGACATTGCGCGAGGCCCGGAGCTGGCGGTGGTCGTGGAGCTCGCGGGCGGGGCCGATACGGCATTCCCGTGGGCGCGCGGGACGCTGGAACGCGGCGCGGCGTACGTGACCGCCAACAAGGCGCTGCTGGCGACCCATGGCGACGAGCTGGCGGCGCTCGCAACGCGGCATGGCGGCGCGCTCCTCGCGTCTGCCAGCGTGGGCGGCGGCACGCCCATGATCGAGACGGTTGAGCACCTGGCGGCAACCGGCCAGGTCACGGTCGTACGGGGGCTGCTGAACGCAACGACCACCTACATCCTGTCGGCCATGGCCGGCGGTGCCAGCTACGACGACGCCCTGGCGCAGGCGCAGCAGGCGGGCTACGCCGAGGCGGATCCGACCTTTGACGTGGAGGGCCGCGACGCCGCCCAGAAGCTCGCCATCCTGGCCTCGGTGGCCTGGGGACGCTGGCGCGGCGAACACGAGGTGGACACACGCGGTATCGTCGGGGCTGCGGTCCCGCCCGGCCGGGTGATCCGGCTGGTGGCGGAGGCCGACGGGCGGCGGATGCGGGTGGAACCACGAGAGCTCCCGGAGCGCTCGGAGCTCGCGTCCGCGGCCGGGGTGGAATCAGTCCTGGAGGTGGACGTGCGCGACGCGGGGACCTTCCGCGTGCGTGGCGCCGGTGCCGGTGGCCGCGTCACGGCTGGAGCGGTGTATGCCGATCTCGCCAGGCTGGCCGCGGGCGAACGTCCAATCCTGTTCGGGGGCCGATCATGAGCGACTGGCCGCGCGTCGGCGTGGCCGGCGCGCGCGGCGTGGTTGGTGGCGTCTTCCTCTCCATCCTGGCCGATGCCGGCCTGCCTGCCGGCTGCCTGCGCGCCTTCGGGACCGATACCGCGGAGGTGTCCTACGGCGCTGAACGGATCGGGGTCGGCCCGCTTGACGATGCCTCGGCAGGTGACCTCGACGTCCTATTCCTGGCGACCGATGGACCCATCAGCCGCCAGATCGTGGCCGGACCGGGCCGCGCCGTTCCGCTCATCGTGGACAACTCGAGCGCCTTCCGCGGGGACCCGGACGTCCCGCTCGTCGTTCCCGAGGCCAACGCCGCCGTGCTTGCCGGCTACCGTGGCAACCTGGTCGCAAACCCGAACTGCACCACCGCAGCGACCGTGGTCGTGCTCGCTCCGATCCGCGACGCCTTTGGCCTCGCGTCGGTGGATCTGGCCTCGTACCAGGCGGTGAGCGGCGCCGGCCGCGCCGGCCTCGATGCCTACCTGACCGAACGTTCGGCCGGGGGAGATGCCACCGCGGACGGCTCGCCGTTCCACGGTCGCATCGCGGACAGCGTGGTGCCACAGATCGACACGCTCGACGACTCCGGCTGGAGCGGGGAGGAGCGCAAGATCATCGCCGAGCTGCGCAAGATCCTGGAGCTACCCGAGCTCGACGTGGCGGCGACCACCGTGCGTGTTCCGGTGCACACCGGCCACTCCGTCGCCATCCACCTCCGCACCCGTCGTGCCGCAGCCGTCGGTGACCTGGAGGCGGCGCTGCGTGTCGCTCCCGGCCTCGAATATCGGCCCGCCGACGGCTCCGAGCGTCACCCCATGCCACTCGACGTGGTCGGCCGCGATCCGGTGATCGTGGGGCGGCTGCGAGCTATCCCTGGCCGCGACGGCGGCTTTGCCCTGTTCCTGTCAAGCGACAACCTGCGCAAGGGCGCGGCACTCAATGCGATCCAGGTCGCGGCGGCGGCTGATCCCGCCCGCTTCGGCCGCCTGGTGCCCACCCCCAGCTGATCAAGAAATCATTCGGGAGGACTGTTTCAATCATGTCCGACTTCGCTGCCCTGGTCACAGAGTTCCTCGCGGAGCAGTACCGCGAGCACCCCGTTCGTTCGAGCGGGATGGGTCTCACCGAGTACGACGACCAGCTCGACGACCTTTCCGCCGCCGGCTACCAGCGCCGAGCCGCCTCTGACGCCGCCTGGCGCGAGCGATTTGCCGCCATTCCCGCCGCCGAGCTGACCTTCGACGAGGGGATCGACCGCGACGTCATCGTGGGCGCCCTGACGGAGAGCGCGATCTACGACGAATGGGAGGTGTGGCGGCGCCAGCCGGATACGTATCTGAACCCTGGCATGCGGGGCGTCTTCACGCTCTTCCTGCATCGGCTCCGTCCCGAGCACGAGCTGGTCGACGCGGCGGCCGCGCGCCTGCGGGCGGTACCCGAGACGCTCGCGGCCGGGCGAGCCAACCTGCGGCCCGAGCTCGTCCCGGACCTGCTGCTCAACCGGGCCATCAACCAGGCCCGGGCGGGCGCGAACTACACGCAGTTCCTGCTGCCGGCCGAGGTCGCCGAGGAGCATCGCGCCCCGCTGGTCGAGGCAGGCGCGGTGGCCGCCGCCGCGTTCGAGGAATTCGCGGAGTTCCTGGAGGAGATGCGTCCCAACGCGAAGGGTGACTGGGCCTTTGGCGAGGACCGCTACAACGCCGTGCTGCAGCAGGCGGAGATGCTCTCCTTCGATGCCCGCGCCCTGCGCGAGCGCGCGCGAGAGCAGATCACGGAGCTGACCGCGGCGCTGCGGGCGGGTGCCCGCGAGCTCGCCGGCCACGAGAATTGGCATGACCTGCTGCTGGAGCTGAACAAGGACCGCCCGCAGACGCCCGAAGAGATGCGCCTCGGGTACGAGGAGTGGACGGAGCGCGCCCGTGCCTTCCTTAAGGAGCGGGCCCTGGTCAGCTTCCCTGCGGGTGAGCAGTGCGAGGTCGTCCCATCGGCCCCGTTCCAGCGCCCCGTCCTGGCGGTCGCCTCCTATGTTGCGCCGCCGAGCTTCGCCGAGACGATGGTGGGCCACTTCTTCGTGCCGTATCCGCCCGACGGTGCGAGCGAAGAGGAGGTTGGCAAGCGGCTCGAGTCGAACTCGTATCCCAGCATCCCCACCACCGCGGTCCACGAGGCGTATCCGGGGCACCACTGGCACCTGGTCATGGCCAAGGGCAATCCGTCACCGGTGCGCCAGCTGTTCGGGACCAGCTACTTCGCGGAGGGCTGGGCGCTGTACGCGGAGCGGATGATGCGTGAGGCCGGCTTCTACGACGACCTGCGCCACGTCATGTTCCAGTACGAGGCGACCCTCTTCCGGGCGGCCCGCATCGTGACCGATGTGAGCCTGCACCTGGGCGAGATGACCCACGAGGAGGGCGTGGCCTTCATGCTGGAGCACTCGAGCATGACCGAGCCGACCGCGGTGGCCGAGGTGACCCGCTACTGCAGCTGGCCCACGCAGGCGTCCTCGTACCTCACCGGCTGCCTGGAGATCCTGCGCATTCGAGACCGATTCCTGGGGGCGCGCGGGACAGATACCTCCGACGTGGACGCACTGCGCGACTTCCATGACCGGATCACCTCGGCCGGCACGCTGCCGATCGCGCTCGCCGAGCGTGCGGTGATGACCACGGCCTGACCCAGGCGCTTGCGGCTGGCCGCGCTTGCCACCGGCCGCCGCCGCCGCGTCAAGCCGGGCAGGTTGACGGCGCTGAGGATCCCGGCTCCCTGGCTGATCTATGCCAGTGTGGCCCCCAACCACGGGAAGATGCGCTGAGGTCATTTTTTGGTTTAGCGCGCGTTTAGCGCGGCGGCGGGCGACCGGACCAGGTTCGGCTACACCATGCACTACAACAAGAAGGGCACGAACCTGAAGGGCAGCCTGCTTCTCATCCGTCACCTGGCGGATGGCACTCAGTATCGGCTCAAGTCGAATGCCCTCTATGGATTGGCGCTCAGTGATGCGTCTGCAGACTTCGGCTGGGCATCGTTCAGCGGTAAGGCGACCTACCAGGAACCCGGCTGGCCGGACCCCATTGGCAACTATCAGTTCGTCGTGTACGTGGAGGATCACGGCAACGATGGGCCGGAACGATTCTGGATCGCGGTGACTGATGGAGCTGGAGAGCCGACCGACCTCGTCATGCCCGGCCCGGCGGCGGATGAGGCAGCCATGCTGGAGGGCGGCGACATCTCGGTGCCCCACGGACAGCACCGCAGAGGGAGAACGTGAGCCGTGGGGTGAGGCTTCTGGCGTGCGTTGTCCCGCTCATGGTCGCGCTGGCTGCCTGCGCGCCGGCCCGTGCGCGCCCAGGCGCGACGCAGCTGCCGCCGACTGATCCGACCGCCTCGGCTTCGACGCCTGCTCTCTCATCCCCGGGCGTCGAACCGACGCCCGGTCACCAGGATGGCGGCCTGAAGCAGCCGGTGGGAGTGACGGAGCGAGTGACAATCACGGTTACCGATCCGTGATGTCGACAGCCTCGGCCACCGGATGCACCACCGGCGGCACGGGCGTCGCGTGGTTGTTCCCCCCGCGGACCCCGCCCACGACGGCAAACGTAGCGCCCATGGCTCCGGAGCGCGTTTAGAGTGCGTTTAGATCGGGCCGTCACCATCCCGATCACGGTGTGGACAGCAGGTCTACCGTGGACGTAGGGCAGCAGAGGAGGAGGCGCGAGGCGATGGTCCAGCAAGCAGAGGCGATTGCCGAGTTGGGGGCGGCTTCGGTGGAGGAGTTCGCCGGACAGCTGCGAGGACGACTCGTCCGGCCATCGGATTCCGCGTACGACGAGGCGCGGTCGCTGTGGAATGCCATGATCGATCGCCGGCCCGCGCTGATCGCGCAGTGCGCGGGCGTGGCCGACATACGAACGGCGCTGGCATTCGCGCGAGCACATGGGCTGCCGGTCAGCGTCAAGGGAGGCGGACACAGTGTCGCCGGCCGGTCGATTCGCGACGGATCGCTGATGATCGACCTGGGGCCGATGCGGTGGGTCCAAGTCGATCCCGAGGCATGTACCGCGCGCGTCGGTCCCGGTGCGCTCGGCGGCGACCTCGACCACGAAACCCAGGCCTTCGGGCTGGCCACGACCGGCGGCACCGATTCCACCACCGGAGTCATCGGCCTGACCCTCGGAGGCGGAATGGGCTTCCTGGGGCGACGCTATGGCCTTGCGACCGACAACCTGATCGGCGCGCAGGTCGTGATCGCGGACGGGAGCTTGGTTTCAGTCAGCGCGGAGGAACACCCCGATCTGTTCTGGGCGCTTCGCGGTGGGGGCGGCGGATTCGGGATCGTGGCGAGCATGGACTTCTCGCTGCACCGGATGGGCCCCGAGCTTGCGGTCGCCCAGGTCTTCATCCCGTACGCGGGCGCCCTGGATGCGGTGCGGTTCTACCGCGAGTTCACGGCCGAGATGGCCCCCGAGATCGGCTGCTACCTGCTGGCGGTCAACGTGCCGCCCGGTCGAGCCATTCCCCACGGCAGTACCACGGCTCGACAGCGATCGCGATCGTCGCCAGCCACTGCGGCGAGGTCGACGCGGGGCTGGCCGCGCTGAAGCCGCTGACGGAGTTCGGCGACCCGATGTTCAGCATGCTCACGCCGATGCCCTACACGACCCTGCAGCAGAGCTTCGACGCGGCCAATCCGGCTGGTAAGCGATTCTTCTGGAAGTCGGAATACCTGGAGGGCCTGCCAGACGGGGCGATCGAGACGTTCGTTGAGCAGGCGGATCCGCTTCCGGGGCCGTACAGCGCCGCCTTCTTCGAGGCGCTGGGTGGCGCCATGGGTGAACGCACGGCCTCTGAGACCGCCTTCCCCCATCGTGCCGCGGCGTACAACTTCGCCGCCGGCGCCGGGTGGGATGATCCGGCCCGGGACGAGCCGTCAATCGCATGGGCGCGACGCTTCCACGAGGCGATGCAGCCGTATGGCACCGGCGGCATCTATGCCAACTACATGGGTCTGGACGACCTCGACCGAATGAGCGCCGTGTACGGCGAGAACACCGCGCGCCTGCAGTCGATCAAGGCGACGTACGATCCAGACGGCGTCTTCTAGCGCCTCCGACGCGGCGAAGCATCGAGATCGATGCCGTGGCCCGCAGCGGCGGCCGCGATCCGACCACGGAGGTGCACGGCTCCCAGCGCGATGGCGCGCGCGTGCGCCGCGGCGATCTCACGGCGACCGCCGGCGCCGCGTCCGCGGGCCAGCAGGCTCTCGCCCAGCCGCCAGCGCGCGTACACGCGCCGATACTCGAAGGAGGCGACGCCGATGACGCGGCGCCAGCGCTCTGGTTCCGGCGCAACGACGCGCGAGAGTTCGGCCTCGGCCAGGAGCAGAAAGGTCTCCGGGGTTTCGAGGCGGAAACCGGCTAGGACGCGCGGCGGGAAGCGGTCCATGAGCTCGCGGATGCGATCCATGGCGGCGTGCGCGTGTTGGATATGCTCCTCTCGTTGGTCGCCGCTCGTCTCATCCGCCGCGTCCGCCTCGGCGCGGATGAGCACGCCGAGGGTACCCACCTTGGTCGCCTCCTCCGCCTCGCGCACTTCCGCCGCCCAGTGCTCCTGCGCGACCTGTCGCACCTCCCGCAGGCGCCCCTGGTCGGCCCGTATCTCGGCGATGAGCGGGTAGAGCACGCGAAAATAGCGTGTCGCTCGCACGGACGTGCGCAGCTCCTCCGCCGCCTCTGCCGCATCGTCCAGGCGTCCCTGCATCCAGCGCAGCGTCGTGCGGAGGGTGTACATCGAGGAGCGGACCGACCCCTCGAGATGGAAGCCTGGCGGCGCGCGCCAGGGTCGATTCGGCCTGTGACCAGTCGCCACTCTTGATGGCGCCGTAGCAGATCCATTCCACGAGGCTGGCCGCGCCACCCAGGCGCTCGCCGCCGTCGTCGAGCCAGGCGAGCGCTTCCTCCGCCAGCACCTTCGCCGCGCGCTCGTCACGCGCGAACTCGACCATGGCGATATAGAGCCGCATGTAGACGCCCAGGATGCCGGTCGGCGCGCCGAGCTCCCTGGCGATGGCAAGCGCGTTCCGCAGGTGGGTGACCCCTTCCTCGACCTCCCCCGCCGCGGCCAGCGCGCTACCCAGCATCCGGAGCGCGCGGAGCTCCGCCGAGCGATCGCCGATCTGGCCCGCAGTGGCCGCCGCCTCCCGAGCCGCCGCGATCGCCTCCTGTGGATCCTCCTGGACGATGCGCAGGTGGAGGTCCGCGTACTCGGTCAGCGCCCGGACCTTCGCGGCCGATGGCTCGCGTCCCGTCACCAGGTCACGCGCGCGGCTCACCTCCTCGAGCGCCGCGTGCTCCTCACCGGTGCTGTAGAGCGCGCCCGCAAGCCGCACGCGGAGAGCGGCTTCGCGCTCCGGCTCCTCGCCAAGATGGTCGAGCGCCAGGCGGACGTCGGCAGTTCCCTGCGCGAACTGGCCGTGCTTGGTGCGATACCAGCCCAGCGCGTCGGCGAGGGCGGCCACGTGCCGCGACTCGCGCGCGTGCACGGGACCAGTCGAGCGCGGCCTGCAGGTTGTCGCGCTCGGCGTCGAGGCGATCGAGCCAGGTGAGCTGGCGTTCGTCCTCGAGATGTTGCGTCGCCTCCTCGGCCAGGGCCAGGAACCAGTCCGCGTGCCGGCGCGGAAACTCGGCCTCCGCGCCCGGTCTCGCGCAGCCGCGCGCGCGCGTAGTCCTTGATCGTCTCCAACAGCCGGTACCGTCGGCCCCGCCGGTCTCGACGATCACGATCAGCGACTTGTCCACCAGCGCCGCCGTCAGCGACGCGGCCTGCGCGGGTGGGACGCGCACATCCGTGCAGATCGCCTCGACCATCTCCAACGTGAAGCCGCCGCTGAAGACGGACAGACGCGCGAACAGTGCGCGCTCGGCATCGGACAGGTGGTCGTAGCTCCAGCCCACCGTGGCGTCCAGGGTCTGATGCCGCGCGGGTGAGGTCGGCTGGCTCCGCGCCAGGAGACGGAAGCGGTTGTCGAGCCGGTCCGCCACGTCCTCCGGCGACAGCGAGCTCATGCGCGAGGCGGCAAGCTCGATCGCGAGCGGCAGGCCGTCCAGCCGGCGGCAGATGCTGGCCACCGTGATCGCGTTGTCGGGGGTGATGGTGAATCCCGGAGCGCTGAGGGCGGCCCGGTCCGCAAACAGGCGCACAGCGTCGTGGCCAGCCACCTCGGCCCCCTCCTCCTCCGGCGTCGGCGTTGCCAGCGGCGGCACCGGGTAGACGAGCTCCCCGCCGACCCCCAGCGCCTCGCGGCTGGTGGCCAGGACGGTCGCCCCCGGGCCGGCGTTCACGAGTCGTTCGACCAGCTGCGCGCATGGCGCCAGAACGTGCTCGCAGTTGTCGAGCAGGATGAGCACGGCGCGATTGCGGAGGGATTCGACAGGGCCGCCGCCACCGACGGCTGCTCGCCGCGCAGGCCCAGGACGATGGCCACCTCGTTGGCCACCAGCTCGGGGTCGCTTGATCCCGGCGAGGTCAACCAGCCAGACGCCGTCCGGGAAACCGTTCGATCACGAGCTCGGCCACCTCGATGGCCAGGCGCGTCTTGCCCGACCCGCCCACGCCGGTCAGCGTGACGAGCCGATGGGTGCGCCGAGGCTGCTCGTTGAGCTCGCGGCACTCGCGGCTCGCGCCCGACGAAGCTCGTCAGGCGGGCGGGGAGGTTGTGGCGGATGCGTGGCGGGACCAGCGCCGGGTCCTCGCGGAGGATGCGCTCCTCGAGCTCGCGCAGGGCGCGGGCCGGGCTCCAGCCCGATCTCGTCGAGCCGAGCGCGCGCCTCGTGGTAGGCGGCCAGCGCCTCCGTGATGCGGCCGACGCGCACACGGGCCAGCATGAGATGCTGCAGCAGGCGCTCGCGGTACGGATACTCGTCCACGAATCGCTCGAGGTCGGGGAGCGCCTCCTCGTTGCGGCCCAGGGCCAGCAGGGCCTCCCCGCGCATCTCGATGACCTCCGCCCGGAGCTCGTCCAGGCGGGTGATCTCGGGGACCGCGAAGTCGTCGTACTCGAGCTCCGTGAAGGGCCGCCCGCGCCACAGCGCCAGCGCCGGGCCGGCTGCTTCATCGGCCTCCGACCAGGCCGAACGTTCGGAGGCGGCGCGGGCGGCGTCGGCCAGGCGCTCGAATTCGACGGAGGTCGAAGGCTGGTGCTGCGCCAGGTCGAGCCGATAGCCCGCGGGCTCGGTCGTGACGACCCCGTCGCCCAGCAGTCGCCGCAGCTGGGAGAGGTGGGTCTGCAGCGCGGCGCGGGCCGATGGGCGGGGCCGAATCGCCCCAGAATCGATCGATCAGGATATCGGTCTCGATGGCGCGCCCGGCCTGGAAGAGCAGGATCGAGAGCAGGCGCCGATGCGACCGGCGCTCGAGCGTGACCTCGCTGCGCCCGGTCACCAGCAATGGTCCCAGGACGGCGAACCGCATCCCACCCTCCCGCTGGGCACCGCGATTTAGGGGCGGTTTAGGACCCCATCCTACCGTCCGCACGGATCGACGAAGCGGAAGAACGGAGGAGGCGAGTGCGGATCGGGATCGTCATCGGGCTGCACGGAACCAAGGACCGGGCGCCAACCTGGGACCAGCTGCGGGACGAGGTCCGCGCGGCGGAGGACGCCGGATTCGACCTCGCGGTGGTCGAGGACGGGCTGCTCTACCGCGACGACGACGGGACGGTGGGCTTCTGGGAATCGGTCTCGATCGCGGGCGCGCTGTGCGCCGCAACGTCGCGCATCGAGATCGGGCACTCGGTGATCAACGCGCCGTATCGGGCCGCCGGGCATGGTGGCCAAGATTGCGGAGACACTGGACGAGGTGGCAGGCGGCCGGTTCATCCTGGGCATCGGTCTCGGGAACACCTGGACTACGACCAGTTCGGGATGCGCGCCGACCAGCGCTTCGCGCGGTTTCGGAGACGATCCAGATCATCCACGCGCTGCTGCGGACGGGCGCGTCGACTTCGAGGGCCAGTACCAGTTTGCGCGGGGCGCGGAGCTCGTGCCGCGCGGCCCGCGGCCGCACGGGACCGCCAATCGTCATCGCCGCGCGCGGGCCGAAGATGATGCAGCTGACCGCCCGCTACGCGGACGGCTGGAACTGGTGGAGCGCGGGGCCGCCGGACCGCGACGAGCTGCGCGGCATGCTTGACGAGCTGGACCGGCATTGCGTGACGGTTGACCGCGACCCGAGCCAGCCTGCGTCGCTCGCTGGACCTCTACTCCTCGACCCGCTGGGTGTCGCCCCGGAGCCGGAGCGGTCGTCGCGGGCGGGCCCGGATGAGATCGCCGCCAGCTGCTGCAGCTTGGGGAGCTGGGGTTCGACGAGGTCCGCTGCAATGGTGCCGGGCGGACTGCAACCGACCGGATCCGCTCAATCCAGGCTATGGCCGGCGTCGTGGAGGCTCTCCACGCGGACGCGCCGTCCGGCGGATCCTCCAACCGGCAGATGGCGAACTTCTCGCTGCCGACCTAGGGCCTGGGGTATTCGACGAAATCGTACATGCGCGCGTAATCCGGGGAGAGGAACGTCACGTCGGGCAGGAGCGGCAGGCTGGCGCCGAAGTAGGCGTTGAAGACGACCCGGAACTCGTTTACCGGACTGAGCTGATCGGTCACCCCCGCGGCGGCCGCATCAACGCCGGGCAGGTGGAACGCGTTGAGGATGCCGAATTTCTGCTGGATCTCGTCCGGCGTGGCTTCCAGCCACGGGAAGCCGTGCTGATTCGCCGTGAAGGGCGCGGGCCAGGGCCCTTCGTCCGCCTGCAGGATGACGATCGGCTGCTGGTCATCCGGCACGGCCAAGATCCGATCGAGCGCGGCCAGGACACGCTGGTTCGTCCATTGCAGCTGGCGGACGTATTCCTCGCGCTCGCTGCGCCGCGCCCGCTCCTCGGGCGTCGGCATGCTCCCGTCCGTATCAAACACGTAGGGCGGGTGTGGGACGAGCAGGTGGGCGAAGACATAGGTCGGCCCCGGCCGACCGCGGCACCTTCCAGTGCGTCGAAGCCGAAGAGCGCGTGCCCGCGAGCGTCCTGGTCGAGCTGGATCGTCTCGGGGTCGCTGTCCTGGCGGCCCAGTGGGGAGAGCAGCATGAGCGCCGTGGTCGACCACAGGGCGGAGCTGAACTCAGAACCCTCCTCGTAGCGCAGGACGAGGTGCGCGTCCACGTTGGTGGCGGTCGGTTCCCAGTAGTTGCCGATATGGACATACTCGTAGCCCAACGAGACGAGCGTCTGTGGCACCACCAGGTGGTCGCGAAGGGCGGCGAAGACCGGCCCGAAGGTCGGCGGGTCGGAGACCTTCAGAGCCGGGCCGTCCAGGTAGTTCATGCTGAGCGAGCTGTCGAGCGAGAAGGCGGTCTTCCAGTAATTGGCCCAGCTGTCGGCCGCGACGGTGAAGCCGCGCTCGCGCAACGCATCGAGGAAGGGTGTGTTGTCGAAGCCGTACAGGCGCTGCAGCGTCTCGGCGTTCGCGTATCGGTCGAGGATGATGTAGTAGATGTCTCGCGGATGTTCGGGGGCGACCACTCTGATGGGCGGCGGCGTGCTGGGTCCCTCGGCAAGTGATGAGCCGACCGCCCAGCCGCCGATCCTGACCATGTTGAACGCGACGAGCAGCGCTGATGCGACGGTCAGCGCACGGTTCGCATTGGGCACCCAACCGCGCCCACGCCAGATCGCCACCGCGCCCAGCAGCCCGATCGCCAGGTAGGCCGCGACCAGGTAGCGGCGCCCGTCGAAGACACCAACGACCAGGTTCCAGACATCGCCGAACGAGAAGAAGAGGAGCAGTGACCAGCTCGCCAGCAGCGGTGCGCGCTGCACGTCCCGCAGCAGCGCCAGGCTGACCAACATCGCCCCGACCCCGATCGCGAGCGAGATCGCCAATGGCGGCCAGAGCGGATCAAAGGTCACCTCCTGGACCGCGTTTTCCGCGAACAGGAAGAGCGCTGGAACGATTGCGACGAGCACCGGGTGGAGGGGGATCGACCGCAACCCGGATCGTCGCACGCCCGACCGATCTACCATCGGCGACACACTACCGCCCCTTGGGAGAGCGCGCGAGATGTGGATGCCGGCATATATCGAGTTCCTCGCCGATGCCTGACGCCGCACTCGCCGC
>CAWEUD010000002.1:0-12404 GCA_963812115.1 uncultured Chloroflexia bacterium
CACGATTGCCAGCTCGACGACCAGGATGAGCACCACGACCACGTAGAAGACGAGCACCGGCGCCGCGCTGACAATCTCGCGTCCGTCGACGCCGAAGTTCGGCAGCCGGAGGCCCTCCAGGGTGATGCCCTCCGGCAGCAGCGGGCCGACGACGTCGGCGATGGCGGCGGCAACCACGATGATCGGCGTGGCCAGCAGCAGGAGGACGAGCAGGACGCTCTGCAGCGGGCCGAGGAGGGCCACCATGAGGCTGCGCGCCGGGACGTCGAGCATGGCGGCGGCCGGCACGGAGACGAGCGTCACCGCCAGCGCCACCACCACCACGAGCCCGATCCAGGAGCGGTTCGAACGCCAGTCGCTCCCTGTCGAGGCACGGACCGCCTCGAGGCGCGCGAGGCCCATGGCGATGAAGGACGATGCCACGAAGAAGACGGTCCCGACGAAGGCGGCCGCGGCAAACTCCTGCTCCAGTGCGCCCTCCGTGGCCAGGTGCCCCACCGCCCACGGGATCGCCAGGCCCGGGATCGCCCAGCGCAGGAGACGGTCCTGGATCGCGTCGTCGTCCTCCCGCGACCGATGCACCTCGCCGCGCCAGAAAGCGATCGCCGCCACCCATCCGGGGCCGTGGAGACTGAGGGCGACCAGCGGGTCACCGGCCAGGAGGGCCTGGCGCACGCCGGGATCGATGATCCAGCCCAGGGTCCCCGCCACCAGGGCGAGCGCCGGCAGCCCCAGGGCCTCGATCGACGGCGTCCGCCAGCCGCTGCGGCGACCCCATGCCATTCCGGCCCAGGCGAAGACCGCCAGCTCCAACGGCCCGAGCCGGGCCGGCTCCCCGGTCAACGCCTGCAGGGCGGCGTAGGCGACCGCCAGCCAGCTGCCCTCCGCCACGACCTGGGCGGCGGGGAGCAGGTACCTAGCGCCCCATGACAATCGCATGCGGATGCTCCGGTCCGGGGCTGAAGGAGGCAGACCTGGCGCCGATGCCCGCCGAGCGCGCTCGCCGGACATGGTCTGGCGCATCGGCGCCGGTCGAGATGAGCTCGATGCCGTAACCGCTGGCGCGGAGGCGCTGCAGCGACGGTACGAAGATGCCCGGATCGCGCGCGGAGAGCACGAGGATCGTTGCGCCCGGGGCGACCCGGCGGGTGAGCCACGTCAGGAGGCCGCCGAACGGGGCCGAGCTGATCGGCCCGATGCGTGCCAGCAGGCCACCGACGCGTGCCAGCTGGCTGGCCGACGCCTGGGGGGCGAGCCAGGCGTAGCGCTGCGGCGTCCCGGTGAAGCTGGCGGCGGCCACGCCCACGCTCGCGCCCTGCGCCAGCAGGTGGCGCGCAGTGCTCGCCGCCGTCGTACAGAGCGCCTCGAACGCGACCTCGTCCCAGGTCATCTGCCAGTGCGGGCCCGGCAGGGTCTGGACGTCCAGCGCAAGCAGCACCTCGCGACCCTGGGCCGGCTCGTAGCGGCGGCTGACGGGCGTGCCCAGCCTCGCCGTCGCTCGCCAGTGGACGCGGCGCAGGGAGTCGCCCTGCTGGAACGGTCTGACCCCGGAGTAGAGGGCCGGATCCACGAAGAGCGACCGGCGTGCCCGCCGGTCACCGATGGGCGAGGACTCGGTGCCGCTGCGCCGCACGGGCAGGGCCGGCGGCGCCACGACCAGCCGGTCCGGCAGCTCGAGCGCGGCCTCGACCGCGTCACGGCCGAGCATGTCGCGGACGCGGATGCGGACCGGGCCGAACTCGTAGACGCCCCGGCGCACCGCGTCGAGATGGAAGTGGCGCACGACGCGCTCGTACCAGGCCAGCGACCACGCGTTGTGCATGATCCGGCGTCCCTGCACCTCGTTGTCGCGGTCGAGCTGCGGGCGCTCTCGGACCTCCAGCCCATCGGTTACCAGGTCGTCCGCCGCGACCCACGGGAGCGGCAGCGGCTTGCGGTTCCAGATGGTGACATCGAGCGGCACGCTGTCGCCAGCGACGGCACGCCTCGTCCCCAGCCGCCGTTCGTACGACACGCGCTGGACCCCGAAGCGCGACCAGAGCCGGGTCAGCCATGCGTAGAGGAGCGTGACGACCGCAACCAGCAGCGCGCCGGGAGCGGACGCGATCACCGCCAGGACGGCAATCAGGACCGCGACTGCGACCCAGGCGCCCACGAACTCAGCCGGGCTCGTCGACGAGCGGCAGCGGGACCTGCTCCAGCGCGGATTCGATGACCCCGCCGACGGTCGCCCCGCGCAGCTCGCGATCCACGTCGAGCAGGAGCCGGTGCTCGAGGACGGCCGGCGCCAGCGTGCGAACGTCATCGGGAAGGACGAAGTCGCGGCCATCCAGCAGGGCCTGGGCCTGCGCGGCCCGGTAGAGTGCCACGCTGCTGCGTGGCGACGCGCCCAGCCGCACGTCCTCGTGCTGGCGCGTTGCGCGCACCAGCGCGACCAGGTAGCGCTCCACCTCCTCGCTGACGTGGACCCGCCGCGCGGCGTCGCGCAGCGCCGAGACGTCGCTGGCGCTGGCGACCGGTTCGACCCGATCCAGCGGCTCTGCCGACGCCTGGTGACGCGAGGCGATGCGTCGCTCCGCCTCCTCTTCCGGGTAGCCCAGCTGGATCCGCAGCAGGAAGCGATCGAGCTGCGCCTCGGGGAGGGCGAACGTTCCCTCCAGCTCGACCGGGTTCTGCGTGGCGAGGACCAGGAACGGGTCGGGGAGCGGACGCGTCTCGCCCTCGGCGCTGACCTGCCGCTCCTGCATCGCCTCGAGCAGAGCGGACTGCGTCCGGGGCGTGGCGCGGTTGATCTCGTCAACGAGCAGCACGTTGGTGAAGACGGGGCCGGGCACGAAGCGGAAGCGCTGCCCGTCGGGGATGCTCGAGCCGGTGACGTCGGTTGGCAGGAGGTCGGGCGTGCCCTGCACCCGCGCGAAGCCGAGGCCCAGCGAGGCGGCGAACGCCCGCGCCAGGAGCGTCTTTCCGACGCCCGGAACATCCTCGACCAGCGCGTGTCCCTCGGCCAGCAGGGCGGTGGCCAGCAGCCGCAGCGGCCGTTCAGCGCCGACGACCGCGCGGGCAACCGCCTCCCCCACGTCCTCCAGGAACCGATCGCCCCGGACGCGCCGGAGGTCCTCGTCCACCGGCGCGGGTGCGCGCGTCATGTCATTGGTACCCATCAGCCGGTCTCGGCGTTCACGATGATCCAGCGCACCGCCCCCAGCGCGACGGGTACCGTCGCCAGCCGGATGGTGAGGATCGACTCGACCGGCACCGGCACCAGCTCGGTCGCCTGGATGAAGCCGAGGATGGAGGACGGCCGGCGCTCGAAGCGGACGAGCTCGGCCACCGCGGTGGCGCGGCCGTCCCCGGTCATCTCGATTCGCACCCGGATGTCGCGCAGCAGGTTTTCCGGTGCAGAGGCGCAATCCTCGGCGAGGGCGCCGCTGCGGCATAGCCGTCCGAGCCGATCGAGCCCGGCAGCCGCCGCCTCGCGGACCATCTCCTGTTCGCCGCCCACGCCGTCGAGATCGGCACCGGCCCAGCCGCTGACGAACCGATCCATGACCGCCGCCGGCGTGGCAGCCTCGCCCGCCACCACCCAGAACCCGGTCGCCCAGAAGAGCAGCGGGAGCGCCAGCCAGGCGATGGTGAGCGCCGGCGAACGCGCGGCGGTGGGTGGCGTCGCGCCCTGCGCCCGCTGCGCGCGACGGTAGGCGAAGACGGCCTGCCCGGCCCATGCCACCAGGAAGAGAACGCCGAGTAGGAATGGGAGGAGGTACCAGGTGGTGTCGGCGAAGACGACGGACGTGACGCCGACGGCGGCCAGCCCGAGGACTTCCGCGGCCAGCCAGGCCAGCCCGGCGGCCGAGTTGCCGAGCGCGATGTCTCCGAGGCCCCAGGCCAGGACCGCCAGCCGCAGCACCCGCCCCGGGGCGGGGGTCACTCGCCGATCAGCAGCGAGCGCAGCTCCGCCTCCTGGTCGGCGGAGGTCACCGCCAGCAGCTTGTCGCCGTCGAGCAGCCGGGTCTCGGGCCGAACGGCCAGCGCGCGCTCGTTACGGATGACGACCGCGATGTGGCTGCCCTCCGGGAGGTTGACCTCGCGCAGCTCGCGGCCGACCACCGGCGAGTCCGCGTCCAGCTGCGCTTCCACGATCTGCAGCTCGCCTCGCTCCAGCTCGGTCAGGTGGAGGAGGTCGTGAATGGGGATCTCGTGCTCGATGACGCCCAGGATCGTCCGCGTCGGGCTCACCGTCTCGTCGATCGCCAGCTGGCGGAAGAGATGCTCGTTCTTCGGGTTGTTGACGCGCGCGATGGCGCGCGGGACGTTGAAGCGCATCTTGGCCACCTGGCAGGCCACCAGGTTGTCCTCGTCGTCGCCGGTGACCGCCGCCACGACGTCGGCGCGGCCCATGCCGGCCTCCGCCTGGTAGCGCCCCTCGCAGCCATCGTTGGGGATGACGATGCTGCCCAGCTCGTCGGCGATCTGGCGTGCCCGGGGCGGGTGCTTCTCGATCATCACCACCTCGTGCCCGGCGGCGAGCAGCTCCTTGGTCAGGTAGTAGCCGACGTTGCCACCCCCTACCACCACGACGTACATGGCTACTGCTCCTCTTCGGGGGCCGATGCATCGGCCTCGTCGATGGCCTCCAGGGCCTTGGCCCTGGCCTCGGCCTTCGAGCCGGCCACCGGCGCACCGCGCAGCGGCTCGGCCGTCGGTGGCAGCACGAAGTGGTCGGAGCTGGGGTCGGTCGCGGCCGCCACCAGCGCATCGGCCAGGATGGAGGTGCGGCAGATGGTGAACAGGCCCAGGGAGCGGTAGGCCTCGGCGCGCATCGGGTCGTTGATCTTGGCGACGAGGCGCGGGATGCCGAAGACGTGCTTCCCCAGCTGGGCGGCCATGGCGTTCCGGTTGTCACCCTCGGTGAGTGCCATGAGCAGGTCCGCCATCTCGGCGCCCGCCCCGCGCAGGACGTCCTCGTCACCGCCGGATCCGCGGACGGTGACGCCGCCGAACGATTCCGGCAGCCGGTTGAAGGCACGCTGGTCGGTATCGATGACCGTGACGTGCTCCCCGGCCTTGTCGAGCTCGGTGGCCGTCTGGGCGCCCACGCGCCCGCAGCCGATGATGATCACCCTCATGGCGTGTGAGCCAGATCCTCTGTTTCGTCGCGCAGGGCCCAGACCGGGGCGGTCGAGTTGCGCATCACGTACGGAACCGTGCGCCCGGCGTCCCACCCTCCGCCGAAGCGCTTCTTATAGCGTAGCCCCATGATGATCAGGTCGGCACGCTGCTCGACCGCATCGTCGACGATGGCAGCGCCAGCTGCACGCGCCTGCGAGATGGAAGTGCGCACCTCGATCTCCCGCTCGAGGAGGAACGCCTCGGCCCTGCCGAGGACCTCATCGGCGAAGGCGATGGCCTCGTGGTCCTCCGCGTCGAGCTGCAGCTCGAAGGGAACCTCGATGACGTGCAGCAGCGTGACCTGTCCCTCGGAACTCTTGCCCAGCAGAGCGGCCAGTCGCAACGCAGGCTCGTCGGCCTCCGTGCCCGCCAGCGGCACCAGGATGCGCTGGAAGGTGAGCAGTGGTGCACGCTTCTCTGGATGGCGTCCGAAGATCATGCGATAGCTATCCTACGCGCCCGTCACGGCACGTTCGATGCCTCCGGCACCACCACGGTCGTCTCGGCGATGAATTCGCCGGTGATCGTGTCGTCCGCGCGCACCAGCAGCTCGCCGGCGGGCAGGGCTGCTCGGGTCAGCAGGCCGCAGTCGGCGGGGTAGGTGACC
Organism: uncultured Chloroflexia bacterium; assembly: GCA_963812115.1. Taxonomy (GTDB): domain Bacteria; phylum Chloroflexota; class Limnocylindria; order QHBO01; family QHBO01; genus JAPSGM01. The sequence continues at coordinate 5,777 of CAWEUD010000002.1, forward strand.
TCGGGTCGCGTGTTGCCGCGTGGTGCGTTCTCCCTGGCGGCGATCTCGACCGTGCTCCCGGTCAGCGTCGCGGCGCGCAGGTCGAGGCTCCAGCCCGACGTTTGGCGAGGTCCCAGGAAGACGCAGACGACCGCCTGGGCATCGAGATCCAGGTCATCGGGAACCTCCTCCAGCAGCGCGGCAGCGGCCTCGCGGTCGAAGGCCAGCGCCACCGATTCCTCGCGGCGCTCCGCGGGCTGCACTTGGAGGTTTGCCAGCGCCAGGACGGGTGCTTGCGAATCGGCGGCCGACGGCACGGCCGTGCCGCCCCCTCCGCAGGCGGCGAGCACCAAACAGCCGAGCGCCATGCCAGCGACGGTCAGCCATCGAGGCATCGGCTCAGCGGCCGTAGGTGAGGCGCTCCGCCAGGCGCGCTGGGAGGCCGGCCTCGCGCATCAGTCGCTGGGTCACGTCGATGTCGTACGCGACGCGCCGGAACTCGACCTCGGCGGCTTCGATGCCGAGCACGAGGTACGAGGCGGCCGGGTTGCCGTCACGCGGCTGCCCCACCGATCCGGGGTTGACCAGCGAGCGGCCCGTCGCGATGGAGACCGGCGCTCCGGGAAGGGCGGCAACCGGTGTGATCACGCCATCATCGGCCTGGAAGACGGCGGGCACGTGCGTGTGGCCGTACAGGCAGACGCGGGTGTCGAAGGCGGGGAGGTTCTCGCCGGCTACGTCCGAGCCGGTGATGTACTCCCAGATCGGGTTGCGCGGCGACCCATGCACGGCGGTCAGCTCACCATCCACCCTGATCTCGGGCAGCGTGGCGAGGTAGGCGCGGCTGTTCTCGTCGATCACGCCGACGGTCCACTCGATGGCGCGTGCCGCATCGGGGTTGAACCAGCTGGTGTCGACCGTCCCGATGGCGGCGCCGTCGTGGTTGCCGAGCACGCTGCGAGCGCCCATCTCCTGCAGGGCGGCGATCACCTCGTTTGGCCGTGGGCCGTACCCGACGGTGTCGCCCAGCACCCAGACCTCGTCGACTCCCCGCAGGTCGGCACGGACCGCCTCCAGCGCGGCAAGGTTGGCATGAATGTCCGAAAGGACGGCGAGTCGCATGGTCCGCGAGTATACCGAGCGCTCCGCGAACCTCCGTCAGTGGAGTGTCTCTGCCGGTCCCGGGCCATCCCCGGGTGACCTTCCCGGGTGGCTGGTTATCAGCCGGACCGATGAACTGGCGAACGAAGGGCCACGCGGGCGCCGATTCATCAGTGGGCGCGATGAGATGGAGAACGAGGGACCTCGAATCGCTGCGCGGGGCGGCTTCGTTCTCCAGATCATCAGCGTGGGCGATAAGGCGGCGGCCCCCGCCCTCCCGGCCCGCCTCGGGGCCGCCCAGCAGCGCCCGGCGCGTCAGCCGAGCGGCCGGCGCCCGGGCTCTCCCGGCCGACGCGGGTAGCGGGCGGGCGTGGCGGACACCTTGGGGACGACCACGAAGGTGTGGTCGCCGAGCGCCTGCGGGCCGGCGTCGTGGACCGTCACGTGGCCAGCCCCGAGCTGTCCGGCCGCGACGCGGCCGCGCCGCAGCTCGTCGTCCTGCGGTTGCAGCGGCCCCTTCCACGCCAGCAGCGTCCCGCCGACCAGGACCAGCGGCAGTGCAAGCTCCACCAGCACCGGCAGGACAGCACAGGCACGTGCGGTGGCCAGCCCGTAGCGCGCGCGATGGGCGGGGTCGCGGCCGAGGATCTCGGCCCGTTCGGCGACGACGCGCATGTTGCGTAGCCCGAGGGCGACGATGAAATCCTGGAGCGTGGCGGCCTTCTTACGGACCGAATCGACCATGACCCACTCGATATCGGGACGTGCCAGGGCCAGCGGGATGGCCGGCACGCCGCCGCCAGAACCCAGGTCGACGACCGCTGCCGGGGAGGCTGCATTGATCAGCGGCAGCGCGGCGAGCGCGTCCAGGACGTGGAGGCGCGCAACGTCGGCCGGCGCGACCAGGCGGGTCAGGTTGAGCCTGGCGTTCGCTTCGAGGAGGAGGCGGATGTACGCCTCGACGCTGGTCGTGTACCCGTCCGGCAGGCGCGCCGCCAGGGTTGGGAGGTCCGCCAGGAGTCGGTCGAGCTCCCGGTGCGCCGCAGCCGCGGCATCGACGGCACCTGCGTCAGCGGCCGGCGGTTCGTGGGCCAAAAGGAAATGCCTCCTCCGGTGGCGTTTCGGTCTTCCCGGTCGCTCGCGGTCTGGACGGCCGGCTCTCGCATCGGCCCCGCGGGCGCCCGGTTACCGTACTCGGCCGCCGGGGAAGCAGGACGGCGACCATACGCCCATGCGACGTGGAGAACAAGGTGGCTTTTCCACGAATTCACGCACTGTTCGGGAGAATGTGGATAAGTCGCGCGCATATACTCGTCGCCGATGCGGTTCCCATGCCGTGATGACGGTAGGATCGAGGGGTAGGTGGCGGCGACACTGATCGACGCTCCGTCACCTCGGTTCGCGCACGACAGCGAAGCGGAGCTGGCGCGCATCCTCGACTTCTACCAGGTGCCATGGCGATACGAACCCGACACCTTCCCCATCTCCTGGAATGCCGACGGCGCGGTCACCGAGTCTTTCGCGCCGGACTTCTACCTGCCCGAGGTGGACCTGTACGTGGAGCTGACGACGCTGAAGCAGTCGTTGGTGAGGCGCAAGAACCGGAAGCTCCGCTACCTCCGACAGCTCTACCCGGAACTGCGGGTGAAGCTGTTCTACGCGAGGGACTTCAAGGCACTGATGCTCAAGTACGGCCGTCTTGACTTCCTGGCCGATGTCGCGGCCATGAACGGCAGCGGACCCCTGAACGACCGCTCCGGCGGCAAGGACTGACCGATGAATACCACGACGAGCGATCGGTTGACCGGCTCGATCCACGACGACGTGGAGGAGATTCTGCTCTCCGGCCAGCAGATCGCTGACCGCGTGGCCGAGCTCGGCGGACAGCTCGCGAGCGAATACGCCGGACGCGATCCGGTCCTGGTCAGCGTGCTGAAGGGCTCGATCATCTTCCTTGCCGACCTGATCCGGTCCATGGACATGTCCGTCTCCCTGGACCTGATGGAGGTCTCCAGCTACGGTGCATCGACCGAGACGAGCGGCCAGGTGCGGATCCTGAAGGACCTCTCGAAGCCGATCGCGGGGCGCGACGTGATCGTGGTCGAGGACATCATCGACACGGGCCTGACGCTCAACTACCTGCTGAAGTACCTTCGCGACCGCAACCCGGCCTCCATTCGCATCTGCTGCCTGCTGGACAAGCCGGCGCGCCGGCTGGCGGAGATCGACATCGACTACATCGGATTCACCATCCCGGACCGCTTCGTGATCGGGTACGGCCTCGACTACGACGAGCGGTACCGGAACCTTCCGTACATCGGCGTCCTCAAGCCTTCGGTCTACGGGGCCGCTCCGCCGGAGGGCTGAGCAGCCGATGCCCGAGCGGCGACGCTACCGCTTCCCGATCCTGGTCGGCAGCCTGCTCATGGTGGTCGCCGGCTTCCTGCCCTGGTGGAGCGCCGGGGGCGAGTCGGTCAACGGCGTGCCCGTTCCCGCCGCCCACGGCATCGGCCTCGAGGGGCCGGGGATGATCATCTTCGGCGCCGCCATCGCGGCGCTCGTGCTCCTCGACATCGGCTACATGCGCGGGCGCTGGGGCTTCATCCTGGACGCGCCGTGGGCCTACCTGGCGCTGGGGATCGCCGCCGGGGCCGCTCTTGGCTACCGGATCTGGGAGCTGTGGGGGGTTGGATTCATGCCGCTGCCGCAGGACTCGCCGGGGATCGCCGCGGCGGCCGTGGGCGTGGCGTTGGTGCTGTACGGGGCGGGGATCGGCTTCAGCGCACGCGCCCGCCCGTGAAACGAGTTCGCGGATACCGCCACGGGCTGGCCGAGCACCCCGTCGCGGAGCGTCAGGCCGCGGGCAGGATCAGCGGGCTCAGCAGCAGCCAGCCGATGATGACCCCGAGCAGCAGCGCCGCCAGGATGAGCATCGGCCGCAGGTCCGGGCGGTAGTCGGACGGCGGCTTCGGCGTCCGGGGCTCGTCGGCGGGATCGGTCGGCATCGGCTCCGGCGGGCGCGCCTAGATCTCGCCGAGGTAGGCCTGCCGGACCTGCTCGTTGGCGGCGAGGTTCTTGGCGGTGTCGTGCAGCAGGATCTTCCCGGTCTGCAGCACGTAGCCGCGATGCGCGACGTTGAACGCCATGAGCGCGTTCTGCTCCACCAGGAGGACGGTGGTGCCCTGGCTGTTGATCTCGGTGATGATGGTGAAGATCTGCTCGGTGAGGATGGGGGAGAGGCCCATCGAGGGCTCGTCGAGGAGCAGCACCTTGGGTGCCGCCATCAGGGCGCGGCCCATGGCCAGCATCTGCTGCTCGCCGCCCGACATGGTCCCCGCCTTCTGCGACCGCCGCTCCTTGAGCCGCGGGAAGAGGTCGTAGACGCGCGCCACGTCATCGTCGATCTTCTCGCCCTGGCGAGAGAAGGCGCCCATCTGCAGGTTCTCGTACACGCTCATCCGCGAGAAGACCTTGCGGCCCTCCGGAGAGTGGGCGATGCCGAGCTTCACGATCTCGTGCGGCGGGGTCTCCTGGATCTCGTTGCCGGCCAGCCGCACCGTCCCGGTCCGTGGGCGCAGCGTGCCGGAGATCGTCTTCAGCGTTGTGCTCTTGCCGGCCCCGTTCGAGCCGATGAGCGTCACGACCTCGCCGCGGTTGACATGCAAGGTGAGGCCCTTGAGCGCCTCGATGTTGCCGTAGAAGACGCGCAGGTTCTCCAGCTCGAGCAGCCGCTCGCCCGTGCCGGCGGCGGGATCGGCGACGACGACCTTCTCCTCGACCGTCATCAGGCGGTCGCCTGCTTGCCGAGGTAGGCCTCGATGACCCGCGGGTTGGCCCGGATCTCCTCGGGCGATCCCTCGGCGATCTTCTCGCCGTAGTCGAGGACCGTGATCCGCTCGCTGACGCCCATCACCACCTTCATGTCGTGCTCGATGAGGAGGACCGCGAGGTCCAGCTTGTCGCGCAGCTCGCCGATGAGCCGCGTCATCTCCGCCGTCTCCCCCGGGTTCATGCCGGCGGTCGGCTCGTCAAGCAGCAGGAGCTTGGGATCGCTGGCGAGCGCGCGAGCGATCTCCAGGCGCCGCTGGTCGCCGTACGGGAGGTTGCGCGCCCATTCGCCCTCGTATGCCGGGTCGAGGCCGACCACCTGCAGCAGCTCGCGCGCACGGTCGGTGGTCAGCTTTTCCTCCTCGCGCACCTGGGGCAGCTGGAGGAGCGAGCCGACCCACGAGGCGTTCATGCGTGCGTGACGACCGACCATGACGTTGCCGAGCACGCTCATCTCGTTGAAGAGGCGGATGTTCTGGAAGGTGCGGCCGATCCCGAGCTCCACGATCTTGTGGGGTGGCCGCCCGACGATGGAGACGCCGTCGAGGCGGATGTCGCCGGAGGTGGGCGTCAGCATCCCGGTCATCTGGTTGAAGAAGGTCGTCTTGCCGGCGCCGTTCGGCCCGATCAGCGACACGATCGAGCGCCGCGGGATCTCGAAGTCGACGTCGCGGTTGGCGACCAGCCCGCCGAAGCGCATCGTGACCTTGGTGGCGCGCAGGATCGGATCGGCGTCGGGCGCCGGCGCGCGCGGGTGGCGTTGCTGGAGGTCGCTTCCGTCTCGGGCGCGCCCGTGGCCTCGGCGTTCATCGGCTCATCCTCCATCGGCTCGTGGCTGGTCATGTGATCTCGGGCTCCGGCGTCGGCTTCCCGCTCTCGTGGTCCCAGCGCTTCTCGTCCCAGTCGGGCTCGGAATCCCCCTCGCCCTCGTGGAGCTCGGCGCGCCGGCTGCGGTTCGGCAGGAAGCCTTCCGGCCGCAGCAGCATCATCGCCACCAGCACGATGCCGTAGAGCAGGAGTCGGTACTCGCTGAACTCGCGCAGCAGCTCGGGCAGGCCGACGAGCACCACGGCGCCCACGATGACGCCCGGGATGGAGCCGATGCCGCCAAGGATGATCAGCGCCAGGGCGTTGATCGAGACGATGATGTTCAGCTCCTGCGGGAAGACGGTCCCGATGCGGACCGCGTAGAAGGCCCCCGCCAGGCCGCCGAAGGTGGCGCCCATCGAAAAGGCGAGCAGCTTGTACTTGATCGTGTTGACCCCGGTGGCCTCGGCCACCGACTCATCCTCGCGCATCGCCGTCCAGGCACGTCCCACGCGTGAGCTGGCTAAGGATGTGGCGGCGATGGCGGCCACGATGCAGGCGGCCAGGATCGGGTAGTAGAGGCGCGCCGGGTCGCGCAGGTCGATGATCTCGAAGTTGCCGCCGAAGAGCGCCGGGATGTCGATGAACTTCGGTGCCGGGACCTGGAGGATGCCCTGCGCGCCGCCCACGTACGGAGTCATCCAGTTCGAATTGAGCACGATGCGCGCGATCTCGCCGAAGCCCAGGGTGACGATCGCCAGGTAGTCGCCGCGCAGCCGCAGGACCGGCGCGCCGATCGTCAGGCCGATGGCCGCCGTGATGGCGAGGACCAGCGGCAGCGCGATCCAGAAGTCGAGGTGCGGGGCGAAGGCGGGGGAGGCGGGCGAGGTGAGGACGGCGGTTGCGTAGGCAC
>CAWEUD010000003.1:0-8317 GCA_963812115.1 uncultured Chloroflexia bacterium
TCCAGCTCTCAGGTCATTTGGGCGAACCTGGTGCTTGACTCACGTGGCCTTGCGCTCAGTACTCGGTCCCGATTCGCCATTCGCTGCGCAGTACGACCGCGAAGCGCTCCGCAGGATCCGGCTCACGGCCGATCACCTGGACGATCGCCTCTCGACGCGCCGCCTTCGCCGTGCGCCCGGGCCGGCGGTTGGCCTCACCCGCCATCTCCCATCGGCCGTCCGAGAGCCGGAAGACGAAATAGCCGGGGGAAGACTGCGGCATCCTCGTCGCCTCGCGATCTGTGGTGTGGAGCCCACGTCCGGGCTCGAACCGGAGACCTCTTCCTTACCAAGGAAGTGCTCTGCCAACTGAGCTACGTGGGCGCGCCGTGCCGATTGTGCCATGTCGACGGAGGGAGAGGCTGGTGGGCAGGGAGGGAATCGAACCCCCACAGTCGAAAGACGGCTGATCTACAGTCAGCGGAGCTCACCACCTGCTCAACCTACCCACTGTGGTCGCTCGGCCGGTGGTGCGCGGCCGATCGGGGGCGCAGTATACCCAACGCCGAAATGCTGCTCAACTGACAGGTGTCGTTCCCCGGACGAATGACCCCTATTCTTCTCCCGTGCTCGACCCGGGCGGGCATCGCCGCGCCCGGGTCGGTGGCCACGCTCAGGTACCGGGCTCGGCCGCCATCTCATCTTCTTCGGCGCCGAGGCGGGAGAGGAACCGGGTGAATAGGTACCCGCCCGTGAGCGCCACCAGCACGAGGCTGAGGATCTCGATCGGCCATGCGAGGACGTTCACCGTGCCGGCATCGGGGTTGGCGGCCGCCAGCGCATCGGGCACCCATCCGAGGCCGAATCCGCTCAGCGCGTCGACCTGGTCCGCTGCCTCGAGACCGTAGATCTGCGGGACGATGTAGAGGACCGAGCTGATAACGAGCACGATGCTCACCCAGCGCCAGGCGACGGGGTCGTCATCGGCGTCGCGGGTCAGCTTGATGAGGAGCGCCCAGAAGAGCCCCACCACCGCCAGCGGCGCGGTGATCGGCAGCCCAAGGCCGATGTAGAGGTTCGGCATGAGGAAGACCATGCTGAGGGCGAGCGTGATGAGCATGAGCGCGTCCCGCATGCAGCACGTAGGAGAGCCACCAGACGTCTCCGCCGAAGCGGAGGGTCAGAGTTTGGAGGAATCGCACCACGTAGGGTCGGGCGAAGTGGACCACGAGGGTGAACGCCCACAGGATCGGAAGGACCGCCGCCAGCGACAGGACGAGCCAGCGCGGACCCCTCGTGGGTCATCGCGGTGGCGAGATCATCGGCAGACAACATCGAAGCACTCCTTCATCAGGCGGCAGTCGCCTGCGACCGATGACCGGTCGTCTGGCGCAGGTTGTAGATGACGGCCACGATCGCCATGACGCCGACCGCGAGCGCGGACAGGTAGCTCAGCCAGAGACCCCAGCCGGGGTTCTGTGACGAGACAAAGATCGATGCCAGCTGGCTGGCGAACGAGTTGTCGATCTCTGTCAGTTGAACGCCGAGCAGATACGGCCCGATGTAGAGGACGGATCCGATCCCGAGCAGGATCGTCTGCCAGCGGAACGAGCGCATGTCTCCCTCGCCCTTCGAGACGAGTTTGAGGAGTAGTGCGGCGAAGGCGCAGGCGGCCGCAACCGAACCGGTGATCGGCAAGTCGGTCCCACCAACCACGTCGGGGTAGAAGAAGATGAAACTGCCGAGGAAGACCTGGACAAGGAGCAGGTCGCGCAAGGCGACGTAGATGATCCACCACAGGTCGGCGCCCAGCCGCAGGGTGAACTTCCGCAGATTCGTGAGCATGTACGGTCGCGCAAGGTGGAGCGCCAGCGTGAGCAGCCAGATAGCCACCAGCGCCGCCGCGATCGTGCCCTCGACGAAGGACTCGCCCGCGTCGAAGAAGCCAGGTACCTGATCCTGGGTCATTGTTCTCCTCCAGTCGAGAGGGGTGACGGATTGGTCGGTTCGGGTGGAGTCGGAATGGCGCCGGCGGGTCGCTGGTGGGGGCGGCCGCGCCCCGCACGCACCTCCACCGTCGGGCAGCTGTAGACCGCGTCACAGCGGAAGCAGCGGCTCGCCTCGGTGCGCGCCGTGGCTTCGTCGAAGCCGATCTGGGTCGGCGCGAACGAGCCGACCTCGTAATCGGCTTCGCCGGTGCGGGCCCGGGGACGAGGCGCCAGGTCGACGCTCACGCTCAGCTCAGGCGGCGTCCGGTAGCGAACGGTGCGAAGGATCTCCGCCTCGCCATTCGTCGACGCGGGCGAGGTACTCGTGGATCGCACCCGCGGCGCGTCGGCCGGAGGCTACCGCGTCGATGATCGTCTTCGGCCCCGAGACGACGTCGCCTCCCGCGAAGACGCCGGCGTGGCCCGGTTGCGAGGGTACGCGGGTCCGCCACGATGCCCGCAAAGGCGCTGATCTCGATCCCCGCGCCCTCCGGCAGGATCGACGGATCCGGCTCCTCACCGATGGCCACCAGGATTGTGGTGGCGGCCACCGTCATCTCGCTGGCGGGCACGTCGGCCCAGGCATCGGAGCCGGACACCGGCGCCTGCTCGACGACGCGGACGCCGGTCACCCGACCGTCCTCGCCGAGCACCTCGCTGATTACTGTTCCGGTGCGGACATGGACGCCCTCGTGCTCGGCCGCCTCGATCTCTTCTGACTGGGCTCGCATCTGCGCGCGCCCGCGACGGTAGAGGACGGTGACCGAATCGGCACCGGAGCGCAGTGCCGACCGGGCGGCATCCATGGCGGTGCTGCCACCGCCGACGACGACCACCGGCCCGGAGACGGTCGGATGCTCACCCAGGTTGACCTGCTTGAGAAACAGGGTCGCCGGGGTCAACGCCACGCAGCTGGTCGCCTTCGACCCCGAGCCGTCGGCTCTTCGGCGCGCCGGTGGACAGGAAGATCGCCGCGAAGCCCTGCTGCTCGAGATCGCCAAGCGAGAAGTCGCGTCCCATCGCCGCATTCAGCCGCAGGTCGACGCCCAGCCCGACGATGCGGTCGATCTCCGCGCGCAGCACCTGCGCGAGGGAGGCGGTACTCGGGGATCCCGATCGCCATCATGCCGCCCGGCACCGGCATCGCCTCGAAGACGGTGACCGGGTAGCCGAGTCGGGCCAGGTAGTACGCGGCCGACATGCCGGCCGGCCCGCCGCCGACGATCGCCACCCGCTCGGACCGTGCTCGCTCCGGAGGCGCGGACCGCCGGCAACGTGCCCTGCTCAGCTGCGAAGCGCTTCAGCGTCCGGATAGCGATCGGTTCATCGAGCGTTCCTCGCCGGCAGGCCGACTCGCAGGGTGCCGTGCAGATCCAGCCGCAGACCGACGGGAAGGGGTTGACCTCCGCCGCCACCGCGTAGGCGTCGTCGTAGCGCCCCTGGGCGATGAGTCCGACGTAGCGTCCGGCATCGGTCGCCGCCGGGCACGCGGTCTGGCAGGGAGCCGCCGGCGGCGCGGGATCATGCCAGCATCGTTTTCCAGACCTGCCACGGCTGCGGGCCGCTCGGAGGTCGCCCAGCGGTAGAGCGGGTCGAACGGCGAGGGGTGGTCCGGCTTCAGTGACTCGCGGGTCACCTCCGAGAGCGGGAACCCAGCCGGTGCGTCGGGCGGGCTGGGTCACCGGGCCCGGGCGAGCGCCTCGAGCGGCGTTTCGCCCTCGACGCTGTCGAGGGTCATGACCACGACCGGGCATTCCCGGATGCAGATCGAGCAGCCGATGCACTCGCCCACCTGCACCGGGTGCTCCATCATCCAGTCGAACGGGACGCCGGCCGCGCCGCCGAATTCGACACCCGGGCCGGCCGGGCGGCTCATGTCGAGCGCCTGCACCGGGCAGACGTCCATGCACACGCCGCAGTTGATGCAGTTCGTCGTGATCGATCGTGATGCGATAGCCCATCTCTGCTCCTCGCTGGGATCCCGCAACAGAGCATCGGTCGCCGGGTCGGCGTCGGCGCGACATGCGTCCGGGTGGTGGACAGCGCCGCTCGGTCGGGTAGGGCCGCCCGTGCCACCTCGGCCCGGGCCGAGTGGCCCCGGCCCGGTCAGGACGTCGGCGGCTCGGCCTCGCTCGAGCAGGCCTTCGCGGACGGCGAGCGCGGCGAGCTCGGTCCGGCTCTGCGCGTGGAGCTTGGCGAGGATGTTGCCGAGGTGGAACTTCACCGTGTTCTCGCTGATCCCGAGACGCGCCGCGATCTCCTTGTTCCGCAGCCCCGCGGTAACGAGGCGGAGCACGTCGAGCTCCCGATCGGTGAGGCGATCGGGATCTTCGGCCCGCGCCCGATCCTTCTGCCCGAACTCGGCGAGGATGCGCGCCGCCGTGGCGGGCGTGATCGCCGGCTCCCCGCGCTCGACGGCCTGCAGCATCGTGCGCAGCTGCGCGGATTCGAGGTTCTTCAGCAGGTACCCCTGGGCGCCGAGCTTGATCGCCGCGAAGAGGTCGTCCTCGTCCTCGCTGACGGTGAGCATGACGACCGCCGTACCCGGGTGGCCGACCTTGATGCGCGGCGGTCGCCTCGAGACCGCTGAGGACCGGCATGCGAACGTCCATGAGCACAAGGTCCGGCTGGAGCCGATCGACGAGCTTGATCGCCTCAGCCCCGTTGGAGCCCTGGCCGACCACCTCGTGCCCCCACGCCTCGAGGAGCGAGGCGATACCGTCGCGGACGAGGGCATGGTCGTCGGCGAGCAGGATCCGCATCAACCGGCGCTCGTCATCACGGTCGCACCCAGAGGCATGGTGAGGCGCACGATGGCGCCACGTCCCCGACGGCTCTCCACCGCCAGCGTCGCCCCGATGGCGGCGGCGCGGTCACGCATGGCTGCCATCCCGAACCCCGACCATGGTCGATCGGAAGAGGTCGGAGTCGCCCGGGTCGAAGCCGCGGCCGTCGTCGGTGACGGAGACCGTCAGCTCGTCGTCGTGCATGTCAAGGCCGATGACCGCGCGGTGTGCCCCGGCGTGTTTCCGTACGTTGGTGAGCGCCTCCTGCACGATGCGGAAGACCTGCGCCTCGGCCGCCGGGGTGAGCTCCGCGAGCGAGACGCCCGGCCGGACCAGCACGTGGGTCGCGATCTTCGACGCATCGGCAAATCGGCGGGCGTACTCGCGCAGGGCTCCAACGAGCCCTTGCTCGGGCGTGACCGGCGTGGTCAGCCCCAGGATCGCCTCGCGGACGTCGACGTAGATCGAACGAGCCGCCGCGGCGAGCTCCTCGAGCTGGGCGGTCGCAACCTCGGTCCGACCGCTGGCAAGCAGCTCCCGAACCGCCTGCGACTTCGTGTTCACGTAGCTGAGGACCTGGGCCAGGTTGTCGTGCATCTCCCGCGCGATCCGTTCGCGCTCCCCGCGAACGGCGAGCTCGCGGAGCTGGCCCTCGAGGCGCACGTTCTCGATGGCCAGCGCCAGCTGGTTGGCGAGCGACGAGAGGGTCTCGACATCATCGACCCCGTGGCTTCGTTCCTCGCGGTGGGCGACCGCGAGGGCGCCGACGGTCTCACCGGCACGGCGCAGCGGCGCGGCTAGGACCGATCGCCGGTAGGGCGGTGCAAGCAGGTCGGACGGCTCGCCCCCCATCGCCGCACCTGGGTCCAGGATGGCCTCAGCCGGACCGCTCCGGGCGGCAACCGATCCGCCGCCGTCGCGCCACGGCCACACGACGATCGCGACCTCCGCATCGAGCAAAGACCGGGCGGCATCCACCATGGCATCGAGGATCTTCTGGAGGTCACGGGTGCCGGCGACCGACACGCTCAGCTGGTGGAGCGCCCGTGCCGTGGCAGTCCGCGACTCGAGCTCGCGATTGCGCGCTGCGAGCGCGGTGTCCAGCACGCTGATCCGCCGCGAGGCAAGCACCACGAGGACCGTCGCGATCGCGAGCACCGCAAGGGTCACGACCACCGTGTCGTACGGGAAGACCAGGTATGGGTCAAGCACCCAGTCGGCAAGGAGTTCGAGGCCGCCGATGACGACAACGGGCACGGCGACGGCGAGAATGCGGAGCGGTGTGCGACCCATCGGGCCCCTACTCTACGCCCCCACGTACGTCGCTCAAGCGAGCTGCGTGATGCGCGCCGCGTGGCCGTCGGGAAGGTCACGCATGGGGCTGCCGCAGCATCGGCCACAATGGAGGGGAGGATCCGGCTTGGATCACGCCGAGAACCTCATAGCCGTGACGTGCATAGAGGTCGCGACTCCGCTCGCTGGTCGCCTCGAGGTAGGCGGGAAGTCGGTCCCGATCCAGGGATGCGGCTCGATGGCGGAGCAGCGCCGAGCCAAGGCCCAGCCCCTGTGCAGCAGGATCCACGCCGATCAGCGGCAGATACCAGTGCGGTTGATGCGGATGCACCGCGTCCATCTGCGCGAGGACGGCGTTGCGATCATCCCGGCCGTCGTCGCCGAAGACAGACTCGAAATGGACATCGATGGCGTCTTCGTCGGGAGAGACTCCCGACGGCAGCCAGAGGGCGACAGCGGACAGCCCTCCGGCGCTCTCCGCGGTGCCGTGCTCGAACGCCCGTCCCCCGAAGGTGGCGACGAAGTCCGGAAAGTCGCGCAGGAAGCCGTCCGACGAAGCGTAGACCCACCGCAGCACAGGGTCTGAGCTGAACGCGAGTGTCAGCGTCGCAATCGCCGCGGCCCTGTCACTGTCGCCGACGGTCGTGACCAGGTCGTTCGCCAATCGGTGGACCCTCCCAACGAAGAGGCGTGGAGCCGACGGAGGGAATCGAACCCACAACCGGCGGTTTACAAAACCGCTGCTCTACCGTTGAGCTACGTCGGCCACGGGGCCGAGTCTAGCAGCGGCCGCCCACGCTCAGGCGCCGGCACGCTGACGCACGACCTCGAACAGCAACAGCGCGCCGGCAGTGGCCGCGTTGAGGCTGGCGACCTGCCCGGCCATGGGGAAGCGGACCAGCAGGTCGCAGCGTCGACGGGTCGCGCCGGAGAGTCCGCTCCCCTCGCTGCCCACGATCACCGCCAGCGGACCGGTGAGATCGGATTCCCAGGCCGTCTCGCCGGCATCCTGGTCTGCCGCCACCAGCCGGACGCCGCGCTCGCCAAGCTCGTGCAGCGCCTGGCCCAGGCTGTCGACCGGGGCCAGCAGCAGGTGCTCGCTGGCGCCGGCGCTGGCCTTGATCGCAGAGGCGGAGATCGGCGCGGACCCGCGCTGCGGAAAGAGGACCCCGTCGCACCCGGCCGCCTCGGCCGAGCGGAGGAGCGCCCCGAGGTTGACGGGATCCTGGAGGTGCTCCAGGACCAGGACCAGGGGTTCGACGCCCCGCCGACTGCGCGTGGGCCAGGATCTCGCCGAGGTCCGACCAGCGCCGCTCCCCCACCTCGAGCAGCACGCCCTGGTGCCCATCGAAGCCGGCGAGCTGCCGGATCCGGTCTCCGCTCACCGACTCCACTGCGACCGATGTCTCGCGCGCCGCGGTCAGCAGCTCCTTGAGCTCCGGGCTCGGGCGCGCCGTGCGTGAGACGAGCAGCCGGTGCGCCGGCCGGCCGGCGCGCAGCGCCTCGATCACGGGGCGGCGTCCGCCGATCCAATCGGTCACGCGGAGATGGTGGCCACCGCCATGGCGGCGATCCCTTCATCGCCGGCAAAGCCCAGGCCATCCGAGGTGGTTCCCTTGACGCTGATCGCGTCGGGTGGCAACCCGGTCAGCTGTCCGATGCGTTTGATCAGCTCGTCGCGCCGCGATGCGATGGGCGTTCGTCGGGCGATGACCGTCAGGTCAAGCGAGGTCGGGTGCCATCCGGCGGCGCGCAACCGTTCCACGGCTCCCTGCAGCAGCTCCGAGGAGTCGGCCCCGGCCCAGCGCTCGTCGTCCGGCGGGTAGAGGGTCCCAACATCGCCGAGGGCTGCGGCGCCCAACAGGGCGTCGATGATGGCGTGCAGTGCCGCATCGCCATCCGAGTGGCCAGCCAGCCCGCGGTCGCTGTGCCAGGTGAGCCCGCCGAGCTTGAGCTCGCGCCCCGCCTCGAGCCGGTGGGCATCGAAACCGATGCCGGCGCGAGCGCCGGCGACCAGGGTCGGCGTCTCGATCGGCTGCGCCCACGCTGCGAGCACGCCGCGAAGTGCGGCATCGTCGCCCGGGTCGGTCAGCTTGCGGTTGAGCGGGTTGCCGTCCACCGCCCGGACCGGGATACCGCCGGCTGCCATGGCAGACGCTTCATCGGTCGCCGGGCGCCCCCACGCGTGGCTCTCCTCCATGGCGGCGCGCATCTGACGAAGGGTCGCGCCCTGCGGGGTCTGGGCTGCCACCACCGTCTCACGATCCACGC
>CAWEUD010000004.1:0-54719 GCA_963812115.1 uncultured Chloroflexia bacterium
CGTCGGACCAGGCCGGGGTAGTGGGGTGCCACGGCATCGGTGAATGCGTCGGCGCGACTGGTCGGCGGTGCGTCCACCCGGGCGATTCCCTCCATCTCGCCTCATACAACAGGCGAGGCAGACGGATTCTTGCAGGTCGCCGCCGATTCCAGATGATCAGGTGGCGGTCGACAGGAAGAAGGCGCGCGCGAAGCCGAGCACTGTGGCGAGGCCGACCTGGTCGCCTCCGCCCGAAAACGCCTCGGGGATCATGCGTGTCGGCGAGCATGGTCAGGATGGCGCCGGCTGCGAACGCCTGGACCACGGCCACCGCGCCCGAGCCGCCCATGGCGCCGAGCCCACCGTATCCCAGGGCTGCAGCCAGCCCCGAAACGAGGGCGATCCCGACCCACAGCCCCAGGATCCAGCCCGGCGAATGGCCTTCCTGGCGCAGGTCGGCTGCTGCCCCCATGCCCTCCGGCAAGTTCGAGAGCGCGACCGCGGCCAGGAACGAGATGCCCACGCCGGCTCCGCCGAGGAGGGTCGAGCCGAGCACCACCGATTCGGGGATGCCGTCCAACAACGCGCCGAGGACGATGGCGAGCCGCTGGTCTGGTCGCCGCTCGGCGCTCGCCGGGCTCGCTCGACGCCGGCGCGTCGCTCGAGCAGCGTGTCACCGGCGTAAAAGACAGCGCGCCGCCGGCCAGGCCCGACTGCGACCGCCGTGGTCCCGCCGCGGTCGAAGGCTTCCGCGGTGAGGTCGAAGACAAGGGCGCTGATCAGCGCGCCGGATCCGAAGCCCATCACCAGGGCCACCAGCCGCCGTGGGATGTGGACGGCAGCGCCAGCGCCTGCCCCGACGACCAGCGTGCTGGCCGCCGCCAGGCCCCAGAGCCCCGCCTCGAGCACTCAGTCGTCGCCGAACGGGTTCGGCCGCTTCGGTTTCTCGGGGAGCCGGAAGAGGTCGTCCTCGGTAGGTCCCTTCGGCAACGGCAGCGGCCACTCGTCGCCCTCGTCCGCGGGTTGCGCCCGCGGGAGAGCAGGTCGCCCCAGTCGACCTCCGCCGCCGACTCGCCCAGCTCGCGCCGGTAGACGGGGTAGCGATCGTCGCCCGCCACGCGCTCGAAGCCGCCGGCCACGTAGATGCGCGCCGGACCCGGCGAGGGGAGCCACGGCTCCGCCACGCCCTCCGGATATGCCTCCACCGCGCCGATGCCCCGTCGGTCGAGCTCGGCGCAGACGGCCTCCAGCAGCGCCACCGCAACCTCCTCGCGATCCGCCGCCGAGGCGGTGACCTGCAGGCAGGTCACGACCCACGGGGCAGGGGAATCGGGGAGCTCCGGGTAGCGGTCCCGGATGACCTGCGCCCGAGGATAGGCGGAGATCGGTCCGAACTGGGCCCAGCCGATCGCCTCCGGCTCGCCCTCGGCATGCGGTCCAGGCGAGCATGCCGTACGCACCCGCCAGCCGCTCACCGGCCAGCAGCCGGGACAGCTTCAGCTCGCGCGCGGCCGGGGCTGTCATCGTGCTCGCGTGACCCGTCGAGCCGCTCCCAGTAGTCGCAGGTCTGGCAACGCGCGCCGGGTCGCGCGGGGGCGGGGATCGATGTCGAAGGCCTCTGCGTCGACCAGCGCGAAGGTGAGCTCAGGCATCGATGGCCAGCTCGCCGGCGCGCAGCAGCTCGGTCACCGCGGCGATGTCCGGCGCGGGTGGCCGGTCCTCGACCAGGTGCGGCACCAGCGATCGCAGTCGTCGGTGGGCGCGCGCCACGCCGGCGCCGGGGTCGCATCGGCTCGCGGTAGTCGAGCCCCTGCGCCGCGCAGAGCGCCTCGATGGCAAGCACCGTCTGCGCGCGATCGACCGCCTCGCGCCAGGTGCAGGGCCGAGGTGGCGCCCATCGAGACGTGGTCCTCCTGGTTGGCGCTGGTGGGGATGCTGTCGACGCTGGCCGGATGGGCCAGCACCTGCAGCTCGTTGACCAGCGCGGCGGCCGCGTACTGGGCGATCATCAGCCCGGAGCGCAGCCCGGGCGCATCGGTCAGGAAGGGCGGAAGGCCGGAGAGGTGGCCGTCCACCAGCCGCGCCGACCGCCGCTCGGAGATGGAGGCCAGCTCGATCACGGCCGTCTTGGCGTAGTCGGCCGCCAGCGCCAGTGGCTCGCCGTGGAAGTTGCCGCCGGACACGACCTCGGCCGTCGGGGAAGACGAGCGGGTTGTCGGTGGCCGCGTTCATCTCGATCAGCCAGCACCCGCTCCAGCTGGTCGAGCGCATCGCGGACCGCGCCGTGCACCTGCGGGATGCAGCGCAGGGAGTACGGATCCTGGAGCCGATGCGGGCTGTCGGCGTGCGACGCGCGGATCTCCGAGCCGGCCAGCAGGGCGCGGAGGTGGGCCGCCACCGCGACCTGCCCGGGGTGTGGACGGGCCGCGATCAGCGCCTCGTCGAAGGCGGCCGCGGTTCCCAGCATCGCCTCCAGGCTCATGGCACCGATGACGTCGGCGGAGACGGCCAGCTGCCGGGCGTCGTGCAGCGCGAGGGCGGCCAGCGCCGGCCATCAGCTGCGTCCCGTTGAGGAGCGCCAGGCCCTCCTTGGCCTCGAGCTCCAGCGGCGCCAGGCCGGCACGCTCCAGCGCCTCGCCGCCGGGTCCCGGCCCGGCATCGTCCAGCCAGGCCTCGCCCTCGCCGATGACGACCAGGGCCAGGTGCGCAAGCGGCGCAAGGTCGCCCGACGCGCCCACCGATCCGCGCGACGGGACGACCGGATGGACCTCCGCGTTGAGCATGCCGCACAGCAGCTCGACCACCTCCGGCCGGACGCCGGAGAGGCCGACGGCCAGGGCGTTGGCGCGCAGCAGCAGCATGGCCCGCACCACGTCGCGCGGCAGGGGCTCGCCGACGCCGGCCGCGTGCGAGCGGACGAGGTTGCGCTGCAGCTCTGCGCTCTGCGCCGGCTCGATCCGGACGTTGGCCAGGTCGCCGAAGCCGGTGGTGACGCCGTAGGCGGTCCGGCCCTCGGCCACCAGCCGCTCCACGACGGCGCGCGAGGCGCTGCATGCGCGCCACGGCGTCGGCAGCGATGCTCACGCGGCTGCCCTCGCGGGCGACGGCGACCACGTCGGCGATGGTCAGGTCATGGCCCGTGAGCTCGACTGGCACGACCCTATACTACGAACGTGCGACGACTGCCGGACCCCACGAGCCGCCTGCTCGTGGACGCGGACGGCAGGAATCGCCTGGGCGGGGCGGTTCCGAGCCCCGCGGCCGCCTTCCTCTTGACGCTCATCGTGCTGCCGATCCTGTTCTGGCTGGTGACGCTGAAGCGGACCACCCAGTACACCGTCCCCGAGGAGTGGCTGATGGAGATGGTGGTGCCGCACATCCGCCCCTGGGTGCTGGAGCACCTTCCCGCCGCTCGACCAGCTGATCGTCGGGCATCAGCGGACTCGGGTCGGGCTGGTTCGTGGCCATCGGCTTCGCGCTGCTGGGCCTGCTGGCGCTGGCCAAGCGGCCGGTCGGACCTGGCGCTGGTGCTTGCCGCCGGGACGCTCGCCTTCCCGGTCGAGTGGGCGCTGAAGTTCTTCACGGCCATCCCGGCCATCAGCCTCGCCGACCTGTGGAACGCCATGCTCAACGTCAACGGCATCGGCCTCGACGACATCGCCGACTTCCCGGCGGGCCACGCCCTGCGCGCGACCGTGCTCTACGGCCTTGCCGCCTTCTGCATCGCGCGGCTGGCGCCGAACCGGCGACAGGGCATGACCGCCTACGTCGTCGCGCTGGCGATCATCGCCGCCATCAGCGCCACCCGCATCTACCTGGCCGCTCACTACCCGATCGACGTGCTGGGCGGCTGGATGGCGGGGGCGGCGCATGGTCTCGATCATCGTCGCCGTCCACGTGCTGGGGGTGGACGAGCGGCTGCGCCTCGCCCGCGCACGGATTGCCGCGGCGGACGACGCGGTGCGGCGCGTGGCCGTTCCCCTCCATCGGCCAGAAGACCGCTGATCCGATGCTCGAGTTCATCTACGACACGATCATCCCGTTCTTCCTGGAGCTGTACGACGCGGTCGGCTACGTCGGGGTGGCGATCGCCATCGGCCTGGAGACGTTCGTCCCGATCATCCCGTCCGAGGTGATCGTGCCCATGGCGGGCTGGAAGGTCAGCCAGTCGGCGGCCGATCCGAGCGTCCTCGAGCCGCTCACCAACGCGCCCTGGAGCTGGCTGGCGGTGCTGCTGGTGGCCACGGCGGGCGCCGTGCTCGGCTCGCTGGCCGGCTACCTCATCGGCGCCTGGGGCGGCCGTCCGCTGCTGGACCGTTGGGGCCGCTACGTCCACATCAACCCCGAGGACCTCGATCGTGCGGACGAGTGGTTCCGCCGCTACGGCGACTGGGCGGTCTTCCTCGCCCGTCTGGTCCCGCTGCTGCGCGCCCTGATCAACTATCCGGCCGGCGTGGCGCGCATGCCGCTCGGTCGGTTCATCGTCTTCAGCACCCTCGGCTCGCTGCCCTGGAACGCCGCGCTGCTGCTGGCCGGCTACCTGCTGGGCGAGAACTACGAGCGGCTGTACGAGGCGGTCCGGCCATACGAGTACGTCATCTACGCCGTCGTGGTCATCGGTGTCGCGTACGTCCTCTACCGGTGGCTGCGCGGTCGAAGCGACGCGGCGCCAGCCTGACCCGCGCGGCTCGCCGGTTGACCGCGCCCGGCGCGCGGTGGCACGCTAGCGGCAACTGAACGAATCCATCGCCTTCGGGGCGGGGTGAAAGTCCCCACCGGCGGTCGGTCCGCGGCAAGCGGATCAGCCCGCGAACCCCTGGCGGCCGGCGGCAGCGGAGCAACGCCACCGGAGCACCACCAGGGGCCGACCTGACCCGTCGCGCGCGACGCGCGGCGGTAGACAGGGCCGACGGTCAGAGTCCGGAAGGGAGAAGGCGACCGCGACGCGTTCCTCCGACGCATCGTCGACCGTGACCGGCCCTGCGCGCTGGATCCCGGCCGGCGTTGTCGATGTCGGGGGGCACGCCAGGCGGCGACGCCCCGGCGGCACTCAATCGCACGGAGACGCGCGGGCGCGGCAATGATGGCGACAAACGAGCAGCTGACATCGCCCGGGGAATCGGGCGGCCTCGCCGTGCGCCTGGCGGCTGTTCGCCGTAGCTTCGGCAAGGGCGGCACGCGGGTGGTGGCGCTCGATGGCGTCGATCTCGACGTACCGGCCGACAGCTTCACGGCCATCATCGGTCCGAACGGCTGCGGCAAGTCGACGCTGCTGCGCCTCGTGGCGGGCCTGCTCGTGCCCGATGCCGGGACCGTGCGGATCGGGGAGGGGGCCGCCGCGGCGCAGCCCCGCGCGGGCGATGGCCGGGTCGGCCTCGCGTTCCAGCAGCCGCGGCTCGTCCCCTGGCTCACGGTCGCGGAGAACGTCGCCCTGCCGCTGGCCCTGGCGGGCGTCGCGCCCAGCCTGCGAAGCCAGCGCGCGCAGCTCGCCCTGGAGCGGGTCGGCATGCAGCGGGCGCTGCGACTGCGACCGGCGGAGCTGTCGGGAGGCATGGCGCAGCGCGCCGGCCTCGCGCGCGCGCTCATCGGCGACCCGCGCGTCCTGCTGCTGGACGAGCCGTTCAGCGCGCTCGACGCCCTGACACGCGAGGCCTTCGACACCGAGCTGCAGCGCCTCTGGCTGGACCAGCCGCGGACGGTCGTGATGGTGACGCACTCGGTCAGCGAAGCGGTGCGGCTGGCGGACCGGATCGTGGTCATGACGGCGCGCCCCGGGTCCGTCGCGACGGTGATCGAGGTCGATCTGCCGCGCCCGCGCCCGCTCCTTTCCGGAGATCCGCGGGCTACCGCTGTGGACCGGGCCGTGCGCCAGGCGCTCGCCCTCGTGCATCCGCCCGAGCTCTCGCCGTGGACGGAAGCGATGGCGCCCGCATGACCCGCGGTCGGCTGCTTCGGATCGGTGGCGGGTTCCTCTCGCTCGGCGCCTTCCTCATCGCCTGGAAGCTGCTGGTGCTGGCGACGGGGACGCCGGAGTACATCCTCCCGGCACCCGAGGTCGTTGGCGAGCGTGCGCTCAGGGCCATCGGCTCCGGCGTGCTCTGGGAGCATGCGGCGGCGACCGTGCTCGAGATCGTACTCGGGTTCGGGCTGGGAGCGATCACGGCTGTCGGCGTCGGCATCGCGCTCGGCAAGAGCGTGGTCATCGAACGGGTCCTGTCGCCCTACCTGGTCGCCGCGCAGGCCGTGCCGATCCTCGCCCTCGCCCCGTTGCTCGATATCTGGTTCGGCGGCGGGCTCTTCGCCCGCGTCCTCGTCTGCGCCCTGATCGTCTTCTTCCCGATCGCCATCGCCACCATGGTCGGCATCCGTTCGTCCGACCCGCTGCTGCGCGAGATGCTCCAGTCGCTCGGCGCGACACCGGGGCAGGTGACCGCGCGGTTGGAGATCCCATCGGCCCTGCCGGTCATCTTCGGCGGGCTGCGGGTGGGGGTGACCCTCTCGGTCATCGGCGCCGTGGTGGCCGAATGGGTGAGCGCCAGCGTCGGCCTGGGCGTGCTCATCAACATCGCCGACCAGGGGCTCTTCGACACCCCGCTCATGTTCGTCGCCCTCGCCGCCCTGGCGATCATCGGCCTGGCCTTCTACAGCCTGGTCGTCCTCGTCGAACGGCGGCTCCTCCAACCCGCTTGAGGTAGACCGATGTCTCCGCGTCGCTCCACAACCACGCTCCTCGTCCTCGTCCTCGTCCTCGCAGCCTGCACCTCCGACGCCTCGCCAACGCCGTCGGGGTCGGCCTCTCCCCGAACGGGGAGCGTGACGCTGCTGCTCAGCTACCGGCCCGACGTGCAGTTCGCGCCGTTCTACGTCGCGCAGCAGCAGGGCTACTTCGCCAACGCCGGGCTGGACGTGACCATCGAGCACCGCGATGGGCCCGACGTGATCCGGCTGGTCGCCGACGGGCAGGCGGAATTCGGGGTCGCCGATGCCACGGACGTGATGATCAGCCGCACCTCGGGCATCCCGATCAAGTACGTCTCCACCCTCTACGCTCGTTTCCCGGTGGCGCTGATCGGAGCGCCGGAGGTGGTGCCGACGGACCCCGCCGACCTCGCCGGCCTGCGGATCGGGACGCCGGGCCGCTACGGCTCGTCATGGGCGGCGCTGCTGGCGATCCTGGACGCGGGCGGCCTTACCGCCGATGACGTGACGATCCGCGAATACCCCGCCTTCAACCAGGCCGAGGGGCTGCTGAACGGAGACGTGGACCTCATCACCGGCTTCCGCACCAACGAACCGCTGCAACTGCAGGCGCAGGGTCAGGAGGTTGCCATGCTCACGGTTGACGACGTCGCGCCGCTGCCCGGTCCGGGACTGGTGGTGGGCGACGAACTGCTCGGCTCGAACCGACCATGGTCTCCGCCTTCGCCAGCGCCGTCCACGCGGCGCAGGCTGCCATCGCGCGTGACGTGGACCTGGGACTCGCCGCCGCGATCAACCAGGTCCCCGCCATCGGCGAGGACCGCGAAACCGCGCGTGCGGTGCTCGCGGCGAGCGTCGAGCTATGGAAGGACGCCTCGGGCGACGTGAGTACCGGGATCGACACGGAGGCATGGACCGCCGGGTACGCCACCATGGTGAAGCTGCAGCTGATCGACGGTTCGGTCCCGCGCGAGGAGATGTACGACGACGTGGCCGGCTAGCGCGAGCGAGGCGATCAGCGCTCCAGGCCGGCCCCTGGCACGCGGAAGCGTTGCAGGAGGCCCTGCTGGTCCCCGCGTGCCAGCTCAGCCGCACGGACCGCCTGCTCCATCAGCATCATGGTGGTCACCGGTCCGACGCCGCCGGGCACGGGCGTGACCGCCGCCACGACCGGCCGCACCGCCTCGTAGTCGACATCGCCCACCAGCCCGCTGTCGCTGACGTTGATGCCGCAGTCGATGACCACCGCGGAGCGGTTCACCATCTCCGCCCGAATCAGGCCCGGCTGTCCCGCCGCCACCACCAGAATCTCAGCGCGCCGCGTCTCACGTGCGAGGTTGCGGGTGCGGCGGTGGCAGATGACCACGGTGGCATCTGCGGCGAGCATGAGGGATGCGACCGGCCGGCCGACCACGGCAGACCGGCCCACCACCACCACCCGGCGGCCGGCGACCGGGACCTCGTACGTTCGCAGGATGGCCATCACGGCGAGCGCCGTCGCCGGTGCGAAGCCCTGCGCACCGCGGGCCAGGCGGCCCACGCTCAGCGCCGTCGCCCCGTCGACGTCCTTGGCCGGGTCGATCAGCTCGAGCACCGCCTCGGAATCGAGGTGATCGGGGACCGGCTGCGCGACGACGATGCCCGCCACCGCGGGATCGCGGTTGAGTGCACCGATCCGGGCCGCCAGGTCGGCCATGCTGATGCTCGGCGGCGGGACGATCTCGAGGGGCTCGATGCCGATGCTGCGGGCTGCTCGAACCAGGCTGCCGGCGTACACCGCGGTGGCGGGGTTCCCGTCGAAGCGCAGGATGGCCAGCCTCGGTGGCGTCTCGGTCCCGAGCGCCGTCACGCGGTCGGCAAGCTCACGCCAGAGACGGGAGGCCACGGCGCGGCCGTCCAGGATTCGGCTGCTCACGATCGCTGCATCCGCTCGTCGACGGCACGCTCAACCGCGAGGCGGAGGGCATCGGCCCTCGTCACCAGCTCCGCCAGCTCGCGCGGGGCGCTCTCCAGCAGCGCGTCACCGGGCGGCAGGTAGGGAAGGTTGATGCGGACGTTCAGGACCGCCCCTCGCAGTGCCGTCCACGCCAGCAGCGCCGCGACGCCGGCGTCGCTCACCGCGTTGACGTTGCCGATTGGCGAGACTCGGGCGGCATCACTGAGCACCGCGAGGGCCGCGCGTGCCGTGGCGAGCGGCACGTCGGCCGCGGTGTGCATCTCGCGATCCAGCGCGGCACGGCGTGCCTCGCGCTCCGTCTCGGAGTCGCGCGACATGCGACGGGCGAGCACCACGGCCTGGTAGGCAGCTGCGTCGCGCTGGGACAACGCCAGGAGCTCTGCGCGTCGCCGGGTGGCGGATGCCAGCAGCTCAGCCAGCTCCCCCTCGTGGTCCTCGCTCCCGCGGCGGCCGACCGTGAGCTCCACGACCATGCCGACCAGGGCTGCCCCCATCGCACCCGCGATGGCGGAGGCGCTGCCGCCACCGGGGACCGGGTCCCGGCTGGCGAGGCGCTCGACGAGGTCGTCGACGGTCAGGTCACTGAGGCTGGTGGTGTTGGCGTCCTCCACGTCGGGCCTCGGTAAGGGAGCCGGCCACGAGGCGTGGCATCGGCCTGCGTGGCGGATTGTACGAGGTGCAGGCGGCCGGGTGGCGGCCGCTCGCCCGCTCAGGCCGCCTCGAGCGCCTCCACGAACCAGCGCCGGTCACGGCCATCGAACACGAGGGACGCCTGCCCGGCGTCGGTATCGAGCAGGAACGTGATGCGCGGGCCGCGCTCGGGCGGGTAGGCGGCCATCTCGTCGCGCACGGTCTCGACGCCATTGACGACGAGCCGGCGCTCGCCCACCTGGAGGAGTGCGGGACGGTCCCGTCCGCGGTCCCAGCGGACCCTGGCACGAACTGGAGTGATCTTGGTCATGGCCATCTGCGGGTGGTGCTCCTTCGCACAGCGGCCTGCCAGGCACCGAACAGGCGTTCTAGTTGGAACACGCATGGTACGAACGGCCGTTCTATTTGTCAAGGTCGGTGGCATCAGGCGCTTCGGGACGCATCCCGAAGTCAGGCCGACGTCGATCGGAGCGTCCCACAAGGCGCGCCCTGGTGATCGCCGCGTCGCCAAATCGGCTGCGAACCGCATCGATCGACTGCGTCAACCGGTCATTCCGCTCGGGGGCATCGAAGAGGGTCAGCTGTTGAGCTTCCGACAGGTGGATGGCCGCCAGGCCGATGAGCCGAACGGCGCGCTCGGGTGCCAGCGCCTTGTGGAGCAGGGCAGCCGCTGTTTCGTAGAGTGGCTCCGACTCTCGCACCTGCCGGCCCAGGGAGACCTGGCGCGTGATCGTCTCGAATCCCTCGTAGCGCAGCTTCAGCTGGACGGCGCCAGCGGCCAGACCGTGGCGCCTGAGACGGGAGGCGACAGACTCGGCCAGGTCGAGCAGGGTCGCCTCCAGCCGCCGATGGTCGAGCACGTCGTGGTCGAAGGTGAGCTCGTGCCCCACCGACTTCGGCACCTGGGCCGGCCTCACCGGCGAAGGATCGATGCCGAGGGCGCGCAGCCGCAGCTCGGCGCCGTGCGTGCCGAAGCGGCGTCGGAGCGTACCCTCCGCCAATCCCGCCAGCTGGCCGATGGTCGTGACGCCGTAGTCGCTCAACGCCTGTCGCGCCCGCGGTCCCACACCCCACAGCCGGCTGACCGGCAGCGGCGCCAGGAACGCGGCCTCGCTGCCTGGGGGTACGACCACCAGGGCGTCCGGCTTCCGGAGATCCGACGCCACCTTGGCGCACAGCTTGTTCGTCGCCACGCCGACGCTGACCACGAGCCCGACCTCTTCCAGCACGCGCCGCTTGATATCGGATCCGATCTGCTCGCCGTCCCCGAACGCGGGACGGCTGCCGCTGACGTCCAGGAACGCCTCATCCAGCGAGATCGGCTCCACCAGGGGCGTATAGCTGGCGAAGATTGCCATCACCTGGCGGCTCAGCTCGTGGTAGCGGTCGAAGTGACCGGGCAGGAACACGCCATGCGGACAGAGCCGCTGGGCCGTGCGCAGGGGCATCGCCGAGTGGACTCCGAAGGCGCGTGCCTCGTAGGACGCGGCGCTCACCACGCCGCGGGCATTCGGATCGCCGCCCACGATCACCGGCTTGCCACGCAGGGCCGGGTTGTCGAGCATCTCCACGCTCGCGTAGAAGGCGTCCATGTCGGCATGCAGGATGGTGCGCATCCGCTCGCCTCAGTCGGTTCCCGGGTACCGTGCGAACGCACCCGGCCCCAGGGTCGGCAGCAGGCGCGCCGCCTCCGCTTCCAGCGACCTGCGGACCTCGGCCGCGAGGCGCCCGAAGGGCCGCAGCTCGGCACGCGGCTCGCCCTTGGCGGTGCGGCGCGGAAGCCATGTCCCCGCGACGAAGCCATCGACGAGGAAGGTGGGCAGCACGTCGGCATTGCGGGTGATGACCGCCGCCTGCCGGGCCGGTGGCAGGACCCGCGCACGATCTCGCGTGCCGAATGCCAGCAGCACGCTATCCCAGCGTGACAGGAGGCGTGGCGGCGCCGGATCATCGGGTTCGGGGAGCGGGGAGTCCGGGAGGTCCAGCAGCTCCCGCCCTGACTCGTCGCGGTATCGCACCAGCCGATCCGCCAGCCGGTGCATTGCCGCGCGCAGCAGCGTGAGCTGCCTGCCGCGTCCGACGAACGCTGCGAAGTCGTCGACGCTGGCCGGGCCGAACGCGGCGAGGTACCGCTCGGCGAGTCGCACGGCCGCGTCCTCGGGACCGAGCTCCGCCGGCGGCCGGCCGAGCCAATCGGCCGCCGGCAGGTAGCGGGCACGCCCGTAGGATTCGCCGTCGAAGGGGACCATCACCAGCGGCACCGAGCCGCTGAAATGACGCCACAGGGCGCGGTTCGGCGGAATCTCCCTTCGCCCCAGCTCGCCGCGCAGGATCGCCTCGATCTCGGCGATGGGGAGCGCGCGCTCACGCATCGCCGCCAGCACCGCCGGCTGTGCGGCGGTCATCGCCCGGCCGAGGCGCGAGGTGGCGGGATCGATCTTGTACAGGGCGCGGAACTGATGGCGGCGGTACCCGATGGTGACCGCCGACATCGGCCAGAAGTCGTCCGCCGCGACCACGTGCACGGTGATCCGCATCAGCGATGCACGCACGAGCTCGCGCGACTGACGTGCCGCGCCGAGGTCGGGCGCAGGCGCATCGGCGGCGAGCCGGCTGTGGAGTGCGAATGCGGGCCAGCCCGGATGTTGGGCCTGGATGGCAGCAAGCCGGCCAACGGCGTGCGCCAGTGAACCGGACGGGAGGGGCGACAGGAGTCCCTGGCGGGCCAGGGTCGCGCGGTTCAGCTGTCGGAGGGTCAGGGTCTGCGGTGCCATCGGCCTCACACCCGCCACGGCGCTCGCACGCGACCGTAGGTCAGAGCTTGCGGATGACGCCGACGACCTTGCCCTGGATCTGAACCTCGCTCGCGTAGATGGGCTCCATCTCCGCATTGGCCGGCTGCAGGCGGATGCGATCCTTCTCGCGGAAGAATCGCTTCAGCGTCACCCCGTTGTCTTCCAGCAGCGCGACCACGATGTCGCCGTCATGGGCGGTCGCCTGCGGCTGGACGACGACGTAGTCACCGTCGTCGATGAGGGCGTCGATCATCGACTTGCCGCGGACCCGCAGGACGTACGAGTTATCGTGCGCCTGCATCGAGCGTGGCACGTCCAGGCTCTCGGCCCCGTCGCCGTACGCCTCGATGGGTTGCCCCGCTGCGATCTCGCCCAGGACCGGAAGGTTGAGGACGTCGCGCTCGATCGGCATGCGGAACGGCGTGACCCGCCGGTTCGCCGGACGCGCGGCTGGCGCGATCTCCGCATCGCCCTGCTCGGTCAGGCGCAGCGCCCGCGACGAGTGCGCACCGCGCTCGAGGTAGCCTTCTCGCTCCAGGGCGGTCAGGTGGTGGTGGACGGCGGACGTCGAGGCCAGGCCGACGGCGTCGGCGATCTCGCGGACGGACGGTGGATAGCCGCGCCCCTCGACGGTGTGCGCGATGTACTCGAGGATCTTCCGCCTGCGCTCCGCGTCGTGTCTGGTCACGGTTGGCCGGCCTCCGCCTACGGTGGTGGCGTCGATCCTAGCCGAACATCCGTTCTATTGTCAACCGATGCGACCGGCGCTGCTATCATCGGCGCCCACCCGAAGATCGATCTGGAGCACCGCGTGAACGTGTCCGGCAGGTGGCGCTACCTGCGCCTCGCTCGGCTGGTCTGGAAGCTTCCAACCTACGCCCGCATGGTCTGGGGCCTCGCCCGCGATCCACGCACCCCGCTGCCGCTGAAGGCGCTGCTGGGTGCCGGCCTCGCCTACGTCCTGGTCCCGCTGGACGTGATCCCCGACGTCATTCCGATCCTCGGCCAGGCCGATGACCTGACGGTCCTGCTGCTCGTCCTGGACCTCTTCATCGCCAACGCACCGAGCGAGGTGCGGCAGGAGCACGCCCTGCGCGCCCGCAATGGGACGGCGCAGCTGGACAGCGACCTCTCGCGGCTGCGCGAGCTGATGGGCGACCGATACGACCAGATCCGCGATCGCCTACCGGACCTGCTCGAGCGCTACGGCGAGCTGCGGGACCCCGCCGCCGTCAAGGCACTCCTCGCCGACTGGCGGCGGCGCCGGACGCGCGACACCGCGGGAGCCGAGGCGCAGGGCGTCCTCGCCGGCCGCGGCGACCTCCTGAACTGAGTCGATACCTGCGGACGGCGGCGCGCGCCGCCGTCCGGACCGAGAAAGGAACGTTCCACACATGAAGGTCATCCTCAAGCACGACGTGAAGGGCCTCGGTCGCGAGGGAGACGTCAAGGAGGTCAAGGACGGCTACGGCCGCAACTTCCTGCTCCCGACCGGCAAGGCGGTGATGGCCGATGCCGGCGCCCTCAAGAACTGGGAGCGCCACCGCGACGAGCGCGACGAGCGCGACCGGGCGGAGCGCGCCGAGGCGGAGGCGCTCGCCGAGCGGCTCCGCGAGATGAAAATCGAGATCCCCGTCAAGGCCGGGGAGAAGAATCGGCTCTTCGGTTCCGTAACCAACCGGGAGATCGCGGACACCATCGGTCGGGAGGGGATCTCCCTCGACCGGCATGCGATTCACCTGCGCGAACCGATCAAGACCGTCGGCGACCACCGGGTCGAGGTCCGCCTCTCGCACGGCATCAACGCGCAGCTCACGGTCACCGTCGTTCCGGCCTGACCATGCCCGCCAGCGACGCCGTCCGGCCCCACGCCCGGAGTTGGGTGGTCGGCCGCGATGCGGTGGGCCCCGGATGTCGGAGCCCGCGAGGCTCGCGACAGGCAAGCTGTCGCGAGCCGGTCCTTTCATCGATGCGGCGCTAATCCACAGCCGCGGACGGGTTATCCCCGACGAAGTTTCAAGGTTGTGGGCAACCGCCACTGCATACGGGGACAAGTGACCACCGGCGTTCACGACGGGCCGTAGGGTCTGTCTGACCAATTCAGCATCGCGACGGGCCCCCATGAGCATCGACAAGCTGGCACCCCAGGCGGTCGAGGCCGAGCAGAGCGTCCTCGGTTCGGTCCTCATCGACCCGGAGGCCATCCTGCGCGTCGCCGAGTTCCTGCACCCTGCGGACTTCTATCGCCAGCAGCACGCCGACATCTACGAAGCCATGCTCTCCCTGCACGGCCAGCGCGAACCGATCGACCTCGTCACGCTCGGCGATGAGCTCACGCGCCGCGAGCGTCTCGAGCAGGTGGGGGGACCAGCGTACCTCGCAAACCTCATGAACGCCGTCCCGACGGCGGTCCACGTCGAGCACTACGGGCGGATCGTCGAGCGCAAGGCGGTGCTGCGCAACCTCATCGCAGCGGCCGGCAAGATTGCGGCGGTCGGTTACGAGGAGGCCAACGACGCGGAAGCGGCGGTGGACCGCGCCGAGGGGATCCTGTTCGAGATCAGCCAGCGGCGCACGGTGGGGGGCTTCGAGTCCCTGGCCACGCTGCTCGGCCAGGCCTACGACCGGCTCGAGTACCTGCACGAGCACCGTGGGCAGATCCTGGGGATCCCATCCGGCCTGTCGCAGCTCGATACCCTGCTGGGTGGCTTCCAACCGTCCGACCTCGTCATCCTCGCGGCTCGCCCCAGCGTGGGAAAGACGAGCCTGGCGCTCAACATCGCGCAGCACGCTGCCGTGCGCGAGGCGAAGAAGGTCGGCCTCTTCTCGCTCGAAATGAGCCGCGAGCAGCTTGCCCTCCGGCTCCTCTCCGCGGAGAGCGGGATCAATCCGCGGCCGCTTCAGACCGGCTTCGTCGACGAGACCGACTGGTCGAAGATCGCCCAGGTGATGAACGACATGCACAAGGCGCCGATGTGGATCGACGACTCGCCGGCACTCACCGTCATGGAGCTTCGAACGAAGGCCCGTCGACTCGAGGCGGAGCAGCGTGGGTTGGACCTCGTGATCGTCGACTACCTGCAGCTGATGCAGGGTTCCACGCCGCAGCGTGACGCCAACCGGGTGCAGGAGGTGAGCGAGATCAGCCGCGGTCTCAAGCAGCTGGCCAGGGAGCTCAAGGTTCCGGTCATCGCCCTCTCGCAGCTCTCGCGAGGCGTCGAGCAGCGGGGGACGCAGGAACCGCGCCTCTCGGACCTGCGCGAGTCGGGTTCCATCGAGCAGGACGCCGACGTCGTGATCTTCCTCTATCGAGAGGGCGAGCAGAACGCCGAGAGCGACGTGGAACTGGTGAAGGCCAAGGTCGCCAAGCATCGCAACGGCCCCATCGGTGAGGTGCCACTGCAGTTCCGCAAGTCGAACACGCGCTTCTACACGATGCAGCGGGAGGCCGAGGTGCAGGCCTACTGACGCTCGCTCGCTGCCCGGGCGAACTCTGTACATCCCCTTGTACTCGCGTGTATAGTCGGGCGCTGAACGTCCGGTCCACACGCTCGCGCCCCACCGTCGCACGCAACTCGCACAGGCGCCGGGAGCCAGCACCGTCCAAGTTCCGGCCCGGGCGCGCGAACAGGAGGCATGGGAAGGGTGTACGCCGACAAGACCATTCGCTGTCGAGATTGCGGAATGGACTTCGTCTTTTCAGCGGGCGAGCAAGAGTTCTACGCAGAGAAGGGACTCGTCAACGAGCCCCAGCGCTGTCCGAGCTGCCGCGCCGTTGCGAAGCAGAATCGAGCCCTCGGGATCGGTAACGGGGGAGGGAACGGCGGCCAGCGTGAGATGCACGCCGCGGTCTGTGCCGAGTGCGGAGGTCAGGCCCTGGTGCCCTTCCTGCCGCGGAACGATCGCCCGGTTTACTGCTCCAGCTGCTTCGATAAGGTCCGCGCCACGCGCGCCTGACGCACCAGCGCCGAGAGCGCCGACGACGAGCGCCGCGCAAGCGGCGCTCGTTCCGTTTCCCGGTCCCGCGGGGCGCTACCATTGCCCCCTTCCCCGTAGACGAGGTGCCGACGCTCCATGTCCGTCATCGCCGTCGTCGGCGCCCAGTGGGGTGACGAGGGCAAGGGCCGGGTGGTGGACTACCTGGCAGAGGACGCGGACCTGGTGGTTCGCTACGGTGGCGGCAACAACGCCGGACACACCGTCGTCAACCCGCACGGTCACTTCAAGCTGCACCTCATTCCGTCGGGCATCTGCTATCCGGCCACCCGCAACCTGCTCGGCAACGGCGTGGTGATCAACCCGCCCGCACTGGTGGGAGAGCTGGACGGGCTGCGGGCGGCCGGCATCGGCTGCGAGAACCTCGCGATCGCGGACCGCGCGCACCTGGTGATGCCGTACCACGTGCTGACCGACCAGCTGGAGGAGCGCGAGCGAGGCGCGAAGAAGCTGGGGACCACGAGCCGCGGCATCGGTCCCGCCTACGTCGACAAGGTGGCGCGCCGTGGCATCCGCGTGGTCGATCTGATGGAGGCCGATGTCTTCCGCGCGCGCCTGCACACCGCCCTGCAGCGCGTCCGACGGCTGGTGGAGGGCTACTTCCGGGCTGGGGGCCCCGACGACGAGCTGCAGGAGGCCGTCGCCGAGGCCCTGGACGAGGAGCGCATCGCCACCGCCTACTTCCAGGCCGGGGAGCGGCTGCGTCCTTACGTCGTCGACGGCCGGGCCGTGGTGGACGATGCGCTGACCGCTGGCCGCCGGATCCTCCTGGAGGGGCAGCTTGGCACGATGCGCGACATCGACTGGGGCACCTACCCGTACGTCACGAGCTCCAGTCCCATCCCGGGCGGGGCGAGCCTGGGGGCCGGGCTCCCGGCCGTGCGAATCGATCGCGTCCTCGGTGTGGCGAAGGCCTACACCACGGCCGTCGGCTCCGGTCCGCTGCCCAGCGAGGCGAGTGACGCCGATGGGGAGCGACTTCGAGAACGCGGCGTCGAATACGGCACCTCGACCGGCCGCCCACGTCGCTGCGGCTGGTACGACGCGGTGGCGGTTCGCTTCAGCGTGCGACTGGCCGGCTACAGCGCCATCGCGCTGACGAAGCTCGACGTCCTCGACGGCTTCGATCGCATACGGGTGTGCACCGCCTACCGCGACCCGGTGAGCGGGGACCTCCTGGACACCGTCCCCGCGTCCACGCCGCTCTACGAGCGCCTGGAGCCGGTCTACGAGGAGCTCCCCGGGTGGCGGCAGGACACGACCGCCTGTCGCCGGTGGTCGGAACTGCCGGCGGCCGCGCGCGGCTACGTGGAGCGCCTGGAGGCCCTCGCGGGCGTGCCGGTGAGCCATGTGAGCGTCGGGCCCGAGCGGCAGCAGATGATCCTGCGATCGGATGCCGGCGCCTGGGCGGCGCGGAACCTGCAGGTGGCACCCGCATGAAACTGGGCCTCATCGTGCCGCAGGGCTGGACCGGGGAGTACGACGGCTGGGACGCCGACAGCGCCTGGTCGCGGACGCTGGCCGTTGCGCGCCACGCCGACCGCATCGGCTTCGAGTCCATCTGGCTCTTCGACCACTTCCACACCGTTCCCAAGCCGACCGACGAGCTCACCTTCGAGTCCTTCGTGAGCCTCGCCGCGCTCGCCGCGCAGACGGAGCGGGTTCGGGTTGGCCAGGTGGTCATCTGCAACGGCTTTCGCAACCCGGCGCTCACCGCAAAGATGGCCGGCACCCTGGACGTCGTCAGCGGAGGTCGCTACGAGCTCGGCATCGGCGCCGGCTGGAAGCGCGACGAATGGATGGCCTACGGTTACGGCTTTCCCGAGACAGCCCAGCGGCTGGCCCAGCTGGGCGACGCGCTCGAGATCATCACGCGGATGCTGGCCCCGGGCCGGGAGCACGCCACCTACGAGGGCGAGCACGCGGCGGTGCGGGACGCCATCAACCTCCCGCGCGGCCTCCAGGCGCCTCGCATCCCGATCATGGTGGGTGGCAACGGGCCGAACGTGACCTGGCGCTTGGCGGCGAAGTTTGCCGACGAGCTCAACCTCGACGCGATGTCGCCCGCGGAGCTGCGCGACGCCCTACCGGTGATCAGGTCGCGCTGCGAGGAGATCGGCAGGGATCCGGAGAGCCTGCGTATCAGCCTGCACGCCTGGTGGGGCGATGAGGACTGGCGCACCCCCGGCGATCGCAGGATCGCATTCCTGGGCGAGCTGGCCGACCTCGGCGTCGACCGCGTCATGGGGCTCCTCCAGGAGACGGCCGCCGCCGACGAGCCGATCGACGCGCTGGTCGAGGACGCTCGGGCGGCCGGCATCTCACTGGCAGACTGATCCCGCGCGGGCCGGCCAGCGTACCGTCGCCGTGACTCCTACGCCGAGACGAGCGATCGCCTGGTTCCGGCGCGACCTCCGCATCGACGACAACAGGATGCTCGCATTCGCAACCTCCGAGGCGGCGCAGGTCTTCCCCGTCTTCGTCATCGACCCCGCGCTCCTGGCACGCCATGTCGGGGCACCCGGCCGCCTGGCCTGGTTCGCCGCGAGCGTCGAAGATCTTGCCGTCCGGCTGGGCACCGCCGGCAGCGGTCTGCGCGTCCTTGCCGGCGACCCGGCCGCCGTCCTCACCCAGCTTGCCTCCGACGTCGGCGCCGACGCGGTCTTCGCCGGACGCGACGAGGATCCGTCCGCCGCGGGGCGGGACGAGGCGGTGGCCCGTCGGGTCGACCTTCGCCTGGTGGACGACCAGAGGCTCGTGCCACCGGGCGCCCTGCGGACGGCGCGCGGCGAGGCGTTTCGCACCTTCACGCCGTTCCGCGACGCACTGTACGCGCGCCTTGCCTCCGACGGCCCCATCGCGACGGAGGCCATCCCGGACCTCTCGCGCCTCGCGACGATCGGAGGATCCTGGCCGCAGGAGACGTTCCCAGCCCACGCGGCAGCGGATTGGCTGCCGCAGGCAGGAGCGATGGCCGCGACGACGCGCCTGGGGACCTTCCTGGCGAACGGCCTGCGCCGGTACGGCGCGGAGCGGGACCGCCCGGATCTCGCCTCCACCTCGGGCATCAGCCCATACCTGCGTACCGGCGCCCTTTCGGTTCGCGCGCCGTGGCGCGCCGTGCAGGCGATCGAGCGAGATGCCGAACTCGCGGGCGACGCGGAGCTGGCGGGGAGTGCCCGGCGCTGGCGCGACGAGCTCGCCTGGCGCGAGTTCCACGCGGCCGTCCTGCTCGCGCACCCCGAGGCGCTCGACCGCGGCCTCCGTTCGGGATACCGCGGCATCACCTGGGAGACCGGCCCGTCCGCGGAGGACGCATTCGAGGCGTGGCGCTCGGGGTCGACCGGCGTCCCCATCGTCGACGCCGGGATGCGGCAGCTGCGCGCCACCGGCTGGATGCACAACCGCCTGCGCCTGGTCACCGCGAGCTTCCTCGTCAAGGACCTCGGCATCGACTGGCGACGCGGCGAGGCGGTCTTCATGGAGCATCTCCTGGACGGCGACAGGGCTCAGAACAACGGCAACTGGCAGTGGGTCGCCGGCGTCGGGACCGATGCTGCGCCCTACTTCCGCATCCTCAACCCGGTGCTGCAGGCCAAGCGCTTCGACCCCCACGGGACGTTCGTGCGGCGCTGGCTTCCGGAACTGGCGGAGCTGCCCGGGCAGTACGTCCATGAGCCGTGGCTGGCGCCACCGCACCTGCGGCCCGACGACTACCCCCCGCCGGTGGTCGACCACGCCATGGCCCGCACGCGAGCCCTGGAGCGCTACCGGATTGCGAAGGAGACGGCCACGGAGGGCGGCTGAACGGGCAATCAATCGGGCTTGCAAAGTCTCCTTTGCAAAGGTATCTTTGCATGCATGGCCGATGAAGAGCGCACCCTGCCAGGAGGGTTCGATCCGCAGCGCGACGTCCTCATCGACGCGCGAAACCTGCGGGGCCTGACCCACCCCCTCCGCCTCCGCATGCTTGCGATGCTCCGCGAGCGCGGTCCGGCCACGGCCACCATGCTCGCCGAGCGGCTGGGTGAGTCGAGCGGCGCCACCAGCTACCACCTGCGCCAGCTGGCGGAATACGGCTTCGTGACCGACGACGAGACGCGCGGGCAGGGGCGCGAGCGCTGGTGGCGCTCCGCGCATCGGTCGTCCTACTTCCGGACCACCGAGGCGGTCGACGACGAAACGCGGCTCCTCGGCGACGCCTACCTGCGCGCAGTGGTCAGGGGCGCGGCGATGCGCATGGAGGCGTGGGTCGACGCCCAGCCGACGCTTCCCGAGGCGTGGCGCGGTGCCGGCACGGTATCGGACTACCGCATGCTGGCCACGCCGGAGGAGGCGAGGGCGCTGCTGGAGCGGCTGGAGACGATCGGCAACGAGATGCGCGCGACGGAGGATGAGGCGCCTCGGCCGGGAGCGCGCCGGGTCTACCTGCAGTTCCAGGTTCTCCCCGACGCCAGGGAGACCGTGGACGAAGGCGAGGATGCCGTCCATGGCTGAGCGGCGGCGTCGCGGCATCCTGGCACTGCTGGCCGCCAACGGCGTGTCAGCGCTCGGCACGCGGATGTCCATGCTCGCCATCCCCTGGTTCGTGCTGACCACTTCGGGCAGCGCCGCGGAGACAGGCCTGGTGGCATTCGCCGAGACGGCACCCTACGTCCTGCTCATGGCGTTCGGCGGCCCCCTCGTCGACCGCATCGGCGCGTGGCGGGTCGCCATTGCGTCGGAGCTGATCGCCGGCGTGGCGATGGGCCTCATCCCCGCCCTGCACTTCAGCGGGGCCCTCTCGCTGCCGACCCTGGCCGTGCTGGCGGCGACCGCCGGCGGCGTGCGGGGCGCGGGCGACACCGGCAACCGCGTCCTGGTTCCAGCGCTCGCCGACGAGGCGCGGATGCCGATCGAGCGTGCCGCCGGGCTGTTTGACGGCATAAGCCGGGTTGCCAGCATGCTCGGCATCCCGGCCGCGGGCCTGCTGATCGCCGCCACCTCCGCCCCCGCGGTGATCGTCATCGACGCGGCGAGCTTCGGCCTCTCCGCGCTGCTGCTCATGGCGCTCGTGCCGGCGTCGTCGCAGCCCGAGCCGCACCCCGATGATGCCGAGGCGGGCTACCTGACCCGGCTGGGCCAGGGATTCCGCCACCTTCGCGGCGACCGGCTCCTGCTGGGCATCGGCTTCATGGTGCTGGTCACGAACTTCCTGGACGCCGCCAACGGGTCGGTGCTGCTGCCGCTGTGGGGCGCGGAGCGCCTCGGCAGCCCCGTCGGCATCGGCCTCATCTCCGGTGCGTTCGGCCTCGGCGCGGTGACCGGCAACGCGATCCTGACCTGGTTGGCTCCGCACCTGTCTCGCCGATGGGTCTACGCGGTCGGCTTCCTGGTGGGAGGCAGTCCGCGCCTGGCGGCGATGGCGCTGCTGCACACCGTCGAGCCGATGCTGGTCATCGGCTTCGTGGCCGGCTTCGGCGCCGGCAGCATCAACCCCATCCTGGGCGCCGTCGAGTTCGACCGGGTGCCGCGCCACCTCCAGGCACGCGTGATAGGCGCGATCGGTGCCCTCGCCTGGGCAGGCATTCCGCTTGGGCCCGTGGTGGGCGGCGCGCTGGCGGAATCGGTCGGCCTGGCCACCACGCTATGGATCGGCGCGGGGATCTACCTGGTGACCACGCTCGTCCCGTTCGCCTTCCCGGTCTGGGCAGAGATGGACCGACGTGGCCCGCGCGCCCTCGTCGGCGGGGAGCCCTCCGGTGCGGCCCTCGACGCGCCGCGGGCGGGGTGACCCCGGCTATACTCGCGGCACGATCCGCAGCTTCGACGCCGTGCTTCCCATCCGAGCGGTTCCATCCTGCGGCGACCACCAAGGCCCGCGACGGCTGATGCCGCCCGCGGGCGTTCTCGTACCTGATCGGAGGCGAGGTTGATCGAGCAGCGGCCCACCCTCGGTGAGACAACCCAGCAGCGGCTGCGCCGCGCCTACGGGTTCGACGAAGTCGCGTTGGCCCCGGGTGCCGTGACGCTCGATCCTGCGGAGGTCGAGCTCGTCACCGAGATCGGTGGCAGGCGCCTCGAGATCCCGTTCATCGCGGCGGCCATGGACGCCGTCGCCGACGTCGACTTCGCGGTCCGTATGTCGCGCCACGGTGGGCTCGCCTTCGTCAACCTCGAGGGGCTCTACACGCGCTACGAGGACGCCGGGCCGATCATCGAGCGCGTCGCTGCCGCCGAAAACGGGCAGCAGGCCGGCACGATCCTGGCGGATGCCTACGCCGCGCCGGTCCGGGACGAGCTGATCGCGGCGCTCATCACCCGCATCAAGGCGCAGGGTGCCACCGCGGCCGTCGCGACCACGCCGGCCTCGGCCTGGCACCACGCGGAGATCGCCGCCGCGGCCGGGGCGGACCTCTTCCTGGTCCAGTCCCAGGTCTCCAGCGCGCGCCACATCTCCACCTCGACCCGGGTCCTGTCGCTGGCCGACCTCACCGGCGGCCTGCAGCTGCCAGTCCTGGTCGGCAACACCGTCAGCGGTGAGGCCGCCTACCAGCTGATGCACCAGGGAGCCGCGGCCGTCCTGGTCGGGGTCGGTCCCGGAGCCGCCTGCACCACGCGCGAGGTGCTGGGCATCGGCGTACCCCAGGTGAGCGCCACGCTGGAGGTCGCCGCCGCCCGGGATCGCTACGCCGACGAGACCGGTCGCTACGTGGCGGTCATCACCGACGGCGGCATGAAGACCGGCGGCGACGTCGCCAAGGCGATCGCTTCGGGGGCCGATGCGGTCATGCTCGGCTCGCCGTTCGCGGGCGCCAGCGAGGCGCCCGGGCGTGGCTTCAACTGGGGGATGGCCGCACCGTCGGCGACCCTCCCGCGCGGAACGCGGATCCGCCTTGGCGAGCGGCTGCCGCTGGAGCAGATCCTGTTCGGACCGGCGGCCACCCAGCACGGGACCCAGAACCTGGTCGGCGCGCTCCGCCAGTCGATGGCCGCGCTGGGCGCGCGGACCATCCGGGAGATGCACGAGGTCGACATGGTGATAGCCCCCGCCATCGCCACCGAGGGCAAGTCCTGGCAGCTGTCCGGGCGCGAGTAGGTTCGCCTCCGTACCTCGCCGCGGTCCGACGGAGGGTAGGATGCTCGCCATGGACCGAGCCCATGTGCGCGTCTGGCAGGAAGTCGCGGACCGCGTCTTCGTGCGGCGCTACGAATACCTCGACCAGTCGATCGGGGCCGTCATCGGTGCCGATGGGGCCGTCGTCGTCGACACGCGTGCCACACATCCGCAGGCGGACGAGCTGCTGCTCGACCTGCGGTTGCTGACGCGGTCGCCGATCACCGTCGTGAACACGCACCACCACTGGGACCATACCTTCGGCAACGCCCGCTTCCTGCCGGCGCCCATCTGGGGCCACCATCGCTGCGCGGAGGTGCTGCAGAGTGGCGGCGAGACGATGCGACGCCGCGTGATGGCCGAGCTGCGGGATCTCGCGGCCGAGCTGGGGAAGGTCGAGATCGTTCCGCCCAGCCATACCTTCGACGAGATCGCGACCCTGGACCTCGGGGACCGGAAGGTCGAATTGCGCTACCTGGGCCACGGGCACACCGACAACGACATCGTGGCGCTCGTGCCGGACGCCGGGGTCATGTTCGCGGGTGATCTCCTCGAGAATGACGCGCCGCCATCGTTCGGTGACGCGTACCCGCTCGCCTGGTCCGAGACCGTGGGAGAGCGGCTGCTGCCGCTGGTGCGCGACGTGGTCGTCCCGGGGCACGGCACCCCGGCCGGACGGGACTTCGCCGAGCGGCAGGCGGCGGAGCTTGCGCTCCTGGCGGAGCTGATCCGCAGCTCGCTGTCCGGCGTCATCGGCCTCGACGCGGTGCTGGCCGCTTCACCCTATCCCGCGGACGTGACGCGAGTCGCGGTCGACCGCGGCCACCACGAGGTGGAGAACCCGCCGCACCATCCGCGCGGCGGCTGAGGCGCCCTCAGGCCAAGGGCCAGATGACCTCGGTGCGGAGCTGCGACGCGTCGGGGACCTCAGCAGGATCGTCGATGTAGGACTCCCAGGGTCCGTGGCCCGGCTGCTCGCCGCGCTCGTGGAGCCAGGCCTCGAGGCGGCCGTAGGCCTGGTTCAGGGTCTCGTAGCTGCCGAGGTGTTCCACGATCGCCGCACGTCCGCCGGGCAGCTCGCCGGCCGCGAGCTCGCCCCGGGGCGCCTCGCCGGCCGGGGGCAGGTTGCCGACGGGCGCGACGACCGGGACGCCGATCTCCAGGTCGACGTGCTCGCGCGTATACGCGTAGTAGCGTCCATATGGCGGGCCCGCCGTCTCGCCGCCAAGGTCGGCGATTCGCTCCGCCACCAACGGGAGCAGCTCCCCGAACAGCTCGCCCAGGCGCGAAGTGGGTTCGGCGACGCGCACGCATACCGTCGGTTGCGGTCCGAGGTCCCGGATCTCGGGTGGGGCGGTTCCTCGTCGTTGCTCAGTCATGACAAGCCGCATGGGCATGACCGATGCCAGCATCAGGCGATGGGATGGACCAGCTCCGTCCGCAGCTCCTCGGGCGGAACGGTCTCCGGATCGTCGATGTAGTGCTCCCATCCGCAGGCCGCGGAGAGGAGGTGGCGCTCGGCCATCAGCTCCTCCATCCGCCCCCAGCTGTCGCCGAGCCGCCCGTATGGCCCCTGGTGCACGAGGACCGCCGCGCGTCCGGACGGCAGCTCCGACCCGGCAACCTCGCCCCGCTCGGCAAGCACGACCTCCGGCAGGTCCGCCCCGGAGAGCTCGTCGGGGCCGATGCGCAGGCGGACGCACGCGGTCATCTGCGGCTTCAGCTCGCGGATTTCCAGGTCGGAATCGGCTTGCGTCGAAGCTGTGCTGCCCATGGCATCCTCCGCGGAAGTCCTCCAGCAAGGGTGGCTGAGGGGAAGCGCGCTGGCAAGGGGCGTTCGCCCCCTGCTTGGGGTTCCGGCGTGACGGCGAACGCGGAGTTGTCGCCGCCCGCGTCGGGTAGACTCGCGGCCAGCCCGTAGCCAGCACCCCGTTGAGCGACAGCCAGGAGCAGCAGACCGAGGAATCCTCGCCTCCCGCGCGTGATCGCGGGCGGACGGTGCACGGCGCGCAGGCCAACGCCGGCCACCGGGTACTGGCGCCCGACGATGCCGAGGTCGAGGCCTACCTCGAGCAGGCGCTGAATGCCCCGCCCGCGATGCGGGTCGAGGAGGCGCCGGCGGCACCCGACACCATCGTCATTCTCGACTTCGGCAGCCAGTTCGCGCAGCTCATCGCCCGGCGCGTCCGCGAGCTCAACGTCTACTCGGAGCTCCTGCCGCACGACACGCCCTGGTCGGAGATCGAGCGACGCCGCCCGAAGGGGATCATCCTCTCCGGCGGTCCCTCATCAGTCTACGACGCGGATGCACCGAGGGCCGATGCCGGCGTCTGGTCCGGTCGCATCCCGGTCCTGGGCATCTGCTACGGGCTGCAGCTCATGGCCCACGAGCTGGGTGGCGAGGTCGTGCCCAGCGCGAAGCGCGAGTACGGGCCCGCATCGGTGCAGGTCACGCAGGCCGATGGGCTCTTCGCTGGGCTGGAGCGCGAGCAGCCGGTGTGGATGAGCCACGGCGACGCGATCCTGCGTCCGCCGGAGGGTTTCTACCCGACAGCCCAGACCGATTCCACCGCCTTCGCCGGGCTGGTGGACCCGCTGCGCAAGCTGTACGGCATCCAGTTCCATCCCGAGGTCGTGCACACGCCGCACGGCCGGGACATCCTCCGGAACTTCGTGGTGGAGATCGCCGGCGCCAGCCCCACCTGGACGCCGGCGGGATTCGTGGACTCCAACGTGGCCGACATCCGGGAGCGAGTGGGCGAGGGCCACGTCATCTGCGCGCTGTCAGGCGGCGTGGACTCGGCGGTGGCGGCGACCCTCGTGCATCGGGCCATCGGCGACCAGCTGACCTGCATCTACGTCGATCACGGGCTGATGCGCAAGCGCGAGTCGGAGCTGCTGCGCGCGACCTTCGAGGAGAACCTCGGCATGCGCCTGGTGATGGTCGAGGCCCGTGAACGGTTCCTCCGCCGCCTGGACGGCATCGAGGACCCGGAGGAGAAGCGCCGCATCATCGGGGACGAGTTCATCCGCGTCTTCGAGGAGGAGGCGGCCAAGCTCGGCCAGATCGACTTCCTGGTGCAGGGCACGCTCTACCCCGACGTCATCGAGTCGAAGACCTCGGAGACGAAGGCCGCGGCCAAGATCAAGACCCACCACAACGTGGGCGGCCTGCCGCCCGACCTGCGCTTCAGCCTGATCGAGCCGCTGCGCTACCTCTTCAAGGACGAGGTGCGCAAGGTCGGTGCGGAGCTGGGCCTGCCCGAGCCGATGGTGCTGCGGCAGCCCTTCCCCGGTCCGGGGCTCGCCATCCGGATCATCGGCGCGGTCACCGCCGAGCGGCTCGACACGCTGCGCGAGGCGGACTGGATCGTGATCGATGAGATCAAGGGCGCTGGGCTGTATCGGTCCCTGTGGCAGTCGTTCGCGATCCTGACGCCGGTGCGCTCGGTGGGCGTGATGGGCGATGGGCGGACGTACGCCAACGTGGTGGCGATTCGCGCGGTGACCTCCGACGACGGGATGACGGCCGACTGGGCGCGGCTGCCGTACGAGGTCCTGGCCAAGATCAGCTCGCGGATCGTGAACGAGGTGCCGGGGGTGAACCGCGTCGTCTACGACATCAGCTCCAAGCCACCCGCCACCATCGAGTGGGAGTGACGGGAGCATGCGGGTAGTGGGCTGGGTCCTCGGCGCCATCCTGCTGACCGGCTGCGGCCTCATCCAGTGGGAGACGAACGCGCCGCCCATTGACCCGTTGGCACAGCTCGTCGCGGCGGGCGACTTCGACGGCGTGGCGTGGAGCTACTACGTGTCGGTGAACGGCGGTTCAGTCTGCGAGGAGATCCGCGTCGACGATGGGGCTCCGGGTGGTGCGGACTGCATCTCCGGGAGTCCGGCGGATCCCCTGGCGTTGACCCAGCTGATTCAGCCAGGCTGCGTGAGCGGCAGCGACCAGCCGACCTTCGGCCATGGCCGCGTACGCGAGGAGGTCGCGCGGGTCCGCGTGCTCAGCGGCAGCGGCACGTTCGAGGCGGACAGCGTTCCAGCGCCGGACGCGACCTACCAATCACGCTTCTTCATCGTGCCCATGCCCGTGGGAAGCCGATGCGGAACGTTCATCGCACTGGATGCTTCCGGCAACGAGCTGGGCCGCGTGGGAGGCTGATCAGTCGGTCAGCCGCTCCACCGGGTCGCCGACCCGGACGGTCCCGCCCTCGACCACCCGGCAGTTGACGCCGCGCAGCCGTCGCTCGCGCCAGTGACGCCAGTTCGCCCAGCGCAGCGCGTCCTGGCCGAAGCGACCGGCGAACTTGGAGCAACCGGTGTGGGGGACCGCGGTGATCTCCAGCACGGCGTCACCGACCTGCAGGCGCGAGCCGGTTGGAAGGTGCTCGGCGCTGATGTCGAAGTCGACCAGGATGTTGTCCCCGGCCTCGTGCAGCGGCTGCTCGCCGGCCGCGACCAGCTCGGTGACGGTCGCGTTCATGAGGGTCACCTGCGCCTCACGCGCCGGATCGCGCTTGCGCCAGCCGTAGGCCCAGCGATCGCCGTCGAGGCCGCCTTCGAGCGTGATCGCGACCTCGTCAGGCGTTTCGTGGACACTGGGCTCGCGGCGAACGCAGAGGAGCCGGACGGTGCCGGCCTCGCGGGGCGCGGGCGGCGATGCGGACCAGAGGGCTTCGAGCTCGTCGAACGTGCGCATCGGTCCAGATTGTAGATGGCGGCGGTCGTTCGATCTATCGATCCCGTCCGAGCCGCTAGGCGCGCCAGGCAGGGGAATGGCCGATCGATCGACTCGGGCGGAGCGTAAGGGTCACCACCGGAAGCGCCTCGTGCGGGGCCAATGCCGATAGACCGGCCAGAGGGAGACCCCGGCGCGGCTCCGGCGCGAGCTGTCCGATAGTTCGCACGCGCCGCAGCCGCCCGCGGGGGTCAAGGGGTCAATCGTCGTGCGCGTTGGCGCAGTGGTCGCCACCCTGGCCCTGTCCGTTGCCCGGCGTGCCGACCGGCGGTAGCGGCAGGCCCTGCGGATTGTGGGCCAGCAGCGCCTCCTTGGCGTTGCCGTTGTCGTTCGACGGACTGCCGGCCGCGTCGGCATGGCAGGCCGTGGCGGGCAGGCCGCCGTGGTGGAACGCGAGGGCAGAAGCGGGGAAGGCCAGCGAGCCGAGGAGGATCAGCGAAGCGAGGAGGCGTTTCACGGGCGGGGCTCCTGTGAGGTCTGTCGTCATCCCTTACGCCCCTGGTTACGCCCACGGTCCCGGGGCGTGAGCAGGCGCGGCCCCCGCCCGCTAGGATTGCGTGGTACCGATGTCCTCCTGGTTCGACAAGCTTCTCGAGGAGCTCCAGCGCCGCCAGGCCGAGCAGGACGCGCGTCGCGAGGGGCGACCGTTCCCGCGCGAGCCGCGCTCCGCACGCGGCGGAAACGGCAGTCCGGGAGGAACCGGAGACGACGTACCTCCCGACGACCGTCCGCGGCCCACGGCCTTCCCCCGGAACGAGGGTCCGCAGTCGCCCGACCTCCGGCGCTGGGTGATCTGGGGCGGCATCGTCGTCCTGGCGCTCTTCCTCTTCGGCTTCGTCGGACGCATCGTCGACCTCGTCACGGACCTGATGTGGTACGACGCGCTGGGCCAGACCGCGGTCCTCACCACGCGCCTCTGGTCGCAGGTGGCGCTCTTCGCCATCGGCTTCGTCGCCTTCGCCATCCCGGCCCTGCTGAGCATCTGGCTCGCGCGACGGATCGCGCCCCAGGTGCCGGTGAAGCGCATCGGGCAGTTCGAGATCCCCGACGCGTCACGCGCCGTGACCTGGGGCCTCGTCGCGGTGGCCGTCATCTTCGCGCTCGTCTCCGCCGGCTCGTGGAGCGGCACCTGGGAGACAATCCTGCTCTTCCTCAATGGCCAGCCGTTTGGCGCGTCGGACCCGCAGTTCGGCCGCGACGTCGGGTTCTACGTGTTCGACCTGCCCGTCTTCCGCTTCCTGCAGGGCTGGGGCATCGGCGCGCTCATCGGCGTCCTGATCCTGACCCTGGGCGCGTACGCGGCCGGCGCCATGCGCTGGCAGTTCCGCCTGACGGCGCCCGTGCGAGCCCACCTCTCGATCATCGGCGCGCTGCTCCTGGTGCTCATCGCCGTCGGCTACCAGCTCGACATGGCCGAGCTCGTGTACTCGTGGGGCGGCTACGAGTCGATCCGCGCGGTCACCTACACCGACGCGAACGCCCAGCTGCCCGCCTACTGGATCCTCACCTTCGTGGCCCTCGGCGCCGCGCTCCTGCTGCTCCTCAACATCTGGTTCCGGACCCTCTGGGCACTGGGGCTGGCGGCGGTCGGCTGGTTCGTGCTCTCGATCGCGGTCGGCAGCCTCTACCCGGCGTTCGTCCAGAACTTCCAGGTCAACCCGAACGAGCGCAACCTGGAGCGCCCCTACATCGCGGATCACATCGGCTCCACGCGCGCGGCGTTCGACCTCGACGCCGTCGAGGTCCGCGACTTCACCGGCGAGCAGAAGCTCACCAAGGAGCTCTTCAGCCAGGAGGAGCCGACGATCGACAACCTCCGGCTGTGGGACTACCGACCGCTGCTGACCACCTTCGGGCAGGACCAGATCCTTCGCCGCTACTACAACTTCACCGACGTTGACATTGACCGATACGAGATCGACGGCACGCAGACGCAGCTCATGCTCAGCGCGCGTGAGCTGGACGTCGAGCGCCTGCCGGATGCCGCGCGCACCTGGACCAGCGAGACGCTCGTCTACACCCACGGCTACGGCCTGACCGCCGTGCCGGTCAATGCCATCACGCCCCAGGGGCAGCCCGACTACCTCGTGAGCGGCATCAACA
The DNA here is from genome assembly GCA_963812115.1 of uncultured Chloroflexia bacterium. Lineage (GTDB taxonomy): Bacteria > Chloroflexota > Limnocylindria > QHBO01 > QHBO01 > JAPSGM01. The sequence goes on from CAWEUD010000004.1 coordinate 30,021, forward strand.
CCCAGTCGCAGCTCGAGGTCGTGCAGCCGCGCATCTACTTCGGCGAGGCGACCGACACGTACGTCGTCACCGGCACCGGCACCGACGAGTTCGACTATCCACTCGACAACACCTCGGAGGAGGGAGCAAAGACCGTCTGGAACGGGACGACCGGGGTCGACATCGGCAACCCGATCGCACGGGCGCTCTTCGCGCTGCGCTTCGGCGACTTGAACCTGCTGATCAGCGACCAGCTGACCTCCGATTCGCAGATCCTCTTCAACCGGACGCTCGAACAGCGGGTCCAGGCCCTGGCCCCGTTCCTGGCCTATGACGGCGACCCGTACCTCGTGAGCGCGGGCGGCCGCCTGCAGTGGGTATGGGATGCTTACACCTATACCGGCCGGTATCCGAACGCGCAGCCGCTCGCGGCGGACAGCCCGTTCCCTGGCGCCGACTACGTTCGGAACAGCGTCAAGGTCGTGATCGACGCCTACGACGGGACGGTGCGCTTCTTCCTCGCCGATGCGACCGATCCGATCGTGCAGGCCTACGCCCGCATCTTCCCGAGCCTCTTCGAGCCGATGTCGGCCCTGCCGCCCGAGCTCAGTCCCCACCTGCGCTACCCGGAGGACCTCTTCGTGGCGCAGAACATGATCTACCGCCAGTACCACCTGCTCCCCACCGAGGGTGGCGCGACCACCTTCTACAACCAGGATGACCTGTGGGCCATCCCGGAGGACGTGGTCTCCGGCGGCGGCTCGCTGATGGAGCCCTACTACGTGATCATGCGCATCCCGGGCGAGGAGGAGGCCGAGTTCGCCCTCATCCAGCCGATGGTCCCCGTCGGGCGGCCGAACATGATCGCCTGGGTCGCCGCCCGCATGGACCCCGGCGTCTACGGGGAGCGCATCACGTTCCGCTTCCCGAACGACACCTCCACGGACGGCCCGGCGCTGGTCGAGGCGCGGATCGACCAGGACTCGACCATCAGCGCCCAGTTCAGCCTCTGGGATCGGTCCGGCTCATCGGTGATCCGCGGCAACCTGCTGGTGCTGCCCATCGGCGAGAACGCCCTGCTCTACGTGGAGCCGGTCTTCCTCCAGGCGTCCGGCGCACCCTTCCCCGAGTTCGTACGGGTGATCATGGTCAGCCAGGACAAGGTCGCCTTCGCCGAGGATATTCCGGGTGCGCTGGAGCAGCTGCTCGGCGAGGCGCTCCCACCACCGCCCGACGGCAGTGGTGGACTGCCGGAGGACGTCGCCGGCCTGGTGCTCGAGGCGCAGCGGCTCTACACCGAAGCACAGGCGGCGCTGGCGGCAGGTGACCTGGGGACCTACCAGGCGCGCCTCGACGACCTGCAGCCGATCCTGGAGCGCCTCGCCGAGCTCACCGGTGCCGCGACGCCGTCGCCCGAGGCGTCTCCCTCCGCCAGTCCGTAGGCCGTGGAGATCCTGGTCATCGGGTCAGGGGCTCGAGAACACGCCCTGGCCTGGCGCCTTGCGCGGGACGAGGGCGTGCGGCGCGTACGGATCGCGCCGGGCAATGGCGGCACCCCAGCCGTCGCCGAGACGGTTCTCGATCTCGAGGTCGTCGACCCCGTCGCGGTTGCGCGCCACGCGTCGCGCGAGCGGTACGACCTGGTCGTGATCGGCCCCGAGGCGCCGCTGGCGGCGGGCGTTGCCGACGCGCTGGCCCAGGCCGGCATCCCGGTCTTCGGTCCGTCCCGCGCGGCAGCGCGCCTGGAGTCGTCGAAGGCGTACGCGAAGCAGCAGATGCGCCGGGCGGAGGTTCCCACGCCAGCCGGCGCGACCTTCACCGACGTGGCTTCCGCGGTGGCCCATGCCCGCGCCTCCGCGGACCCGCCGGTCGTCAAGGCCGACTGGCTGGCGGCCGGCAAGGGCGTGATCGTGCCGGAGACGCACGATGAGGCGGCCGATGCGATTCATGCGCTGCTCGACGGCGCCCCTCCCGGCGCGTGCCTTCTGCTGGAGGAGCGGCTCAGCGGACCAGAGGTGTCGGTCTTCGCCCTGGTGAGTGACGAAGCGGTCGTGCCCCTCGCGGCCGCACGCGACTACAAGCGGCTGGCCGACGGCGACGCGGGTCCGAACACCGGCGGCATGGGCGCCTTCTCGCCCGTCCCCGGCTTCGGACTGAAGGAGCTCGAAACTGTCGCGGCGAGCATCCTCGAGCCGGTCGCCTGGCGCATGGCCCGCGATGGCAACCCGTACCGTGGCCTGCTCTACGCCGGCCTGATGCTCACCGAGTCCGGCCCCATGGTCCTGGAGTTCAACGCCCGCTTCGGTGACCCCGAGGCGCAGGTCGTCCTGCCACTGCTGGGAGGCGACCTGGCTGCCGCGCTCCTCGGCGTGGCGACCGGCGACCGCGCCGCCATGGAGGAGTCGGCAGGCCTCGGCCCCGGCGCGGCGGTGGGGGTGGTGCTCGCCTCGGAGGGCTACCCCGAGAACCCCATCACCGGACGCGCCCTGGGAGGCGCCGATCCTTCGACCGCGGACGACGATGGCCCGCGCCTCTGCTTCCACGCCGGGACGCGATCGGTGCGTGGCGGATATGCAACGGCCGGCGGTCGCGTGGCCACCTTCGTGGGCCTCGCCGATGAGGTGGGCGCGGCGCGAGACGTCGCCTACGCCGGACTGGCCGAGGCCGAGCTCGAGGGCGGGCTGCATCGCTCCGATATCGGCGTCGCCGACCGGTGAAGCCGTTCCGGTTCCTGGCGGACGTGCGGGCGCCGGTTTCGGCGCGCGAGCTGGGGGAACAGGCGCGGAGGGCGGAGGCGGCCGGTTGCCATGCCGTCGTCATCCCCGACCACCTGATCGACCAGCTGAGTCCGGTGCCCGCCATGGCCGTCGTGGCGGCGACCACCGAACGGATCCGCTTCAGCGCCTTCGTCTTCAACAACGACCTGCGGCATCCGGCCGTGCTGGCGCAGGACCTGGCATCGCTGGACGTCCTGAGCGACGGCAGGCTCGACGTCGCCATCGGTGCAGGATGGAACGTCGCCGAGTACGACGCGGTTGGCATCCCGTTCGCCGATGGGCCGGCCCGCGTCTCGCGCCTGGAGGAGGCGGTGGCGGTGCTCAAGGGCTGCTTCGCCGATGGCCCGTTCACGTTCACCGGCGACCACTACCGGATCTCCGATTACGACGCGCGCCCCAAGCCGCTGCAGCGCCCGCATCCGCCCTTCATGATCGGCGGCGGCCAGCGGCGGATCCTCTCGTTCGCGGCGCGCGAGGCGCAGATCGTGGGGCTGGCACCCACCGCAGGGCCGCCGGCGCCCGATCGGCCGAAGCGCTTCACCCGTGCCTCCGTCGAGCAGCAGGTGGCCTGGGTCCGCGCGGCGGCCGGCGAGCGGTTCGACCAGCTGACGCTGAACGTCTACCCCTCCTCGTACCCCGTCAGCCTGACCGATGATCCGCGCGCCGAGGCACGCCGCGCGGCCGACGCACTGCGGGAGCGCGGGGTGGAGCTGACCGAGGACGAGGTGCTCGCCTCGCCGTACCTCTACATCGGCTCGGTCGACTCGCTGGTCGAGAAGTTCCTGGGCCTTCGCGAGGAGCTTGGCATCAGCTCCTTCATGGTCGGCGAGCTGGACGACATGCTGCCGGTGGTGGAGCGCCTGGCCGGTTCCTAGCTTCAGCCGCCGCTGCGCTCCAGCACGACCAACGCGTCGGGATGGGCCATCGCAACGGGCTGCGCGGCGCGAGTGACACGCCGCAGGATGGGCAGGCGCCAGAGCAGCACCACGACCGCCCAGATCGGCACGAGGACGAGCAGCCCGCTCCCGAGCGCACCGGCGACGCCGACCAGGCCGTCATCGAGCCCGCGTCCGACGAGGAAGACCGGGAATCCGATGACGGTCAGCGCGGCCAGGAGCAAGGTCCCCGTGCTGAGCCAGTTCCTGAACCCGACCGGGACCGCACCCGCCGCTGAACGCAGGTCGGCCTTCACCTCCGGTGCTGCCAGGCGAGGACCCTCACGGTCGCCAGGTAGACACCCGGCGACAGCGGTCGCGGCGGCAGACGGTCCGCCGATGACGACTGCCTCCTGGATGCCGCCTGCGTCGACGGCGCGAAGCTGCCCGCTCGGCACGCGAAGCGTCATCCGGCTCTCCGCGGCGATCACCTGGTCGGTCGCTGGCAGTTCCTCGTCAACCACGATGCGAACGACCGTCGTCTCGTCCCGCGCGGCGAACGAGAGGATCGTTCCGTCGCGCGCTCCGCGCTCGAGGCTCTCGAAGTCGGCTGGCTCCCGCGTGGCCGCGCCCAGGCCGGCTGGATCAAAGAGCGCGGCGTGGCCCGACGGCGTCTCCACGGTCAGCGTCTGCTGCATCTTGTCGGTCACCATAGCCGGGCTGACAAGCCGAAGACCCGAACCCCGGGATGGGGCTCGGGCCTTCGCGAAGGCGTCGAACGCTCAGTGTCCGCGCTCGGCGCCGGGCACGTGCACGTCAACCCAGACCAGCCGATGGTCGCTGCTGGGCACCGGGAAGCCGGTGCCGGTCAGGTAGAGCAGTGGGTCATCGCCGGTCGGCCAGAAGACCCCGCCGCCCAGCATTCGCATGTTGCGGCTGGGCAGGACGTAGTCCGCCCGCAGGTTTCCGGGACCGCTGCACGGCGGCGCCGTGGCGGTGTCGCAGAAGTCCGCGGTGTCGTAGAGCGGGTTCGTCTGGTGCGTGTCGTTCAGCTCGTCCTGCACGGCCGCCCAATACGGTCCGCCGTCACTGGTGGGCGTCAGGCTGGTGTTCACGCGCGGGTTGTCGAGCAGCTGCTGCGATGCTCCCGGGATGGAGTCGCCGTCGAGGGGGTCGGAGTTCATGTCGCCGGCGATGACGAACATCGAGCCCGGCTTCAGGCCGCCGTAGGCCCCGTCGTCGTCGTAGATGTAGCCACCCGCGCTGGGCGTGACGTAGTCGGCCCAGAAGCCGATCTCGTCGAAGTTGCGCGTCCCGTTGCGGTCTTCCGGCCCGTCGAAGACCGGCGGCGTGGGATGGCTGACCAGGAAGTGGACCGTGCTGCCACCGATATGGATAGGCACGTCCCAGTGCGACTTCGAGGAGAGGCGGAAGACGTCCAGCTCCGCCGGCGAGTACCAGTCGGCCGGCTCAGGCGTGGTCGGGTCGTCGGGGAGCATCGCGCCCGGCATGTCCTTCCACAGGAAGTGCTGGAACGTGCGGATCGCGTCGTAGTCGATGGGGTACTTCGAGAGGACGAGCATGCCGTACTGGCCCGGGAAGAAGCCGAAGCCGAAGGCGTCATCGGGCCCGCCGACGACGCTGTCGTTGTTGAGGTCGTAGCCGGACGGCACGCCGGTGTTGGACGGTGCGATGTAGAGGTACGGGTAGGTAACCGCCGCGGCGCCGTTGTGCGGAACCTCCAGGTAGTTGGCGCGGAACAGCTCGGCCGCCACCGGGTCGTAGTCGAACTCGTTGACCAGCAGCACGTCCGGGTCGGCGCGCTGGATGATCTCGGCGACGGCCGCCGCCTGGGCGTTCCCCGGCGTCGACAGGTCGGCCCGCAGGTCCCCGGCGTTGAACCGGTTGAGCGAGGCGTTGAACGTGGCGAAGCGGACCGAGCGCGGTCCATTCGGCGCGCCCAGCACGCGCGGCGGCAGCGCCGCGGTCAGGAGGAGCGCGACCGCCACGAGGATGACGGTCAGCGTCAGGGGGTTGGACCGATGCAGGGGTAGCTCTCGCATGCCGCGTGCTCTCCTTCCGTCTTGCGAGTGCCGCGTGACGCTCGGGGGCAGCACCGTGCTCCTGTATCGGTCAAGCCTACGTCAGCCCGCAACCCCGCTATCCTTCGTCAACCGATGTCCAGCACTCCGCCCGTGGCCGTCATCTGCGGCTCCCGCTCAGACCTTGGCACCCTTCGCGGCTGCTTCGACGTCCTCGACGCCTACGGCATCGGCTGGGAGGCAAGCGTCATCAGCGCCCACCGCCAGCCCGATGCGTTGCACGCCTACGTCCGCGAGGCCGAGGGCCGCGGCGTCCGCATCTTCATCGGCGCTGCCGGGCTTGCAGCCCACCTGCCCGGGGTGCTGGCCAGCCTGACCGCGCTGCCGGTCATCGGCGTGCCCATGGACGGCGGCGCACTTGGTGGGGCCGATGCGCTCTACTCGGTGGTGCAGATGCCGCCCGGCGTACCGGTCGCCTCGGTCGCCATCGGCTCAGCGGGCGCGAAGAATGCCGCCCACCTGGCGGCACGCATCCTGGCCCTGTCCGATCACGAGCTGGCGAAGCGGGTGCGCGCCTTCCGCGACGAGCAGGCGGGCAGGGCCGAGATCGGGATCGACCCCCGGGGCTGAGCGATCAGGGGCGCTCCGGTGGACGGGCGCCGCGCGGCGGCACGATCCGCCCGACCGCGAAGCCCAGCGCAACCGCGATCAGGCCGATCAAGCCGAGCACGTTCGGTACGGTCTGCAACCAGCCGAACGAGCTCCCGAAGCCCTGGAGCACCCAGGACAGGGTCATGATGCTCTGCCAGACGCCGTTGGCCACGGCCAGGCCGGCGCCGATGGCGATCAGCAACTCGGGCATGCGGTAGTGGGCAGGCAGCCGGTGCACGGCAGCGCCACCCAGCGCAGCCAATCCCGCCAGGCCGATGCCGCTGAGGGCGAAGTCGACCAGTTCGAAGGCCGGGATCGGACTCCGGGCGGCGACCACGACCGCCAGGCCGGTCCCGATGGTGACCGCGGCCAGGCCCAGGAGCGCGAGGAGTGCCACCGCTCGGCGTCGAGCCGGGTTGCCGGGCGAGGTCGCAGGGCTCGCCAGCATGCCGGCGGCCAGCAGCGCCGGCGCCGCGATGGTGGTGAGGAGCGACGCCACGCCGCGGACCCAGACGAACGTCTGGTTCAGCCCCGGGAGATCGAATGGGTCCAGCGAGAAGGTCCACCAGAACCAAGCCTGGAGGGCGATGTCGAGGAGGCCCTGGACGACCAGCACGATCGCTCCTGCCACCAGCCACGGACGCGCGCGCGGCCAGCGACCGATGCCGAGCATCACCGCACCGGCCAGCACGAAGCTCATCGCTTCGGTCAGGTGCCCTACCACGATGGCGGGCGCGGAGAGCGAGCTCTGGCCAATCGCAACCTGGACCGCGGTGATGAGGAGGAGGTGCGCGACGGCGGCGCCGAGGAGGAGCCCGGGAACGAGCCCCAGGCCACCGAACTGCCGTGGCGGAGCGCGCCGTACGCCGATCCCCTCCGTCATGGGCCGATGCTCGTGGCACCGGTTGCTCGCGTCAAGGGTGGCCGCGCTATCCTCGCGTGGTGATCGACCGATACGCCCTGCCGGAGCTGCGCGAGCTCTTCGCTGAGCGGCGCAAGCTGCAGCTCTGGCTGCGCATCGAGCTGCTGGCGGTCGAGGCGCTCCATGCCGAGGGCGTGGTGCCGGACGCGCGACTGGGAGCGGATCCGCGACGCGGTGGGCAGCGGCGACGTCGACGCAGAGCGCGCGCACGAGATCGAGCGCGAGTCGCAGCACGACGTCATCGCCTTCCTGCGCTCGGTGACCGAGCGCCTTGGCCCCGAGGGGCGCTGGCTGCACTACGGGCTGACCAGCTCCGACGTGCTCGATACCGCCAGCGCGGTGATCCTGCGCGACGCGACCGGAGCGCTCCTGGTCGAGCTCGACCGGCTGATCAGGTCGCCGCCAGGCAGCAGGCGCTGGAGCATCGGTCCACCCCCATGGTCGGCCGCAGCCACGGCATCCATGCCGAGCCGATCACCTTCGGCTTCAAGGCGGCCGGCTGGTACGCCGAGCTCGGGCCGCGACCGGGGGCGCCTCGAGCGCGCCAGGAGGGGATTGCGGTCGGCAAGATCTCGGGCGCGGTCGGCACGCACGCCAACGTCAGCGCGGCGGTGGAGCGACACGTCTGCGACGCGCTGGGTCTCCAGCCCGATCCGGCAGCCACGCAGGTCGTCAGCCGCGACCGCCATGCGGAGCTGATCACCGCGCTCGCGATCCTGGGGGGGACGCTGGAGCGGATCAGCACCGAGGTGCGGCACCTGCAGCGCACCGAGGTGGGTGAGGCGTTCGAGCCGTTCGGCGCCGGGCAGCAGGGAAGCAGCGCCATGCCCCACAAGCGCAACCCGGTGCTCGCCGAGCGGGTGAGCGGCATGGCGCGCCTGCTGCGCGCCGATGCGCTGGTGGCACTCGAGAACATGGCGCTCTGGCACGAGCGCGACATCAGCCACTCGAGCGCCGAGCGCTTCGTCTTCGAGCGCGCGCTTCGGCGTGGCGGCTTACGCGACCCGGACGCTCGCCACAATCCTCGAGGGCCTGGAGGTCGACGCCGAGCGGATGGCCGCCAACCTGGAGCAGCTCGGGCGGGATGGTCTACTCCGAGGCGCTGCTGCTCGCCATGGTCGCCAAGGGCGCCGACCGCCAGGAGGCGTATCGACTGGTGCAGGCGGCCGCCAAGCGCGCCTGGGCCGGTCGCGGCGACTTCCGCGGCGAGCTGCTGGCCGACGAGGGCGTCGCGCGCTGGCTGTCTCCCGGCGAGATCGAGCGCGCCATGGACCTCGAGCACCACCTGGCCGGGATCCAGGCGAGCTACCGCGCGCTCGGCCTGGACGGGGCCGGCGAGTGACCGGCTGGCTGCGGCGTGGAGCCGCGGCCGCCTCGCTGGCCGGTGCGCGTGCCGACCTCTGGCCGGCGGCCATGCTCGCCTCCCTGGTCTACGTCGGCTGGCTGCCGCTCCTGCTGGTGGTGGCGCCACCGGACGGGAACGACCTCGAGTACTTCGGCGTCTCGCTCATCACCTCCGGCTTCTACCCGCTGAACGTGATCGCGCTGTCGGTTGCCGCCGTCGCCGGCTTCATCCTGCTGGTGCTCCTCGCCGCGGTCGCCGAGACGGCGCTCGTGGGGTTGCTCCGCGGGCGACCGATCGGTGGCGCATCGCGGATGGCATGGAGCGGCCTGGCGATCCTGCTGGTCGCCACGCTCCCCGTCCTCCTTGCCGGTGCCGCCCTGGTGATGGCCCTCGTCTCGGTGGCGCCGGGCGTCTACATCTCGCCCGACGTCGGGACCCCGGTGCTGCTCCGCCTGGCCGCGGCCATCCTGCCCTACCTCGTGGCGGTTGGCGTGGCCATCCTGTTCGGGCAGTCGTTCGGTGGCGTCGCACTGCGCGTCGCGGCGCTGGAGGGTGGACGCGATACAACCGGCGCAATCCGTGCCGGGCTCCGCCGGCTCTTCCGCGACCCGCTCGGCCCGCTCGGCGTGGCGCTGGTCGGGTGGCTCAAGGACCTGCTGCTCGTCGTGGGCGGCTACCTCCTGCTGCGCGGCCCGTGGTCGGCGGTGGGCGATCGCCTGTCGGGCGGACCGCCCTTGCGCCCGGAGGCGCTGCTGCTGCTGGTAGGCTTCGTCGGGATCTGGCTGGCGGTGCTCATCGTCGGCGGCACCCTCCACGCCTTCGTCTCGGCCTGGTGGCTGGCGGAGCTGCCATCGTTGCCGCGCGGCGCCGGCTCGGGGTCGGTGCCGGCCCGCCAGCAGGACCCGATGTGAGGGGCAGGCGATGACGGCGGACCTGAGCGTGGATCTCCAGATCGAGCTCGGGCTGCGGCTTGCCGCCGGCCTGGTGCTCGGCGCCATCATCGGCTTCGAACGCGAGCTGCACCGGCAGCCGGCAGGGTTCCGGACCCACAGCCTGGTGTCCCTGGGCGCCGCCCTCTTCACCATCGTCTCGGCCTACGCCTTCACCGGTCCGAACGTCGACCCCACGCGCATCGCCGCCCAGATCGTCTCTGGCATCGGCTTCATCGGCGCCGGGACGATCCTGCAGTACCGCGGTGGCATCCGCGGCCTGACGACCGCGGCGTCGCTCTGGGCCGTGGCGGCGATCGGGACTGCCGCCGGCGCGGGGCTGCTGATCATGGCCATCATCGGTACCCTGCTGATCCTGGTGGTGCTCGCCGTACTGGACCGCGTCGAGGCGTACGTGACGCGCAGGCTCCAGCTGCCACCCGAGCCAAAGACGACCCTGCCTCGCGGCGACGAGGACGGACGCACGGAGGACATGCCTTGACCCTGGCACGCAGCGAAATCGCGGGCCTGCCGCTCATCCACCGCGGCAAGGTGCGCGAGACCTACGCGGTCGGTGACGATCGCCTGCTGCTCGTGGCGACCGATCGGCTCTCCGCCTTCGACGTCGTTTTCGACCAGCCGATCCCCGACAAGGGCCGGGTGCTGACCCAGCTCTCGGCCTGGTGGTTCCGCGAGCTCGCCTCGCTCGGCCCGACGCACTTCCTGTCGACCGACGCCGCCGACCTCCCCGAGGCCGCCCTACGGCCGGAGCTGTCCGGCCGCATCACGCTGGCACGCCGCGCGGAACGGATCGACGCCGAGTGCGTCGTGCGTGGCTACCTCGCCGGGTCGGGTTGGGCCGAGTACCAGCGCAGCGGGATGGTCGGCGGGCATCCACTGCCCGACGGGCTGCGCGAGGCCGACCGCCTGCCGGAGCCGATCTTCACGCCCTCGACCAAGGCGGAGGTCGGGCACGACGAGAACATCACCCGCGAGCAGCTGGCCGCCATGGTGGGGGCCGACCTCGCGCGCGAGCTGGAGGAGCGCTCGCTGGCCCTCTACCGCGCCGGGACCGAGCGCGCGGAGCGTGCCGGCCTGATCCTCGCCGACACGAAGTTCGAGTTCGGCTGGATCGACGGCAAGGTCGCCCTGATCGATGAGGTCCTGACCCCCGACTCGAGCCGGTTCTGGGACGGGGAGCGCTACGCCCCCGGCTCATCGCCGCAGAGCTTCGACAAGCAGTACGTCCGCGACTTCGTCTCTGCAACGGACTGGAACAAGGAGCCTCCCGCGCCCACCCTGCCGGCCGAGGTGATCGCCGGGACGCGCGAGCGCTACGTGGCAGCCTACGAGCGGGTGACCGGCCGGTCGTGGCGCGACGCCGGCGCATCGGCCTAGGAATGCGCTGGCTCGCCGACGTCCACGTACGGCTCCGGCCGGGTATCGCCGATCCGGAGGGCCAGACGATCCGCGGCGGTCTGCACTCGCTCGGGTTCGGTTCGGTCGACGAGGTGCGCGTCGGCAAGCTGCTGCGGATCGCATTCGAGGCGGACGGACAGGAGGAGGCCGAGACTGCGATCCGTGAGATGTGCCGCCGGCTCCTAGCCAATCCGGTCATGGAGACAGCGGATTGGGAGCTGCGGGCGGAGGTGGACCAGGCGGCTGGCGAGGTGACGCGGTGAGCCGCGGCCCGCGCGTGAAGGTCGTCGTCTTCCCCGGCACCTGGAGCGAACGAGATTTCCTGCACGTGGCGCCGCTGCTCGGCTGGGAGGCCCGGGCGATCTGGCACGCGGAGGCAGACCTGGGTGAGGTCGATGCCGTCGTCCTCCCCGGTGGTTTCGCGCACGGCGATCACCTGCGCACCGGTGCCATCGCCCGCTTCTCGCCGGTGATGCGCGCGGTCCGGGCGTTTGCGGATCGCGGCGGGCCGGTGCTCGGCTCCTGCAACGGATTCCAGGTCCTGTGCGAGGCGGGGATGCTGCCAGGCGTGCTGCTGCGCAACGACCACCTGCAGTTCCGCTGTGACTGGCAGTGGCTGCGCATCGAACGTCCGCGGGGCGCCTGGCTGGCCGATTCAGAGCTCACGCCCGGCCAGGTCATCCGCCTGCCCATCAGCCACGGCGAGGGACGGTACCACGCCGACCCGGACGTCCTCGATCGGCTGGAGGGCGACGGGCTGGTGGCCCTGCGCTACGCCGACGAAGCCGGCAACGTCACCCGGGCCGCGAACCCGAATGGTTCGGCCCGGTCCATCGCTGGCATCACCAACCCGGCGGGCAACGTGCTGGGCCTGATGCCCCACCCGGAACGCGCTGCCGAGGACGAGGTAGGCGGGACCGATGGGCTGCGGCTGCTTCGCTCGCTCGACCGATGGCTGCTGGCGCAGCCGGCCGCGGCGGAGCGTCGGCTATGATGCTCGTCGTCGCCCACGGCCCGGATGGAGGCTGATCAGCCGATGCAGAACGACGAGCGCGACGAGCGCGACGAGCGGTTGGAGCGCGATCCCGCCGAAACACAGGACCGGCAGGCTGCAGAGCCGCCGCGTGAGCCCGACCCCGCGGCCGAGCCCGCCGGGGAGGACGAGTTCGAGACGGCGACCTGGCCGCAGCAGGACCTCGGCGAGCAGCCGGCGGATCGAGAACCGATGGAGGAAGCGCAACGCGAGCCGGAGGCCGACGCGGCGCCACCCCCGTCGGAGGTCGAGGCGTACGCAGCCTCCCCTGAACCGCCGGTCACCCCGCTTGCCGCGCACAGCGTCCCCGCCACGGAGCCGGGCGAGAGCACCCGCTGCCCTCGCTGCGGGACCGAGAACCGGCCGGGCATCTCCTTCTGCCGCAACTGCGGGCAGCGGCTCGTCGCAGCCGGGGCACCGGCGACGGTTGCCCGCCCGGCGGCGCCGGAGGGGAGCCAGGCATGTCCGCGCTGCGGGACGCACAACCGCGCCGGCGTGGCCTTCTGCCAGAACTGCGGTGCCAACCTGCGCGGGGCGCCGGACGGCTACGTGCCGCCCGCCGGGGTGCCCGGCAGCGCGGCCCCAGGCGTTGCGGAGTCGAGCGGTCCGGCACTGCTCGGCCCGGCCGTGCTCCTCATCGGGGCGATCGGCATCATCACCGCGTGGCTCCTTCCCTTCGTCATGGGGAGCGGTTCGCTCTGGGACCAGTCATTCGGCCGATCCGATGGCTACGGCGTCGCCTTCTGGTCCGCCTACGAGTCGGTCCCGGAGCTGGCCGACAAGATCTACCTCGGCCTGGCGGCCAGCTCGCCGCTCCTGGTCCTCCTCCTGCTGGCCTTGGCGATCGGCGGCTTCCTGCGGCCAGCCCCCGCGGCGCTGCAGCTGGCCGGCCTCGTCGTCGCGCTGCTGTGGGCGATCGGCCTGGTGGTCCTGTTCGCCGTGGTGGAGGTCTTCGGCGGCGCAGGCGGGGAGCTCGTCGACGTCCTGCGTAACCTCAGCCCGGGCGGAATCATCTTCATGCTGGCATCGCTGATCGTCATCATCGGCGCGCTCACGCGCATCGGGCGGAGCTGAGCGTGGCGGACCAGTTCTGCCCCAGCTGCGGCACCGAGGTCAACGCCGATGCCCGCTTCTGCCCGACCTGCGGCCAGACGCTGCTGGACGACGATGCCCGCGACGAGGGGATCGGCGACGAGGCGGAGCCTGCAGCGATCCCGGCAGCCCCGGGGTGGCCGGAAGCCGAGCGGCCGCGCGACGAGCCGCCGCACGACGAGCCGCTGCCGACCGAGCGGGTCCCGGCCGACGGCGAACCGGAGCGATCCGAAGAGCGGGAGGGATCGGCGCCCGCGGCGACCGGATACCCAACCGCCGGCGCTGCAGCGACCGGGGGCGAAGCGCCTCCGCCCGGAACGCCTCCGCCCGGAACGCCTCCGCCCGGAACGCCTCCGCCGCCGCGTCCCGAGCCAAGTGACGGCGGGGACCTGCCTTTCACCGTGCCGACCATGCTCTCCGGCTGGCTCATCGGCGGGGGCAGCGGCTTCGCGGCGCTTTCCCTCCTTCCCAGGTTGTGGAGCGTCCTGAACGTGTTCATCTTCCTGGCCCTGCTCTGGGTGACCGCCACCGTCTTCCTGGCCGATCGCCTGCCGCAGTTCGCCCAGCAGCGCCTGGCCATCCTGGTAGTGGTGATGGTCGGCCTGGGTGCCGCATTCGACCGCGCCGCGTTCCGGGTGAGCGGCGTGGACAGCATCTTCCTGATCATGATGCTCGTGGCAGCCGCCGGCGTGCTGCTCCTGGAGCTCGGGCGCGATCGACCCATGCCGCCGCCGGGCGGCTCCGCGTGACGGGGGACCGCGTCGGCCCGTGAGCACCGCCCCGCCCGTCGAGCGGCACGGGCTGACGGAAGAGGAGTACCGGCTCGTCACGGAACAGCTCGGCCGCCGGCCGAACGCCGTGGAGTTGGGCATGTTCGGCGCCATGTGGTCCGAGCACTGTGCCTACAAGCACTCGCGGCCGCTGCTCGACCGGTTCCCGACCACCGGGCAGCGCGTCCTGGTGGGGCCCGGCGAGAACGCGGGCGTGATCGACATCGGCGACGGGCTGGCGGTCGTCTTCAAGGTCGAATCGCACAACCATCCTTCCGCCGTTGAGCCGTACCAGGGCGCCGCCACCGGCGTTGGCGGCATCATCCGCGACATCTTCACCATGGGCGCCAGGCCGATGGCGCTGCTCAACTCGCTCCGCTTCGGCCCGCTCCAGCCGGAGGACGACCCGACCGGCCGGACCGATGGCGCTGCTGCCGCCCGGAACCGCTACCTGTTCGACGGCGTGGTGGCGGGGATCGCCGGCTACGGCAACTGCATCGGCATTCCCGACGTGGGCGGCGAGCTGGCCTTCGACCCGGGGTACAGCGGCAATCCGCTCGTGAACGCCATGTGCCTGGGCATCGCCCGGCACGAGGAGATCACGCTGGCCCGAGCCGCTGGCCCGGGGAACGCGCTGGTGCTGGTGGGCGCAGCCACGGGGCGCGACGGAATCCAGGGTGCATCGTTCGCATCGGCCAACCTGGGGGATGACCGCGAGGAGCGGCGGCCCGCCGTGCAGGTCGGCAACCCCTTTCTCGAGAAGCTGCTCATGGAGGCATGCCTGGAGCTCTCAGGCTCGGATGCCGTGGTCGCCATGCAGGACCTGGGCGCCGCCGGCCTGACCTGCGCCCTCTCAGAGCTCTCGGCGCGGGGAGGCTGCGGGGCCGAAGTCAACCTCGACCTCGTCCCGGCCCGCGAGCGCGACATGACCGGCTACGAGCTCCTGCTCTCCGAGTCGCAGGAGCGGATGCTGCTGGTGGTGCGCGCCGGCCGCGAGGCCGAGGTGCAGCGCGCGTTCGAGCGCTACGGGCTGCACGCGGTGACGATCGGCCGGGTGATTGCCGAGCCTGAGGTGCGCGCCACCTTCGCCGGCGAGCAGGTCTGCCGTGTCCCCGGCCGCGCGCTGGCGGATGACGCGCCGCGCTACGTCCGCCCCATGGCGCCGCCGCCCGGGCTGGCCGCTCGCCGCGCCGACGCGCCCGAGGCGCTCGCCCGCGAGATCCCGCGCGCCGGGACGCTGCTCGCGCTGCTCGCCAGCCCGAACATCCGCAGCCGCAAGCCGGTCTGGCGTCGCTACGACCACATGAATGGGATCAACACCCTGGTCGGCCCCGGGCAGGGCGACGCGGCCCTGCTTCGCGTCAAGGGGACGACGCGCGCCATCGCGGTCAGCCTCGACGGTCCCGGAAGGCTGGGCGCGCTCGACCCGCGCCTGGCGGGCGCAGCCGCGGTGCTGGAGGGCGCGCTCAACGTGGCCTGCTCAGGCGCCGTGCCGATCGGCATCACGAACTGCCTCAACTTCGCGTCACCGGAAGAGCCTGACGGCTACTGGCAGCTGTCCGAGGCGATCGACGGCATGGCGGAAGCCTGCGGCGCGCTCCGGCTTCCCGTCGTTTCCGGGAACGTCAGCCTCTACAACGAGACGCCGGATGGGCCGATCCCACCCACGCCGGTGGTCGGGACCATCGGCCTGCTCGAGGATCGGTCGCGGGCCGTACCGATGCGCTGGCGCGCGGGGGACGAGATCTTCCTGCTCGGACCGCTGACCGATGACGCCGACTCGCTTGCGGCGTCCGAGCTCGCCTGGCAGCGCGGCCACCTCGGCGGGAAGCCGACGCTCGACCTGGGGGCGGGCGCCGCCCTCGTCCTGCTGCTGGCACGCCTGGCGGAGGCGCGGCTCGTCGCGGGGCTGCACGACGCGAGCGTCGGGGGGCTGGCGGTCGCGCTGGCGAGAATGGCGATCGAGTCGGCAGGTGGCGCGGCGGTCGAGATCACCGAAGCGCGGCTTCCGGCAGCCGTCCTCTTCGGCGAGCGGCCGGGAAGGGTGCTGGCCGCGGTCCCGCCGGGCTCCGAGCGGGAGGTGCTGGCGACCGCGGACGAGCTTGGTGTCGCGTCGATGCACCTCGGGCGAGCCGGGGGCGGGACGCTCCGGATCGCGTGCGGAACCAGACTCGTCGAAGCGAGCGTGGACGAGCTGCGCGAGGCCTGGCAGGTCAGCTTCTAGCTGTTCGAGCCGCCGGTCCGGTCGCGCGCCCTGGATCCGTCACCCGGTTGCCTCACGGGCAGCGTGCGAGGCGTCGTGGTGGCCGTTGAGGGCGGTCGCCGGCATCGCCTCGAGCGGTTGCGCTCCCAGGATGCGTGCCGCCGCGGTGGGGTCGATGCGCTGCAGTCCACCTCGGGCACGCTCGTGGAGCCGATAGACCTCCTCCAATCCGTCGGGAGGCACGCCGCGCGCGTAGATCTCGCAGAAGAGCTCCACGACGTCGGGGTCGAACTGCGTTCCCGCGTGCAGCCGCAGCTCCTCCAGCGCCTCGTCGTGCGACCGCGCGCTCTTGTACGGGCGGTCGTGGACCATGGCGTGGTAGGCATCGGCAACCGCGACGATGCGGGCACCGATCGGGATCTCGTTGCCGCGCAGGCCATGCGGGTAGCCGCCGCCGTTGAAGCGCTCGTGGTGATGGAGCACGACGGGGATGGCATCGCGGAGGGCCGATGCCTGCTCCAGGATGACCTGCCCGATGCGCGGGTGCTCGCCGACGGTCTGCCATTCGCCATCGGTCAGCGCGGTTGGCTTGTCCAGGATGTCCGACGGCACGGCCAGCTTTCCCAGGTCGTGGAGCAGGCTGGCAATGCGGATCCGCTCGATCTCCTCCTCGGGAAGCTGCATCTGCAGGCCGAGGCCGGTAGCGAGCGAGGCGATCATGTCAGAGGGGCGGCCACGATGGTGTGGCTGCGGCGCGAGCACGGAGGCGAGCGCCTCGGCCGCCGTATCGCTGGCCCAGCGACCCACGGCCGTTGCAGCGGCCCGGTACTCCGGCGAGATCGGGGCCCGGCGAACGAGCGTGTTCTCGTCGAGGTCCCGGTAGATGTAGACACGATCCCGACCCAGCGACTTGGCCGCGTACATCGCGGCATCGGCCTGGTCGACGAGTCCGTCGACCTGCAGCTGTGAGCCGACGCCGCCCGCGATGCCGACGCTGATGGTGACGCCGATCGACTGCTTTCCGGCGATGACCAGGTGCTGCTGCGCGACGAGGGTCCGCAGCTTCTCGGCGAGCATCGCCGCCTCGGTTGGTGAGGTCTCGGGCAGAACCAGCATGAACTCCTCGCCCCCGTAGCGGCCGAAGAGGTCGGAGGTGCGAACGTTGTCGGCGATCAGGGAGGCGACCTGGCGCAGGACGGCGTCGCCGGACTTGTGTCCGTAGGTGTCGTTGACCGGCTTGAAGCGGTCGAGGTCGATGAAGGCGACCGAGAGCCACTTGTGGTGCCTGGTCGCTCGCTCGATCTCCGCGACGAGGGTCGTGAGCAGGGTCTCGCGGTTGGCGATCCCGGTCAGCCGGTCGTGCGTGGCGCGTGCCTCGGTCTGCAGGAACGCACCGGACGCCGCGTTGAAGGCCCGGGCCAGGCGACGCTCCGCCGGCACGCCCGCCTCGCGGATGCGGATCGGGACGTCGGACTCGAGCGTCTCCTCGAGCGCTCTGGCCACGCGATTCAGGCGCCATCCGAAGTAGCTCCAGGCGACGAGGGCCATCGAGGTCATCCCGGAGACGACGCCCAACCCGGCGAGCAGCAGCTGCATGTTGCGCTCCGCGGGCGTCGCGTTCGGATGCGCCGCCGTGGCGACGGTGACGAACACCGTCACCGCAAGGGGAGCAAAGAACCCCAGGGCTCGTGCGAGCTTGAGCATGCCACCTCGTCCTGCCGAATCTGGATGACCGACGCTATGGCCGGCAGGATGCCCGCCGTCGGTTCCCGGCGCCATGGCTCGATGGTCACGCGTTGCGGAGCGGCACCCACGCTGCGGCGGCTCAGACGCGCGAGTGCGGTGCGGTGGAGTACCCGACCGGTACGTTCGGCCGCGGCTCCCGATGGGCCAACGCGACGAACGCGGGCACCTCGTTGGCCGGTATCATCGGCGGCGTGCCCCAGCTGCCGGCCTACGAGCCCCACGGTCCGCGCGAGGAGTGCGGCGTGGTGGGCATTCACGCCCCCGGTTCCCAGATCGCCCGCCTCGCGTACGTCGGTCTCCACGCCCTGCAGCACCGAGGCCAGGAGTCTGCCGGGATCGCGGTCTCGGACGGGACGCGGCTGAGCCTCCACAAGCGCCTGGGACTCGTCAGCCAGGTCTTCGACGAGGAGACGTTGTCCCGCCTGGAGCACGACGGGGACGGGGACGCGCCGCACATCGGTATCGGGCACACGCGCTACTCGACCACGGGGAGCAACTCGCTGCCGAACGTGCAACCCGTCTTCGCCTCGTCCGACCTGGGCGAGCTGATGCTGGGCCACAACGGCAACCTGACCAACGCCACCTGGCTGCGCGATGGGCTGGCCGAGCAGGGCGTGGAGTTCGCCACCGCCAGCGACACGGAGGTGCTGGCGAAGATGATCGCCCACGCGCCGGGTCGCACCTGGGCGCAGCGCGTGGAACACGCTTTCCATCGAGCATCGGGCGCATTCACCTTCACCATGCTGACCGAACGTGCGCTCGTCGCAGCCCGGGACCCGGTCGGCTTCAGGCCACTGGCGCTCGGGCGCCTTCCCGCCGTGGACGGTCGCGCGGCGGGATGGGCCGTCGCCTCGGAGAGCGCCGCGCTGGATGCCATGGGCGCCGCGTTCGTGCGCGACGTGGAACCGGGCGAGGTGCTGACCATCGACGACGAGGGGGTGCATTCGCACCGCGTCTCGCTGCCCGGGCGAAGCGAGCGCCTCTGCATCTTCGAGTTCGTCTACCTGGCACGGCCGGACAGCGTGATCGGCGGCCGCCTCCTGTACGAGGCGCGGATGGCCATGGGCCGGCGGCTGGCGCTCGAGCATCCTGCCGAGGCCGACCTGGTCATCCCGGTCCCCGACAGTGCCATCCCGGCCGCGATCGGCTATGCGGAGCAATCCAGCCTGCCGTATCGAGAGGGCCTGATCAAGAACCGGTACGTCGGACGCACGTTCATCCAGCCGCAGCAGCGCTCGCGTGAAACGGCCGTGCAGATGAAGTACAACCCGCTGCCCGAGGTCCTGTCGGGGAAGCGGGTCGTCATGGTGGACGACTCCATCGTGCGGGGCACGACCACCGGGCCGACCGTCGAGATGCTGCGGCGCGCCGGCGCGCGCGAGGTGCACGTGCGCATCCACTCGCCGCAGATGAAGTTTCCCTGCTACATGGGCGTGGACACCGGCCGCCGCGCCGAGCTCGTCGCCGCGACGCACTCGCTCGAGGAGATCCGCGTTCGCATCGGGGCCGACTCGCTGGGCTACCTCTCGCAGGAAGGGCTGCGCGCGGCGGTCGGTCGCGAGGAGGACGGCGAGCGGCGCCACTGCACCGCGTGCTTCGACGGCCGCTACCCGGTGGATGTCCCACTGGACGTCGACAAGTTCGCGCTGGAGCGCGGCTAGCGTGGCGCGCAGCTACCGCGAGGCCGGCGTCGACGTGGACGAGGCGCGCCGCGCGGTGGAGCTGATCGGCCGGGCTGCGGCATCCACGGCGACGCCCGCGGTGCTGGCTGGCATCGGCGGGTTCGGCAGCCTCTTCCGCTTCGACCCGGCACCGTATCCCGACCCCGTGCTGGTCGCTTCGACCGATGGCGTCGGCACCAAGCTCATGGTGGCGGTCGCACTCGGCCGGCACGACACCATCGGCATCGACCTCGTCAACCACTGCATCAACGACATCGCGGTCCAGGGGGCTGATCCGCTCTTCTTCCTCGACTACCTCGCCACCGGCGCCCTCCGCGCTGAGGTTGCCGAGATGATCGTCGGCGGCATCGCCGCCGCCTGCGCCGCGAGCGGCGTGGCGCTCGTCGGCGGGGAGACGGCTGAGATGCCGGACCTCTACCACGGCAGCGACTACGACCTGGCCGGCTTCATCGTGGGCGTGGTCGCGCGGCAGGACGTCATCGACGGGGCGCGGGTGCGTGCCGGCGATCGCCTCCTTGGCCTGCCCTCGTCGGGCCTCCACACCAACGGCTACTCGCTGGCGCGGCGGGTCCTGCGACCCGACGACTGGGGCCGCGAAGCGGCGGGCCTGCCGGGAACCATCGGCGATGCGCTGCTGGAGCCGCACCGGTGCTACCTCGACGAGATCCGCCGGCTGCGCCGGTCACTCCGCTCGGCCGGCGGCGACGTGCTCGCCTTCGCGCACATCACCGGCGGCGGCTGGATCGACAACATCCCGCGCACGCTCCCCGCCGGTCTCGGCGTCGAGATCGAATCGGGCAGCTGGCAGGTGCCGCGGATCTTCAGCCTCATCCAGGAACGCGGCGACATCGACGACGCGGAGATGGTGCGCACCTTCAACCTGGGCATCGGCCTGACCGCGGTGGTGCGCCCCGAGATGCTGGAGCCGGCCCTGACCGCCCTGCCCGGGGCCGCGCACATCGGCTCCGTGGTGGAGATCGGGGAAGGGACCGCGCGGGTGCGCTTCAGCTGATGCGCCTGGCGATCCTGGTCTCCGGTCGCGGCTCAAACCTGGCGGCCGTGCTGGAGGCGATCGTGGAGGGGCGCCTGCCCGGGGTGGAGCCGGTCCTC
Source organism: uncultured Chloroflexia bacterium (assembly GCA_963812115.1). GTDB lineage: Bacteria > Chloroflexota > Limnocylindria > QHBO01 > QHBO01 > JAPSGM01. Next base: position 50,596 of record CAWEUD010000004.1, read on the forward strand.
GTCGTCTCGAACCGGCCCGGCGTCCCCGCGCTCGAGGTGGCCCGCCGCCACGGGGTTCCCGTCCGTGTCCTGCCACGCTCCGGGTTCGCCGATGCCGCCGCCCGGGACGCCGCCGTAGGGCGGGCGCTGACCGGAGCAGGCGCGGAACTTGCCCTCCTGGCGGGCTATGACCAGCTCCTGCATCGGTCCTTCTTCCAGGCATACCGGGGGCGCACGATCAACATCCATCCCAGCCTGCTGCCTCGTCACGGAGGCAAAGGCATGATGGGCGCGGCCGTCCACGCCGCGGTCCTGGCCGCGGGTGATGCGGAGACCGGCGCGACGGTCCACGAGGTCACGCCCGAACTGGATGCTGGTCCGCTCATTGCGCAGCGCAGGATGCCGGTCCGTACCGGTGCAACGGCGGCAGAGCTGGCCGCGAGCGTCCTCGACGTGGAGCATCGACTCGTCGTCGACGTGCTGCGCGGGCTATCGGGCGAAGTGGTCGGCGGCGGAGCATCTGGTAGCATGACCGCCGCGTCGCGAGCGCCAGAACGCCTCGCCGCGGCTCAGGAGAGGTCTCGCGTCGATGCCTGACGGCCTGCCGGATCCCGGCCAAATCTGGAACGACTTCATCAACAACCCCATCGTGGGGCTGGCGTTCCAGCTGATCGTCATCTACGTGGTGATGCTGTGGCTGGGCACCGCCTACTGGGCCTTCCGCGACATGCAGGCTCGCACCGAGAACCCCATCCTGCCCTACTTCAGCGCCGCGCTGATCATCTTCTTCACCCCGCTGCTGTTCGTGTTCGCCGTGGTGCTCTACCTGATCGTCCGCCCGCGGGAGACGCTGGGTGAGATCTACGAGCGCTCGCTGGCGGAGGAATCGCTGCTGGCCGAGGTGGAGAAGAACCAGCTGTGCCCGGTCTGCCGTGATCGCGTGCAGCCCGACTGGCTGGTGTGTCCCAACTGCCGCACGCGGCTCCACCGGGTCTGCCCGTCGTGCAACCGCCTGGCTCAGCCGGAGTGGCCGCTCTGCGCCTACTGCGGCCACGAGTTCCACCGTGCTCCCGCAGCGCGGCCCGTCGAGCGCGCCACCGAGCAGGCGGAGGCGCCTAGCCAGCGGCCGACCGAGCGTCCCTCGGAGCCCGGCGGCCTGCAGCGGCCCGCCAATACCTGAGCGGCGGTGATCCCCGGTCCGGACGGCCACGCCCAGGCCTCGTCCGGTGAGAGGGCAGCGGCCGATACGCCGTCAGCGCCCGCCCGCTACGTCCTGCTTCGCGGCCTCTCGCTGTCGCTGATCGTGCTGGGCGGCGGGACCGTCGCCTTCGCCCTGGTCACGACCTCCGGCCTGCTCTCGGGCGAGCTGCTGGACCCGGGGTCCGCCGCGGATGCGCGGGCCATGCTCATCGCCGTCGTGGTGGGCGGAGTGGGCCTCGTGCTGGGCCTCGTGATCCACGCCGTGCGCTCGCTGGTGGTGCGCGAGACCCTGCCACCGAAACGCTACCGCGGTCCCTCGATCATCGTGCTGTGGCTGCTCGCCACCGTAGCCGCCAACCTGGCCGTGGTGCCGGTGGCATCCGGGCTCTCGGAGCTCGTGACCAGCGGCACGGCCTCGGTCTACAGCACCGCCGTCACGCTCACCGCCACGCAGGCCGGCCTGGTCGCCGCCGCGGCGCTGCTGGTCTTCGCGCCGCGCGCACTGGCGGGGCTGCGCCTCATTCCGCGCCGCGGGCTGCTGACCTCCATGGCGATCGGACTCGGCCTGGTGATCCCCAGCTGGATCGGGGCGCAGGTGATCAGCTACCTCACCCTCCGCGCCCTGGAGCCGTTCGGGCCGCAGCCGGAGGCGGGCATCGCCGACGCGGCCCTCACCAACGCCGATCCGTACGTGCTGGTGATCGCCCTGGTGGTGGTCGCACCGGTCGCCGAGGAACTCTTCTTCCGGGGGGTCGTCTACAACGCGTGGGAACGCGAGTACGGACCGATGCGCGCGATCTACGGCTCGGCAATCCTGTTCGCGGTGATCCACGGATCGATCTTCGTGATTCCGTCGATCTTCGCCCTCGGCATCGTGCTGGCCCTGCTCTTCCGGGCGACGCGGTCGCTGCCCGCCACGATCATGCTGCATGCCGGGTTCAACGCCATCACCGTCCTGATCGCGTTGCTCATCCGCTTCAACGTCCTGGACATCCCGCTGCCCTGACCTGGCGCTCGGAGCTCATCCCGCTGGTAAGCCGGCGGTAACCACGGGGTGAGCGTTGGCGGCTAGCGTGATGGGATGTCGACGCTCGGACATCCACTGCCGCCGGCGGACCCGCTCACGCTGCGGCAGCCTGCGGCCCGCCACGCCTTCGATCACGGTGGGTCCTCGCCGGAGGCCGCTGAGCTGCTTGCCCGGGCCACCGGACTTGGCGTGGCCACCTGCCGCCGCCTGCTCGACGCGACGGGCGGGCTGCCGCGCCTGGCACGGCTGCTCCCGCCGGAGCTGGCACGGGCGGGCGGCATCTCTGCCCCGAGGTCGGCGCGCCTGGCGGCCGTGTTCGAGGTGGGCCGCCGCATCGCGGAGGCGCCTGCCACAGAGCGGGGTTGGCGGGTGAGGACGCCGGCCGACGCCGCGGAGCGCCTGGTCCCCGCCATGCGCCACCTCGACCGCGAGGAGCTGCGCGTGCTGCTGCTCAGCACCAAGAACGCGGTTCTCGGCGGGACCACGGTCTACCGCGGCAACCTGGCGGGATCGTCGGTCCGCGTGGGTGAGGTCTTCCGCGACGCGGTCCGGCACCTCGCCGCCGGGATCGTGGTGGCGCATAACCATCCGTCGGGCGACCCGACGCCGTCCGCCGAAGACCTGCGCATCACGGCCGAGCTGGTCGAGGCGGGGCGGCTGCTCGACATCGAGCTGGTCGACCACCTCGTCGTCGGCGATGGAGGCTGGGTGAGCCTGCGGGCGCTCGGCGGCCTGGGGCCTCAGCCCGCGGCGAGCACGCGGTAGATGGCGCCGCCTCGCACGTCGGCGAGGTAGATCTCGCCGTCCTCGCCAGTCCCGAAGGCCGTGATGCCGAGGCCGCTCTCCAGCACCACCTTGGGCGTGACGGTCCCCTCGTCGACCTGGAGCGTGAACACGCGGCCGCTGCAGTAGTCGCCGAAGACGTAGATGCCGACGAGCGCGGGCTGCGCGTCGCCGCGGTACACCCTCCCGCCGCTGATGGAGCAGCCCTGGTCGTGGGAGTACTCGGCGATGGGCTTGACGTAGGGGGCCTGATCGCATCCGTCCACGTAGCAGTGACGTCCCTCCATGACCGCCCAGCCGTAGTTCTCGCCACCACCCGAATCGCTCGGCTGGCGGTCGATCTCCTCCCAGCTGCCCTGGCCGACGTCGCCGATGTAGAGGTCGCCACCCCGAGGGTCGAAGCCGAACTGCCACGGATTCCGCAGGCCGTAGGCCCAGACTTCCGGTGCTCCCTGGCCGGACTTGGCACCGCCCGAAGCGAAGGGGTTGTCGGCCGGAATGGCGTAGGCCTTCCCGGCGGCGGGCTGCGCGTCGACGTCCAGGCGGAGGATCTTCCCCAGCAGCACATCCGTGTTCTGGGCGTTGCCGAGGGGATCGCCGCCCGATCCTCCGTCGCCCAGCCCCATGTAGAGATAGCCATCGGGCCCGAACTCGAGGTGCCCGCCGTTGTGGTTGCTGAATGGTTGGAGGACGGTCAGCAGCACGTGCTCGCTGGAGGGATCCGCGGTGGAACGGTCGGCGCTCGCCTGCAGCTCCGCCAGCACGGTGGCCCCATCGCCGCGGCGCGAGTAGTGCACGTAGGCTCGCCCGTTGTCGGCGAAGTCGGGATGGAAGGCGAGTCCCAGCAGGCCCCGCTCGCCGCCGGACTGGATCCGGGCGGAGAGGTCCACGAAGGGTTCGGGCCGCAGCACGCCGTCACGCTCCACCACCCTCACCCGTCCGGCCTGCTCCAGCACGAAGAGCCGACCGGAGCCGTCACCGGCAGCGACGATGCCCACCGGCGCATCGATCCCGTCGGTGAGGAGCTCCAGGTCCAGCCGATCCGGCCCCGTGGCAAGTGGCGGGTTCGTCGACCCGCCGGGCCCGGGACTGGTTGGCGCCGAGGCCGATGCAGTGGTCTGTGCGGTGGCCGTGC
>CAWEUD010000005.1:0-183192 GCA_963812115.1 uncultured Chloroflexia bacterium
CGGGACTGACACGCCGGCCTCGCGTGCCACCGCGGGAATCGAAACGCTCGCGACGCCGCGTGCCATCACGCTCAGGGTGGCCTCGAGAATACGAACCCGCGTTGCATGCGCCTGCGCCGCTCGAATCTCGTTGTATGCGTCCATCGTGCCAGTGACGATACGAGCCATCTCGTGACTATATGACTCGTGTCAAGACCTGAAGTGCCGCAGATCAGGGACGGATGCTTTCCTCGAGGAACACCTACGTCCCGGGCCGGTTGGGGAACCTCAGACCAGTCACGGACGCGCGTGTAGGCGAGGGCTTTCGGCTGAGGGTGTGGCCGCCGGCCGCTCATGCGCCGCGAAGGGCTGCCGCCCATCCGCTTCCACGACCTGCGCCACACGGCCGCCACGCTGATGCTGACCGCCGGGGTGAACCCCAAGGTGGTGTCCGAGATGCTGGGCCATACCAGCGTGGCCATCACCCTCGACCGCTACTCGCACGTCATCCCGACCATGCAGGCCGAAGCGGTTCGCCGGCTCGACGGCGTGCTGAGCGGACGTTTGAGGGTACGGCGGATTCCGCGGACACGAAAAGGCCCCGATTCACGCTCAGAATCGGGGCAGGACGGAGAAATTGGTACCGCATACCGGATTCCTGGCGAAACGTCTCATGCGTCTCAGCCGCGTCTACCCAGTGCTCGCGGGAGGCTTATGAGACGCATGAGACAGGATCGATAAGGGCTCCAATTGGGGCTCTCGGGCGTCAGGCCCGATGTTGCCGCTTACTCGAGCACCTGTTTGCATCGCCGCCCGCGGGCACAGCGTGCACCCAGACCTGCCGGAGGACGGCCTGGCGGCCGCCTCACGAAGCTCCAGTACGCCCTCATCGGAGCTCATTGAGGACTCACTCAGACCTGTTGACGCCCTCCGCCTGAGCTCCAGGCAGTGGCGCAGGTTCACCGCTGGCGGTGGCGGTCGTTCGGCCTCGCTTGGCCTTGACCTGGAGCGAGCGCTAGGTCGAACAGCTGGTCGGCCAGCGTTCCGACGGTCCAATCGAGCCATTCGTCGTGCGACCAGCTCCGGCCGTCGACGAGGACGTGGTACACCTCCGTCCCGGCGTACAGCTGCAGCAGGTCGGTCGCGCGCTTCAGGCCAAGCCCGGGGCGGCGCGTGGCCTTGGTGCTGAGCAGCTTCACGATCTCGCGGTATGAGTCCGCCTGCCAGGTGTCGTGGAAGGCCATGACCCGCGCGGTGTCGGGGTCCCCATCGGCGGCGACCTGCGCGACGCGCGAGAGCGGCGTTACCCGGCGGGTGATCTCGCCCACACCGACAACGAAGTGACGGAGCGCCTGTGTGACCTCGGACTCCGCGATCATCGCCTGATACCACGCTTGCTGCTGTGGAATCTGAGGCTCCTCCTCGCCCATGACGGCAAAGTCATAGGCGCGACTGAGCAGGGCCGCCTTCGTATGGAAGGTGAAGTAGACGGTCTGAACCGCCACGCCCGCGACCTCAGCGATGTGGGCCATGGTCGTGCCCGCGTAGCCCTGCTCGCAGAAGAGCCGGTAGGCAGCCTTGACGATCCGCCAGTGGGTCGCCTTGGCGCGCCCTCGGCGAGACAGCTGCGTGGGTCCGGACTCATTGACAACCGACATTTCGCGCGTAACCTTACCAGCGGCTGTACTAGAGCCGAACTCTAGTCGTGAAGTCACACGGAAGGAGAGTCGAGGATGACGGAGCAGACTGTGCGGGACGAGCGCGCTGATGGAGGCGTAGGTGTGGACGGACTTCGACTTGGCGGCGCGCTCTGGGTCGCGGCTGGCGTGGCATGCGCGGGACTGCTGATCTTCGTCTTCGTTGGAGAGAACCTCCTGCAGCAGAACCCAGGCGAGTCGGCCCTCGTCCTCGGCGGCGCAATCACTGCCCTACTGACCGGCGTCCTATTGATTGCCCGAGGGGGCCCGGGCGTCGTGCGCTGGTCCACCATCGTGGGGATGGCATGGCTGATTGTCTTCGGATCATGGGCAGTCAGAGCGATCCCCGATCCCGACGGCGGGGCACTGCTTTCGACCAGTTTGATCACCGTGCTCGGCGTCGCGGGCGCGATCGTCGCCTTCTGGTCTGGCAGCCCGTGGCGCCGGCTCTAGTGAGCTACGAGCTGTGACCCGGGCTCCGGGTTCCGAGCTGGCGGACTCATGAGTGGCGCCTGCCGAATGTCGAGATGGGCACGGTTGGCATGCGCGGATGGCGCGGATGGACGTCCCTCCTCGCGGCGGAGTCACGCTATGCCGTGCTCACCACCGCCGCCAACCGTCGTGAAACGCCATCGGATCTTCGTCGCCCTGCGAGGCGCGGCGCCCGTGGAGAGATCCGTATGAATGCGGTGGGTGCCTCGAACCGAGACACGACCATGGACGACCGGCATCGCGTCGCCACCCGTTGGGGAGGCGCGGCGATTGTCGCCGGCTCGATCATGCTGGCGCTCGCTATCGTGCTCGTGTCATTGCAGCCCGTTCAGCGGCATGCATTCTCACCGACGGTTGCGGCGCTATTCCTGACGTCGTCCGCATTCCTGCTGCTCGGGCTCCCCGCGATGTACGCGATTCAGGCCAGGTCGGGCGGCTCGCTGGCGCTCGTCGCCCATGTCCTGCTCGAAACCGGTCTCCTGCTCCTCGTCGTCCTCTCGGCAGCTCCGCTCCTGTACCCGTCCTTCGACCAGCCTCCGGGAGAAAGCCCGACCGCCTTCCTCCTCGGAATCGGATTCACCATCGGCCTGCTGCTGTCGGGGGCCGCGGTGCTCCGAGCTGCTGTCCTCCCGCGAGCCTCGGGCGTGCTCGTCATTGGAGCCATGGTCGGGTTCTTCTTCGGCTTCTTCGTGTCGGAGAACCTGCCCGCCGAGATCGGCCAGCTCGGCAATGCCGTACTGGCGATCCTCCTTGGCGCCGGCTTCGGCTCGGCCGGCTGGGCGATGTGGACGGGCCGCCTTCGTTGAGGCGGGGTTGGGGTCTCTGACTCATAACGGATCACAGAGCGCGCGTAACCCTGGAGGCGCCGATACAGACCATCATGTGGCTCGATGAGGATATGGCGGCGTAGTCTGAGCCCGGGTCCGAAGGCGATAAGGGTCCAGACGGCGGTCGGCGGGCAACGAAGAAGCCCGATCCGAACTCAGATCGGGCTGAAACTGGCTGGAGTGGTTCCGCATACCGGATTCCTCGTGAAACGTCTCATGTGTCTCAGCCGCGTATACCCAGTACATGCAAGAGACCGATGAGACAAGATCCATGAGGGTCCAATGAGGGCTCGCGCTCAGGCGACGTGGCCGATCGAAGAGCTTGCAGGCGCAGCTGGCCGCCTGCCGACCCATCGGCAGAATCCTTCTGAGGAAGATTGCCCGGCACCGAATGCCGCGGCAGCCTGTCGCTCCTGGTAGATGCCCTGCCTTTACCTTCCTGAAGAAGACTCAGGCTGTTGCGCACAGCGCAGGTTACGGCTGTCGCTCACCACTCCACCAGCTTCCAGATCTCCGGCTGCATCCGTCCCGGCTCGCCGACCTCGGCAAAGATCGCGACCGACTTGGCCAGCTCCGCCACGGAGGCCTCACGCCGCCCGAGGAGGTGCAAGAGGTCGGCGCGGTTGTTGCGCAGTGCCGCCTCGCGATGACGTTCACCGATGGCCACGCACAGTGCCAATGCCTCATCGGTGAGGCCGATCGCGCGCTGGAGGTCTCCCGCGTCGCGCTCGACGAGGGCCGCGTTGTTGAGCACGGCCACCCGGACCGACGGATCGGCGACGCGCGAGGCCATGCTCAATGCTAGCTCGAGCTCGTTGCGCGCCGTGTGAAGATCGCCGGCCGCGCGGGCCAGGATCGCGCGCAGGTTGTGCGCCTGGGCTCGCACCACGGGATCGCCCGATGCATGACTCAGGCGGACCGCTTCGCCAGCGTGACCTGCCGCAGCCTGCGACATGCCGAAGCGATGCTCCGCGAGGGCGAAATCGGCGAGCACCCGCGCCCGTCCCGAGCGGTCGTCCCGCGGCCAGGCATCCAGCGCGGCGGACAGGTGCTGGCTGGCCATGCGCCAGGCGCCGATGCGCAGCTGTAGGGTTCCGAGGCGGTGTTCCAGTGCCGGTAACTCGTCAACCCGCGCGTGCGCGGCGGCTCGCTCGAAGGCGAGCAGCGCCTCGCCGTACCGTCCGCGGACGGTCTCCACGTCGCCGATGGCCGCATGTATGGTCGCCTGATCGCCGCCCCCGAGCGCCAGGGCCGCGCGGTAATGCTCGACGGCATCCGCGTGCGCGAACGCCCGCCGGGCCGCCTCAGCGGCCTGGACGTGGAAGGCTGCTGCCTCCTGCTCCTGCCCCGCGGCGGCCAGGTGCGCGGCGATCCGCGCCGCATCGGCCAGCCGGGACGATCCGACGCGCTGCCGCTGCTGAAGTGCGGCCGCCGAGCGGGCATGGAGCAGCCGGATGCGTGCGTGGCTCATCGACTCGAGCGCCACGTCGCGTACCTGCCGGTGCACGAACCGATAGGTGTCCCCTGCCTCAGGCTCACGCAGGAACCCGCGCTCGACCAGCTGTTCGATTGCCCCGACCACCTCGTCATCGCCGCGGCCGCTCACCTCGCGAGCGATCTCCGGCGCGAAGGCGTCGCCCAACACGGCCGTGGCTCCCAGGACCTGGCGAGATACCGGCTCCAGCGCATCGATCCGCGTCCGTAGCAGGCCCCGGGCGCCGCCGGGGAGCTGCCACTCCGCATCGGCGACCCGCAGATCCCCGAGACGGATGGCATCGAGGTAGTGGCGCACCGCGAGCGGTGAGCCATCCGATTCTGCGGCCAGTCGAGCGCCTACGGCGGGCGCGTCGCGCACCCCCATCGCCCGCGCCAGCTCCACGATGTCGGCAGCCGAAAGAGCCGGCAGGCGGATGGCAAGCGTCTCGACGCTGGCGGCCGCGGTCGCAACCAGCTTGGCGATCCGCAGGCCCGCATCGGTCCCGGCCGTATCGGACTGGAGCGGACGATGACTGAGCACCGCGTGAAGGCGCGTGCGTCCAAGTCGCGCGACGGTGGCGTCGAGGAAGTCGAGCATCGTCGGGTCGGCCCCGTCCACGTCATCGATGATCAGCATCCCAGGCCTGGATTCGTGCAGCGTGACCGCCAGCAGCTCGACCAGTGCGTCGAGGACCGATCCCCCTGTCCCGGTGGGAAGGGCCCAGGGAACGGTCGGAACCTCCTCGGCGAGGTTCGGAATGACCGATGCCAGCACCCGCCGCGCACCGATCGCCAGCCGCTCCGGCCAGCCGCCGCCGGCCTGGAGCCGAGCGCGAAGGCCGGAGAGCAGGCCACCGAAGCCGGCGTTGGCCTCCCCGTCCCGGCACCTGATCACCAGCGCCGGCGCGCCACCGTCCCGAAGCCGCGCGGCCAGCTCATCGACCAAACGCGTCTTGCCCATGCCCGGTCCCCCCTCAATGGTCAGGAGCAGGCCGTTCGTCGCGCCGTGATGGGCAGCGAGCAGCTGATCGAGCTCGTCCGACCGCCCGACCAGGAGCAGGTCGCCGGCCCGCGCCGGTCGTGCGAGCAGCCCCGGGGCGTCAATCGCTACCGACGGCGACGACTCCGGAGAGACCTCGCCAGCCACGATCGACTCGTACAGACGAGTCGTTTCGGGCAGCGGCGCCACGGCCAGCTCGTCGTCGAGGACCCGGATGCACTCGCGGTACTGGCGTACCGCTGCCGCGCGCCCGCCGGTGCGGGCATAGAGCAGCATCAGGCTTCGCTGCGCCGGCTCGTGGAGCGGGTCGATGCCCAGTCGGCGCCGCGCGTGGGCGATGGCGGCATGGGTGTCTCCGGCGGCCAGCTCGAGATCGGCGAGGCGGTCCAGGGCGCCCGCCAGGTCGCGCCGCCTCCCCTCGGCCTCGAAGTACTGCCAATCGTCGAAGGCCGGGCTGTCGCGCAGGGCGAAGCCGGCCAGGAAGTCACCACCATAGAGGCCGACCGCCGCCCGGAGGTCACGCCGACATCGGGCACAGGCAGCCACCGGATCATCGCCATGGTCGGCCGCCGCGGCGATGAGCTCCTCGAAACGCCGCAGATCGAGGGTCACTCGCGCTGCATCGAGCTCGACGCTGTCCCGCTCGATCCGCAGCCACCCGTCGCCGATCCCGCTGTTCAGTACCGACAGTGTCCGGCGCAGTGCGCCGCGGGCACGCTGGTCATCGGCATCCGGCCACAGCAGGGCGGCAAGGCTGTCGCGCCGCTGGCGACCCGCCACCGCGACGTAGGCGAGCAGCCCCATTGCCTTCCGCGTATCGAAGTTCACGACCTCGCCATCGCGAGTGACGCGCGGCGCGCCCAGCAGGGTGATCGCCAGCCGTCGTGCTCGGGCCATTCTTCTCCTCGTGGCGAACACTTGAACGCTACGAAGCGGAAGCGTACGACGGCATCGTAACGGCATCGTTACGACATGCGGCTGTCACGCACGTCGGTTCCGGCCTCTGTGCTTCAACCAATTGACGGGTTCTCGTAACGTTCTTCGGACACGCGTCTTGCATGAAGGCACGCGATGAGCGCCGAACGAGCACGGCAGGCCGGCGAGACCCATCCGATGACGGCGCTGGCCTTGCGATGAAGACATGAGCGAGCAAGCCCTCGGCCGGGCCCTGCCATGGCTGCCGTTCGTCTTCGGAACAGCGCTGATGGCTGCGGCGCTGGGGCTGGAGGCGATCGATCCACGCAGCGGTTCGCCCTGGGATGTGATCGAAGCACCTGTCTTCCTCGCTGTCGTCTTCTTCGCGGGGCTGATCCTCGCGCGTGAGCCGCGCAATTCGGTGGGCTGGCTCCTCGCCGTCATGGGGCTGGCCTTCCCGGTCACGATCTTTGAGCAGCGCTATGCCGTCGTGGCGAACGACGGCGTGCTGGCCCTGCCCGGCATCGGCATCACAGCGGCGTTGGCCTGGACCTGGATCCTCCTGTTCGTCATCCCGATTGTGCTGGCCTTCGTGGTGCCGACCGGGCGGCCGCTCAACCAAACGTGGGGTCGAGTGCTTTGGGTGGTGACCGCGTTCATCGTCGGCCTGACGCTCATCCTCGCGTTTGGCAATCCGGGTCTGTCCGCGACTCGCGGTGCGTTCGTGACGGCAGCAAACCCGATCCATGTGCCGGCGCTCGAACCCGCATACCAGCTCGTCGTGGACGGGCCGGTCGCGGGCGTGACCTTACCCGTGTTGATCGTGCTCGCCGTGGCCGCGCTCGTCGCCCGCTTCCGGCGCTCGAGCGGCGTTGAGCGCCAGCAATTGAAGTGGATCGTCTCCGGCCTGGGGCTCAGCCTCTGCCTTACCTTCCTGGGTTTGTCGTCCCCACTCGAGGGGCTTCTCGGGCTGTCGCCCCTGCCATTCACCGCCTCGCTGGCCATCGCCATCCTCCGTTATCGGCTGTACGACATCGACCGGTTGATCAGCCGCACCGTCGCGTATGCGCTGATGACCGCCATCCTGGGCGTGGTCTTTGTCGGGCTGGTGATCGCGCTCCAGACCCTGGCCCGTCCGCTGACCTCGGACTCGGCCCTGGCGGTGGCGGCCTCGACCCTGTTGGTGGCCGCCCTGTTCGGTCCCCTGCGGCGCCGGGTGCAGACCGCGGTCGACCGGCGCTTCGACCGCGCCCGCTACGACGCGGCCCGGGTGGCTGAGGGCTTCGGTGCCCGGCTTCGGGATCGGCTCGACCTCGACACCGTCAGCGCCGAGCTGGTCGGCACCACCAACGCCGCCCTGCGGCCCGCTTCGGCATCGGTCTGGGTGCGCCGACAGCGGTCGTAACGCTCTCGGGACGGCTGGCGCTGACATTGACGAAGACCGGATATGCCGGCCGATGGATTGAAAGGAGCACCAGCATGAGGGCAGGTAATCGGGTTCGACGAGGAGCCGCCATCGTTGGAGGCGTCATGGCGAGCCTGCTCGTCGCCTCGGTGGCGATGGCACACGACTGCGTCAACGCCAGCAAGGCGGATCAGAGCGCCGGCGTCCAGGTCGTACTCGATCTGACGACCGGTCAGATCGAGTGGACGACTCCGGGTGTGGCCCAGCGGATCGCACGCGGCGTGATCGATCCCGAGACGGGCGAAGGCTTCCATGGCCTCATCGGCTTTGACATCGATGGCGATGGTGTGGTCGACGTGAGTACCTGGATGGGCGTCGGGCCTGACGGCGAAGAGATCCCGGCAGTGGCGCAGTTTAACGGTCCGCCCGACAAGGGGCTGACGAACATCTGCCTCTTCCTGCCGGACCTGTGCACAGGGGACTGAGGTGCTGCGAGCGGCGGATTGCTCGGCGCGTTTCGCCGTTCCCAACTCCCACCGATGCAGGGCTCTCGGACGCCGTAACGTTTGGCGGACCGCACCCATGCGAGAACCCCAACGATGACTGTCTTCACCCAGGCCCTGCGACGAGTGATTCGGCGTGGCGAACGTGAATCCGACGCTGCCGTGCCAGAGGCGAGCACGCGCACGCTCGCCCAGACGCCACCTGTCGAGATCGCCGACAATGACCCGCTCCTCGCCTACCTTCAGGGCGCAAGCGGTCCGGTCGACCTCGAGACGCTGACGCTCGACTCCCCCGCCGTCCACGAGCTGCGGGCGGCCGGTGTGAAGCTGGTCGTGCCACTTATCAGCTCCGGCGAGCTGATTGGGACGCTCAACGTCGGCCCGCGCCTCTCCGAACAGGAGTACTCGAGCGACGACCGCCGCCTGCTCGAATCCCTCGCTGGTCAGGCGGCCCCGGCCCTGCGGGTCGCCCAGCTGGTCCGCCAGCAGGAAGCACAGGCGCGCGAGCGCCAGCGGATGGAGCAGGAGCTGGCGGTGGCTCAGCTCATCCAGCAGCACTTCCTGCCTGTCACGCTGCCGCAGCCGGCCGGGTGGAGCATCGAAGCGTTCTACCGCCCGGCACGCGCCGTGGGGGGCGATTTCTACGACGTCCTCGAGCGACCGGACGGAACGATCGCCTTCACCGTTGGCGACGTGACCGACAAGGGCGTGCCGGCCGCAATGGTGATGGCGGCAACCCGATCCCTGCTGCGGGCCGCGGGTGAGAAGTCCGCCAGCCCCAGTGAGGTGCTGGCCCTGGTGAACGACCTGCTGCACGGCGACATCCCGTCGCGCATGTTCGTAACCTGCCTGTACGGGGTGCTCGATCCGCGGACCGGCGTGCTGCGCTTCGCCAACGCCGGCCACAACCTGCCGTTCGTCCGGACAAACGACGCCGTCACCGAGCTGCGCGCAACCGGCATGCCGCTTGGCCTCATGCCGGGCATGGCCTACGACGAGACGGAGGCGCAGCTGCACGTCGGCGAGGTCCTGCTGCTGCATTCCGACGGCATCACTGAGGCGCACGCCGCCGATCGCGAGATGTTCGGCATCCCACGGCTGGCCGACGTGGTTGCCCAGCGCCGCAACGGCCGTGGCGGCGTGATCGCCCGCGTCCTCGACGAGCTCGAGCGGTTCACCGGCCCAAGCTGGGAGCAGGAGGACGATATCAGCCTGCTGGCATTGCGCTGGGACGCGGACGATCTGCAACGGGCGACAACCTCCAACGCGGGGGGCAGCGTCCTGGCCGAGTTCCAGGTCCCGTCCGAGGCGGGCAATGAGCGCGAGGTGATGCGCCGCGTCGCCGACGCGGCAGCTCCCGCGGGACTGGCCGGCCAGCGGCTGGACAACCTGAAGAGCGCGGTGGCCGAGACCGCGATGAACGCCATCGAGCACGGCAACCGCAATTTGGGGAGCATCCCGGTCATCGTCCGGGTCGTCCGGCGTGGCGGCGACCTCGTGGTCGAGATCACGGATCACGGCACCTCCCCGATCCCGATCACCGAGTCGCCGGACGTCGAGGCGAAGCTCCGTGGCGAGCAGTCGCCGCGCGGCTGGGGGATCTTCCTCATTCAGAGCTTGGTGGACGCCATGCACGTCACGCCAAACGACGACGGACAGACCGTCGAGCTGGTCATGCACCTGGAGGAGACCGATGGCTGATCGATTCAGCGCGACCGCGCGGCGCCGGGGCGAGGCGGGCGTGATGGACATCCGAGGCGACCTCGACGGCGAAGCTGCCAAAGACCTGCAGGCGGCCTACGCGGACGCCACGGAGGGAGCGCATCGGCTCATCCTCAACTTCGAGGGGCTCGATTACATGAACAGCACCGGCATCGCGCTAGTGGTCGAACTGCTGGCGCGGGCTCGCGCGGAGAGGCTTGCGGTGCACGCCTACGGCCTATCCGATCACTACCGGCACATCTTCGACATCACGCGACTGTCCGACTTCGTAGCGATCCACGCGGACGAGACGAGCTCCGTCGCCTGACGGCACCCCAACGGAAGGAGCATCCGCAATGCAGGTCCGACACCAGGGTGAGCCGGCGAGCGTCATCGACATTGCCGGGGAGCTGACTGGCGCGGCGGACGCCGAGCTGATGGACGCCTACCAGGCAGCGGCCGGAGCCCAGACCAGGGCGATCGTCCTGAACTTCTCGTCGCTCGACTACATGAACAGCACTGGCATCGGCCTGCTCGTCACCCTGCTCGTGCGCGCCCAGCGCCAGGGCCAGCGCATCCTCGCCTGCGGGCTGTCCGACCACTACCGGCAGATCCTGTCGCTCACCAGGCTCGACGAGGCGATCTCGATCGTCGACAGCGAGAGCGAGGCACTCGCCGCCGCGACAGCCGCCTGAACAGCATTACCTGCCGTGAGCCGTAACGAACTCGGGACGCTGACCGCGACGATCGGCGCAGCGTCTTGAGGGAGGATTTGCAGATGGTCCGTGCCGCGCGGTACGCGTATCTCGCCCTGGCATGGGCATTCATGGCGGGGGTAGTCCTCCAGGTCTTCTTCATCGGCCTGGGACTCTTCGCAAGTTCCGAGTACCGGGGGGTGCATGCCTATTTCGGCTGGTCGATCCTGCACCTTTCGCCGCTCATCATCCTGGTGGCTGCGCCCCTCGCACGGGCCGGTCGCACGCGCATCCTGCAGGCAGCCGCTTTGGCAGTCACCGTCTGGATCGTACCGATCCTGGCAGCGCTGCGGGCCGATGCGCCGGTCGCGGCCGCACTCCATCCGGTTGGCGCCCTCCTCGCCTTCTGGTTGGCGATCGTCGTGGCTCGCGGCGCCACGAGGCTCTTGCCTTCGACCGCATCGGAGGCCGTACCCACGAGGGGCGAGTTGGTAGTCGTTGCGGCCGTCGTCGTGATCTTGCTCATTCTGTCGTTCTCGGGGAGTCCGACGGAGGCCTAGCCCGGGGGCAAGTTGGAGCATCGATCCAGTGCGCGAACCGATGAGATCACTCCCTCGGCGACGCACCGTCATGTCGACAGCTCCGCACTGAGACGAGGTCGACATGAGGGACCCAGAGGTCGTAACGAATTCGGGACGCTGGCGCGCGACGATCGGCGCAACACATACGCCCTGGACCCTGAGGAAGCATCCATGCGTCTCCTGCGCCAGCTGACCCGCCACAAACTGCGAACCAGCCTGACGATCCTGGGTATCACCATCGGGATCTGGGCGCTGGTCGTCTTCAGCTCCATGGCCAACAAGCTCAGCAGCTTTGTGGAGGGCGGTCGTGCCTACTTCGCGGGCAAGGTCCTGGTGCAGGACGCATCGAACATCGCGTTGGCCACGGACACCGCTGCCCGGATTCGCCAGATCGACGGTGTGGCGACGGCCGTACCCGAGGTCAATCTTGCGTATGACCCCGAGGGCGGGGGACTGTTCGGCGGCAACCCACTGATCGGTGAGAGGGGTGGAAGCGACGAAGGCCTCGAGACGTTCATCGAGGCCGCGCAGGGCCGTTTCCTTCGAGCCGAGGACGAGGGTCGCAAGGTGGTCGTCTTCGGCAGCGACATCGCCCGCCAGGAGGACGCGTCGATCGGGGACACCGTCACGATCCGCGGCCAGGCATTCGAGGTGGTCGGCGTCCTGGCGCCCACCCTGACAGCGCCCGACACGACCGCCTACGTCCCGCTCCAGGCTGCACAGCAGCTGCTCGCCGCCTCCCTCCCCGCCCCGATCCGCAAGGCGATCCGCCCCGACGAGCTGATCAACGGGGTCGTCGTCTACCCCGACCCAGGAATCTCAGACGATGAGCTCGCGAGGCGCGTTGGAGCGGCCGTGAACAACGTTCAAACGATGACCGGGGCCGACTTTATCGGCCTGGTGGGAGAGGCCTTCTCCATCTTCAACGCGATCACGGTGGGAGTGGCAATCATCAGCCTGGTGGTTGGCGGCCTGTCGGTCATCAACACGATGGCCATGTCCGTTGCGGAGCGCACCCGAGAGATTGGGATCAAGCGGGCGATCGGAGGGTCGCGTCGACGCATCGTGCGCGAGTTGATGACCGAGGCCGCGCTGATCGGCTTGATCGGGGGTCTTATCGGTCTGCTGCTGGGCGCCATCGTGGTCGTGGTCGCCAACGAGGCCGGCCGTGACTCCGGGACCGTCCTGTTCGACCTGACGCCTGGGACGGCGCTATTCGCGGTCAGCTTCGCCACGATCCTGGGCGGCCTGGCGGGCCTGATCCCGACCTGGAGCGCCGCACGTCTCGACCCGGTTGAGGCGTTGCGCTACGAGTGAGGAGAACGAACATGGCGCTGCTGGAGGCGCGCAACCTGCGCAAGACCTACCGCCTGGGCCGGCGCAACGCGGTGCAGGCGCTGGGCGGGGTGGACCTCAGCATCGAGGATGGCGAGATGGTGGCGATTATGGGCCCGTCCGGTTCCGGCAAGAGCACGCTGATGCACGTACTGGGTCTGCTCCACTCCCCCGATCGCGACGGCGGACCGCCTCCAGATCTGCGGATCGGCGGGGAGAGCGTCAACAACCTCTCCGACCGGCGTCGAACCCAGATGCGCGCGCAGACGATGGGCTTCGTCTTCCAGTCGTACAACTTGGTGCCGACCCTCACCGCCGCTGAGAACATCGCCCTGGCCGTCGAGTACGCCGGGCTCGGCAGGCGCGCAGCGCGAGCGGCAGCGCTGGAGGCGCTGGAGTGGATGAGCCTGGCTGAGCGCGGCGGCCATCGGCCGATGGAGCTCTCGGGCGGCGAGCAGCAGCGCGTGGCGCTGGCGCGGGCGCTCATCAACAAGCCGAAACTGCTGCTGGCCGACGAGCCGACCGGCAACCTCGACACCGCGGGCGGCAGAGACGTCTTGAACCTGCTGCACCGATTCAACCGGGAGCGCGGGCAAACGATGGTGCTCGTCACCCACGATGCGGAAGTAGGGGCTTTCTGCGAGCGGATCATCCACGTTCGCGACGGGCTCATCGAAGATCCAGGCGACCTGCGCGACCGACTCACGGCAACCGCGTCGAGAGGCTGACGGTCCGACATTTCCGGCGCACGGGTAGCGAGCGTGGACAGACCGATGCGCTGGCAGCCGTGGCCGCCGACGGCGGGACGTCTGTCGGCCGTAACGAACGCCGGACGAAACCCGGACGCCACGGCTCGAGCATCGCTCCGTCAGCGCAGATCCAGCGTGGTGGAAGGAAGATTGCCATGACCCAGCAATCCATCCGACGAACAACCGACGAGGTCAGACCGATGCAGGAGCCGATCACGACCACATCAGCCTCGACGCCCGGGCCACAGCGTGAACCGCGACAGGATGGCGCCAGCTGGGCGCAGACCACCGGAGCGCTCGCCGTCGGCGACGTGCCGGCCGGCGCGATCAGCCTCAACGTTGCCGGTCGGCGCTTGACTGGACCGATCCAGGGCTTCGGCAGCCTGTGGCAGAAGACGTATCGCGTCGACCTCGGGACAGCGGCCTCGCCGAGCGAGGTGGTGCGCACGCTCAAGGAGCAGCTACCGGAGCTGCAGCCGCACCAGAATCGCTTCTTCCCCTCGATTGCGGGCGTCGCACCATGCGAGGTGGTGCTGATCGCGGCTCGAGTCTCGGGCATGCGGATCGCCACCGGCGTGCTCGTCGTGTACGCCGACGACGAGGCGTTCACCCTCATGACCCCGGAAGGGCATCCGGAGTCCGGCTGGGTCACCTTCAGTGCTTTCCGCTCCGGCGACCGGACGATCGCACAGGTCCAGTCGCTCGCGCGGGCCAACGACCCGATCTACGAGCTCGGCTTCCGGTTCATGGGCGGCTCGCGCGCGCAGGAGGCGATCTGGCGGCACGTGCTGGCCGCACTTGCGCAGCACTTCGACGTCGATGCCGCCGTTGAGCTGGCGAAGACGCGGGTGGATGCTCGGCTCCAGTGGAGCCAGGCCCGGAACGTGTGGCGCAACGCGGTCATCCGCACCACGCTCTACACCATGGCCGCCCCGCTGCGCTGGCCGGCAAGGCTGATCCGCGGCGGCCGGCGACCGGACCGATGAAGCTGGCTGTGTTCGGCGGCACCGGGCGAACCGGTCGCCTGACCG
Organism: uncultured Chloroflexia bacterium; assembly: GCA_963812115.1. Classification (GTDB taxonomy): domain Bacteria; phylum Chloroflexota; class Limnocylindria; order QHBO01; family QHBO01; genus JAPSGM01. The sequence continues at coordinate 14,387 of CAWEUD010000005.1, forward strand.
TGCGAGACGCACTGGACGCTGGTCACGATCTCTCGGTCCTGGCCCGCGACCCCACGCTAGTCGCGCTCGAGCATCCGAAGTTGCGCGTGGTGCTCGGCGACGTGAGGGACATCGACGCCGTCCGCGCGACCGTTCGCGGCACTGATGCGGCCATCGTCATGATCGGCACCGCGCTCCGGATGCCCGGCATGACGATGTCGGAGGGAACCGACACGATCGTCAGAGCGGCCCGGGCCGAGCGCGTGCGTAGGCTCATCGTGGTCTCGGCCGATGGTGCTGGGGCAAGCCGGCGAGGGCTCCCCCTTCCATTGCGCGTTGGTTACCTGTTCATCGGCCAATACATCGCGGAGAAGGAACGGCAGGAGCGCATCGCGCGTGAAAGCGGCCTCGCGTGGACGATCGTGCGTCCGACCCAGCTGACGGATGGGCCTCCGACCGGTCGTGCCGTGACGTCTCGGGGCCCCGGCACGAGGAACCAGGTCAGCCGCGCTGATCTCGCCGCATTTCTCGTCGCTCAAACCGGCTCTGACGAGTTCGTAGGCCACACGCCTGGGCTCTTCGGGCCGAGTACCCTCGAGGCGTGAACGCCAGTGCTCACGGGTACGACGCGATCGTCGTCGGCGCCGGGCCGAACGGGCTGGCTGCCGCGATCGAGCTGGCTCGCGCTCGCCGCAGCGTGAAGATCATCGAGGCCCGCGACACCATCGGCGGCGGGACGCGCTCGGCCGAGCTCATCGAGCCGGGCACGATTCACGACGTGTGCTCCGCGGTCCACCCCATGGCTCGGTCATCGCCGTTCTTCGCGCGGCTGGAGCTGGAGCGCCACGGCCTGGAGTGGATCGAGCCGGAAGTTCAGCTCGCCCACCCCCTCGATGACGGCACGGCGGCGCTCGTGTACCGAGACATCGGGCGCACGACCGCGAGCTTCGAGGACGCCGCCGACGCGCGGGCCTACGCGCGCTGGATGCGGCCCGCGGCCGCCGACTGGCCACTCATCGTCGAGGCGCTGTTCGGACCCCTTCGCGCGCTCCCCGCCATCCGCCACCCACGGGCCATGGCACGCTTCGGCCTGCCGGCGCTGCTCCCGGTTGCCGCCGTGGCGCGGCGCTTCCGCTCACCGCGCGCCAGGGCGCTCATCGCCGGCTGCGGTGCGCACTCCTTCCTCCCCCTGAGCGCGCCGCTGTCGAGTGGCGTCGGCCTGGCCATCCTCGTCAGCGCGCACGCCTCCGGCTGGCCAATCCCGCGCGGCGGGTCGCAGCGGATTGCCGATGCACTCGCATCGGTCCTGACACAGCTCGGCGGTGAGATCGAGACGGGGCGCATGGTCGAGTCCATCGGGGAATTGCCACCGCATCGGTCCGTGCTGCTCGACCTGTCGCCCAAGGGACTGCTGGCGGTGGCTGGCGATCGGCTCGCAGGGGCGTACGCGGCCCAGCTGCGCCGCTACCGGTATGGGCCGGCGGCATTCAAGCTCGACTACCTCTGCGATGGACCGATCCCGTGGACGAACCCCGACGTCGCGCGGGCCGGCACGGTGCACCTGGGCGGGACGCTCGAGGAGGTGGAGGCCTCCGAGCGAGCGGTGGCCCGCGGGCGCGTCCACGCGCGCCCCTTCGTCCTGCTGGCCCAGCCGACGCAACTCGACTCGTCGCGCTCGGCCACCGGCCGCCACGTCGTCTGGGCCTACTGCCATGTGCCGAATGGCTGGGCGAGAGACCCCAACGCCACGGCCGACGCCATCGAGCGCCAGATCGAACGCTTCGCGCCGGGTTTCGGCTCGCGGGTCGTGGGGCGCCACGTCACGACACCTTCTGCGCTCGAGGCGTACGACGCGAACTATGTCGGCGGAGACATCAATGGCGGGCTCCAGAACTGGACGCAGTTCTTCACCCGCCCGGCCGTCCGGCTGAATCCATATACGACGCCGGACCCGGGCATCTTCGTCTGCTCCGCCTCCACGCCACCCGGGGGCGGCGTCCACGGCCTCTGCGGCTCGCGGGCGGCCACCTCCGCACTGCACCGGGTTCTGCGTTGACCGGGTCAGGACACGGGGTTCGCTCATGCGAACGGTAGGGTTGGCGGGTGACCTGGTCGGCCCCGCTCGGAGCGGCTTGGTTCCTGGCGTTCGGCTGGGCCATCGTGACCAAACTCTCCCTGCCTATCGAGCAGCTCCTGTCCGTCGTCTGGATCTTCGGATTCGGGATCGCCGGCGCAGTTGTGGCGCGTGTGCGTCGGCCGCGAACGTCACCGGCCTGACCCGACTCGTAGCGGAGACCTCGCGAATGGACCAGCCCTTCAGTTGCGACTGTGACCGGCGCCCCAGTGCGGCCGCCCATCCGACCTTCAGGATGGAGCCGACCGGGCAGGATGCCGGCCAGGCCAGAGAGGCGACTCGACCATGACCGCGCTCAAGGTGGCGGGGGCCAGCTATCTCGTCCTGGGCATCGGCTTCGGCGCCGGGGCGGTCGTGACCCTCCTGCATCTCGCTCGGCACGGAGAGCTGCCGATGACCGCCGTGGGGCTTCCGCTCCATGAGCGGGCCCTTCGAGCGGCTCGGCGCGGAGCGGTTTGCGATCCTCGGCTGGTCATTCGTCGCCGTCTGCGCCCTGGACGCGCTGGCCGGCATCTGGCTCTGGCAGGGGCGGAGACGCGGCGCCAGGCTCGGGATGGTGACGAGCCCGCTGGCGCTCATCGCGGGGGCCGGCTTCGCCCTGCCATTTCTCCTCGTCGGCATACCGATGCGGCTCGGCCTGACCTGGGCAGGACGAGGGAGCCTGCGTTGAGCCTGACTACGGCACCACAAGGGGAGCTCGATGCAGCCTAACGATCCCGGCTACCGGGGCCAGAGCGAGTACACCCCGTTCTTCCTCAAGATCTACGACCCCGTGATCCTCGGCTTCTTTACCCGAGTCGTGTGGCGCTGCCCGACGAGTGTTCTGGTGGAGCGATACCGGCAGCACATCCGCCCTCGGCACCTGGATGTGGGCCCGGGCACCGGCTACTTCCTGGAACGAGCCGGCCTGCCCGCGGGCAGCCCCGTCACCATCCTTGATCCGAACCTCAACGTCCTCGACCATGCCTCCCGACGCCTGCAGCGCCTGGACATCACCGCCGTCGAGGCCGACGTCTTAAAGCCGCTTCCCCTCGATGGAACGTTCGATTCCGCGGCGCTGCACTTCGTGATCCATTGCCTACCTGGACCGCTCTCGCGCAAGGCTGTGGCGGTGGCCAACGTGGCTGCCGTCCTCGCACCAGGTGGCGTCCTCTTCGGTGCATCGCTCCTCGGGACCTCGGGGCCACACACGTGGTTGTCGCGGAGGATGCTCGAGGCCAACAACCGGCGGGGCATCTTCGACAACCTGGGCGACACCGAGGAGGGACTCGGCGAGATCCTCGGGGCATCGTTCGAGCACGTGGAGCTCGAGACGGTCGGCTCGATGGCGATCTTCGCGGCCACGAATCCGCGCACGTAGTCGCCGATCGTCGCGACTTGCACCCTACCTGGGCTGTCGACGCTCCACACAGAGGCGGAGGCTCGGCTCGACTCCATGCGCGGGCGGCGAGCCGATTTGACGCCTGCCATCGGCGATACGGGATCCAACAGGGGGCCCCTGATTCCTGCCCGGCAAAACGAAAGGCCCGATCCGCGCGGGATCGGGCCGAAATGAGTGCTGGTACCGCATATCGGACTCGCGGCGAGCCTCCGGTGGACTCCGAGTGTGCTACCAGGAGACACATGACACGCATGAGACAGGATTCATAAGGGTTCAGATGATCACCACGGAGGTCGCGGCCTCGGTCGCCGAGAAGGCGGATTCGTGCAGGAAACAGACCAACCGGCCGGCTCGAGGGTACGAGATTAGGTGCAAGCTGCCCTGCACGACCGGAGCCGAGAGCCCGGCCGTCGTGACTCAGTTCCACGTGCAAGTCAGCGGTGCCCGCGGCGTGTAGATCCCAGCAGCCGCTACAGCGTACCCCCGAGTCTTGGGCTGGCAGCGCGTCGGTGGAGGTACGAACGCATCGACGGCGGTGTAATGAATTGCCGCTGGGCCGCATCCTTAACGTATGACCGAAGGCCTTGACGTCAGCGGAGCCAGGAGCGAATCGGTGGTCTTCCGTCGGGAACTCTCCGATTTCGGCGCGTTCTACGAACGGACGTACGACACCGCCTTTCGGACCGCACTGGGCATTGTCCGCGATCCGGCCCTCGCCGCCGACGTCACTCAGGATGCCTTCGTCGCGGCGTACCGGCACCGGCGTCGCTACCGAGGGGATGCGCCCTCGACAGCGTGGCTGCACCGCATCGTCGTCAACCAGGCGCTGGCGGCGCTGCGCCGACGTCGACCTACCGCGCCGGTGGGTGACTTGTCGCCTTGGACGGCGCCGGACGATGCCGGTGGCACCGTCGCGCGCATGGACCTCCTCCACGCGCTCGACAGTCTGCCCGCGCGTCATCGTGCCGCCGTGATTCTCCGCTACTACCACGACTACGACTACGCGGCCATCGCGCAGATCCTCGGCACCACGCCCACCAATATCGGCGCCATGCTCTCGCGAGCGCTGGATCGCCTCCGGGTCGGCTCCGTGGTTGACGAGAACGCGCTTCCCACCAAGGCGGTGAAGCCATGAAGACCGATACCGATCTGGAGCGCCAGCTGCGCAGCATCCTGCGCGAGACGCTTGATGCCGAGCTGGGGCCAGATCCGATGTGGGCTGAATCACCGGCCGCGCTGCGGGTGGCGGTCGCGGATCGGCGCCGACGGGCCCGCTGGCCGCTCCGGGCTCTCGCCGTTGCGGCCCTGGTCGGTGCCGGGGGCGGTGCTGCGCTCCTTGGCGGGTCACGCGACCGGACACCGGACCCGGTCGTCCCTTCGCCGGCGCCCTCGGTTCCGACCGAGCGGACCGCCGTGGGCTCCGAAGGTGAGTTCGTCGCGACCGGGTCGATGGCAGGCACAGGGTGCACGTGGTGCCAAGCCGTCGTCCTGCAGGATGGCCGGGTATTGGTGCTGGGTGGCACCGGTCAGCTATACGACCCCGCGACGTGGCAATTTTCCGCCGCGGACGGGGCCCCACAACCTGGTGCCTCGGTTCTGCTCGAAGACGGTCGGGTGCTGGCGACCTCGATGAACGAGATCGCGTTGTACGATCCGGCAACCGACACGTCCGAACGGATCGAGAACCCGTTTGATGTGGGCATTGCCGCGGTGCGTCTGGCCGACGGAAAGGTCCTGCTCCTCGGCAAGGAGCCTGCGGGCGTGGGACCAGGTTCGGCGCTGACGTTCGATCCCGACACACAAGAGCTCACCCCCACCGGACCTACCCTCGCCGAGCGTCAGGACGACGTGAGGCTGGTCCCATTGAACAACCGACGCATCTTGGTGGTGGGAGGTTCATCCGACGGCAGGAGCGCGGAGCTCTTTGACCCGGCCACGGGCACGTTCTCGGCGACCGGGTCGATGAACGAACAGCGTGCCGGCTTCACGGCTACCCGGCTTGCCGATGGTCGGGTTCTCGTTGTCGGCGGTCAGTCCGACTCCGAGACCAGCGCCTCGGCGGAAATCTATGACCCCGCGATCGGAGCCTTTACCCTCACCGGCTCCATGGACATGCCTCGTTTCTGGCATGCGGCGGCGCTCCTTCCTGACGGGCGGGTGCTGGTGATCGGAGGCGGCACCGGTGGCGTTCGCGTTGATGTGGGTACGTTCACTGAGATCTACGACCCGCAGACGGGCCAGTTCACCCGCGGTCCTGTGACCAATCAACCGCGGGTGGCGGCAACGGCGGTCTCCCTCCCACAGGGAGTCCTGGTGCTGGGCCACTACCCCGGCAACGTCGGTGGCAACGCTGCTGCCAGCAGGACCGCCGAGCTATTCACGATGGGTCCGGTCGAGCGACCCCTCGGCTGCTGCCTCGACACCCCCGGCTTCGTCTCCGTGTCTGCCACGGCAGAGCGATCAGCGGCAAGCAGGGCGTCGTTGATCGTGCCCGCCGGCGCCCTGGAGGGCGCGGTAGGGGCCTCCGCCATGGTTCTCTTCGACTGGCCTGGAGAAGGAACTGGCGACGGGCATGAGTTGTCGCTGCCGAATTGCAGTGCGGGATGCTCTATACCGATAGAGCTTACGGAGAGCTCCTCGGGTCATCAGAACGCCTCCGTGACGGTAACGGTAGACATCGCCTACCAAGGACCCCCACCTCCACAGGCATCAGGAATCGAGGTTGTCATCGATGCGAACGACTGACGACTCAACAGCACGCGGAGTCGGACAAAGCTGGCGGATTGGTCGCCTCTCGCGACCGATTGCGGGAACTATTGCCCTAGCGCTCATCATCGCCGCCTGTACCAGCTCGAGTTCCGGACCCGCGTCGCCGGCCTCGCCGAGCCCCACAACCGCGTCCGCCGGATCGTCGGCAAAGACTTCAACCGCGGCACCCACTGCGGCGCCCTCCATGTGTCCATCCATCCACGGCGGCGTCTGCCTTGGGCCCCTCGAAGCGGGAACCTACACGACTCGTGCCTTCGAGACGCCGCTGACCTACACCGTTCCCGCGGGCTGGGCGAACTATGAGGACCTGCCAGGCAACTTCCTATTGATCCCGCCGAGCGGCTCGAACGAAGGTGTCGATGCTGGCACAAGCGACTACATCGGCGTCTCCCAGGGCGTCGCGCCGCTCAGTGGCGAGTGCCAGGAGCGCCCGGAGCCCAATGTCGACCGGACGCCCGAAGCCATGGGTGCCTGGTACGCGAGCCACCCCGGCCTGGTGGTCGAAGGACCCAAACCGGTAGCCATCGGTGGGCTGGACGGCGTCGTGCTGGATCTCGCTACTACGGACGGGGGCACCGGTTGGTGTGACATTCCCGGGCTCGGAGAGTTCGTGCCGATCCTGATCGGTACTGGCCCGGCGAGCTTGACGCATGTGCTCGATCGGACGTTCACGATGCGGCTATACCTGCTGCGCGTGCGGGCGGGCGAGGTGATTGCCATCGAGATCGATGACGTGCCCGGAGGAGATACCGTGGAGTCGATGGTGGATGTGGTGAACGACATGCAATTTGGCACTGGCGCCCCATAACTGACTTCACTCCCTGCGAAGCGATGGGGTGATTTCCTGCCGAAGGCCGGTTCGGGCGGCTGCGACCTCGCCCGCCGATCCACGGTCGACCTCGCCGAGGCCGCTCTCGCCAGCCAGCGAAAAGGCCCGATCTGAGATCAGATCGGACCTGAAAATGAGTGCTGGTACCGCATACCGGATTCCTGGTGAAACGTCATATGCGTCTCAGCCGCGTCTACGCAGTGCTACCAGAAGACACATGAGACGCATGAGACAGGGTCCATAAGGGTTCAAGCAGGAGCCAGAGGCCCGATCCCTGTCGCTTCCACGTGACCCGCGGACGATCAGGTCAGGGTCGAGACGGCGCGTTCGAGATCGCGGCGGTGGACAATCCGCGCCACCAGCCATCGGGCGTTCGGGTTCGCGGCCTCACCCACCACGATCGCTCGGTACAGGACTCGGTGGTCGCCAACCCGCAAGCGGCGCCACGGCGCGTTTCCCGCCAGCGCCTTGATGTCCAGGTTGTCCGCGCCGGCGGCGAGGCCCTCCAGCGCCAGCCGAACCCGGGTGAGGTCCGCCCCGGCGCCGATGCGGCGCAGGTCGTGCTCGGCGCGCCGGGAGAGGACAATGCCACCCACCGGGCCGGATCAGCCGCGGTCGAGCTCGGCGAAGACCTCGGCCGCAGGGCGCACCCGTCCGGCGCGCAGATCAGCATCGGCGGCGCGCGTCGAGCGCACGAACTCCGGCGCGTGGGCCAACACGTAGTCCTCCAGCTCGTCGGGATCGAGGGCCACCATGGCCGTTACGGGCCGCCCGTGGCGGGTGACGATCGCGGGGCGCCCGGTGCGGATCACCTCGTCGATGACCTGGCTGGGACGTCGCCCCAAATCGCGGATGCTGATGGTCGGCACTGGCTGCTCCAGACTCAAATGTGCGTGCAAGTGTCGTATATTCGTGGCAAGAGCGCAAGTCGTCGTCGGAGAAGGGGACCAGGCTTGGGTGAGGGGCTGGTAGATCCAAGAGCCGGCAGTAGCGATGGGACCAGGAGTTCCCAACTCGGCGCCAAGATCCATCCCCGACTGCCCAGTCTCCCGGATAGCGATCGATGAATGGAGGTTGGACCCCCGGGGGGACGGCCGAGCCGGCACGCTCAACCTGAGCGTGAGGAAGTGGAGAGTGGTACCGCATACCGGATTCCATGAGACGGGACGGATAAGGGTTCCTATCGGGGCGCGCGGGTCAGTCGGCGTCCTCCGGAGCATCCACGCCCCGTGGAACTTTCACCGGCCCCGGTGCGAGCCTGCCAATTGATTCGCTGAGTCGTCCATTCGAGCACGACGACTCAAACGGCAGCCTTCCGTCGGCCCCGACTTTCGGCGAAGCCTTCCGTTGACGTGCTTGACAGACCACAGCATGCACCGAAAGTCGACCCTTCAGATGCTTCCGCCGCACGACTGCCTCCCGCGGGCAGGTGCGCTGGCTACCCCGGAAGCCTTGCAAGGTTGTGTCGCTAGCGCTAGACAAATGTGCACGACGCAAACCTCGACTCCTAACCGCAAGGGTCTCCGGAATGGCCGCGCCGGAGCCCGCAACCAGCGGCGATTGTGGCCAGGTGAGGACCCAACGCACGGGGCGAGCCATCGGCCCTTGACGGGACCTCAACCGACACGGACGCTAGGGTGAAGCCTAGGAATGCTGTAGTTGGGGCCTATCGTTCATGACATAGATCGCTCGCCGATTCACGATCTCCGTCGGCTCGTTCGTTCTTGCGTGGCTCGTGGTTTCCCTGGTGGCCCGGCGGCTCTTCGGCTCGGGCAACATCCTCGTCTGGGTGATCGCCGCGGCTGTCGGAGTCGCCGCCTACCTTCGTCCTTCCGCGGCGAGACCACCGCGTCGGCTGACTCTGTCCCAGTGATGCCTGCGGCCTCCGAGGCTGCGCACAACCAGTCTGGGCCGAACACCTTGGCTCGATCCGGTGTCTAGTTACTAACAAGGGAGGGGTGGCAGCTGGACACGATCGCACGCGCCATGGCCCGCGATCAGGAGGCATTCGAGATGCTTGTCGAGCGGCACGCATCAACCGTCTTCCGCCTGGCCGCGGCCATCGTCGGTGAGGCGGGTGCGGCGGATGTCACGCAGGAGACCTTCGTCACCGCATGGCAGCAGCTACCAGGTCTGCGGCGTCCCGAGGCGTTCGAGGCATGGCTGCGCAGAATATGCGTCAACCGTGCGCGGAACTGGCTCCGGAGCGAGCAGCGTCGGGCCGTACCTATCGCGCTCGAGATGGCCGAGACCACCCATTCGGGGGGCGCCGACTTCCGGGCATCGGTGGAGGCTCGCGTGGTGCTGCAGCCGGCTTTCGAGCACCTGAGCCCCGACCAGCGCGCCGTCCTTGCGCTCCACTACAGCCTCGGCTATTCGATCGCCGAGGCGGCGGAGGCGCTGGGCGTGCCGGAGGGCACAGCCAAGTCTCGGCTCAACGCGGCGCTGGGCGCCCTGCGCCGCGCCGTCAGGACGCTCGATGAGGGACCTGAACCGGAGGTGGCGTCGTGAGCGACGAGCAGATCATCGAGTACCTGCAGGCACGCTCGCGGGTCGCGCCGCCGGTGGATCTGACGCAGCGCGTCATGGCCGAGGTCGCGACGGCGCCGGCGCATCGCTCGTGGTTCGCGGCGTTCCTGCCAGCCACAGCCTCCATCGGGCTCGTCGGTGTGCTGGCCGTCGTTGCGCTGCTGGTGTTCCAGGCGCCGCCCAGCGTCGGACCCACCGCCTCGCCGTCGTTCTCCATCGTCACCAGCGACCCGCGCTACGCCGCGTGCGGTGGTGAGGCATTCCCCGACCAGGTCATCGCGGCGTTCCCGTTCGTCGCTGCCGACTACCAGCGCCACTTCCCGCGGATGGGACGCTCGCCGGAGTTGGAAGTGGAGCAGTCGGCGTTCGTCGTGGTGTTCGCCGAGAATGTCCTGCCTCCCGGCCTTTCCGTCCGCCCCGGGCACTCGCCGAGTGCCTCGTCATCGGGGCACACCGTATGCGTCTACGTCGGCCAACCGCCCGACGGCAGCACGATCACGTATCTCAACGTGGACATCAGCGGCATGCGCGTCGACCTCGGGCCATCAGCACCGGGCAGCCCTGCGCCGACCGCATCGCCAGCACCAACTTCGACCGTTACTCCGTCGTCGCCGCCAGGCTACGTTGCCGTGGACGGTCTACCGATCACGGTTTGGGCCAACGACGAGGCTGACGCGCTCTTTAGCCAGGTGCAGACCTGCGTCAGCGATACCGGCTATACCGTGGAGTTCCCGGCAAGTTGGTACACCAACGCGGCCACGCCAGACACGCCCGCCTGCATCTGGTTCGCACCGGCACCCTTCGAAGGATCTCTCGGACCGGGGACGGTGAAGGGATACCCAGAAGGCGTCTGGATCTGGCTATTTGTCGACGCAGGCCCTGCTGACGTCGTGGAGACGCCGACCTTCATGATCGAACAGCTCAGTCTTGGCGGGTTCAAAGGCCTCCGCACGGAGACCGGCCTGAGGGGAAGCGACGAGCGCGGCTACCACTACAGGATCCCCTTCGCCGAGGCGGGGCCAACCTTCATCGCTGAGACCAGGGGCGACCTCGCTGATGACTACCGCCTGGCGAAGGCGGTACTCGACCGGATGGTGGCCTCCATCACGTTCCAGCCGAGGTGATCAGCCGCACTGCACAGCGACGGATGCTGCGATAAGGGGTCAGGAAAGGGGTCAAATCGGCACCTCAAGCATGCCAAAGGCCCGAATCTGAGCACGAATCGGGCCTTGGGGATGAGTGCTGGTACCGCATACCGGATTCCTGGTAATTCGTCTCATGTGTCTCAGCCGCGTCTACGCAGTACTACCAAGAGACGCATGAGACGCATGAAACAGGACCCATAAGGGTTCAGATCGGGGACCAGCGCCGGTCCCGGTCACCCCTCGTCGAGCATCGACAGAAAGCTCGCGGGCACGCGAACCGGGAACGCATCGGCCAGGCCCAACAGGTGACGGTCGCCGGTAACCAAGACCGCATCCGAGGCGGCGGCCAACGTGAGAAGGTAGGCGTCGCCGGGGTCGGGCGAATCGACCGGCGGAGGACCACCGGGGTCGGGTGCCAGGGTGGCCGCCTCGGCGATCCAGGCCGCGAAGGCTTCCGCCTCGCTCGCCGGTACCAGACGCCGGAGCTTCGGGTACGCCAACGCCCGCCGCAGCTCGTCGAGCAACACGGGCGAGACCACCAGCTCGAACGCACCCGCTTGCCAGGCCAGCAGCAGGCGCGCTGGGGTCCCGGTCGGCGAGAGGATGGCCGAGATGAGGACGTTGACGTCCAGGACGGCGCGCACCGCCGACTATTGGCGCCGAGCGCGCACCGCGTGCTGGGCCTCCACGGCGAGCGCGGTGGCCTCCTCCTCGCTCCGCTGGTTGCGCGCCCACAGCCGATCAAGCAGGTCGAGCCCCAGGTCCCGGCGCAGCGCCTCCTCGATGACCTGGCTGTCACCCTTGCCGGTGCGCGCGGCGCGGACCTTCACCGCGCGCAGGACCTCGGCCTCCACCGTCAGCGTGGTTCGCACCTTCGTCATTGCCGCATTCTAGCATCATGATGCGGTGATGTGGCGGACCTGACAGTCTCGGGCCACCATGTCCGGCGGGCGGAGGTGGGTCGCGAATCCGAGCAGCGGCAACTCGTCATAGTCCTGATCGGCGCATCATGATGCCGTGATGTCGTGGGGCCCACCGAGCTCGCTAGGCCGAGCGGCTGCTGGCCGCCGGGCTTGCGCATCTCAACCCCCTGTGGGCCGCGCGTCAGGCAGCCTGCTGCGGGATGGTGGCCCCGGGAACGCGCGAGGTCAAGATCCGTGTCGGAACAGACCGTGCCGACTAGTTGGCAGAAGCCTCGCCGTACCAGGCCACGCTGCCGTTGGTGGTGGACTGGACCAAGAGAACGCCACCGGGCAGCACGGTCAGTTCTGATGCCTCGTTGGCGGGCGTCGGTCCCGACACCGTCAGCTGACTCCAGCGCAACCCGTCAGCCGAGACCCATGCGCCTCCAGGGATCCCCACAGCCACCATGCGCTGACCGTCGCTCGCGACCCACCCATTGGGGGAGCCGCCCACGCCCTCGCCCTCGCCCGTGGTCGGACCGAGCGGCGGGTACTTGGCGAGGTTCTGCCAGTGCCGGCCATCACTCGACTGCCACCAGATCGCGAACCCAGGCGCCCCAAAGACTCCCCCATGGGCGAGGAAGCCGGACCGTCCCGCCCACAGGCCGGTGGCACCCCATGTCGGGCCACTCGAGGCGAGCACGATGCTGGCCTGCTCCAGGTCCTGCGGAGCCTGCGTCCAGTGCAGTCCGTCGCTCGACCAGATCGCAGTCCCCTGGTCGTGGTCAGCGTCGATGGGCGTCGCTCCCACCGCCACGTAGCCGTCGGCGGTGCCGGCCAGGCCGCCCATGGCGAACCCGGTGGGCAGCGCCGTGTCAGGCAGGGCGGTCCAGCTGACGCCGTCGCTGGAGATGGCCGCGATGGTCGGCCGCCAGTAGCTCGAGGCGATGACGCCCGCGGGTCCGGCCGCCAGGAGCGGGCGGTCGCTCGTCTGGAGCCCGGCCTGGGCGATGACGTCGGGACCCGGATGCGCCGTCCAACTCCGCGCGTCGCTCGAGGTCCACGACTGCGCCGGCACCGTGGTCAGCCCGTCCGCCCAGCCGGCACCAGTGAGGGCCACGAGGCCGCCACGCGGCAGTTCCGCGACGTCGTAGATGATGGTCCCCGAGCCGAAGACGGACGGGTCGAGGGGCGTCCAGCTGACGCCGTCGCTCGAGGTCCAGACCGGGGTCCAACTGGTGTCGCCGGCAGCCTGGTCCTGGCCGAGGGCGATGTAGCCGCCCGACCAGCGGATGACCTTGCGGACCTGGGCCAGCGGATCGTTGGCGGCCAGCTTCCGCCAGGTCAGCGCCGTCCAGGTCGCGTCGGGTGCGGTCGGGGCGTTGGTCGTGAAGCCGGGGAGCGCGGGCACCACGACCGGGGTGGCCGTGGCGCTCGGCGTCGCGACCGGGCTGCCCGTAGGTCCGGCGGTTGGGGACGAGCTGGGGCTGGGCCCGACTGGGGTCGGTGTAGGCGGCAGCAGACCGACCAGGAAGGCGACCAGCACCGCTGCGGCGACGACCGCTGCGCCGCCAATACTGGGCAGGACCCAGCTCCCGGACAGCCGGCTGATCCACGAGCGACGCTGCGGGGTGTGGCGGACGCCGGTCATGCCGCGCGACAGCAGGTCAGGGGGCGCATCCCCGGCGGCCTGCGCGTGCAGGTAGGCGCGCACCTCGGACTCGAAGCGGTTCTGCTCGTTCATGCGGCGCCTCCCTCCGGTGCCAGGCGCCCATCGGCCACGAGTGCGGCGCGCAGGGCAGCCTCGGCTCGCGACAGCCGTGACTTGGCGGTGCCCAGGGGCAGGCCCAGGGTCTCGGCGATCTCGGGGACCGAACGGTCGAGGAAGTGGCGCAGGACGATCGCCGCGCGGTGCTCGACGCTCAGGGTGCTGAAGGCGCGGTCCAGCGCCTCACGGTCGACGACGGCGTCCGATATGTCAGCGGCGCCGATGGCCTCAGGGTCCAGCTCCAGTTCCGCACTGGCGTGCCGCGACCGCCGGGCGAGGTTCAAGCAAGCGTGGGTTAGGACCCGGCGCAGCCAGGCGTCGAAGCGGTCGGGATCGCGCAGGCTTGGTAGATCCCGCCACGCATGGATCATCGTCTCCTGCACCGCGTCCTCCGCCAGTACCGGATCGTGGAGGATGAGCTTGGCCGTGGCGTACAGGCGGTCGAGCCGGGCGGCGATGAGGTCCTCGAAGGCCGTCTCGTCTCCGGCACGCGCCCGGATCACCAGATCGTGCTCCAACGTGGGTCCGCCACTCCTTCCTACTGGCATAGGCACCACGAGCGGCCGAATCGTTCCACCGTCGCGAGCCGGAGGTCATACCCCAACCAGCCGCGGAGTCAGGGGCCACGGGGCCTCAGGCCAGTTGAGGGTGCGCGTGCTTCTCCTCGGAAGCATAACCAGTCACCCTTCACCTCTCCCACGGCGTACAGTGACTCGGAGCCAGTTGACCGCTCACCCTTCACCTCTCCCACGGCGTACAGTGACTCGGAGCCAGTTGACCGCCCGCCAGACCGGGTTCCATCCCCCCGTCTAGCACACACTCCGGGTCGGGTCGCCGCTCGGATGGTTATGCACGACTTAGGGGTCAGATTAGGGGTCAAACCGCCTCATCGGGCACACGAAGAGCCCGATTCCGAGCACGAATCGGGCCCTGACGGGGCTGATTGGTACCGCATACCGGAATCGCGGCGAGCCTCCGGTGGAGTCCGGCTGAGTACGGTTGTTACGGTGGGCTACGGCCAGTTCCGGTGAGTTCCGGCTGGCTTGAGGGTACGAATGAGGGTACAGGTCGAAGAGCCCGAGCCTCCTGGACCGTACGATCGGATCTCCGCAGACTCGGGCACGTCTAGCCCAGAAGATTCGCTGGGAAGGCCGAGTCATGGCGGCGCTGGACTATGGCATCGAAGCCAACGAGATCGACGATCCGCAGCTTCGCGCCCTCTGGAGCCGCTTGCAGCGCCTGCACAGCGAAATGAGCCCGCTGGTTGGTCAGGTCGCGTCTACCCTGGAGGTCGCCACCTAGGGCCTTTGCGTCGCGAGTCCCTCGTACCCCGGCCGCCCTAGTCGTTTCGACTCACGGGACTCGGTGAGAACAAGCCCGCGAGGAAGCCGATCGCTCCCGTGAACAGCGAGAGCATGGTATCGGCCGTGACTCGGGCATCGTCCCCCGCGGGATCCGTCCAGAAGGCGACGCCCAGGAACCCCGCGGCACCCACCAGCACGAAGACGATACCGCCCACAACGATGATCCAAATCCTGTTCGTCGTCCTGCGGTCGGGACTCTCAATGCCACGCAAAGCTTCCTTGCGCTGTTCTGCATTTAGGTCGAGAAGCGCCTGACGCAGCTGCTGTGGCTCGACCTAGTCAACCTCCACCAATTCGTGAATCCCTCTACCGCCTAGGGTGCCCGTCAACGGTGGCTGCGAGAAGTAGGGGTATGCCTACCTACCCGATATGGCGAACGAAACGACTGTCACCCAACAGGCAAAGGAGAGGTGAATAGGTATGGGAGAATGCTGGTCAGCCTGGTGCCCGGGCGTGGGGAGGAGTATGAAGACGCGAGCACCTTGGGCAATCCGGATCGCCGCCGCCGTGGTGGCGGCAGGCATCGTTTCGGCTGGCTGCAGCGTACGCGAGCCGTCGCCACCGCCAACAACCCGCGCCACGGAAGCGACGGCCGATGCCGGCAACGCCGGTACGAAACTCGTCGATTGCGACTCTCTGCTCGACGCCGCTCCGGATGAGGCAGGCCACGCCCTCGAGGAAGCGGGCTACTCCATCTCGTGGAGATTGGTGCAGACCAAGTCGGACGGGACGACCTCCGCAGATGTCGAAACGAGTCCGCCACCGGGCCTTATCGTGGACATCATTCTTGAGGGAGACCAAGCAGTCGTCCTCGTGGCTGATGGTGAGGACCCGGCAGCCGCATCTCCGGGTCCTCTGACCTGCTAGTTACCATCGCTCGGCCGACGAGATCTTGTTGTCGAACGTGCTCGAGAGAGTGGAAGCCTTGTTGTTACAGCACACGAAGAAGCCAGAGCCCTCGTACCAGTTGTTGACGAAGAGCGCACTGGTCTCATAGTTCGATCCGGTGTACGAACTTATCCGGTCATTCCAGCCGATGTCACTCAGGTGAGAGTAGTCCTGGGAGAGGTAGATGTACGGCCCGGCGTACCACGTTAAGTCGAAGACTCGAATGTAGCTCAGCGAGCTGACGGCTTCCTTTGCTGAGATTGCTCCGGGAGCGCGCTGCAAACCGACGCGGGCAACCTCATGCTCCAGCGCCTGCGCCGCGGAGTAGCAATGAATGGCAGGCCAGTCGAAGTCATGGCAGTAGTAGTCAGAAACCTCCTCGAGCGTGATTGGCCAGCCGTCGAGGTCGGCAGACAGGAAGGGCTGGCTAGCGCCCGCGGTGCTTGGCAACGCAGCTGCGGCAACTATGGCGAAACCGACGGCAACCGCGCGCAGGCGAAGGAACATGCTCGGGGCCTCCCCAATTGGTGACTTTCAGCCACCGTGCAGCGGCCCGCAGCTAAGGGGTATTCGGTGAATCCCTTGTTCACCCCTAGGCAAATCCCCAATCGGTTCGTTATAGGCGTCGGTCGGATAATCGATCGACGGCGTGGCGCCGTCGTCTTGGTGGTCGCGGCCGCACTCATCTCGGTGTTGTCCATGCTTTACGCCCTGACGGTGGTTCCCTCCCAGGACTTCGGACTGGATCCTGGGCACCTAAGCGTGCGATGGGTCCTGCCCGGTGGTCGGAGCTGGGAAAACGGGGTTCGTGCCGGACAACCCGTGATCCGATTGGCGCAGGAAGAGAGTGGTTGGGAGCTGACTACTAGCGGCACCGACGGCGATGTCCACGGCTCTCAGTCCGCTGGGCAAGTCGAGTCCTTGAGGTCGACGCTACCGCAAGCGCTGGCGGCCATCGCTCTCTCGCTCGGAGCGGTGCTATTGCTCACGGGACGATGGCGGCTCTCCGGTGCGGCTGCACTGACTTCCCTGTCGCTCGCTTCCATCCCGCTGACCGCCTCGAATCAGCCTGTGATGTCGATTGCCACCCTCGCAGGCGTGCCGACCGCCTGCGCAGCCTGGGTCGCGTCAGAGAAGCACTTGGTTCACCGGGGATGGGTGCTCCCAGTCACAGGATCTGTAATCGTCCTGTGGCTCGTCGCGCGCTTGTGGCTGCCCGAGGCCTATCCGGTTGCTGACACGACTCGACTGGGCACGCTCGGTCTCCTCTTGGTGGTTGCGCTCTTCTACGCCGTACCGTGGGATGCTTGGCTATGGGCGAGCGTTCGCCTGGATCCGTCCCTTACCGCTGACGTGGGTGCACTCGTCCTCGTTCTGGCGATGGCCATCGTGGCGGTTGCACTCGGTGTTTCGGTCTGGTTCGTTACGCCCATCGCCTTGGGTCTATTGGTGGTGTACCCCCGCATTCGGAAACGCCTAGGGGCCGCACTCGAGCAACTGGTATTCGGCGGGATCCGAGATCACGCTGCCGTCGCCGCGACCGAGGAAGAGCGCGCGCGACTTGCCTCCGAGATTCATGACGGGCCTCTGCAGGAGCTTGCGGCAGTCATCGGCGAACTGGACGAGCAGCCGCAGGCTGCGAGTGCTGCGACGATGCTGCGTGACGTCGCTGCGCAGCTTCGTGGTGTGACAACAGCGCTGCGGCCTCCGGTTCTGGACGACCTGGGCCTTAGCGCAGCAGTGGCTTGGTTGGTCGAGCAGGCACCTCACCGCGGAGAGATCGCTACTGAGATCGAATGCACCATCGAAGACACGACTCGGGTGGGGCGCAGTGAGCGTCCTCCGGCGGATGTGGAGTTGGCCGCGTTCAGAATCGTCCAGGAAGCTCTGGGAAACGCGCTCCGTCACGCCGAGGCGAGTCGGATCATTGTCGGCGGCAAAGTCAGTCTGGATCTCGTCGAACTGAGCGTGACTGACGATGGGCGTGGCATCGATCACTTTGCTGTAAGGGACGCGCGACGCGCTGGTCGGCTCGGGATCCCTTCAATGCATCAGCGCGCCGACTCCATCGAGGCCGACTTGACCGTCAGCAGCAGCCTCACGGGCGGAACCTCAGTCACTCTGCGCTGGTCAAGGTCATGATCCGTGTGATCGTGGTTGATGACCACCCGCTCGTGACTGAGCGACTGGAGACGCGCCTGCGTGCTGAGTCGGACATGACTGTTGTGACGAGCGCCACAACGCTCGAACAGGCCGCACGATGCCTTTCCGAGCATCATGTCGACGTCGCGATCTGCGACATTCGGCTACCCGACGGATCAGGCTTCGAGCTGCTGGATCGTTCAGCCTCCCTCGAGAAGCCGCCGCGATTCATCATGCTCTCCTCGTTCGACACACCGCAGTACATCGACGCAGCGCAGCGACTGGGAGCGTCCGGCTTTCTGCTGAAGACGACTCCCACTGAAGAGATCCTCGCCGCCGTACGGCGGGTCGCCGCAGGCGGCTCTGCCTATCCGCTGGATCTCGTACGCGCGGGAGCGCAATCGCCATGGAAGCCGCTCACCGCCAGGGAAAGGGACGTGCTCGCGGCTCTCATGCGGGGACGCTCGAATGACGAGATCGCTGCAGACCTGGGCATCTCGCGCAAGACAGTGGAGGCGTACTTATCACGACTGTTTGCCAGGGCGGGGGCGCTGAGCAGGACCGAATTGGCGATTCGGGCCGAGCGCGAACGCTGGCTAGACATGCCGCCGAGGCACCATCCCCACTCCGCCTGATGCCAGCTCGGCAACCTGATCTGCGTGACGATGCCGAAGCTGCCTTCGGGGTGGGTCGACGCCAATCTGGAATCAGTAGGCAAATCCCTACTTCACGTGAGGTTAGGCCGGTGCCAGCATTTAGAAGACGGGAAGGATCTGCTTCTGGAGGGAGGATCCTTGCCTCGAACGCTGAGACGACGGAGAGTGGTCGTGCCCCGACGCATGGCGATGGTCGCGTTCGCAGACAGCGACGAGGCCACCAAACCCGATGGCACCTCTCGCGGCGGCGACCCACTCGTCGGTGAGGCTGGTTGGAACCCTCTCCGCCAGCGACTCATACCGCAGACCATCGTTGCGCAGGACCCTGACCTCCGCGATGCGGACGGCAGCGTCATCACTGCGACGGTCGGCGTGCCGGCAACGCGTGTCGAACCCGGCCCGCGCACGCACCGATTCCACGTCGTCAACTACGATCCAGACCGCGGTGAGATCGGATCGCGGCGATCGAGTATCCAGACGGGCGCCTCGTGGACAAGTTCTCCAGAGTCCGAAACCCTGACCTTGCCGATGCTGCGTTCCTCGCCCAGAACGCCTTCGGGATCGCTGTTCGAACCCTGGAACTCTTCGAGTCCGCCCTTGGGCGTCGCTTGACGTGGGGGTTCGGCAGCCACCAGTTCTACGTCGTTCCGCGCGCCATGCGCGACGCGAACGCCTTCTACTCCAACGACGACAACGCCCTCTTCTTCGGCGTCTTCACCGATGACCAGGGGAGGGACACACACACGCCTTGTCCCATGACATCATCGCCCACCAGACCTCGCATGCGATTCTGGATGGGCTTCGTGGCGGCTTACTCGAACCGGGCTTACCTGATCAGGCAGCCTTTCACGAGGCGCTGGCGGACATCGTGGCCATCCTTTCGGTCTTCTCGATCGACGGCATCGTCAGCTACGCACTCGACCCGGAACGGACCCACCCACGCATTGCCAACGACCGCCTCGAGATCAAGCAACTCGGGGCCAATGTCCTGTTCCGAGTCGCCGAGCAAATGGGACGCGCCCTGTCGGCCAACCGCGTCCAGTCGCTCCGCGACAGCCTGAAGCTCGATCCACCACCGGGAGACTGGGTAGACGATCCCCGCTGGGACGAACCGCACGACCGCGGCGAACTCCTCGTCGCCGCGGTGCTTCGGACCCTGGTGGACATCTGGTATCGGCGTCTGAGGCCGATGTTCTCCGGGCAGGGAGTCGATCGCGAACGCGCGGCTGAGGAGGGCGCCAAGGCCGCGGGCCACTTGTTGCACATGGTCATTCGTGCGATCGATTACACACCGGCTGGCGAGTTCGAGTTCAGTGACTTCCTCGATGCGCTGCTCACCGCCGACAAGGAGGTCGTGCCCGACGATCGGCACGGTTACCGCAAGAGCCTCCTAACGACCTTTCAGGCGTTCGGCATCAACTTGCCGCCGCTGCGCATCGTCAACCTTGCGTTGGCACCGCAACGCCCCGTCTACGACAACTTCAACTATGAAGCTCTGCGCGGTCAGCGCGAGGAGATCTTCCGGTTCATCTGGGAGAACGCAGACCTGTTCGAGCTTCCAACCCGCTACTACACGGTGGTCGACGATGTCCAACCGTCGGTGCGCGTCGGCCCGGATGGGTTCGTCGTTCGCGAGGTGGTGGTTACCTGTTCCCAGCTGCTCGAGGGGCCCGCGAGCGAAATGGAGAAGGTGGCGAAGGCAAATCCCGGACGCGGGACGCTCGTCCTGCATGATGGAGTGGATCGATCAACGCCGATCCGGATCCGCGGCGCAGGGATGATCATCTTCGACCAGTTCGGGCGACCGAAATACCATCAGCCCAAACACCTCCTCGACTGGGACCGGCAGTCGCGTCGGCTCCGGTATCTCGTGCGACAGGGACGGTCCGATACCAGCGGGCGATATGGCTACTCAGAGGGTGCGCCTTCGGGTCAGCGCTTCGCCGATGCCCACCGACCGGACCGGCTCAGGTCGGAGCGCTGGTAATGGCAGGCTCACCGATCTTCGTGACGGTCCGCATGTACCAGGTCGGTTTCGG
Organism: uncultured Chloroflexia bacterium; assembly: GCA_963812115.1. Taxonomy (GTDB): domain Bacteria; phylum Chloroflexota; class Limnocylindria; order QHBO01; family QHBO01; genus JAPSGM01. The sequence goes on from CAWEUD010000005.1 coordinate 34,912, forward strand.
GGACTGCCTCCTGCTGAGCTTCGGCTACAGGGACAGCACCGAACGGCACATGCTGCTCGACTTCGGCTCAACCAGCCGTGCCGATGGCGCGCCGACCACGTTGGGGATCGCAAAGTCAATCGCCGAACGGACCGGCGGCGCGCTCGATGTTCTGGTCGTCAGCCACCGCCATCGGGATCACCTGTCGGGTTTTGGAGTGGCGCGCACCAGAGACGCAATCGCTGCCCTCCATCCGAAGCTCGTGGTGCTGCCCTGGACTGAACGCCCGGAAGAGGACGAAGAAGCCAGGGAACCTGCCAACGCCTCCTTCCTGAAGGCATTAACCCGCAGCCGCTCTTTCGCAGCCGCCGTGGATGGTGCTGCTCCGGCCAAAGGGACCGGATCGGGCACCGAGCTGGTCCGCGCGGCTCGCGAGGAGATCGGTAACGCGGCCGCGGTTGAGTGGCTAGTTGAGGCGGCCAAGGCGGCTTCGGCTGCCTACGCTCACGCCGAGCAGCCGGATGCCGAGAAGGCGATCACGCGATTCCTGCCTGGAGTCAAGGTAGAGATTCTCGGCCCGCCTACTCCGACGCAGTGGCCCGAGGTGCAGCACCAGCGGGCCGACGACGACGACGAGTACTGGGTGCGGACGCCCCCATTGCTCAGTCGCTACTACGCCGCTGATGCCTCGAAGCGGATCTACGGCGAGGCGGATGCCGAAGTTCCACTGCCCACCTCCTATGCCAGATCCGATCCACTGCCCGGGCCAGACCGCTGGATCGCCGCTCGCATTCGACGCCACGAGCTGGTGGCCATGACCAACATCGTCCGCTGGCTGGACGATGCGCTGAACAACACGAGCCTGATTCTCCTGATCGAGGCCCCCGGCAAGCGGCTGCTGTTGCCCGGCGACGCGCAGATCGAGAACTGGGGCTGGACCCTCAATCGGCTCAGCAAGGAACGGGCTCTGAAGAAGCGTCTGTCGAACGTCGACCTCTACAAGGTCGGGCATCACGGGAGCCGGAACGGCACGCCGCCCTCTCTGCTCGCCCTGTGGGCGAACCGCGATACGGAAAGGGGCCGGATGGTGGCGCTCATGTCCACTCGCGCTGGCGTGCATGGCAGCACTGACGCCACTGCGGTCCCGCGACAGACCCTGGTTCAGGCACTGATCGACGTGGCCGACGTCTACACGACCGAAGGCACCGCCGCTTCCTTCGTCGAGGCAGTCGGGCTGGCAAGCCAACCGGGCTTCGACGTGAAGGGCGCCGCCGCCCTTCGCACGCCAGTTCTGCCAGCGGTGACACCGGACTCTAGCCACACGGCCTTCGCCCGCGCACGCTGAGAAATCCCAACCGCCTTCAGATGTGGGGCAACATCCGTCCATTACTGGCGCCGGCGACAGCGTGTCGCGTGCGGGTTGCGCCATCAGCTCTCTTCTCAATCCCCGGCCAAGGCAATGTCCCGAGTGGACAGGGCCGGATGGCTTTAGGCATTTGCCGACTAGGCGCTGCCTTGGGGCTGAGCGTAGCGTTTGAGCCTGGGCTGAAACCGCAGTAGTTCGACAGCGAGCATGCAACGCCGCACGAGGTGTATCACCCACCCTCGGGCGGTGGCGTCGCTCAGCAACCTGTCAACAGCGCCTTCCGCGAGACACATCGGTGATAGGTCGCAACACTGGAAAGGGGGGAAGTGACGACTGAGAAGAGATGCAACGAATTTCGGCGTTGGTCAACCGTAGCCTTCAACGGAGGTGGTAGCGATGCAGGGTATTGTTCGACGGGTGCTGGCCTTGGTCGTCGGAGTCAGCCTCGCGGCAGGAGTGGCGGGGACGGTGGTTGCCGGAGAACCGACAGTTGTAGCTGCGTCGCCGTCGACTCAGAACATCGGCGGGTGCCAGCCATCCGCCCAATGGACGGTCTACCTCGGCGGCGGAACAAGCGGCGCGTGGACGGTCCACACCAGGTTTTACTATGGAGGATCGTACCGCGTCGAAACGGTGTACTCGAGCAGCTACGTCCAGGGATATACGTTCCCCGTTTCGAAGTGCCACTTCGGTAGCAGCTACGACAGTGAGTACCAGACTCGTTACGCCAGCCGGGCGGGTGGCGGAACCAGTCCTAACCATTACACGTACGTCCACATCTACGAGTAGTAGGCCCGGCCTGTGCCACCCGAAGATGATCACAACCGGAAGGGTACGGGCGAGCCGGCCAGTTGACAGAAGATGGGTGGCGCGTAGAAGCGCGCCACCCATCTTTCAGCCCCCAGCGCGCCCCGGACCTACCTGGAATTCAGGTTCGCTCGCCGCCGTCGCGACCGTACAGTACTTCAATAACTCGCCATGTCTTCCCTATGGTGCCAAGCCGTGTCGATCTTGCGATTGGGAATGCAACTTCTCCGGGCCAACCCTGGACGGCTGATCGTCCTTGCCGCGGGATCCGTGTCGGTCGCCCTCGCCGCGAGCGCCCTCCTTGTTGCCTCCACCTCGAGTCTGGCCGTTGTCCAGCAGCAACTCGACGCTGGTTGGCGCGGCCCGTACGACCTCCTTGTCCGACCCGCCGACACGGCGTTGGGGGTGGGCGGCCGAGTGCCAGCGAACTATCTCGGCGTGCCGGGCACCGGGATCAGCCGCGACGAATGGAATGCGGTTCAGGGCATCCCCGGCGTCGCCGTGGCGGCTCCTGTGGCGAGCCTCGGTTGGCTGACCGATGGTGGCCCCCCCGTGTCGGTCGAGCTTCAGGGCCTGGCCGCCGAAACGGTGTACATGGTCGACGTCGAAGCTTCCGTCGGCGGTGAGCGAGTCGTGTCCCATGCGGGCGCGTTCGCGCGGCCAGCGGAGCCCGGGCCATGGACGCTCACGGTCGGCTTGGGAAGCACGGCCGACTTTGGGGATGGCACCGTTCACCTGGATCTTGCGCAGCTGCCCTCGGTGTGGGGGCTCGTGGTCGGCATCGATCCCGTCGCCGAGGATCAGCTCATCGGGCTCGAGCATTTCGTGGCGGGACGCGCACTGACACGCGGCGTGTCGCGCGTCTTTGACCAACAGCTGCAGCGTGAGGCGATCGGCGTTCCCGTTACCACCGCCGCGCATTCGGAGGTCCCGGGGACGCTTCAGATCAGCGTGGTGCGCGTCGACGGCGTGGCTCCTCAGCAGGTGCTGGCGGCGCTGGATACCGTTCCGCCTCCCACCGATAACGAGGGTATTGCACAGTATGAATCTGAGGTCACACGCCGGCTCCATGAGATCGCCGCAGGCGCTCCGGTTGTGCCGATCATCGCCGACGCCGCACCGCTGGGCGAATTGCTCACCCCACTGCGCGAACCACGCGTAGCACTAACGGTCAACGGGGAGCTGACGGCCGATGCATCGAGCTACGGGAGCGCCTGGGGCATCGAGCGTAGCGTCGTACTGGTTCCAGAGCCGACCAGCTACGCGGTGTTGAGCAATAGCCGGTTGCGACTGGATGAAATCGGCACCTGGGAGGTCCTGGTCCTGCCGAGGCTCAAGGATCTCGCGCAAGCTGACTACACACTGGGGCAGGCCAACCTTGCCAATGGGCGGGATGAGCCGATGTACCGGCCGCTAGCGGTCGCCACCCCGCCTCCCTTCGTCCTGCAGCCACTAGGCACCGTGGACATCGCCGCCATTGCCGACGAGTACGAGCGTGCGACAAGCTACGCCCCACTGGGCATTTACGGGGAAGCGCCACGTCGCCTGGTTGAGACGCCTGCCGGACAACTGGTCGATGAGAGGCTGCCCGCGTCCCTCAACCCAGGAGGGATCAACCCGCTCCCACCGTTCGGCCTCACCAACCTCGAGGCGGTCGAGGCCCTGCGCGGCGAGCGTTTCATTGACGCCATTCGCGTCCGCGTGGCGGGCATCGACCACTACACGCCCGCCGCTGTCGCAAAGGTCGAGGATGTCGCGGCCGCCATCATCGAACGGACCGGTCTGCGCGTGGACGTTGTGGCTGGAGCAGCCGCCTCCGACGTAGAGGTGGAGGTGCCTGGCGTCGGGGTTATCACCGAGCGCTGGACTACCTTGGGTGAGGCACCGCGCATCGAGTCCGGTGCGACCGGACTCTCGGCGGCGCTGCTGCTCGGCGCCGTGGCGGTCGCGCTGGCTTACCTGCTTACCTTCGGGCTCGTGCTGGTCGAGGACCAGGCGCCTGAGCGAGCCACGTTGCGTCTCATCGGCTGGCGGCGGCGCACCGTGCTGCAACTACTGGTCGGCCAAGCTGTTGTGATTGGCCTGGGGTCCGCCATCCTGGCCATCCTGCTGCTCGCGCTCACGGGCATGATAGGCGGCTTCTCCGTGGTTCCAACTCAGTACCTTGTTCTAGTGGTTACCGTGCTTGCCGCCCACCTGATCGCGGTCGCCGCCATCGGCGCGGTCGCCGATGGCGGCTCCTTTGCGGCCTCACTGCGGGGGCGCTCGGTGACCGGGACTGGTCGGGCGGCGGGCAGCATCGCCGGGTTGGCGATCGCACAGGCGCTAGAGTCGCGCCTGCGCTTCGCCGGGACCGCCACAGCCCTGGCTGCCGCCGTCACTTTGGCCGGGGTGATTGCCATCGTCGAGCTGGCCTTCGGCGGGGCGCTACGTGCCACGCTGTTCGGCCAGCAGATCGCCCTGCGGGCAGCGCCGTACCACCTCCTCGCCGCGGGAGCCGCGCTCTTCGCCGCTGGCGCCGTCGTCCTAGACTCTGCGCTGCTCACCGTCGAACGGCGTGTCGCCTTGATTGGTCTGCTGGGTGCCCTGGGATGGACCGGGCGCCAAGTACGGGCGCTCATACTCGCTGAGGCGCTGATGCCGGTCGTCGTGGCGGCGTGCCTGGCTGCCGTGCTCATAGGCGGCCTGGCCATCGTGCTAGGGCTGGGTCCCTTGTCACCGCTCTTAGCCGGGATCGCCGTGGTGCTGGCATTGGCCGTTGGCTGGCTGGCTGTGCGCCCGCCGCTGGCGGTGGCAAGTAGCGTCGCGCCCGCGATCTCGCTTCGCGCCGAGGGAGCGTCACTGGCCGTGTCCGGCCTCGCCGTGCGACAGGCGGTCTTCACCGTCGGACTGCTATCGCTCGCCATTCTGGCTGGCACCGTGGGGTGGAGCCGCCTGGCGCCGATCGGGATTGCCGCCAGCGAGGTGATGGCGACACCGGCACCCACGACCCAAGCTGAGGACGTGCGGCGCCTGGCCAACGACGTGTCCGCCATTAGCGCGAACGCCGAACGGACCATCGGCTCCCGAGCACTGGCAGACAGCTTCGACTGGATCCGGCGGCGGCTGACTGACCTCGGCTACGAAGTGCGCGACGTTCGCTACCTGGGGCGGGTGCTCGACCTGCGTGACGACCTCGGCGAACCGATCCGCCTCGAGAGCGCGGCTTGGCCGGTGTCGCTCGCCCACGACCCAGCCGGCTGGAACGGCGACGATCTGGACTCGCCCTTCACGCCTGTGACGCTACCCGCCGATGGCCTTCCCGAATGCGTGCCGGGCGTCGTGGTCCTGCGCCTGCCGGATGAGGCCGCCGCGCCGCTCGCAACGGAGTTCCTTCTCGCCTGTCCTGGGACGACCGCCGTGCTCGGCATCGTCGCCGATGACGTGGTTTGGCAGCAGGTCGATCATGCGGCCGGCCTGAGGCTGCCGGTGGCCGAGCACCTCGTGGCGACAACCGCGGAGGGCAGGCCGGGATCGCCGTGGCTGGTCGCGGGCCTCGATTCGGCGGGGCCGGGAGCGACCGGCAGCGCGGCCCCCGTCGCTGTGCTGCTCGAAGTCGCACAAGCTGCCGCCGCGAGTGGCCTTCCCCTGAACCTCGCCATCGCCACCAGCGCTCAGGGCGGGTCCGCCTCGATCCTGCTGCGCGAGATCGAGCAGGCTCCGGGACCCACAGTGATCCTTGGGCCGATGGGCGGGCAGGTGCTGCCCGTGCTGGGCACGAGCGCGGTAGATGATCTCGATGAGGGCGCCACTCGCGCCGGGTTGCTCGCCTCGGTCGAAGCCGCCGACAACCCGGTTGGATGGCTCGAGCGTACGGCCGACCTCAGCCAACGGCCCACTTCACGCCGACTGCTCGACGCGCTTGCCGGCTCGCTGTCAATGATCGCGACGACCGAGCTGTCGACCAACGCGTACGCCCTGGCCATCGGATTGGATGCAGCTTACTTGGGAGAACCCTTGCATCCAGAGGGAATTCTCTCCATCGCAGGGACCTCGGTGGACACCGCCGAGCAGACTGACCCTAGGCAGCTGGCAGCGATGGCACGGGGCCTGATCGCTGCGATAGGGGAGGTTGCCCGATGACGGATCGTCTGGTGACGCTTGATGGCGTAACGCGTCGCTATGGCACCGGCCAGACAGCCGTCACGGCGGTGGACAATCTCTCGCTCAAGGTTGGACGAGGTGAACGGATCGCGGTCGTCGGACCGTCTGGGTCGGGCAAGAGCACGTTGATCAGCTTGCTAGGCCTGATCGAGAGGCCGGACGTCGGACGCGTGATGTTCGAGGGCTCAGACACTGCGGAACTGTCGGATGACGAGCGGGCCAACATTCGCCGTACGCGCATCGGGCTCGTCTTCCAGCTCTTCCACCTCGTGCCCGCGCTCACCGCGTTGGACAACGTCCTGTTGCCACTCATCCCCTACAAGTCCCACACGTCCATCGAGCCGCGTGCGGCTGAACTACTTCACGCGGTTGGTCTCGCGGATCGGGTCGGCCATCGGCCAGCCGAGCTGTCCGGAGGCGAACAGCAACGGGTGGCGATCGCCCGAGCGCTGATCGCCGAGCCCGACCTAGTCCTTGCCGACGAGCCTACCGGCAATTTGGATTCGGCAACCAGCGCTGATGTTATCCGCCTCCTCCTCACCATGCAGGGACGGCGCGGTTATGCGCTGGTCATCGCCACCCATGACAGTGGCTTGGCCGGCTCCCTGGAGAAGCAGTGGCGGATTCAGGATGGCCGGGCAGCGGCTATTCGCTGACCAGCAATCCTGTCCCTACGGTTGCGCCTGAACCTTTCATGCTCGTCGGGCTCGAGGCCTCCCATCGTTGGTCGTTGGACTCGGCCCACCTAACGCGCCCCCGACGAAGCCAGAAGTTGCAACGCCAATCGGAGCCGACCCTTCGACGATGGCCCCGGGTGCCGCTGCCCGCGTCGTCGTAGGCGTAGCGCTCGTCGCCGCCGGTCGGGGGCGCAGGGAACGGCGGTGTTGCGGCTCACGAGCTGACCCGGCGCGTCATTGCGGTGGCACCAGCTGGCGGCATAGGGTTTTCCCCAATTGCCGGCACCTGAAACCCCCCGCACCCTGCTCGCTCCAGCGTCATCTCCGCCAGTCTCACCGGATGGGACAAGTGCCATGGCGGCGGCGAACCGGAATGGGAGTGGAAATGCAAGGAGCATCGCCGATGAGTCGGAGGTTACTGGGGTATTCGCTAGCTCTGCTGCTAGCCTCAGCCTAACGCAATCAGTGGCCGGGACCGACAACCTCGATAGGCACTGGGATCCACAGCAGTGGGGCATATACAACTACGCTCCCTGCTACTACTTCGAGGGCGAATTCCCTACGGGTGATCCACGATACGCCGTGGATTATGGTCTTGGTAGGTGGAATGGTACCGGCCGCGAGCTGCGGTTCCACGCTGCCACCGGTTGCGCTCACTCTGTCTACGTCTCCTGGGACGACCTACTCTGGCCTTTCAACAACGCGTATGCCGTGACGTCGAACGACCAGTTTGGAGACATCTCAAACTCAGACATCCACTTCAATCAGACTCCGGACAACGGCCAGGGCGGCTACTACCTTTGGTATTGGGGCTCAAGCACCCCCACCCCAAGCGGCAAGATCGACGGCAGGACGGTAGCGACCCACGAGTTCGGGCACGCCGTTGCGCTGAATCACGTCTCAACGTGCAATGACGAGGTGATGTGTACCTACCTCAACCCGGGCGAGTATCGGCGAGGCCTCAGAACGCACGACGTGAACAGCATCAAGGCCATGTACGCGGCCGCCTCGTAGAAAGGGGAGACACATGCGCACAAGGATGGGCATTGGCTTACTCTTCGTCGGCCTCCTTGGCCTAGGCGCCTTTGACCTGATTTCGTGGGTACGGTCACCTGCTCCTGTTGCACACACGATCGTCATGGACGCATACGGACCTCGGTTCAGCGTGTCGTCGCTCGACGGTATGGCGGACATTGTTGCTGTGGTCGAGCCGATAGGGCCCGGCGTCGAACATTGGAATAATGCAGCGAACACCCCGTGGATCGCACCCTCTGGTACCGGAGTCCTTGCGATGGTCGTCACAGACCAACAAGTTGTCGTCATCCGTGCGATCCGAGGCACCGCGGAGAGTGAAGTCCTCTCCGTCCGCGTCGCGGGCGGTACGGTCGGGGACACCGATGTGCACGTTGAGGACGAACCGGCCTTTGCCGCCGGACAGGACTATCTCGTCTTCCTCGAACGAGTACAAGCCCCCACCCAGGAGGGTTTCGACGATGTCATCTCGCCTGTGGCCCAGGGCCAGGGCGTGTTTGCAGCTATGCCTGGTGGCTTACTGGTAAATTCAGCCGGCGAGACCACAGTGTTGCCGGCCGGCGTTGCAGACTAGAGGCGTTGGCCTGGATGGATGTGGCGAGGCACCGATCCAATGGATAACCGAATGATGCGGACCACATTATGGGCAGCGGCAAGCGCCTCGGCCTTTTCCGCCGCCGCCGTCTCGGCGGCGGATGGCGACGGCAGCTTCGTTCCGGTGTTCATCGCTTTGGGGACCATTGGACTTACTGGGCTGGGGGCGGATCGGTGGCAGAACGACAGATGGCTCGGTGCCCTAGCGGTTGCTGGAGCCATCGGGTGGGTTCTTATTGCGTTCGCAACGGCCGGCCTATTGGTGTTTGCGCAGCTGGTGTGCGCGTGTTCCCAACCACCGCCTCGAGAGGAGTCGATCTACTTCGGCCTTACCCCTACCGGATGGCGGATGCTGGCTGTCTTTGGCGGGTCTGCCGCAGTTGCTGCGGCAGCGTTGATTAGGGTACGACGCCTTTCTGGCCGCTCTCAGGCCAGAGCCAAGTAGAAGCTCCCAGCAGAGACGAAGACTATGAGGCGAGGTCAGCCGAGGCTACTTGTCGCCGTGGCCGCCCCGAGGTCAGGCTTCGATCGACGGAGTACACCCCATCACCGAGTAGGAAACGTCGGCCGCCACCCCTAGCTGTTGCCGTTGCATCCAGTTCTCGTTGACTGACTCATCGACGAGACCTGCGTTCCGCAGTTGCCCGAGAGCAACCGTCTCGGCTGCTGTGAGACGGCGCTTGTCGAAGGAGGGGGTGAACATGACCTGGTGCAGGAGACGCGCCTCGAGTGCAGACAGCCCACGCCGGGTGTGTTGCGCGTGATGGGCGGCGGTCAGCACATCGGCTGAGGCCGCTGTGCCCGAGGGCACGAGCTGAATCTCGGCGTTCAGGCGGCGGAGCGCGAATCCGACGGTCGACGCCAGCGCTTCCAGCGTCTCGGCCGCCTGCAGCGTGCGATCGAGCGCCCAGCCGAGGAGGTCAGCGGCGGCTTCCGCACTGATCGGATCGGTAATCTCGGCCAGAAGAGCACCGAGTGCCGCAGCGTCGGGGCTCGGCGCCGAATCCGCCTCGCTCGTCAACAGCTCGCGAGGTTCCAGGCCAAGACCGCTGGCCAGTCGCCCGAGCAGGTCGAGCGTCACTGAGTCGCCGCCGTGGCCGGACTCCAAATGGCGCAGGAACATCTTGCTGATGCCGCCCGCGACGGCCAGTTCCCGTTCGCTGATGCCGAGCGCCCGGCGGCGGGCCAGTAGGCAAATGCCTACTTCACGCGAGGTTAGGCTGGTGCCAGTATCACAAGACGGGAAGGATCCCTGCTTCCGGGGGGAGGATCCTTGCCTCGAACGCTGAGACGACGGAGAGTGGTCGTGCCCCGACGCATGGCGATGGTCGCGTTCACCGAAGGTGAGGGCGTCAAGGCCGACAGCGCGCATGCGGATGAGGACCCGCTGGCTGGTGAAGCGGCATGGAATCCACTGCGCCGCCGCCTGATACCACTCACCATCGTTGCGCAGGACCCGGACATCCGCGATGCCGACGGCAAGGTCGTCACAGCGACTGTCGGGGTGCCAGCTACGCGGGTCGAGGCAGGCCCTCGCACCCACAGATTCCACGTCGTCAACTACGATCCAGACCGCGGTGAGATCGGATCGCGGCGATCGAGTATCCAGACGGGCGCCTCGTGGACAAGTTCTCCAGAGTCCGAAACCCTGTGGGCGAACCGCGATACGGAAAGGGGCCGGATGGTGGCGCTCATGTCCACTCGCGCTGGCGTGCATGGCAGCACTGACGCCACTGCGGTCCCGCGACAGACCCTGGTTCAGGCACTGATCGACGTGGCCGACGTCTACACGACCGAAGGCACCGCCGCTTCCTTCGTCGAGGCAGTCGGGCTGGCAAGCCAACCGGGCTTCGACGTGAAGGGCGCCGCCGCGCTCCGGACACCCGCTCTGCCAGTAGCACCACCAACTACCTAGGAGGCGGGCCCTCCTAACCGGGCGCGCGGACCAGCCGTTTCGCGCCGCCGCGTACGCCCCAGTCATAGGGAGTTCGCCTTCTTGCCGTTTCGGCCACGGCGCATAAGGCTCCTTTAGGAACCAAATAGGGAGGCGGGTACCTCGATTCCTGTCCGCCAAGTGCCAAACGGCCCGAAACGACAGTCAGATGGCTTAAGGGAAGTACCCAGTGGTGTTATGGGGGAGAGAATCCTAACGTCCACTCGCGAGGACAAGCCAACACACCGGACGCGCCGGACAGTTCGACCAGCGACAGACCCGGCGCAAAGCTGAGATTGCCTAGCTGGTTGACCGCGGCTTCTTGCCCCTCGCCCATGCGACCGCTGATCTCAATCACGGGAGGCAACTACGACGTCCAGATAGGACAAGGAAGATGATGCTGGCCACCTGGGTGCGGCCCATCAGGTGGTCGAGGCGATGTCGTCAGCGAATCCGGACTGGCAAACGACGCCTATGAAGACTCCGCCCTCTTGGCCGGCATGGGAGCCGGGTCTGTCGGCATCGGCGACGCCGCAACGCGACACCCGGTTCCGGCGTGCAGGGAAGAGGTGAGGTGCGTGAGCTTCGACCAAGGAGGAACTGTGAAGACCCGTGGATCTGCCTCACATGAAGGGATTAGGAGATGATTCGACGACTAGCGGCGTCGCTACTTGCCGTAGCGGCGCTGATGTTCGGCCAAACGATGCTCGTCGCGGCATATCCTACCGCCGCCATGGATGCGAGTCCCGAGATCGACTCGTATCCATGCTACACGCACTATCCGTATCAAACGTGGACCGTTGTGGCCGCCGGCTCGTCGTGGAGGGTGGTCAATTTCGGTGATGGAACCTCCTCACCCAGTCAATCCATCAACACGACCTGGATCAGCCACACGTTCCCGACGTACAGTTGCACCGACTTTACGCAAACGTTCAGGGCGTACGACAACGGTGGTGGCACGGCCACTGACTACACGCGGTTCGTTGTCAGCTACTGAGACATCGTCGTTGCGACGTTCACAACTATGAGGCGCAACATCCTCCGGTTGGCGGTCAGGCTGTTGGCCGCCAACCGCCCCAGATTGATCGTTCTCCTTGCCGGCGCCCTAGCGGTAGCCCTGGCGGCTTCTTCGATCTCGCTGGCTTCGGTCGTCAGCCTCGCCACGGTCCACCAGACCGTTGCAGCCGGATGGCGCGGCAGCTACGACATCCTGGTCCGTCCACGCGATGCCTTGACGTTGCACGTCGATGGTCGCGAGGTCGTGCCCGCCAACTACTTGGGTGCGCGTACATCGGGCATCAGCCGAGACCAGTGGCAGCAGATACTGGCGATCCCCGGCGTTGAGGTCGCGGCACCGGTCGCCGCTCTGGGTTGGCTGAAGCAGGACACCTCCGTGGTGACGTTCGGGTTGTCACAGCCGGAACCCGGTGAGATTCTGCAACTCGATCTCACGGTCGACATCGGTGGCGCGGAGGCCAGCCGGGCGACCGGGTTCGTCGCGCTCGAGGGAAGCGATGGCCCGCCGAGCCTCCTCGTGGGCGTTCGGGACCTGTCGGCGGGTGGTGGAGAGATCGATGCCTCGGTCGGCGAGATGCCTGCCGTATGGGGTCTCGTTGTCGGCATCGACCCAGGCCAGGAAGACCGGCTGATCGGACTCAGCCAGTTCGCCCCAGACGCCTATCTGCCGACGGGAGTGACGCCGGCCGAAGATGTCGTCTACGGCAGTACAGCCATCAGAATCCCAGTGCTGATTCCCGAGCATCTGCCGCTGCCGGGAACCGTCACAGCCCATGTGAGCCGCATTGTCGGCGTCGACCCCAAGCAGGTCGCGGACGCCGTTGAGCAGCGCGGTGCCAACCTCGATGACGAGGGAATCTCTGACCTCATCGCGGCGATGATCCGCGACGGCGTAACTACCGAAGAGAGCACCGACGCCGCGCCGCTGGCGGATCTATTGCAGCCACTTCGCAACCGTGCCGTTTCCGTCGAGAACGGCGAGCTGCGGGCCCAGGAGGGGCAAGGCGCCGCCGCCGCGTTCGGCCGCAACGTGATCCTCGTACCCGAGCCGTTGCCGTATCGAGTGGTGGGCAGCCACCTCGGCGTCGCAGCCCAAGGCAGTTGGGAACAGCTTGTCCAGCCGCAGATCGACGAGCTTCAGCCAGATAGCTTCGCGAGATCCGATGCCACGTTTGGGGGGGATGCCGAGGTCTTCCGACCGCTCCATGCTGTGAAGCCGCCGCTGTTCCAGGTTGAGAGCGTCGGCACCTACGACCTTGGTGCGATCAGCGCCACCTACAGCAATGCAGCCAACTACGTGCCGCTGGGGATCTACGGCGACACGCCACGCACCACCGCCGGCGATCGGGCTTCCCTCCTCCCGACTTCACTCAACCCGGGGGGTCTGAATCCCCTACCGCCAACCGGCTTGACGAACCTCGAAGCGGTGGAAGCGCTCCGAGGCCCCGAGTTCATCGATGCCATTCGCGTAAAGCTCGAGGGAATCTCCGGGTATTCACCAGGCGCCATCTCGAGAATCGAGGAGGTTGCGGCCGCGATCGTTGAGCGCACCGGGCTCCATGTCGACGTCGTAGCCGGCTCCTCGCCCGTGGACCTCGAAGTCGAGGTCGATGACGGAACGGATCTCATCGAGCGCTGGACGACCCTCGGCGAAGCCGTGCGCATCGAGAACGGCGCATCGGGCTTTTCGGGTCTCCTCCTTGGCGCTGCCGCCCTGGTGGTTCTGCTCTACCTGGCGACCTTCTGCATCTACCTGGTGGGAGACCAGGGACGTGAACTGGCGGTGCTCCGGTTGGTGGGGTGGCGAGGAAGCACGGCGGTGCAGCTCATCGTCGTGCAAGCGGTGCTGCTTGGCGCGCTTGCCGCAGTGCTTGCCACGACGACGACCATGGCCATCGGAGCCGCGATGGGCCTTCGCCTCGATCCGCTCACCCTGGGACTATCGGCCGCAGGCGTTATCGTCGTGCATCTCGCGGCGGCTGGCATCGTCGCGGCCCTGCTCATGGCGCGCAAGGTTCCTGCAGAGGCCATCCGGGGTCAGAGCAGCGAAGGTTGGTACTTCGGGCGCGGCATGATCTCGTTCGCGATCGCCCAGGCCGCCGACTCGAAGCTGCGGTTTCTCGGGACCACGGGTGCACTGGCCCTCGCAACGGCTATTGCCGGCGTGGTCGTTGGCCTCCAGGTGCTGTATCAGGGGCGCCTTTCGGCGACCGTCTTCGGCCAACTCGTCGCACTCCGCATCGGCCCGTATCACCTGCTCGGCGCCGCCGCCGCGCTGTTCGCCGCTGGCGCCATGGCGGTCGATGCCGGGGTCCTGGGGGTCGAGCGGCGGCTGTCGCTCATCGGCCTCTTGCGGGCCTTGGGCTGGCACGCCCGACAGGTGCGTCGTCTGATCCTCGCCGAAGTCGGCCTTCCGGGCGTGCTCGGCGGCGTGATTGCAGGCGCACTGATCACATCGGTGCTGTTGCTGGCGGGTGGTTCCACACCGCTGTCCTTCTTCATTGGCCTGCTTGCCGCGGTCGGCGCGTCACTGCTCGGGATCATCGCGGCGACTCCGGCTGCGGATCTGGCCACCAGAGTCGTGCCGGCGGCCATTCTCCAAGTCGACGGAGCTTCTTCAGGTGCTCCGGGCTTCAGTGGTCGCTCGGCGATGCTGACCCTCGGCACGTTTGCCACGGTCGCGTTGGTCGGCGCGCTGCTCTGGAGCGTGATCAGCCCGATGGGTATTCCGCAGGGTGCCTTTGCCCAAGTCCCGACCGCCGAGCCGCTTCCCCCGGCGGCCGCCGCGATCCAGGCCGACGTGGCCGCCCTCACCGCCCAACCGGATCGCCGGGCCGGCACGCCGGCAATGGACGCCGCCCAAGCTTATGTGCAGGGCGAACTCGAGGAGATCGGCTACCAAGTGGAGCACGTCGCCTTCTTGAGCAACATTCCCGCGTTGCTCCAGGAGACCGGCGAACCGCTCGACCAGGACCGTGTCCTGACCAGCTTCGTGGCGGCATCCGTGGCTTACTCGCCTGCCGTCCTGGAGGGAGCCACTCGCTTCGACGCGACAAGCATCACGTACCTAGACGGCATGCAACCGCTCGGCCAGGGCTGTCCAGAAGGGCTCGTGGTTCTGCGCGTGGGAGCGGCGCTCAATGACTACGCTCGCAGTTCGCTGCCTGCTCAACTCCTGACCCGATGCGCAGGTACGACCGACATCGTTGTGGGCATAACCGCGCCCGAACCCGATTGGGCGGAGGCGCCCAGGCTGATCGCCGCTGTGGAGTTCGCGGTGGGGGACAATCTGATCGCGCGTCGGGCTGGAGAAGATGCGGCTCCGTGGCTCGTCGCGCGCCTGGATTCCAGCGGGCCGGGTGCCACGCAGAGCGCTGCCGGTTGTGCGCTGGCGCTGGAGGTGGCCAGGCTGGCTGCCAACCAGAATGTTCCGCTCCGGCTGGCCTTCGTCGATGAGGGTGGTGGAGGATTCCCAGCCACCCTCCGCGAGATCACTGCCGAGGGCGACGGTGCTCCCCTGCTGCTGTTCGGAACGCTCAGCGGCTCAGCGGCTGCGCTGGGGACTGCGCGGACACCGCCGGTCGATCCCCATGGTCTGGTGTCCGCACTGCTCGCAAGCGTCTCTGCCGACGAGACACTGACTGCGTGGGTCGCGGATGCACAGCGCGCTTCACTGCGGCCGACGTCCAGCGAGTGGCTGGCCCGGTTGTCCGCCGCGCGGCTCACGCCTGGAGATGCGGCAGGCGTGAACATCCTCGCCCTGGCTGCCGGACTCGATGCCGCCATCGTCATGGACGAGGGCCGGAGCGAGGTGGAGCCGGTGGCTGGCACATCCGCCGATACGCCGGCCCAGATCGACCATGGGTCGCTGGGCAATCTGGCCCAGCAACTCTCCCGGGCGGTCGGAGCAGAAGGAGTGGGAAGTGCCGGCTGAACACGATCTCCTGGTCCTCGAAGGCGTCACCCGTCGCTTCGGGAGCGGGCAAACTGCAGTGGAGGCGGTGAGCGAGGTCAGCGTGGCAATCCTCGCAAACGAGCAGGTCGCACTGGTCGGCCGCTCCGGCTCCGGCAAGACGACGTTGCTGTCACTGATGGGCATGATCGATCGACCGACATTAGGCGACGTACGATTCAGGGGAAGGTCGATCGGGAACCTGGGCGAGGATGAGCGAGCCGACCTGCGGCGCGCCAACGTTGGACTGATCTTCCAGCTGTTCCACCTGATCCCGGCCCTGCCGGCGCTCGACAATGTGCTGGTTCCACTGCTGCCGTACGCTCGGAGGGCACTGATTGAGCCACGCGCGCGCGATCTCCTCACACGGATAGGCCTCGGAGACAGGATGGATCACCGCCCCAGCCAACTCTCTGGCGGCGAGCAACAGCGCGTCGCCATCGCCCGGGCCTTGATCAACGAGCCGGGCCTTGTCCTCGCCGACGAGCCCACCGGCAACCTTGACACCAGGACGAGCCAACAGGTGATGGCGCTGCTCGCCGACCTGCAGTCAGAGCGCCAGTTCTCCTTGGTCATCGCCACACATGACAAGGAGATCGCGGCCCGAATGAGCCGAACCCTCGCAATCTCTGACGGCCGCATAGCCACCGCTGCCGCCCCTGGGCCGTAGCCCGTTTCAGACGCAGCCGTGCCACCTTTGGGCACAACACGAAAAGGCGTGCGGGCTCGCACCAAGGGTTATCGCCAATTGCAGTCGACCGTAGTTCCGCACATGCACGCGTTGGTGCCCCACCAGTCGCTGCGCGAGGAGGTGCGTGGTGGGAGTCAACGATGAGACCCGGACATTCTGGAACAGCGCCAGCGGTGAGCGCTGGGGAGCCTGCCTGCCTCTGGCGTGCGGGGACGATGGAGTACGACGGGCAGGTTGACTGGCACGAGGGTCACGACTACCTAGTCTTCCTCCGACAGGAACAGACACCTTTCGACTATGGCCTCCAACCAGCGTGGACAGCCGTGCTTGTGGGACATGGGAGCCTTCGCACGTCATGCCGACCATGCAGGCCGAGGCGGTTCGCCGGCTCGACGGTGTGCTCAGCGGAAAATTGAGGGTACAAATGAGGGTACGGCGTGCATGGCAGACCCCGACCGCCTCGTCACCCTCGGCGTGGATACCCACCTCGACCTCCACGTGGCCGCCACCCTCGACGCCCGCGGCGTGCTGCTCGACACCTGCAGCCTGCCGGCCAGCGTCGCCGGCTACCGCGCGCTGCTGGCCTGGGCCGCCGCCCTGGGCACCATCGATCGGGTCGGCGTGGAGGGCACCAGCAGCTATGGGGCCGGGCTGGCGCGCTGGCTGCACGCGCGGGGCCTGATCGTAATCGAGGTCGACCGTCCCGACCGCCGCGCCCGGCGCAGCCGGGGCAAGAGCGATCCGCTCGATGCGGAGGCCGCCGCCCGGGCCGTCCAGGCCGGACGGGCGACCGGCCGGCCCAAGCTGGGTGGCGGGCCGGTCGAGGCCATCCGCGTCCTGCGCATCGCGCGTGAGAGCGCCATGCAGGCTCGCAGCCGGATCGCCAACCAGCTCCACGCCCTGCGGCTCACCGCGCCCGACCGGCCGCGCGACGAGCTGCGCGATCGCTCGCTCGACGGGCTGGTGCGCCGGGTGGCTGCCTTCCGGGTGCCCGCCACGGTCGACGAGCCGGCGGCGGCGACGCGGCTGGCCCAGCGCAGCCTGGGACGCCGCCACCTGGCACTGAGTGCCGAGATCGCCGCGCTCGACACCCAGCTGGCCCGGCTGGTGCTGCGCAGCGCCCCCGCAGCTGGTGGTGCGACCGGGGATCGGCGTGCAGGGCGCCGGCCAGCTCCTGGTCACCGCTGGCGGCAACCCGGGGCGCCTGCGCAGCGATGCCGCCTATCGGCATGCTGACCGGCACGTCGCCGGTGCCGGCGTCCTCGGGCCAGACGGTCCGGCATCGCCTCAACCGCGGCGGCGACCGCCAGGCCAACCGGGCGCTGCACATGGTGGTGCTGACCCGGATGGCTCACGACCCGCGCACCCGGGCCTATGTCGCGCGCCGCACGGCCGAGGGCAAGACCACCGCCGAGATCATGCGCTGCCTGAAGCGCTACGTGGCGCGGGAGGTGTACGGCCTGCTCCTCGAATCGCCGGGCTTGACGACATAGAAGCGTCGCTCAGAATCGGGGCTCGAAGGCGAAATTGGTACCGCATACCGGATTCGAACCGGTGATCTCCGCCTTGAGAGGGCGGTGTCCTAGGCCTCTAGACGAATGCGGCCCGTTGTCCGCGGCTGTCCGGGACGGGCCGGAGGATAGCATGGCCCCCGGGTGGCCTCAACTGGGGCCCCGACCAGAGGCGCTTGCCGGTCGCGGCGACCCGCCTGACACTGGACCGATCATGACGAGCACCGATGAACCCCGCACGCAGCTCCTCGCCCTCCTGGATGGCCGCGGCGCGCACATGCCCTTCGAGGCCGCCGTCGCCGACTTTCCGGATGCCGCCATCAACGCCCGCGCCCCGAACGTGGCCTACACCCCCTGGCACCTCATCGAGCACCTGCGCCTGACCCAGGCGGACATGCTCGACTACGTCACCAACCCCGACTACCGGCACAAGCGCTGGCCGGACGACTTCTGGCCCGATGCGAAGGCTCGCGCGGACCGCGCGACGTGGGACGCATCGGTCCGGAAATTCCTGGACGACAAGGCGGCGCTCCGAGCGCTGACGGCTGACCCCGAGCGCGACCTCAATGCGCCGATCCCCTGGACCGATGGGCACTCGCTCTTCCGCTGCGTCCGGATCATCGGCGACCACAATGCCTACCACTTGGGCGAGTTCGCCATCCTGCGCCAGGTGATGGGCAGCTGGCCGCCCGACCACCGCTGATCACGGGGGTCAGCGGACGGCAGTCAAGCCCTGAAGCACCGCATTCATGGCGTGGCGCCGCTCCTCCAGCCAGCCGAGCACCGACTGCGCGACCTGCGGCCAGGAATCCGATCCCATCACCAGCCCGAAATGCGACGCGGACGGGATGAACTCGTAGGTGGCACCGAGCAGGTCGGCGGTGCGGCTCGCCTCCGAGGGATGGATGACGTCGTCGCGCCCGGCGCCGATGACCAGCGCCGGCACGCTGATCCGCGCGGTGTCCACGTAGACGCCCTGCATCCGCTCTCGTCGCGCGCTGCCCGACTCGCGTGCACCGGCGAGCATCTCCTGCATCTTCTCGATCTCGTCGTCGGCCATGTCCGGCATCAGCTCGCGCAGCTTCTCCGGGGCGGCGATCCAGCCCCACCACGTCGCGTCGTACGTTCCCGGGACCGCCTTCAGCTCCAGCGCGTTGGGACGCCGCGGCAGGGCATCGGCCGGCGGCGAGGGAGCCAGCAGCACCAGGCCCAGGGTGCGGGCCCGCTCGGCATAGAGCATGGCCGCCAGGGCGCCGATCCCCCACCCGATCACGACCGGCGGCCGGTTCAGCTGACGGACGGCGACGCCGATGTCGTCGGCGTAGTCGCGCATGGACGTCCGCTCCAGGTCGGCCACGTCGGAGGTGTAGTGGCCGCGGAAGTTCATGGCGTGCGCTTCCCAGCCGCGCTCCGCGAAGAAGGTGGCGAAGCTGGACCACATCCACGAGCCTGCCAGGGCGCCGTGCACCAGCAGCAGCGGGGGCTTGCGAGAGCGACGCTCCGGCTGGTGCGTCTCGACGTAGATGCCCTCGGGCTCGATGTAGACCTCGTCGCGCTTGATCGCCTGCACCATGGCGGTCTCGTTCAGTCCTCCAGCGAGTTGAAGACGAAGCCGGTCAGCAGCTTCGGGTAGAAGTAGGTCGACTTCTGGGGCATCACGTCGCCGATGCTGGCCACCTCGGCGAGCTGGTCGAGACGGGTCGGGCGCACCAGCAGCGCAGCCTTGGCCTCGCCGCGAGCCACCGCGTCCCGCGCCTCTGCTTCGTTCCTAGTGTAGGCGAGGCGCCCGCCGCCGGCCACGACGCCGGGATCGATACCGAGCCCGTCGGCCAGGATCGTCGCGTGCAGGATGGCCAGGTCCAGCCGCCGCACCGCCGTGCTCGTCCGCTCGCGGCGCATCCGATCGGCCATCCCCTCCGCGTCCCCGACCAGCAGCCAGCCCTCGCCTTCCGGCAGCACCAGCCCGAAGACCGGCTCCTCCGCGTCACGCATCTGGTCCAGCCGTGCGGCGAGCTCGTCGGGATGCACTGGAATCGCCTGCCACAGCGGGTTCGCCTCGGCGGCAAGCGAGCGCAGGGCGTCGGCATCGGCGTCGAGGATGAGCCGATGGGTGGCCAGCACCTCGAGCTCTTCCATCTCGGCGTTGACGAGCACCACCATGATCCAGTCCGCCGCCAGCGAGCCTGGCGGCGCATCGGCCCGGCGCGGGTCGGATCGGATCTCGGCCTGGTAGGCCAGGGCGGTCTCGTAGCGGTGGTGCCCATCGGCGATGTAGAGGCGCTGGCGGGAAAGGTAGTTGAGCATGCGGTCGTCCGGCTCCACCGCGGCAACGGTGTGCAGCAGGCCGTCCGGGTCGCGAGCGCGCCACTCGTCGGCCCAGGGGCGGCCCATCACGTGCCGATAGCGCTGTGATCGGTCGAAGTAGACGGCCAGGATCGGCGAGAGCTGCGTGCGGGTCGTCTGCAGGTGCGCCAGCCGATCGGCCTTCGGACCGGCCATGGTGTGCTCGTGGGCCCGAACGTCGCCTCCGTACGGCTCCAGCAGCACGCGGGCGAGCACGCCCTGGACGGTCGGCTCGTCCGGCTGTGCCGGCGTGGCATGCGCGTAGTAGTAGGCCGATGGCTCCTCTCGCCGCGCGAGCACACCGTCGTCCTGCCAGGCCAGCAGCGTATGCGCCGCCGCAGCATGCGGATCCGGGTCGGGGTTCAGCTCGAGGCGAATGGCGTTGAACGGATTGCGCGCCGTATAAGCCGCCTGCTCGTCGGCGCCGATGACGTCGTAAGGCGGGCAGACGATGTCGGTCAGGTCGGCCAGCCGGCGGCCGGGCGTCAGGTCAGGCTCGTCGGGGAGCCGGACGCGGTCGGGGATGCGCGGCGTGGCGAAGCGGTCGAGCGCGTACTCGATCCCGCGGAACGGGCGGACCTGGGGCATGCACGCGAGTCTACCCGCGTCGCAGGACGAAGGGCGGTGGAGCGTCTGGCTCGTGCCGCGCGTGCTCGGGCACAACCGCGCGACGCGGCAGTCGCACTGTGATGACGGTCCCGCGGCCGGCGGCGGCGTTCGGGGCGGCGTGGATCTCGCCACCGTGCGCCTGGACGATGGCCCGGGTGATGTGCAGCCCCAGGCCAAGCCCGCTGAAGCGGCGCGCGCCGTGGCCGTCATCGGCCTGGAAGAAGCGCTCGAAGACGAGCTCGGCCTGCTCCGGCGTGATGCCGATCCCCTCGTCGGTGATGGTGAGCTCGACGCCGTCCGCGGTCGGCTCCGCGCAGGCAGTCACCGGTCCCCCCTCTGGCGAGTACTTCAGCGCGTTGTCGAGCAGGTTGGTGAGCACCTGGCCGATGCGGTCTCGGTCGGCGACGATGGACAGGCTCTCGGGCGCATCGACCGAGATGGAGCGGTCCGAGTGCTCGCGCTGGGTGCGCGCCACCGCCTCGCGCAGCTCGACGGCGAGGTCGAGGGCCTCCGGCTCGATGCTCACGCCACCGCGACGGTCGATGCGGCTCACATCGAGCAGGTCCTCCACCAGGCGGCGCATCCTCCCGACCTGGTTGCGGATGACGTGGATCTGCGACTGCTCCTTGGGACGGGCACTGTCGCGCATGCGCGCCTCCAGCAGCTGCGAGTAGCCCTGGATCGAGGTGAGCGGCGTGCGCAGCTCATGGCTCACGATGGAGAGGAAGTCATCCTTGGCGCGCTGCGCCTCATGCTCGCGCGCCACCTGCTCCTGCAGGTCTGCCCAGAGAAGGGCGTTCTCGAGTGCCGGCCCCGCACGCTCGGCGATGGCCACGGCGAGGCGCGCCTCGCCCTCACCGAGGGGCGGGCCTACGCTGGAAGCGGAGACGAGGACGCCGCGGACCCGGGCGCGGGAGATGATCGGCACGGCCAGCAGCGAGTGCGGCTCGAGCAGGGCGAGCGCGTCCGGGTCGCCGGTGGCCGTGGCGGCGGCCAGCTCGTCGGTCTGCAGGACGCGCGGCGAGGCGGTCGCGGCCGCGGCCCCGGCCACGCCCTCGCCGAGGCGCGGAGATCGCGCAGAGAGATGGGCGCGGAGGCGTTCGACGACCTCCTCGCTGCGACCCTGCACTCCCGCAAGCGCCAGGCGCGCCGGCGCGCCGTCCGCCTCCTCCACGGTGAGCAGCCAGCTGACATCGCCGAGCAGCGTGTCGGCCGCGCGCACGATGGCATCCACCGTCGCCTGCCACTCGAGCGTCGTCCCGAACTCGCGGGCCATCTGCGAGAGCAGCTCCGCCTCACGCTGCCTGGCGCGCTCGCGCTCTTCCGCCTCCAGCCGCAGCTGAAGACGCGCGTTCTCGTTCGCCCGGCCGATGACCACCCGCGCGAAGAGCCCGGCCGCCATTCCCAATCCCAACAGGTAGCCGATGCGCACCGGCACGAGCTCCAGCACCTGCCCCGACTCCCCCGACGCCAGGACGACCGATGCATACATGAACGAGACGACAGCGGCCGCCCATATGGAGGCGCCGAGACCGAAGCGCAGCGCCACGCCAAGCACCACGGGGACGTAGAAGAGGTAAGCATCCAGTGCGCGCGGTTCGACGTAGATCGCCAGGCTGACGACCACCATGTCGAGCGCGGTGGCCACGAGCCCCACCTCGCGCGCCGGGAAGCGCCCAACCAGGACGAGGATCGCACCGGTGTAGACGAGCACCGCGACGGACAGGCCGACGAGCCACGGGAACGAATCGAGCCGCTCACGGAAGAGCACCACCGCCACGAGCGCCGCGGCCGCGATCAGCGCGCGCGCGAAGGCAAGCTGCCGCTCCTGGCCACGCATCTGTCGCTCCAGGTGCGCCTCCAGGTCGGGAAGCTGGTGTGCGACGGCCTGCATGGGCAGCCGATACCTCGTCGGCGGGTGGCGCTTGCGACTCTAGTACCGCCCGGTGCCCCTCGGCACTGGCCCTTTCGTGCCTCCGGGTCGCGCTGCAGGGGCTATTCGAACTCGTCGAAGATGCCCGAGGCGCTGCTGCGCGCGCCGCGCGGTGTCCGGATGAACAGAACGATGCCGAGCAGCACGGTCACGCCCACGGTGATCGGCACCCAGGGCAGCATGCGGTAGTCGGCGATGGCGACGACCGAGACCGATGCCTCGGTCGCGTTGCCCAGCTGGTCGCTGGCTCGTACGCGGACGTCGCGCGGCAGGATGCCCCCGGGGACCGAGGCGCGGAACGTCCCGTCGTCGGCGACCTGGACGCGTCTGCCATCCACCTCCACGTTCGCACCGGGCTCCGTCGTGCCGTTCAGCGAGACGTCGAACGAGAGGGACAGGCCATCCGCATGCAGCTCCAGCCGCGGAGCGTGCTGGACGATCCGCACAACCCAGCGTGCCGTGTAGCCGTGGCCGGCCGGCGTGACGAGGTCGAGCTCCAGGTTGAAGAGGCCGCCACCGCTATTGCCGCTCGCATCCGAGAGAGGCACCTCGGCCTCCCCCGAGGGGCCTACCACCTGCACGTCGACGGCTGCCCGCTGCCCGGTTCGCGTCCGAACGCGAAGCTCGCTTCCCGCGGGTGCACTGATGGTGGCCGTCAGGTTGCCGGCGGTCAGCAGCGTCGGCACCTGGCGAGTGGCGTCGACCACGCCGCCATCGATCGCCGGCTCAAGTGCTCCCCCGTTTCCCTCCGGCGCCATGAGCTGGTCCGTCGGGACGATCCACATCGGCCCGGCTGCAGCGCCGGAGCCCGGTGCCAGCAGACCGCCCGTCCGGTCGACGGCCGGCCGCCCACCTCTCGCCACTGCTGCCCATTCCCCCGTCCGTCCCAGCAGCCCGATCGCCGTCATGCCGGCGAGTCCGGCTATGTCGCGCGAGGCGAGGAAGCCGGGGGTGCGCGAGCCACGCGGCGGCTGCAGGGTGATGAGGCGTCCGCCATGGACGAGCGCCTCGTCGTCACCGCTGCTACCTGCCCCCGGGAGCGGCCCCCGGTAGACCGGGTAGCCCGCCGCAATGAACTGGACGGCGGTGGGGCTGGCCGCGATGCCCTGCCGCGACGCAAGGGTAGTGTCCAGCACGTCGACGGCGCCACCTCGCAGCAGCATGATCGCCGCCCGGCTGCCGTTGCCCAGCACGCCCAGCAGCTCGCCACCACGCCACGTGGTCTCGGCCACCGCCGGTTTGACGGCCCCCGCGGGCCAGTCCAGCAGCAACGTCGAGTCGTCGTTGACGAGGACGAGCCGGCCGCCGTCGGCGGCCGGCACCGGCGCAATCGCACCAGCGGCGGGCAGCAGCCCGTGCTCGATCGCCACCCGGCCCTCCTCGTCGAGCCGGATACGGAACAACGTGGGTGTCACCTGGTCGAAGCGCGGCACCTCCACGAAGCCCACCTCGTCGCCCGGCAGCCCGTCGCTGTCGCCGAGCGCCATCAGCGGCCCGCTTGCCGCCGACGGGTCCGCGATGCCGTCCAGCTCGTCGAAGCTGCCCCCGTTCCAGCGCAGCACGATCACGTCGCGCTGGAACACGAACTGAGTCAGCTCCGGGTCCGGCGTCTCGACCACCACCAGCTCATCGGTGCCGTCAGCGTCGAGGTCCGCCGCCAGGATCGACGCGGCGCTGATGCTGCTCTGCTGGACGAGCACGGCGGCAGTACTCCCGCGCGAGTCGAGGCCGATGCGCCAGAGCGTGAGGCAGCAGGGGCGTGGGAGGCCGGTGCTGCCGATCGTCGCCACCAGCACGCTCTCGCGACCATCCTCGTGCCAGGCGAGCAGGCGCGCGGGCTCACCGACCCCGAGCGGCAGGAGGTTGTCGTCCGACGGCCGGCGCTGCAGGTCGGAGGTCTCGGAGGTGGCCGTGCGCTCGAGCAGGGCGTCCCCGCGCGCCTCCACCACCCCGGCGTCGATCTGCGTGAGCTCCACCGCCATCTGGCCGGGGTTCGTGCTCCACGGCAGCAGCCGGACCAGCTCGCGCGAACCGTCGCCGTCGACATCGGCCACCATGGCGGCCGTGGCGCGATCCCCGCGAAGCTGCACCGCTCCCTCGTCCGGGATGGCGGTCGCGGCGTTGATCGGCGACGACAGCAGGGCCATGAGCAGCGACGCCAGCGTCAGGGCGCGCAGAAGCATTGGTCGGCCAGCATACCGCCGGCATGGCATCATCGGTCCATGGCCGATCCGCCGGTCCTGTGGCGACCTCCCGCCGATGCCCGGACCAGCACCCGCATGGGCGCCTTCCTGGACTGGCTGGCTCGCACGCGCGGACGCGACTTCAGGGGCTACGAAGAGCTGTGGGCCTGGTCGACGAGCGACCTGGACGCCTTCTGGCGCTCGATCGCCGACTTCTTCGACGTGAGGCTCGACGG
This sequence comes from uncultured Chloroflexia bacterium, assembly GCA_963812115.1. Lineage (GTDB taxonomy): Bacteria > Chloroflexota > Limnocylindria > QHBO01 > QHBO01 > JAPSGM01. The sequence continues at coordinate 59,918 of CAWEUD010000005.1, forward strand.
CCCGGCGCTGGTGGATCCCGCCATGCCGGGGACGCGCTGGTTCCCGGCGGCCCGCCTCAACTACGCTGAGCAGGTCCTGATGGGCGGGTACGCCCGGCGGCACCTGGACGACGGCGTGCGCATCATCGGCCTGTCGCAGACGCGCGAGCGCGTGACCTACACCTCCCGCGAGCTGATCGAGGCTGTCCAGCGGGCGCGGACCGGGCTGCAGAAGCTGGGCATCGGTCCCGGCGACCGGGTGGCGGCCTACCTGCCCAACGTGCCCGAGGCCGTCATCGGTCTCTTGGCGACCGCCAGCCTGGGCGCGGTCTGGACTTCCTGTGCGCCCGAGTTCGGCGTGCGCAGCGTGGTGGATCGGCTGAGCCAGGTGGAGCCGCGCGTGCTGCTGGCCGTGAACGGCTACCGCTACGGCGCCTCGGAGGTGGATCGCCGCGAGGAGCTGGCAGCCATTCGCGCCGAGCTCCCGTCGCTGCAGGCAACCGTGGTCCTTCCCTACCTCCACACCGGAGCCGATGACGGCGACCTGGCCTGGTCCGACCTCCTGGCCGATGCCGGCCCGCTCGAGCAGTTCGCGCAGGTGCCCTTCGACCACCCGCTCTACATCCTCTACTCGTCGGGAACGACCGGGCTCCCCAAGCCGATCATCCACGGGCACGGCGGCATCCTGCTCGAGCACCTGAAGATGCTGGGCCTGCACCACGACCTGGGGCCGGCCGACCGCTTCTTCTGGTACACCACCACGGGCTGGATGATGTGGAACTACCTCGTCAGCGGACTTGCCGTGGGGTCGACGCTGGTCCTCTTCGACGGGTCGCCGGGTCATCCCGACCTGGGCGCCCTGTGGCGCATGGCCGCCGAGGAGGGCGTGACGTGCTTCGGGACCAGCGCGCCGTACCTGATGGCCTGTCGCAAGGCTGGCCTGCGACCGGGTGAGCTGGCCGACCTGTCGGCGCTGCGCTCCATCGGCTCCACCGGTGCCCCCCTGCCGGCGGAGGGCTTCCGCTACGTGTACGAGGCGGTCAGCCCATCGGTCCAGCTGCAGTCGGTCTCGGGCGGGACGGACCTGTGCACCGCCTTCGTGGGCGGCGCACCGCTCGTGCCGGTCTGGGAGGGCGAGATCAGCTGCCGGGCACTCGGTGCGGCGGTGGAGGCGTACGCGCCCGACGGACGGTCGCTGGTGGGCGAACAGGGAGAGCTCGTCCTCACCCAGCCGATGCCGTCGATGCCGGTCGGATTCTGGAACGACCCGTCCGGCTCACGCTTTCGCGCGGCCTACTTCGACGCATTCCCGGGGGTCTGGCGTCACGGGGACTGGATCACGATCACGTCGCGGGGTTCGTGCGTGATCTCCGGCCGCTCCGACGCGACGTTGAACCGCGGCGGGGTGCGGGTGGGGACCGCGGAGTTCTACGCCGTGGTGGAGGGGCTGCCGGAGATTGCCGATTCGGTGGTGGTGCACCTGGAGGAGGCCGATGAGCTGATCCTCTTCGTCGCGCTGCGCTCCGGCGGCGAGCTGTCCGACGAGCTGGTCGCGCGGATCCGCTCGACGCTCCGTTCCGCGCTGTCGCCGCGGCACGTGCCGGACCGCGTGGTGGCCGTGCCCGCGGTACCGCGCACCCTCTCCGGCAAGAAGCTGGAGGTGCCGGTGAAGCGAATCCTGACCGGGACGCCGGCGGATCTGGCCGCCTCGCGCGGCTCGCTCGCCAATCCCCATTCGCTGGACGCGTTCGAGGAGCTGGCACGTGGGCGGAATCGCTCCGGCTCGCTCGATGTCGAAGGCGGCGGCGGGCAGCGCTGACCCCGCCATCTCGTCAGGTGCGACTCTGAATCGCAGGTGACGAGTTCCGGTCCGCCATCTCGTCAGGTGCGACTGTGAGTCACCTTATCCATCTTCCGGCGACCATAACGATCATCGAGAGGACGGTCGCACGCTTATCGAGCCCGTCGGCCGCGCCCGCTTCAGCCCGCGAACCCGCCTAACGTGACTGCCAATCGCAGGTGACAAGTTCGTGAGGCGCTGGCGGCGGCGACCGTCAGACGGGCCGATGATGGTCACCTGGCGTGAATCGGACGGGTCGCACCGGCGGCGCCACGCCCATCCCGGCTACATCGCACGCAGGCCGAGGAGGTTCCTCGCGATGACCATGCGCTGGATCTGGCTCGTCCCCTCGCCGATCTCCGTCAGCTTCGCGTCGCGCAGGTAGCGCTCGACATGGTACTCGGTGATGTAGCCGTACCCGCCGTGCACCTGGATCGCGTCGTTGGTCACCTGCTGCGAAACCTCTGACGCGAACAGCTTCGCCATCGCCGCCTCGGTCGAGTACGGCTTGCCGGCGTCTTTCAGCCAGGCCGCTCGGTAGACCATGAGCCGCGCGGCGTCGATCTGGGTCGCCATGTCCGCGATCATGAATGCCACGCCCTGGAAGGAGCCGATCGGCCGGTCGAACTGGCGTCGCTCCTGTGCATAGGCCGATGCGGCCTCGTAGGCCGCCTGCGCCAGCCCGAGCGCCATGGCGCCGATGCCGATGCGACCGCCGTCGAGCGTCTTGAGGAACAGTTTGTCACCCGCGCCCTCCTCGCCGAGGAGGTTTTCGGCGGGGATGCGGCAGTCGTCGAAGAGCAGCTCCCCGGTGTTGCTGGCGTGCAGGCCCATCTTCTCCTCCATCCGGCCGATGGAGAAGCCGGGCGCATCGGCCGGGACGATGAAGGCGGAGATCTTCCCGCTCTCCGCGTCGCGCTCCGTGACGGCGGTGACGATGTACGTCCCCGCCACGCCGGCGTTGGTGATGAAGCGCTTGCTGCCGTTGAGCACCCACTCGTCACCGTCGCGCCGCGCCCGCGTCCGCGTCCCGCGCGAATCCGAGCCGGCACCCGGCTCGGTGAGGCCGTAGGCGCCGATCACCTCGCCGGAGGCCATCGGGCGCAGAAACTTCTCCTTCTGCGCATCGGTCCCGGCCAGCCAGACCGGGTTGCAGCCCAGGCTGGTGTGCGCGGAGACGATGATCCCGACGCTGCCGCTCGCGCGCGACAGCTCCTCGACGGTGATGGCGTAGGCCAGCGAGTCCAGGCCGGTGCCGCCGATCTCCTCCGGATAGGGCACGCCCAGCAGCCCGAGCGCGGCCGCCTTGCGGATGATCTCGTGCGGGAACTCGGCCTTGCGCTCCAGCTCGTCGGCGACCGGGATGATCTCGCGCTCGGCGAAATCGCGCACGGTGCGCCGGATCTCGACGTGCTGCGGGGAGAGGGCGAAATCCATGCGGAAGCGGGCTCCGGTTCGGCGGGTGGGTTCGCTGGCGAGTCTACCAGCCCATCCGCCAGCGCTCGATCTTCCGCCTCGACTGCCGTTCCGCGTTGCGCAGCTGCGCCAGGTGCCGGTTCTTCGTCGCCGGTGGGCGCGGCCGGGAGCGCTTCGCGTGGTTCGGCTTGGCCATCGGTCATCAGACGCGCGACGACGCCCCGTGGTTGCAGCGAAAGATCGTTGACACGCGCTCGAGGCGCCGACCATACTGCGGCGGTCCGTCCAGCCTTGCAGTAACGCGACAAGGTTGCTCGTGCCCACCAGAGGAGTCGGCTTGTCGTCCGAGCTTGACGTTCGCCTCGACCGCGTGACGAAACGGTTCCACGACGTCGTGGCGGTGAACGACCTCTCCATGGAGATCCTGCGCGGGGAGTTCTTCTCCATGCTCGGGCCATCGGGCTGCGGCAAGACCACCACGCTGCGCATGATCGGCGGCTTCGAGGAGACCAGCGCGGGGACCATCTACCTCGGCGAGGCGGACGTCACCAACCTCCCGCCCTTCCGGCGCGATGTCAACACCGTTTTCCAGAACTACGCTCTCTTCCCCCACCTGTCGGTGTTCGAGAACGTCGCCTTCGGTCTCCGGCGCAAGAAGGTCGGCGCCGAGGAGGTCAAGCAGCGCGTGGGGCAGATGCTGGAGCTGGTCGAGCTGCCCGGCTACGAGCATCGCAAGCCCAACCAGCTCTCTGGCGGCCAGCAGCAGCGCGTCGCCCTGGCCCGCGCGCTGATCAACCATCCCCGCGTGCTCCTCCTGGACGAGCCGCTCGGCGCGCTCGACCTCAAGCTCCGCAAGCAGATGCAGATCGAGCTGAAGCGAATCCAGACCGAGGTCGGCATCACGTTCATCTACGTTACCCACGACCAGGAAGAGGCCATGACGATGTCCGACCGCATCGCGGTCATGCGCCACGGCAGGATCGAGCAGCTCGGCCCGCCGGAAGACCTCTACGAGCGACCGACCACCGCCTTCGTCGCCGGCTTCCTGGGCGTCAGCAACCTGCTCGACGGCGAGGTCGTCGGCCGTGACGACGAGTGGGCGCGAGTCCGCCTGGCCGATGGCTCGGTCCTGCGCGCGCCGGCCGAGCGGGTGAACGGAGCGCTGCAGGTCCGCATCGGCGTGCGCCCCGAGAAGCTTCGCGTGGAGCCGTCGGGCAGGGAATCAACCGCACCCGATCGCGAGTACAACCGCCTGGGAGGAACGGTGCTCGACGCCAGCTACATCGGCGTCAGCACGCAGTACCTGGTACAGACCCTCGACGGCCATCGGCTGACCGTCTACGCCCAGAACCTGGAGACCACCGGTGCGGCGGAGGCGCTCGCCGACGGCCAGCAGGTGCAGCTCAGCTGGAAGCCCCAGCACACGTTCGTGATCGAGGCATCCGAGCACGTTCACGATGATCCGCACATTCAGGAGGAGAGCGAGACCGATGAGTGAAGAAGAGCGAGATCGACTGGAACGCGCCATCTCGAGGGCATTCCAGCCACGACGTCGACTGAGCCGCCGCGCATTTTTCCGCCAGGCGGGCAAGGGCGGGGTCTACGCGGCGGGTGCTCTCTCGCTGCCGGCGATCCTCGCCGCCTGCGGCATCGGCGGCACCGGCTCGGCGACCGGCGCGCCCAGCCGTGCGGCGGTGGGTGGCGGCGACCCGTCGGGCACGCTGAACTTCGCCAACTGGCCGCTCTACATCGACCAGGACGACAACGGTGACTCCCCGACCATCCAGCAGTTTCAGGACGAGAAGAGCATCGACGTCACCTACACGGAGAACATCGAGGACAACCAGTCGTTCTTCGGCCTGATCCAGCCGGACCTGCAGGCCGGCAACGACACCGGCTACGACATCATCGTGATGACCGACTGGATGATCGGCAACATGATCCGGCTCGGCTACCTCGAGCAGATCGACGTTGCCCGGGACATCCCGAACTTCGTGGCAAACGCCGGGGAGAAGTACAAGAACCCCTCCTACGACGCGAACAACGCCCACACCGTCCCGTGGCAGTCGGGGATCACCGGCATCGGCTACAACCCCGCCCTGGTCAGCGAGGACGTGACCTCCTTCAAGCAGCTCTTCGACCCGAACTTCATCGAGAAGTACTCCGGGCAGATTGGCATGTTCACCGAGATGCGCGACTCGATGAGCATGGCGCTGCTCTACAACGGCGTCGTCCCCAAGGATGCGACCGCGGACGATGTCCAGAAGGCGCAGGAGACACTGCAGGCACAGGCGCCGCACGTGCGCGGCTACTTCGGCAATGAGTACGCCCAGGGCCTGGCGGACGGCAGCCTCGCCATCACCATGGCCTGGTCGGGCGACGTGTTCCAGCTCCAGTTTGACAACCCCGACCTGAAGTTCGTGGTGCCCGAGGAGGGAGGCATCCTGTGGGTCGACAACATGGCGATCCCGAACAAGGCGGCTCACCCCAACGATGCGCTGGCGATGATGAACTACGTCTACCAGCCGGAGGTGGCGGCACAGATCACCGAGTGGGTGAACTACATCTGCCCGGTGCCCGCCGCGCAGGAGATCATCCGCCAGCACGCTTCGGAGGCCGACAACGAGGACGACAGGGCCTACCTCGAGGCCGTGGCCGAGTCCCCGCTCGTCTTCCCCAGCGACGACATGCTCTCCCGGCTCTACTCGTACAAGGTCCTCGACGAGGAGGAAGAGCGGACGTGGAACGAGCTCTTCCAGGCGGTGGTGCAGGGCTGACCCGCGCTCCACGCTGAAGGAACAAGGCGATGAGCGGCTGGCTGCGACGGCATCGGGGACTCGTGCCCTACCTGTTCCTGGTGCCCGGCGGCCTGTGGCTCATCGCCTTCTTCCTGCTGCCCATGCTGACCATGGCATCGGTCTCCCTCCAGGAGGGAACGCTGGGCAGCGGGTTCCGGATGACGTTCAACTTCGGAATCTTTCCGGAGGTCATCTCCCGCTGGAGCGACCAGCTGATCCGCTCGCTCGAGTACGGCGTGATCGTCACCGTGCTCACCATGCTCATCGGCTACCCCATGGCCTACACGATCGCCTTCCGCGGAGGCCGCTACAAGTCGATCCTCCTGCTGCTGGTGATCATGCCGTTCTTCACCAGCTTCATCATTCGGACCATCAGCTGGAAGTTCATCCTGGCGGACCAGGGATTCGTGCTCGGGACGCTCAAGGACGTCGGCATCCTGGACCAGGGTTTCCGGCTGCTCGCCACTCCCGTCGCGGTCATCAGCGGCATCACCTACAACTTCCTGCCGTTCGTGGTGCTCCCGCTCTACGTGGCGCTGGAGAAGATCGACTACCGCCTCATCGAGGCCGCCAACGATCTGTACGCGAGCCGCCTGCAGGCGTTCCTCCGGGTCACGCTGCCGCTCTCCATCCCCGGCGTCTTCGCGGCGTCCCTCCTCAGCTTCATTCCCGCGGTCGGTGACTACATCAACGCGGAGCTGCTCGGGAGCCGCAGCGAGACGATGATCGGCAACGTCATCCAGCGGCTCTACCTGACGAACAACGACTATCCCCAGGCCAGCGCCCTGAGCCTGATCCTGATGGCGGGCATCTTGATCAGCATCTTTGCCTACACGCGCCTGCTGCGCGGGCAGGAGCTGACGGTCTGATGGCAGGCAGCGTCGCCAGAGCGCAGCCGGCGCCGGCCGAGGCCGCACCCCCCGAGCGAGAGCGTCCGGTCGGAATGCGCATCAGCCGGGCCGTCCTTCCGGCCTACACGGGGCTGGTGGTCGCCTACCTGTTCCTGCCCATCGTGGTGATGATCGTGTTCAGCTTCAACGACATCTCCGGTCGCTTCAACTTCACCTGGCAGGGCTTCACGCTCGAGCACTGGCAGACGCTCTTCACTCGCTACCCGGCCCTGAACCAGGCACTGGTGACGAGCCTGGTGGTGGCCGTGGTCTCCACGCTCGTCGCCACCACGCTGGGAACCCTGATGGGACTGGCGCTGACCCGCTACGAGTTCCGCGGCCGCGGGCCGCTCAACCTCCTGATCTTCCTGCCGATCGCCTCCCCGGAGATCGTGCTGGGTGCCTCGCTGCTCGCGATGTGGGTCTCGGCCGGGGTGGCGCGCGGCATCGTCACGATCATCATCGCCCACATCATGTTCAACATCAGCTACGTCGTCATCACCATCCGGGCTCGCCTGGCCGGCTTCAATCGATCCCTGGAGGAAGCCGCCATGGACCTCGGGGCCGATGAGTGGACGACCTTCCGCAAGGTCACCTTCCCGCTGATCTTCCCGGGGATCCTGGCCGCCGCCCTCCTCGCGTTCGCGCTCTCGATCGACGACTTCGTGATCACCCAGTTCAACGCCGGCCAGACGCAGACCTTCCCGCTGTGGGTCTACGGCGCTTCGCGCATCGGCGTCCCGCCGCAGGTCAACGCGATGGGCTCGCTGATCTTCGGCGTGGCCGTGATCGGCATCATCTTCTGGATCATCCTGCAGCGGAAGGACCTGAGCGCCGCGCCGACGCGCCTGGACCAATGACCCCGTCGCATGGCGCGCACGTCGGCGTGGGTCCGGGACCGGCCGGCGCGCCGCTGCGCATCGGCGACGTGGCTCGCCGCATGGGCGTCTCCGCCTCCGTGCTTCGGCTCTGGGAGCGGCAGGGACTGGTCCGCCCGTCGCGCTCGCCGGGCGGCTACCGGCTCTACGGCGAAGGCGACATGACGCGGCTGCGAGAGATCCGTGACATGCGCGAGGCGCAGGTCAGCGCGTCGGGCATCCGGCGCATGCTGCCCACCGCAGGCGCCGTGCATGGCCAGGGGCAGGACCGCCGCCTGGACGGCCAGCTGCTGCGACGCACACGGCTCAAGGGAGGTCTCTCGCTGCGTGCCGCCAGCCAGCGCGCCGGGGTCTCGGTCAGCTTCCTGTCGAGCCTCGAGCGGAACCTGAGCGGCGCCAGCCTCGCGACCCTGCAACGCCTGACCGCCGTCTATGGTTCGACCGTCCAGGAGCTGATCGACCCTCCGCGCGTCCGGTCCAGCCACCGGCGCCTGCGGCCCACCGAGCGACCTCGACTGGAGCTGCAGGACGGTGTACGGATCGAGCAGCTGGCGCACGGCGCGCGGCAGCTTGAGCCGCAGCTCTTCGTCCTCGCACCCCGGGCGAGCAGCGCCGGGACGTACGCGCATGCCGGCGAGGAGTTCCTCTTCGTGCTCGACGGCGAGCTCACCTTCTGGATCGGCGCCGATGAACGCTACCGCCTGCGCACGGGCGACGCCCTGACCTTCCCGTCCAACCTGCCGCATCGCTGGCGCAACCGCGCCGGCGGGGAGACACGACTGCTATGGATCAACACGCCACCGACGTTCTGACCGCGACCGCCACCGAACGCTGGCTACAACGCCGCCGGCTGGTGCCGCCGGTGTGGGCGCGCTACACGGACCTCGTCGTCGAGCGCGGCGAGGGCAGCTGGATCGAGACCATCGACGGGACGCGCTACCTCGACTACACCAGCGGCATCGGCGTGACGAACACGGGCCACGCTCACCCGCGGGTGGTGGCGGCCATCGCCGACCAGGCGGCTCGCGTCATCCACGCCCAGCAGAACATCCTCCACCACAAGCCCGGGCTGGAGTTGCACGAGCGCCTGCCGCGGACGATGCCGGGTCTGGATGCCGGCGAGGAGGCGGCGCTCTTCCTCTCGAACTCCGGCGCGGAGGCGATCGAGGCCTCGGTCAAGCTCGCCAAGCAGGCCACCCGGCGGACGGGGATCGTGGCCTTCCGCGGTGGCTTCCATGGTCGCACCCACGCCGCCATGGCGCTGACGAGCTCCGGCGTGAAGTACCGCGGCCACTTCGAACCGGTCCCCGGCGGCGGCGTCTTCCACGTCCCGTTCCCGTACGTCCTGCGCAATCCCACCGGCCGGACCGATGGCGCCGCACTCGCCTTCACGCTATCGGCCATCGACGAGCTGTTCGCGACCATGATCTACCCCGATGACGTGGCGGCCTTCCTGGTAGAGCCGATCCTCGGCGAGGGCGGGTACGTCGTGCCGCCCGATGGCTTCCTCCCCGCCCTGCGCGAGGTGGCCGATCGCCATGGCATCCTGCTCATCGCCGACGAGGTGCAGACCGGCTTCGGCCGCACCGGGAAGATGTGGGCCACCGACTGGTACGACGCGCGCCCCGACATCGTGGTGATGGCGAAGGGCCTGGCGTCGGGCATGCCGCTCTCCGGCATCCTCGCGCGCCGCTCCCTGCTGGAGCTGCTCGGCCCGGGGACGCACGGCGGCACCTACGGCGGCAACGCGGTCGCCTGTGCCGCGGCGCTCGCCACGCTCGATGTCATCGCCGCGGAGGGACTGCTGCAGAACGCGGCGTACCAGGGCGAACGGCTGCTCTCGGGCATTCGCCACGTCGCCGCGGCCCAGCCGGCCGTGGCCGAGGTTCGAGGCCGCGGGCTGATGGTCGGGATCGAGTTCGCCGATCCGGAGACGCTGGCGCCACGACCGGACCTGGCCAAGGTGGTCCTGCACGAGGCGTTCGACCGCCGGCTGCTGCTGCTCACCTGCGGGACGTACGGGCAGGTCGTGCGCGTCATCCCGCCGCTCGTCACCACCGATGCCGAGATCGACTCGGCCGTGGGAATCATCGGCGCCGCGCTGGAGGCGATCGGGCGGGCCTAGGCGTCCTGGTCGGCCAGCCGCCGATAGCGCGACCCGTACCAGATCAGCGGATCAGCGCTCTCGTCGAAGCCGGCAGCGACGATCTCCCCGATGAAGATGGTGTGGTCGCCGCCGGGGTGCCGCGCGATCAGGCGGCAGTCGAAGTAGGCGATCGCGGCGTCCAGGATCGGCGAACCGGTCTCGGCCTCGTGCCACGGCGCGTCGCAGAATCGGCGCAGCTTGGCCGCGGTGGTGGGCTGCGCGAAGCAGTCGGCGATGGCTTGCTGCTGCTCGCTCAGCACGCTAATCGCGAACGAGTGACTGCCGAGGATCGCCTCGTGCGTCTCCGACGTGTGGCCGATGCTCGCCATCATGAGCGGCGGATCGATGCTGATGCTGGCGATGGCGTTGGCCGTCATGCCGGCCAGCAGCGGGCCCTGCCGCGCCGCGACCACCGTCACGCCGGTCGCAAAGCGGGCCATCATCGAGCGCAGCATCCGTCCCTGCTCCTGCGTCATGGGGGCTACCGCCCCGCCCGCCGGCTGCCGCTCGATGTGCTGGTGGGGGGCTGCGGCGCCCTCGGCGGGTCCCGCCTGGTTGTCCCTGCTCACCGGTAGCGTTCGAGCTTCTCGAGCACGGCGTTGGCCGCCATCCAGTCCTGCGGTCCGGGCCGCTCGCCACGGTGCAGGTGCAGCAGGGGCACGCAGTTCCAGGACGGACCGTCCTCGCGCGGGATGTGGATCGCCAGGTCCCCCACGTCGAGCAGGGCGACGATCGTCGCGCCGCGTTCGCCACCACGTGCCAGCGCCCGCTCGAGGGTCTCGACGAACCCGTCGGCCGACCCGTACTCGGCACGGATCCTCATGGCGATCAGACCGGCCGCCGGCAGCTGGATCACCGCAGGACCTCCAGCAGCCACCCGAATGCGGTCACGGACCCGATCACCGCGAAGCCGACGAACGAGAGCACCAGCAGCAGGCCGATGAGACTGGCCCAGGCCGGCGCAGAGGCCGCTCGACTGGTGACCGACCCTTGCGCCAGCCAGACCGCCAACGCATCGCCATCGACCCGGAGCTCGACGTCGTCGTCGAGCGGGACGACGATCACCCGGTCGCGGCCATCGGCGCCCTCGCCGGTGATCAGCGCGCGGGACGCCTCGCCATCCCGGACCAGGAGCGCGTGGTTGCCGCTGGCGTTGACCAGGGGCTGCGCTTCGAGGCGCCCCGTGGCTCCCAGCGGCAGCGCGTCCGATAGCTCATCCATCGTCGGCCGAGGATAGCAGCCGCCCGGGGCCCCTCAGCGGTCGAGGCGCTCGAGGGTGGCCACCAGGGCCCGGATCGTGTCGGCGTTGATCGGGTCCAGCACCAGCTGCACGTGCGCGACGCCCTCGTCGGCGAAGGCGCGCAGCAACGGCTCCAGCACGTCCGGCTCTCCGCTGATGGCATCGGCATCTTCGGTCTCGAGGTCGCCCATCGACCGGCCCTGCGCCCCCGGGAACGCCACGAAGAGCGCCAGGGTGCGCTCGATCTCGGCGGGGTCGCGTCCCGCGGCCCGACAGGCGTCGTCGACCTTTTGGCGCATCGGGCGGTAGCCGTCGGGCGAGTTCCCGAACCAGGTGAACCAGGCGTTCCAGGACTGCACGTGCGGGAGCGTGATGCCGAGCATGCGCGGCCCTTCGGAGCCGACCATCAGCGGCGGCCCGGCGGGCCGCGGCCCTCGCGGCAGGAGCTCGCAGTGGTCGAGGTCGTAGTAGGTGCCGTGGAAGTCGCAGCGGCCGTCGCGCAGCAGCGTTCGCACGATGGTGAAGGCCTCCTCGAAGCGGCTGACCCGATGGTCGTACGGGTAGCCGTAGGCGGCGTACTCCGCCTCGTTCCAGCCGGCCCCCAGGCCCAGGATCAGCCGGCCCCCGCTGATCTCCTCGATCGTCGCCGCCATCTTCGCGATCATGGCCGGGTTGTGGAAGCTGGTGGACGCCACCAGCGGCCCCAGCGCCACGCGGCGGGTCACCGCGGCGAGCGCCGCCAGGCTCGTCCACGCCTCCCACGGCGCTCGCGTCGGCAGGCCATCGTCGCGGTAGAGCAGGTGGTCGCCGACCCAGATCGAGTCGAGGCCGATCGCCTCGGCCGTCTGTGCCATGTGCCGTTGCTCGTCCCACGTCGCGACGTACTCGACCTCCGGAAGCTGCACCCCGACCTTCAACGGCCTCGGCATCGGTCAGGCGACCCGCTTCGTCTTCTTGCTGACGTAATCGACCAGGACGTACTCGCCGAGGTGCTCTGGCTCGACGTAGAAAGCGCGCCCGCGGTTGATCCGGCTCATCAGGTCGACGAATTCGGAGAGGTACCGGGAGCGCTCGAGCATGAACGTGTTGATCACGATCCCCTCCCGTGTGGCACGCCCGACCTCACGCAGGGTCGACTGCATCGTTCTGCTGGTTGGGGGGTAGGCGAACTCGACCTGGCCGTTCTGGATGTGCGCCGTTGGCTCGCCGTCGGTGATCACCACGATCTCCTTGTTGCCACCGCGGCGCCTGCCCAGCAGCTGCCGCGCGATCATCACGGCGTGCTGCAGGTTCGTCCCGTACTCGAACTCGTACGGTGACAGGGTGGCGATCGCCTCCGGCTTGATCTGGCGGGCGTAGTAGGCGAAGCCGACGACGTACAGGCGGTCGCGCGGGTAGCGGGTGTGGATCAGGGTGTGCAGGGCCATCGCCACCCGTTTGGCCGCGGTCGAGCACCCTCGCAGCAGCATGGATCGGCTCATGTCGAGCAGCAGAACGGTCGAGGAGACCGTCGTCTCCTCGTGCCGCCGGACCTCGAAGTCCTCCACGTCGAGGCGCAGCGGCACGCCGGGAGATCCGTCCGCGCCGCGTGCCATGGCGTTGAAGAGCGTGCGGTTGAGGTCCACCACGAATGGGTCGCCGTGCGCCCAACGCTTCGTCTCGTCGGTCGCCTCGCCGCCGTTCCCCGACGATCGGGAGCGGATGCCCGCCCAGCGACTCCCGACGCAGGCGGCTGAAGATGTCGGTGAGGGCGCGCATGCCGAGCTTTCGCGCCGCACGTGGTGTCAGCTCGAGGCGGCCGCCGTCGCGCTCAAGGTAGCCGGCCTCCTCCAGTGCCCGTGTGAGCTCGCGGAGCTGGTCCAGGTCTTCCGCGGCCTCGTCGCCGCCCAGGTCCCGCAGCAGCTCCGCGTCGAGCCGGTCGAGGCCCTCCGGATCGCGCGCCGCCAGCAGCTGCTCCTCCATCTCGTCGTACTGCTGCTGCCGGTCGATCGCTGCGAGCGCATCGACCAGGCCCATCGGCTCGTCACCCGAGAAGGGATACGGCTCGCCGAAGGGCGTCTCGGGCCGCATCGACTGCAGGTTGCCGGTGAGGCGTGCCATGTCCCAGCGCAGCCGGTCGTCGCGCAGCAGGTCGTCCATCATCTGATGTAGCTCGTCGCGCATCTGCGGGCTCATCCCCGCCAGCAGCGAGGCCATCTGCGAGGCCTGCCGGTGCAGGTGATCGACGAGCTCGTCGACACTGCCGATCCCCGGCGGGAAGTACGCTCCGTGGTGCGCCATGAAGGCGTCGAAGTCAGCGCGCGTATCGGCCCCCGAGGCGTGCTTCTCGAGCAGGCCGTTGAGGTCGCGCACCATCTGGCGCACGCCGTCGAGATCCTCGGGCGTCAGGCCCGCGACGCCCTCCTTGAGACCCTGGAAGTAGGTCTGCATCAGCTGCTGGCGGAGCTCGTCGGTCAGGGCGTTGAAGGCGTCCCGCGCCGCTGGATCCATGAACTCGTAGTCACGCAGCCCGTGCAGGCGCCCGGCGAGTCCGGGCGGCAGGGCATCCAGCCGGTCGCGCCGCTGCTGGGCCGCTCGCCGCAGCACCTGCTCCGCCATCCGTGCCTGCTCCTGCTGTTCGCCCGGCGGCGCGTCGAGGGCAGCCTGCTCCGCCTGTCGGAGGCGCCGGTCGATCCCCGCCCGCTCCTGGCCCAGGACCTCGTCCAGGCGCTCCGCGAGGCCGTCGAGCACGCCGTCGAGGTGGGCGCGCTCCAGCTCCGCCTGCCGGCGCTCGCGCATCCGGTCGACCATGCGGCGCAGGCCCGGCACGTCGCCACCGCGCGTCCCGCGCATGCCGCGCTGCATGAGCCGCTGCAGCGCGCGTCGGATGTCGCCCTCCGCCAGGACGTCGTCCGACAGGGCGTCGAGCACGTCGTCCGCGTCGAAGGGCGGCAGCTGCTGGCTCCCGTCCCAGCGGGAGTAGCGGTAGCGGCTCATGTGCGTGCGGCGGCCGAGCTAGCGCGCATAGCGGACGCCGCCACCGCGCCGCTCCTTGTTGAGCCGCCGGTTGAGGTGCAGTCCCTCCAGGACGAACTCGACGCCGGAGGCGAGTCCGGCCGGGGATTCGCCCACGTCGAGCCGGCCCACCGCGCGGCCGAGCTCCGGGATCTCCTTGGCGAGGCGCTCGTGGTGAGAGGATGGGACGCCTTCACCGGCCTCGGCATCGGCGCCGGAATCGAACTGCTCGATCAGCGGGACGAGCTCGGAGAGCGGGAAGTGGCGGTTGAAGACGTTGACGATCGCCCGCTGCACCAGCTTCTCGATCACGCGGTCCTCGCGCGTCTCGTCGCCCAGCGTCTCGAGCTCGATCTTGCCGGCGGTCGATGCCACCACCGCCGGCAGGTCGCTGATGCGCGGCGCCGCCACCGGCTCACCGAGCCGCACGGCGCGCTTCAGCGCCGCCGCCAGGAGCGTCTCGTGGTTCGCGATCGTCACGCGCACGCTCACGCCGGAGCGCTGGCTCACCTCCGACGAGCGGCGGGCGAGCTGCGAGAGCTCGGCCACGATCTCGCGCATGAAGCCGGGCACCTGCACCGGGACCGATGTCGACGCCTCGTCCTCGAAGGCCATCCGCTCGGCCTCCACGATGGCGATCTCCACTTCGGGATCCTCGGGGTAGTGCGTGCGAATCTGCGCCCCGAAGCGGTCCTTCAGCGGCGTGATGATCCGTCCACGGCTGGTGTAGTCCTCTGGGTTTGCCGATGCGATCACGAACAGGTCGAGCTCCAGGCGGACCTTGTAGCCGCGGATCTGGACGTCGCGCTCCTCCATCAGGTTGAGGAGTCCGACCTGGATCCGCTCCGCCAGGTCGGGCAGCTCGTTGAGGGCGAAGATGCCCCGGTTGGTGCGCGGCAGCAGGCCGTAGTGGATCGTCAGCGCATCGGAGAGGTAGCGGCCCTCGGCCACCTTGATCGGGATCCACCTCGCCGACGAGGTCCGCGATGGTGATGTCCGGTGTCGCCAGCTTCTCGCCGTAGCGATCGTCGCGATGCAGCCAGGCGATGGGCGTCTCGTCGCCGTACTGGGCGACCTGGGCGCGCGCGAACGGGCTGACCGGATCGAGCGGATCATCGTGAAGCTCCGCCCCGGCGACCTCCGGCACCCACTCGTCGAGGAGCGCGACCAGCGAGCGCGCGATGCGGCTCTTGGCCTGGCCCCGCTCCCCCAGCAGGATGATGTCCTGCCCGGCGATGATCGCGTTCTCGATCTGCGGCAGGACCGTCTCGGTCGTAGCCCAGGATCCCCGGCAGGAACGTCTCGCTGCTGCGCAGCTGCGCCAGCAGGTTCGCGCGCATCTCCTCCTTCACGCTGCGCGGCCGATAACCGGAGGCGCGCAGCTCAGTGAGCGTGGCGATGGTGGGGGCTGAGGTCATGCGCTGGCTCCTTCGGACGGCTGGGACGCTGGGAGATGCGGGTAGCTGGCAACGGCGACGGCCACCTCGGCCGGCCCGCAGACGCCGCGCTCGTCGAGCGCGGCGAGGAAGGCCGCACGGGAAGCGAGCTCGCGCTCGAGCTCACCGACGTCGGTCCCGAGGGATGCGGCCAGGGCAGCATAGGCCGCGTCGTCATGCACCAGGGCCCGCGAGCTGCGACCGCCGTCGTCGGGCAGCGTCGGCGGGACGGGCAGGCGCTGGGCGCCGGTGAGGCTGGGCGAGCGGCCGCCGTCGAGCGCGGCCAGCCTGACCGGCGCGAGGTCTCCCGCAGCATCGGTCCGCAGGTGCCACGCCTCCTCGACGCGCCGGTACATCCCGGCGGGCGTGAAGTAGGCCGAGTACTGGAGGTAGAGCGTCAGGCCCGCGAGGTCGGCGTCCGCGGAGCGCAGCTCGCCGCGCAGGCAGGCCAGCGCCTCGTCGAGCGAATCGGCGTGCATCGTCCCCCGAGTCCGTAGCCCTGCCCGGCCAGGCGGAGCGCCGCCCGCGCGTTGGCGCCCCAGACGTAGATCGGCAGGTGGTCGCTCATCTCGTTGACGAGCAGGTAGCCGCGATCGGCGCCGATCTCATCGGTCCACGACATGTCGTGGCCCCAGCCGCGCAGGAAGACACCCACCGTGTCGTCGGGCAGGAAGTCGACCAGGGCGGACAGCGTGGTGGTCTTGCCGGCCTGCGGGGCCTCAGAGGCGAGCATCACCCCGCGGCGGCGAGCGACGACCGTCCACAGGGTCGCCATCAGCCGTGCGTCGAGGCTGCCGGAGCGGATGATCTCGACCGCGCTCATCGGCCGCGGCAGCGTCCAGTGGTACCCCCACCAGCCCTCCGGAAAGCGTCGGTACCAGTCGACGAGCGCGCGGTCCATGGTGTCCCGCACGGTACGCGGCATGCCCGCGGGGTGCAACCAGCCGAGCCCGCGAGCCGCCCGCACCCGGACCTTCGGTACCCGGGCCGAAACAGGACCCAGGCGCGGCCATCGCACACGCACATTTGGGGCGTGCGGTGGACTCTGGTCCAGATCTGGGTAATTGCCAAGTACTACCTCCGACGGGTCTCATCTGGGTATGACTCGTAGCCTTTCGCCGCCGACCTCCGCCGCGGACGCCCGCGACGCCTACCGCGCCTTCGCGGTGGCCGTCGAACGGATGCGGGACGGCGAGCAGGTGGTGGCGCTCATCAATCCTGACGCGCTGTCGCTGGATCCCGGTGCGTCGAGCGTCTGGTTGAGTGCGCGGCTCACGATCGGCGAGCTCCAGCGGCGCTTCCTGCCGCAGTGCGACGAGCGGTGCCGAAACGTTCCCCACGATCCCCACGCCTTCGTGGTCCTTGCCGACCTCGTCCTCGACCCGACCGAGGCTCGCCGGATATCGTGGTGGGAGGCATGGACGGACAGCCTGCAGCGCGCCCAGCGCCTGCAGGACATCTGGTACGCCGGAGCTCCGGTCCTCCCCGATTCGCCGGATGCGCTGCGCCTGGCGGCCGGCACCAGTCTCACCCGGCTGACCGCCACCGATCCCTACTGGGTCCACTACGACAATACCGACCAGGAGGTCCTGTACCGGATCGAAGATGGCTCCCACGCTGGCGACGCGTTGATCGCCACGTCGTTCGGCCTGTCGGCGCTGCTGCCCGGCCTGGCCGGCTCGCTGATTGCTCCTGACCACCCCACGGCCCGGGATCCCGACACGGCCGCACGCATGCTGGCGGCCGGCTGGTCCGCCGTCGAACGCGGGCTCCCCTTCGAGAACTAGTCCGGACTTCCTGCCGAGCCCAGGAGCCATCGCTGCCGGGCCGCGCGCCAGATGAACGTGGCCCGCATCACCCCGCCGGCGAACCAATCGAGCATCGCCCCCACGCGGCCTCCCGGCCCCACCCGGAAGTCGATCTCGTCGTGGATCCAGGTCCCGCGACCCGCCGGGCTGAAGCTGTGCGTGTGGTGGAAGCGCGCGACCGGGCCGGAGAGCGTCTCGTCGACGAAGCGCTGCGGCGCCTCGCGTTCCAGCAGGCGGACGACCCAGCGCCGTCGCAACGGCCCGATCCCGTAGCTGAACGTGAAGACGCTGCCCGGTTGCGGCGGCGCCGGCTCGACCGCCTCGAGCCGAATGCGAGACCGGCGGCGGCATCAGGCGACCGAGGTTGGCCGGATCGTCGAAGAAGGCGAAGACCTCCTCGATGGGTGCCGCCACCCACGCGCGGCTGCGGACGGTTGGCATGCCGGAGGTACGCGGCAGCGGCGCGGGCGGATCAGGCGGGTGGCAGGAACCGCGGCAGCGCCGTGGCTGTCGCCACGATGTGGCGGCAGGCCTCCGGGAGGTCGGTGCACGAGCACGTGTAGCCAAAGCGGTCGCCGGTGGCGGTCAGCTCGACGCGCGCCGGCCCATCCGCCGCGTTGACCGTCGCGACCGCCCGATCCGGCGTGACCGATTCGAACACGACGTCATCGGCCAGGGAGACACCGTCGGCCCAGCCGCGAGCATCTGCCAGGGCACGCAGGTACGACTCGGATACGTAGTCGGCCAGGCTCATGATGGGATGGTCTCCTTGCGCTACTCAGGCTCCGAATGGGTTGACCGGCCTGGACCCGGTCCCGACCAGGATCGCCTTGGTCTCCGTGTAGAGCTCCAGCGCATCGAGCGACTGCTCGCGGCCGTAGCCGGACTCCTTGAAGCCACCGAAGGGAATGCCGGGGAAGGCCACGAACGGCGTGTTGATGCCGACCGCGCCCGAGCGGACGCGCTGCGCTACGCGGTGGCCGCGAGCCGTATCCCCGGTCCAGACCGTGGCCGCCAGCCCGTAGCGGACGTCGTTGGCCCAGCGGATCGCCTCCGCCTCGTCGGCGAAGCGCTGCAGCGTGACGACCGGGCCGAAGACCTCCTCCTGGGCGATGCGCATCTCGTTCGCGACACCACCGATGACCGTCGGGCGCACGAACGCCTCCGCATCCAGGCCGTCGCCCAGGGTGTCGTCGACTGGACCACCGGTCAACAGCTCGCCTCCCTCGTGCACCGCCGACTCGACGTAGCCGAGCACCCTGGCAGCGTGCTCCCTGCTGATCATGGAGCCGATCTGCGTCGTCTCTGCCAGCGGATCCCCCACACGAAGCGCCGCGGCCTTTTCGGTGAAGGCGCCGGCGAAGCGCTCGTACGCCTCGTCCTGCACCAGCAGACGGCTGCGGGCCTCGCACGACTGGCCCGCGGAGTAGTAGATGGCCCACAGGGAGCCAAGGACGGCAGCATCCAGGTCCGCGTCGGCGAAGACGATGTTCGGCGACTTTCCGCCGAGCTCGAGACTGACTCGCTTGAGACTGTCGGACGCGAGCGCGGCGATGCGCCTGCCGGTCTCGGTCTCGCCGGTGAATGCGACCTTGTCGACGCCGCGGTGCGCGGCAAGCGCCTCGCCCACCCCGGCACCGGGACCCGGGATGACGTTGAGCACCCCGGCCGGAATGCCCGCCTCGAGCGCGAGCTGGCCCAGCGCCAGCGCGGTCAGGGGCGTGGCCGATGCCGGCTTCAACACGAGCGCGTTGCCGGCGGCGAGCGCCGGCGCGACCTTCCAGATCGCCATCATCAGCGGGTAGTTCCACGGGATGATGGCCGCACAGACGCCGACCGGCTCGCGAAGCGAGTAGGTCACCACCGACGGGTTCACCACGTGCGAGCGGCCGTAGAGGAACTGAGCGGCACCGGCGAAGAGCTCGAGCGTGGCAACCCCGGTCTTGATCTCGGCCGCCGCCTGCCACGTCGGCTTGCCGTTGTTGCGCGACTCCAGCTCGGCCAGCTCGCCGGTCCGCTCGTCGAGCAGCTGGGCCAGGCGATTCAGCGCCCGAGCCCGCTTCGCCGGGCTCGTCTTCGCCCAGGCGCCGTCCAACGCTCCGCGGGCGGCTACCACCGCGGCGTCAACGTCCGCGCGGCTGGCCTGCGCCACCTCGGCCAGCGGATCGCCGGTGGCAGGGTTGCGAGTGGTGAAGGTGGCGCCCTCGGCGGCGTCCCGGAAGGTCCCGTCGATCAGGAGACGGGATTCGACGGAGATGGTGGCGGCTTCGCTCATTGGCGGATGGTACCGCGGCCGTGGCCGCGTGGCGCGTGGCTATCATGTCGGCCATGCCCGATGAACCGCTCCTCGAGGTGCCCATGCTGCGCGGTGAGCTCATCTGGCTGCGCGCGCTCGGCAAGGCCGACTTCGGCGACGAGGCCGGGGCCATCAACCACCCCGACACTGGCCCCAACCTGGGCCTGAAGATGCCGGTTGGCCCCGATGGCGCCGCCGAGTTCGCCCAGAAGATGCTCGCGCAGCAGGGCAAGACGATCTATGCCTTTGCGATCTGCCCGCTCGGCGATCAACGGGCCATCGGCAACGTCAGCCTGCGCGACATCGACCGTGAGAACGGCAGCGCGGAGATGGCCGTCGTCATCGTCGACCGCGCCTACCAGGGGCGCGGCTACGGGACCGATGCGGTGCGCTGCATCGTCGACTTCGGCTTCGGCGAACAGCGTCTCGAACGCATCCACCTCCACGTCTTCGACTACAACCAGCGCGCGAGGCGCTCCTACGAGAAGGCCGGGTTCCAGGTGGACGCGACCCTGCGCCACGCGCGATTCCACAACGGAAAGCACCACGACGTGCTCCTGATGTCGGTCCTGCGCGAGGAATGGCTCGCCCAGGACCGCCCGCGGGCGTGGGACCGGCGCGCCTGACCCCTTCAGCCGGCGCGCGGAAGGCTGATCGCGAAGGTCGTGCCGCCCGCTCCCGTCTGCTCCACCCACACGTCGCCGTCGTTGGCCCGCAGCAGCTCGCGCGCGATGGTCAGGCCGATGCCGCTGCCCGACCGTGATCCGGCAGCCTGTGCCTCCCGCCGCCGAGCCCGATCGGCTCGGTAGAAGCGCTCGAAGACATGGGCCACGTCCTCGTCCGCGATCCCGCCGCCCTCGTCGGACACGCGGAGCAGGATGGCGTCGGACTCCGCCGACGTCCCGACGGTCACCACTCCATCGGCGCGGGTGTGCTGCGCGGCATTGGTGAGGACGTTCCGTAGCGCCCGTCCAGCCTGCTGGCGATCTGTCAGCACCGCGAGGTCGCGAGTGGGCGGCAGCACCACCAATCCCACCCGCCGTTCCGCGAAGAGCGGGCCGAGTGCCCTGGTCGCCTCCCCGACCAGTCCCTCGACCGGCACCCGCTCCTCGGTCCGCTGCAGCGCGGCGGCCTCCGCTTCCACGAGGTCGCGCAGCTGCACGATGATGCCGCTCATGGCGCTGGCTGCCGCCCTGGCGCGGTCGAGCTGCTCGGGATCGGCGGGGATCACGCCATCGACCATGGCCTGCAGCTGCGATTCGAGCACGGTGGCCGGTGTCGCCAGGTCGTGGGCCATGTCGCTCGCGGCGCGTTGCCGCAGCTGCTCTGACTGCTGCAGCCGCTCCGCCATGGCGTTGAAGGCGTCCGCCAGCTGAGCGGACTCACGGTCCGGACCGCCGGCCGCACGGCTGCCGAGGTCGCCCGCGCCAAGGCGCCGCGCAGCGGCCGCCACGCCGCGCAGCGGGCGCGTGAGCCGATCGGCGAGCAGGGTCGAGACGAGCATCAGCACGCCAACGGCGACCAGTCCGGCCACGACGAGGGTGGTATTGAAAACCCGTAGGAACGGCTGGTCCGCGGTGGGCACCTCGACGGCCAGAACCCAACCCGCGTCGCCCGGGACCGCCTCCTGCACCGTGTCGCTTGCCCGGTTAGCCGGCACGTTGCCCGCCGCTGCCAGCAGCGTCCCATCGGCGGCGCGCAGCTCCGCTCGGCCGTTCACGGGGCGCGCAATGCGCTGGAGCACGACCTCCACGGCGCGGCGGATGCGCTGCTGCGACAGGTCGATGCCCTCCAGCTGCTGCGCGACGAGCGTGATCCGATCGCGCTGGACGGCGGTCAGCTCTTCGTTGAGCGAGCGGCTGACGAGGCGGTTGACGGCCAGCCCGGTGATCAGCAGCACGGCGAGGACCGCGCCGGAGAGCAGCAGCGCCAGGCGCAGCGAGAGGGGCTGGCCGCGAGCCGGTGCGGCGGTCATGCCCGCTCGACGCTGGCCACCAGTCGGTACCCCGTGGAGGGCACCGTCTCGATGAGCCATGGCCGCCCGGCATCGTCGCCAAGCTTCTTGCGGAGGTTCGCGACGTGCACGTCCACCACGCGCTGGTAGACCTCGTCGGGACGGCGCGCAACTGCCTGGAGCAGCAGCTCTCGAGCGAGCACGGCGCCCGGGCGGCGCACCAGGGCGCCCAGGAGGTTCGCCTCGCCGGGCGTCAGGCGTCCAGCGCCGCCATCGGCGAGCGTGTATCCGCGGCTGCGGGGATCGAAGACGAGCCGGCCAGCGGCCAGCGAGAGGACGCCGTCGTCCTCCGCGGGCGGACGCGTCCGCCGCAGGATTGCCGCCACGCGAGCCGTGAGCTCGTGCGGGTTGAACGGCTTGGCCAGGTAGTCGTCGGCACCGAGGCGCAAGCCCGCGATGCGCTCGGTATCCGATCGCTTCGCCGAGGTGATGAGCACGGGCACGTCGCCCGCTTCGCGCAGCGCCTCCAGGACGGTCTCGCCCTGCATCCCGGGCAGCATGAGGTCCAGGATCACCAGGTCAGCGCCGTCGCGGGCATACGCCTGCAGGGCCGTCGGTCCGTCGCCGGCATCGGTCACCGCGTGGCCTTCGCGCTCGAGGTAGAGGCGGACGAGCTCGCGAAGGCGAGGCTCGTCCTCCACGACCAGGATCCTGGCACCCATGGGCCGAATGCTATCCCGCGGCGGTTCAGGAAATATCAAGACGCACGTCGCCGATCTTGATGCGATCTGAATCGCCAATGCCGATGCTGAAGGCGCACTCGATCCCTGCAGACCGAAAGGAATGGACCGATGAAGACCCTCAAGGCGCTGGGGCTGGCGGGCAGCCTGGTTGCCGCTGCCCTCGTTGGCGGCACGCTCATCAGCGTCGTCTCCGCCAGCCCGGGCTCTCCCGCCCGCAGCGGCACCGGCATCGTTGCCGACGATTCGGACGCCGGCGCCTACTGTGACCTCTGGCGCCAGGCATTCGCCGATGCGCTCGGCGTCGCCGTGGACGACCTGGCGCCTGCCGGCAAGGCCGCTGCGATCGCCACCATCGACCAGGCGGCGGCCAGCGGTGACCTGCCACAGGACGTCGCGACCCGCATGAAGGAGCGCATCGAGGCGGCGGACGGCGACGGCTGCCGGCTGCTCGGCGCCGGCTTCATGGGCCTGGGACACCACGCGGCGCGGGCGGACTTCCGCTTCGACTGGGTGACGGCCGCAGCTGATGCGCTGATCATGGAGCCGGGAGATCTCGCGAGCGCACTGCGCGCCGGCGACTCGTTGCAGGACGTGGCCGAGGCGCAGGGCGTCGACTACGATGACGTCTCACAGGCGATCCTCGACGCCGCCCGGGCGGACCTCGACGCGCTCGTCGCGGCAGGCAGGATCACCCAGGAGCGGGCAGATCTGCGCCTGGCGAACCTTTCCGATCGTCTCGACGCGGACGACTTCCCGCCACGGCGCGGAGCCGGTCCCGGCTTCGGCCACGGGATGCGCCACGCGCCGGCGGGGGGCGGAAGCGGCGACGGCATCGACGCGCTCAGCAGCTGAGGGAGAAGCCGGGAGCGCCCCGGCTGCGCGAGTCGCGGTCGGGGCGCGGAGCGTCAGGTCGAGAAGCGGACCATCCGCGCATCGGTGACCGGCTCGTACCCGATCGCGATGTAGACGTGGTTCGCGGTGGCGTTCGCCAGGTCCGTGTACAGGAAGCAGAACCGTCGACCCTGGTCCAGGTTCCACTGGCTGACGAAGGCGGTCAGGGCGCTGGCGTAGCCCCGTCCCCGGTCGGCGGGCGCGGTGTAGACCGGGCCGATGCGAATTCCGTGCGGCGTGGGGCTGTGCGCCGAGACGATCGAGACCGGCCGGCCTGCCGCCTCCCACAGCCAGAACTGTCGTTGGCCGCCAGGATCCCAAGCGTCGACCATGCCCGCGACGCGTTCGGCATCCTGCTCCGGCAGCGCCTCGAGGTGGAAGTCGACCATCCAGCGGCGGAGGAGCGCCCTGTCTCCATCGGTCGCGCGGCGGGCACTGCCTGCCACGCTCGACGGCGGCGTCACGCGCGACAGGCGGTAGATGCGCTCCTCCATCAGTGGCTCGGCGCGACCGTCGTGGTGCGTAGTCCAGGCCGCCGCGAAGTGGTCGACGGCGTCGGGGGGTCCGGTCACGCCGGGGAGGTCGACACCGGCGAGTTCATCGGCCAGCAGCCGCAGCGCCATCGGGTCATCGACCTCCGAGAGCAGAAGGTTCCACGGTGGCCATCGCATCGCGACCGCCACCGGCGTCCCTTCGTCCGCGATGACGGCGAAGTACGGCCTGGCATCGGCATCGGCATCGGCATCGGCGTCGTCGGCCAGGTCGCCGGCGATGCCCAGCATGAGGTTGTGCTCGGCCTCGCGCTCGGCCAGCCAGGCGCCCGCAGCGGCCAGGAAGTCGTGGGCGCGACGGTAGGTGGTCAGCCGCAACATCGACGAGAGGGTACGCTTTGGGCATGACGAAGATGGGTTACGCATGCATGCTCGAGCAGTTCCATCCGACGGACCTGCTCGACTGGGCCGAGCAGGCCGAGGGGGCCGGCTTCAGTGCCGGGTTCCAGGTGAGCGAGCACTTCCACCCGTGGACGCCGCAGCAGGGCCAGTCGGCCTTCGCCTTCAGCTTCATGGGGGCGCTCGGCCAACGCACCTCGCTGCCGTTCGGCACGGCGGTCACCTGTCCCGGCTTCCGCTACCACCCGGCAGTCATCGCGCACGCGGCCGGCACGCTGGGCGCCATGTACCCCGGTCGCTTCTGGCTGGGCCTGGGCGCCGGCGAGGCGCTCAACGAGCACGTCATCGGCGGGGAGTGGCCCGAGATCGGCATTCGCTCGGCCATGATGTTCGAGGCCATCGAGGTCATCGACAAGCTCTTCACCGGCAAGGTCGTCAAGCACGACGGCGAGTACTTCACGCTCGAGTCGGCGCGCCTCTACACCCTGCCCGAGCAGCGCGTCCCCGTCTACGTGGCCACCGCCGGCCCGTTGAACGCGAAACGCACCGGCAGGTACGCGGACGGCATTATCACCGTGGGTGCGGCCGACGAGAAGATCAACATGCTCTGGGACAAGTTCCGCGAGGGCGCCCGCGAGGCTGGCAAGGATCCCTCGAAGATGGCGACGCAGCTGCAGGTCCACGTCTCGTGGGCGGAGTCGCAGCAGGCCGCCGAGGAGCAGGCGCTGAAGGAGTGGCCGAACGGCGGCATGCCCTTCCCGAAGCAGGACATCAAGAACCCGGAGGACTTCGCCAACATGGCGAAGCTGGTCCGGATCGAGAACTTCGCCAACCGGATGATGATCAGCGCCGATCTCGACGCGTACGTCGAGATGCTGCAGAACTACGTCGACATGGGCTTCGACGAGATCTACCTGCACAACGTCGGGCGCAACCAGGCGGAGTTCATCAGCACCTTCGGCTCCAAGGTGCTCCCGCGCCTGAAGCTGTCCTAGGAGCGAAGGCCGATGCCGGCGCTGGACCCCGATGAGGCCCGGCGCCGGTTGAGCGCGGCGCGGGTCGCCCGCCTGGCCACCATAAGGGCTGATGGGCGTCCCCATCTCGTCCCGATCGTCTTCGCGGTCGACGGGGAGACCGTCTACTCCGTCGCCGACCCGAAGCCGAAGTCCGGGCTGGACCTGCTGCGGCACCGGAACATCGCGGCAAACCCGGCGGTCTCGCTCCTGGTGGATGACTATCACGAGCCGTGGTCCGGCATCTGGTGGGTGCGAGCTGATGGCACGGCGGAGGTCGTGGTCGATGGCGCGCCGCGTGACTCGGCGATCCGGCTGCTGCGGGCCAGGTATCCGGACTACGAGACCTGGACGGAGCCGTTCGGGGCCGCCACGATTATCCGCGTCGCCAGCTGGACCGGCTGGGAGCTCGGCAACCGCTGATGGTCGTCCTCCTGACGAACCGGCTGCGGCTGCGCCGCTTCACCCCGTCGGACGCCACGCCCCTTGCCGAGCTGGACGCCGACTCGGAGGTGACGTTCTTCATCACCGGCGGCGTTCCCGAATTCGATGGGGCCATGCTCAGGCACTGGATCGCCGAGTACGACAGCCTCCCCGGGTGCGGCACCTGGGCCGCCGAGGAGCGCAGCGGCGACTTCATCGGATGGTTCCACCTCCGGCCTAACAGTGGCCTCCGCGATGAGCTCGAGCTCGGCTATCGGCTGCGACGCAGTGCCTGGGGCAAGGGCTACGCGACCGAGGGCTCGCGCGCCCTCGTTGCGCGCGCGTTCGACGAGCTCGGGGCCGAGCGCGTTGTGGCCCACGCCATGGCGATCCACAGGGCTTCACGACGCGTGATGGAGAAGGCTGGCCTCCGCTTCATCCGGACCTTCCGCGAGGACTGGCCCTACCGCATCCCGGGCGACGAGCATGGCGACGTCGAGTACGCGATCACGCGCGAGGAGTGGGCGGCGCGACGACACTAGCCCTGCCAGTGGCTACTCGACCGATTCCCAGACCGAGGCGATCCCCTGCCCCACCCCGATGCACATCGTGGCGAGGCCGTGCCGCGCACCATGGCGCCGCATCTCGTGCATGAGCGTCGCCACCAGCCGAGCGCCCGAGGCGCCCAGCGGATGGCCGATCGCGATGGCGCCGCCGTTCACGTTCGTCGTCTCCGCGTCGAGGCCCAGCTCGCGCATGACGGGAAGCGCCTGGGCGGCGAACGCCTCGTTGAGCTCGACCACGTCCATGTCGGCCACGGTGAGTCCGGCGCGCTCCAGCGCCTTGCGACTGGCGGGAATCGGCCCGAGTCCCATCGTCGCCGGGTCCACGCCGGCCACCGCGGATGCCACCATTCGCACCACGGGACGCAGCCCGAGCTCGGCGGCCCGCGCCTGCGAGGTGACGAGCAGCGCCGCAGCGCCGTCGTTGATCCCCGAGGAGTTGCCGGCCGTGACGCTTCCCGACGCATCGCGCCGGAAGGCCGGCTTCAGCTTCGCGAGCTGCTCGATGGTCGTCTGGGGCCGTGGGTGCTCGTCGACGCTGACGCTCACCGTCTCGCCGCGCTTCCCGCTCCGCACATCGATGGGCACCACCTCGTCGGCGAAGCGGCCGGCATCCTGGGCGGCGGCCCACCTTCGCTGTGACTCGAGGGCGAAGGCATCCTGGTCCTCGCGGCTGACGCCCGCGCGCTCGACCACGTTCTCGGCTGTCTCGCCCATCGAATAGGGGTAGTGCGCATCGGCCAGGCGCGGGTTCGTGAAGCGCCACCCGAGCGTGGTGTCGTACAGGGTCTGCTCACCGCGCGGGAAGGCCGCCGAGGGCTTCGCCATGACGAACGGCGCGCGGGACATCGACTCCACGCCGCCGGCCACGAAGAGGTCGCCGTCCCCGGCGACGATGGCGTGCGCGGCCATGATCACCGCATCCATGCCCGAGCCGCACAGGCGGTTCACGGTTGCGCCCGGCACCTCGACGGGGAGCCCGGCCAGCAACGCGGCCATGCGGCCGACGTTGCGGTTGTCCTCGCCCGCCTGGTTGGCAGCGCCCAGGATCACGTCGTCGATCCGCGAGGGATCGATGCCGGTCCGATCGACCAGCGCGCGAATGACGTGCGCGGCCATGTCGTCGGGTCGCACGCCGGCCAGCGCCCCCCCGTACCGGCCGAAGGGCGTGCGGAGCCCATCGACGATGACCGGGCTGCGGGCGGGGTCGGCATGCTGGTGCGACATCGTTCGGCCGATGCTAGCAGGGTGCGGTCGGACGGCCGTCCCCGCGCAGCGTCCTGCCAGCCACAGGAGGCTGAGGAGCCCGACTCCGGGAACCAGGATCATCAGCACGCCAGGAGCCGGTACGATCCGCGGCATGGGCGCCCGCGCGGAGAGCCAGATTCCCGAGCCCGGCCGACGCCGCGGGTGGTGGCTGCGCGATGCGCTTGCCGCGGAGGGCGACCCCGCCCCGGCGCCGCCGCTGCGGGGTGACGAGCATGCCGACGTGGCGATCATCGGTGGTGGCTACACCGGCATGTGGACCGCCTACTTCCTCGCGAAGCGCGCTCCCGGGACGCGCATCGTGCTCCTGGAGCAGGACATCTGTGGCGGCGGACCATCGGGCCGCAACGGCGGCTTCGTGCACGGCTGGTGGGAGGACCTCCCCTACCTGGTGGACCGATACGGGCGCGAGGCAGGCCTGGAGATCGCGCGCCAGGCGGACGAGGTCGTCGACGGCATCGGCGCATGGTGCGCCGAGCACGATGTCGATGCGGGGTTCACGAAGGCCGGCTACCTGACCGTCAACGCCTTCCCCGGGCGTCCCAGCGCCTGGGGCCCCAGGGTGGCGAGGCTCTGGGAGCTGGGCGCCGCTGAGCACTTGCAGCCGCTCTCACCCGCCGAGGTGCAGCGGGTCTGCGCCTCCCCGGCCTTCGGCGACGGCCTGCTGATGCCGAGCGCCGCGTCGATCCAGCCGGCCCGGCTCGCACGCGGCTTGCGCCGCGTCCTGCTCGAGCAGGGCGTGGTGATCCACGAGGGCACCTCCGTCCACGGCCTGCGAGGGCGCGATGGCCGCGTGCGGGTCGAGACGCTGGCAGGCTCGGTGACGACGGACCAGGCCGTGCTCGCGGTCAACGCCTGGGCGGCGGGCTGGCCGGGCTTCCGGAGTCGCGTCCTCGCCTGGGGCAGCTACATGGTGATGACCGAGCCGATCCCCCGGCAGCTGGATGAGATCGGCTGGACCGGCGGCGAGCTGCTCAGCGACGACCGCTACACGATCAGCTACTTCCGGACCACCGCGGACGGCCGCATCGCGTTCGGTGCCGGCGTGGGCGCCGCCGGCTTTGGCGGGCGCATCGGCCCGGTCTTCACGCACGACCGCCGAGCGGTGCGGCGCGTGGTGGCGAATCTGGACCACCTGCTGCCGATGCTGCGCGAGGTGCGGCTGGAGGATGCCTGGGGCGGTCCCATCGATATCACCGGCGACCGCATGCCGGAGATCGGGAGCACGCAGCGCGGCCGACTCCACTTCGCCCACGGCTTTCGCAGGGAACGGTGCCGGGCCATCGCGCTTCGCGGGCCGTATCCTCGCCGCGCTGGTCGACCGGCCGGACGACCCACTGGCACGCCTGCCGATCGTCGGCCAGCCGACAGCCGCTGCTGCCGCCGGAGCCGGTCCGCTTCGCGGGCGGCCCGACTGGTGCGCGAGGCGCTCATCCGGCAGGACGACGCCTACGACGCGGGGCGCCGTCCGTCGCGCGTCCTGGACGCGATCGGTCGGCTGCCGTCCTTGCTCGGCTACCGCATCGGCCGCTGAGGGTGCCGAGCGGCGGCTCGCCTCAGGCGGAGCGCCGCGCTGGATGGGTCGCCGTCACTGCGTCGAGCAGTCGTCGCGAGACCGCCGCCACCTCGTCCACCGCGGCGTCGAACGCGGCCTCGTTGGCGGGCGACGGCTTGCGGTAGCCGCTCACCTTGCGCACGTACTGCAGCGCGGCGGCGCGCACGTCATCGTCGGAGGCTGGCTGGTCCAGGATGCGGAGCGTCTTGATCGATCGGCACATGCCGCGCAGTCTACGTCTCCGCCAGGAGCTCCTCCAGCGAGTCGATGATGCGGTCGGAGGCGGAGACATCGGTCTCGGCGAACTGCGGGACGGCGATGCAGGTCAGCCCCGCCGCCTTGGCGGCGGTCACGCCGCTCGCCGAGTCCTCCAGCGCGAGCGTATCCTCCGGCACCACGCCCAGCCGCTCGCAGGCGAGCAGGTAAAGGTCCGGCGCCGGCTTGGGGCGCGCGACATCGTCGGAGGTCACGATCACGTCGAAGGCGTCGCCGACGCGCGCAGTGGCCATGGCGGTGTCGACGAGCGCCCTCGGCGAGTTCGAGGCCAGTCCCAACCGGGTGTGGCCGCGCAGGCGTTCCACCAGCTCGAACGCGCCCGGCCGGCTCTCGACCTGCTCGCGCAGGTGGCCGTGCATCAGGTCGATCATCTCGCGCACGAGGCCCGGTCCCTGGTCGTGCGGAACGCCAAGCCGATCCGCGAAGTAATCCGCGGTGAACGCGAAGCTGGTGCCGATGACGGTCATCTTGTCGTCCCAGGTGAATTCGGCTCCCCGGCGGGCGAAGAGCTCCACCTCGGCCTGATGCCAGAGGATCTCGGTGTCCAGCAGCAGGCCGTCCATGTCGAAGATGACCGCGCGGAAGCGGTCGCGCAGCAGGTGGGTCACACGCTGACTGGGAAGAACGAGGCGTCGGCCTCGGCCAGGGATCGGAGCAGGGGCACGACCCGATAGCGTCCATCCGGGACGGCAGCCTGCAGCGCATCGAGCGTATGGACCACGTGGACCAGGCCGATCCGCTCGCCCCACTCCAGCGGCCCTGACGGGTAGTTCATGCCGAGCCGCATGGCGGTGTCGACGGCGTCGGGGGAGGCGACACCATCCGCGACCGCCGACGCGGCCTCGTTCACGATCGTTGCCAGGATTCGCGCGGCGATCTGCTGCTCGTCCAGTCGCTGCAGCGGCGGCCCGTCGGGCCTGCGTGAGAGCCCTGGCCAGGCGCGGCCGCGCGCACCGTCGGAACCGTAGTCGTAGAACCCTGCGCCGGCCTTGCGACCGAGGCGCCCGGCCGTCACCAGGCTGCGCTGCAGCGGGTGTGGTCGGTAGCGCGGGTCGTGGAAGAACTGGTCGAACACGCTCTGGCTGACCGCGAAGTTCACGTCCAGGCCGATGGTGTCGAGGAGCTCGAACGGTCCCATCCGGAAGCCGATGCCACGCATGGCGGCATCAACCGCCTCTACCTCGGCGGCCCCATCGCCGACGATGCGCAGCGCCTCGAGGTAGTAGGGCCGCGCGACGCGGTTGACGATGAAGCCTGGCGTATCGGCTGCCAGCACCGGCGTCTTGCCGAGCCGCCGCGCAAGGCGGGCGACCGCATCGGTCACGGCGGGCTCCGTCATGGCGCCCGCCACCACCTCGACCAGGGGCATGAGCGGAACAGGGTTGAAGAAGTGCATGCCGACGACCCTGCCCGGCCGCTCGGTGGCGGCAGCGATGGCACCGACAGACAGGCTGCTCGTATTGGTGGCAAGCACCGATTCCCGGCTCGTCGTCGCATCCAGCACGCGGAATGCCTCGCGCTTCAGCTCGAGCTCTTCCGGGATCGCCTCGATCACCACGTCCGCGTCGCTAGCCAGCTCCTCGAGGCTGCCCGTCGCATCGATGCAGGCCATGGCGGCCTCGCGCTGCTGCGCCGTCATCTGCTCCTTCTCGACCTTCCGCGCCAGGAACCGGCTGATTCGCTCGCGCGCCCGTTCCACCGCCCCGGGAACCGGATCGTGCAGGCGGACGTGGAGGCCGGCCTCTGCCGCCACCTGGACGATCCCGCTGCCCATCGTCCCGGCACCAAGTACCGAAACCCGCTCGACCGCCGCCAGCCGCTCTCCGTCAGCGGCCAACGAAGCGCGGCTCCCGCTTCTCGCCGAAGGCCGCGATGCCCTCGGCATGGTCCTGCGTCCGGCCGGCCAGCTCCTGCAGCGCTGCCTCCGTCGCCAGGCTCTCGTCCAGCGATGCATCCTCCGCCTGGTTGATCAGGCGCTTGGCCAGCCCGAGTGCCTTCGTCGGCGCCGCGGCGAGCCGCTGGGCTGCCTCGGCGACCGTTGCACGCAGCGCTGCTGCCGGGACGACCGCATTCACGAGCCCGCTCTCCCTCGCCTCCGCGGCGGTCAGCGGGTCCCCGCCGAAGATGAGCTGCGCCGCCCGATGGCGGCCGAGGGCGCGTACCAGCGTCCGCGTCGATCCGGAGTCGGGCACCAGGCCGATGCGCACGAAGGCCTGGATGAAGCGCGCCTCGTCACTGGCATAGACAAGGTCGCAGGCCAGCGCCAGGCTGACGCCAGCGCCGGCGGCGACCCCGTTGACCGCGGCGACGACCGGTTTCGGCAGCTCCCTGATGGCCCTGACCAGCGGGTTGTATTCGGTAGCGAGGCGCGTGCGGAAGTCACGTTCATCCGGCCCGGCGCGCAGGTCGGCTCCCGAGCAGAACCCGCGTCCCTCGCCGGTCAGGACCACGGCGCGCACGGTCTCGTCGCGCGACAGCGCCTTGAAGGCGGCCAGCAGCTCGCGGCGCATCGTGACGTTCAAGGCATTCAGGGAGTCGGGCCGGTTGAGCACGATGGTGGCGACGCCATCGGCCACCTCGACGCGGATCGTCTCGTGGGCGGGTTCCGGCATGCTGCCGATTCTAACCAGCGCGGCTGGCGCCAGCCAGGCTCCCATGACGCTTCATCACCGCCCATTGGCACTTGACTGGTGACGCCCTCGTGCCATAGCATCGGCCCGTCGAGATTTAGCTCAGGAGCACACGCCATGGACCGTGCCGGAGTAGAACGCTGGATCGCCGCGTACCGCGCGGCGTGGCAGAGCGACTCGCCCGACGACGTTGCCGCACTCTTCACCGAGGACGCGACCTACAAGCCGTACCCGTGGCGCCGCGAGGCGACCGGGTGGCAGGGGCGTGACGAGATCGTCGCCAAGTGGGTGGAGCGCGGCGACTCGAAGATCGGATGGCGCTTCGACCACGAGGTCCTGGCGGTGGATGGCGACACCGCGGTGGTCGAGGGCTGGACCTACTACGACCGTGGCGAGGGCGAGCCCTGGGACGAGGCGTATGCCAACGTCTGGCTGGTCCGGTTCGCCGATGACGGCCGGGCCCGCGAGTTCAAGGAATGGTGGGTCCAGAAGCCAACCGACTGATGCCGCCTTCGCCGGCCATGGCCGCCGCTACGGCGCGGCGACTCGCCTCCCATTCGCCCGCCGGCACCTTGGGGAGCAGGTCGTCCCAGATGGCGAGCATGGCGCCCCGCATCTGCCACATCCCGAGCGGGCGGGCAAGGAACCAGACGTGGAAGTGGAAGCTGCCGTCGCCCCAGCGGTTGACGTGGACGCGGCCGACGGACTCCAGGCGGCCGATGGCGCGGGCGACGCGCTGGATCATCGGCCCCAGCTCGGCAGACTCTCGGGCGGGAAGATCCTCCAGGTCGGCGTGCGCCTTGGGCTGCATCACCGCCACCATCGGGAGTCCATGAGGCTCCGGGTCCACCAGCAGGCGCCAGCGCTCGTCTTGCCAGGCGACGAACGCCTCGTCACCGCTGCCGTTGCATGATCGGCAATCGCGCTCCTCCACGCCGTGGCGCTCCGGCTCGGGGAGGATCGGCTCATGGAGCGGCTGCGTGGTGAACTCGCCCTCGAACGGAAAGAGCGGGTCGCGCACCACCTCGTCGGCCGGCAGCCGCTCCCCAATGGGAAGCCTCCGGAGGTACGCATCCGGCCCGTCCATCGGCCGCCTCAGCGGCCCGTGAAGTCGGGCTCGCGCTTCTCCATGAAGGCCGCCATTCCCTCCTTCTGGTCCTCGCTGGCGAAGAGCAGGTAGAAGAGTCGGCGCTCGTGGGCCAGCGCATCGGTCAG
The DNA here is from genome assembly GCA_963812115.1 of uncultured Chloroflexia bacterium. Lineage (GTDB taxonomy): Bacteria > Chloroflexota > Limnocylindria > QHBO01 > QHBO01 > JAPSGM01. The sequence goes on from CAWEUD010000005.1 coordinate 93,058, forward strand.
GTTCATCTCGTACGCGGCGTTGACGGCCTCCTTGGCCACGCGCAGGGCGATCGGCGACTTGGTGGCAATCTCGGCGGCAAGCACGAGGGCATCCTCGACCACTAGCTCGTCCGGCACCACGCGAGCCACGAGGCCTCGATCGGCCGCCTCCCGGGCGGCCATCGGGTCGCCGGTGAGGACCATCTCCATGGCGCGGCTCTTGCCGATGGCACGGGTCAGCCGCTGCGTCCCGCCCGCGCCGGGGATGACGCCGATGTTGATCTCCGGCTGCCCGAATTTCGCGTTCTCCCCCGCAAGGATGAGGTCGAGCGTCATGGCCAGCTCGCAGCCTCCACCCAGGCACCAGCCGTTCACCGCGGCGATGACCGGTTTCGTTATGCGCCGAATCCGGTCCCACTGGGCGATCCGGTTGGTTCGGAGCATGTCGATGGGGGTCGCCTCTGCCATCTCACCGATGTCCGCCCCGGCGGCGAAGGCGCGCTCGCTGCCAGTGACGACGATGGCGCGAACGGCCTCGTCGCGGTCGAGCTCTTCGAGCGCCTCGCAGAGGGCGTCCATGGTCGCGCCGTTGAGGGCGTTGAGCTGCTTCGGCCGGTTGAGGCGGACCAGGGCCGTCCGCTGCTCCGCCTGCCGCTCGACGAGGACGAGCTGCTCCGCAGCCGTCACGGCTCCGCACGCTCCCACGCATCGGTCAGGGGCGAGCCGCAGACGCCGCAGAAACCATGTCCCGCCGGAAGGCCCGAGGCGCCGCACCGCCCACACGTCCGCGGCGAGACCGCCATTTCACGCAGGGCGTCGTAGCGGGGCTCGCGCTTCTCGTGGAACGCGTCCACCGCCTCCTTCGTCTCGTCGGAGGTCGAGTGGATCGCCAGCCAGTCGCGCGCGTGCGTGACCGTCTGGGACCAGACCAGGTCGCGCCACCAGTTGAGCTGCGCCTTCGTGTAGCGGATCGTCTCCGGCAGCTTGCGCCGGAGGTTGTCGGCCAGGTCGGCCACGGTGGCGTCGAGCTTGGCGCGCGGGACGACCCGCGAGACCAACCCCCAGTCGAGCGCCTGCTGGGGGGAGATCCGGTCGCAGAGCATGACGATCTCTCGCGCCCGCCGGTCGCCAACCACCAGCGGTAGCCACTGCGTCGCGCCGCCGGCCGGGACCGACCCGTGCTCGGGCCCGACGTGGCGGATGTAGGTGTCGTCGACCATCACCGACAGGTCACAGGCCAGCTGCAGCTCCTGGCCGCCACCCACCGCTACGCCGTTAATGCGCGCGATGGTGGGCTTTCCGATGTGGCGCAGCCGATCGTGCATCTCGATGAAGGCGCCCATCCAGCGCCAGTACTGTCCCGAATGGGTTCCCATGCGGGCCTGCTCGTCCAGGTCCGCACCGGTGCAGAAGGCGCGATCACCGGCACCGGTCACGACCACCACGGCGACAGCGTCGTCCCAGCTGGCGTCCTCGAAGGCCTGCGCCAGCTCGCGAAGGGTCGTGAAGTCGAAGGCGTTGAGCACCTCGGGCCGGTCGATCGCCACGGTCGCCACGGCGGCCGCAGAATCCTTTCGGTACCTGATGCGCTCGAATCCGAAGGCCGAAGGATCCCGTGGCGTGGGGACCGATGGCTCAGGCATCCCCTCGGGCCTCCAGCGGGGAATCGTCGTCGACGATCAGCATGTTCACGCCGGCGCCCGCGAAGTTGCGCAGGTCGCGGCCGCTCTCCATCCCCGCCTCGGAAGCGAGCGCGGCATCCAGGTCGGCGCGCGAGTCGAAGGCCATCTCCGCCACCAGGTAGTAGGGCGACGGGCGACCAGCCACGCCATCGGCCTTCGTCAGGCGCAGCTCGCGAAGCTGCGGGTAGCGACGGACGATCGGTGCGTGGACCTCGCGGTAGTGCCGGTCGAAGGCCTCGGGATCCTCGGGTTGGCTGAAGAGCGCGATGAAGCGAGCTGCCACGCTACTTGTTCGCGAAGTAGTCGGCGTTGATCTGGATGTACTTCTGCTGGTCGTCCGGCACCGCGTCCTCGGCGAAGATGGCGGTCACCGGGCACTCGGGCTCGCAGGCGCCGCAGTCGATGCACTCGTCCGGATCGATGAAGTACATCGGATCGTCGTCGGTGGCGTGGATGCAATCAACCGGGCAGACGTCGACGCAGGATGCGTCCTTGACACCGATGCACGGCTCAGCGATGACGTAGGTCATATCGGGCAGTTCTCCTCGTGAAAGAGGCTCATCGACTGTCGGGTCAGGATACACCGACGCAAGGCGGCCGTTGGCCGACCACAGCCGCGAGCAGGGTGTTCGTCGCAAGGTGGCGGTCGGAACGTCCGATCAGCGGTCGGTACGCCGGCGGGCCGTGCCGGCGCTCGGCGCATCCGCCAGGCCGATGAGCACCAGGCGCGGGTCCACCCACTCCGCCTCTCGTCCGACAGTGGGCGCCGTGGGCGGGGATGCTTCGGCGGCGGCACCCAGGAAGCGGAGCTGGATGGGCGGGCCGGCTTCGCCGCCCGAGGTGAAGTCGTCGTCGCCGAGCGGCGGTGCGGTCGACAGCGCGGCCGCGTCCCGGCGCTCCTCTTCGGTGAGGTCACGGAAGGAGTCGAAGAGCTGGACGTCGGTTCGCCCGTGCGCCTTCGCCCAGCCGAGGGCGGCACGCGCGTCGCGCCGCAGCGCCGCCGGGCTTTCGCTCAGTTCCGGCAGGCTCGAGATGCCGGCTGAGAACGACCACTCGCCAGCGGCACCTGCCCGATCTCCCTCCTCGAGCGCGGCCAGCAGCAGTCGACGCAGGACACCCTGCGCCTTCCCGGCGGGACATCCGGGCATCAGGATCGCAAACTCGTCGCCGTCCATTCGGAAGGCAGCGTCCTCGGTTCGCGTCCGGCTCGTCAACAGCCGACTGATGGCAGCCAGCAGCCGATCCCCCGCCTCCTCGCCGTGCTCCCTGTTGATCTGCGCAAGTTGATCGACGTCGAGGACAGCCAGTGAGAGGGGTTGCTCCATCTCGTATGCCAACTCGACCTGGCGCGCCAGCTCGGCGTCAAAGCCAGCGGCGTCGAGCAGGCCGGCCTGGACGCTGACCGCGGGTGCCGGTGCATCGGCCCGCACGGCCTCCCGTGGCCTCTCGGCCGCGACGGCAGCCATGGTGCCTGCGCCCCGGCGATCCGCGAGCGCACGCGATCCGGCGACGAGGGTTATCGGCACGCCGATCCCGGCCGCCAGGAGCCACGCCAGCGAGCCGATGTCGAGGGGTTCAGCTGCCGCTCCCACGTAGAACGGGAGGGCCATGGCCATGACCCCGAGGAAGGCGACCGACAGCGCGGCAGTCGAGGACGCAGCCACTCGCACCGCGGCTGGCGTGGCTGCCGCGGTGCTGCTCTGGGCGTGGCTCGCGAGAGATGACATACCGTTTCCTGGCCGATGAAGCGAATTGCCACCACGTCATACCCCTCCGGCGGCGCTAGAGGCATGGCCCGGTAGTACGGGCAGGCATGACCCAGGTCCCAGCGGCGGGCGGCTCCGACCGGGACCCGAGCGTGGTACGGACGTCCCATGTGCCGGCCGACCTCGTCCGCTCTACCGTTGCTGTGGGGCAAAGCCACGAACGTCAGCCAAAATTCCCAGGGAGGGACTGCTCATCGCCAGGTACGCGTCCGCAGCCCTCGTTGCGGCGCTCCTGATGACCCTGGCCTGGCCGGCCGTCGCCGGCGCGAGCCAGTGCAGCGGCGGAGGCCACACCACCAGCCTCTCGAACGGTGGTGTCAGCCCCGGCTCGGGCAGCACCTCCACTGCGTTCGCGTTCACGGTCACCTACAGCGACACCGGGAACTGCGCTCCCGACTTCGTGACGCTGAAGGTCGCCGTCTCGGGAAGCTCCACGACATACACGCTCAGCGGCAGGAACACGTCGTATGCAAGCGGGGTCGTCTTCAGCACGGCCGTCCGCTTCACGAAGCCGGGTACCTACAGCTACTCGTTCGCGGCAGCATCGGGTAGCAAGCAGGTAACGCTTTTCGGGGTGCAGCCGGCGACCTTCTTGGTGACCGCGGCGACCCCCACGCCCCCGCCAACGCCGAAGCCGACCCCGAAGCCGACCCCACCGCCGACCCCGAAGCCGACCCCGAAGCCGACCCCGAAGCCGACCCCGAAGCCGACGCCAGCCCCGACCGCGAAGCCAACGGCAGCGCCAACAGGGCGGCCGTCCGTCGCACCGCCAACACCGACCACTCCGTCGTCCACAGCCCCCCCGTCGTCCGCATCCAGCCCGGGCGCCTCGCCGCCGGCCACCACGGCGCCGGCGAGCGACAGCCTCGCCCCCACCTCATCGGCGGCCGGCACGACAACTCCGTCGCCCGCGCTCGCCTGGGGCAACGCCGGCGATGGGAGCCCGCCGGTCAAGGGGGTAACGATACCGAGCGATGGCAGCTTCTCCGGCAGCCTCGTCCGGTTCGCCACCTGGGCGGGGGTGACTGCGGCCGGGCTGTGGCTGCTCCTCCTGCAGTCCAGGCGTCGACGCTGGGCCGAGCCGGGTCCGGCGAGCGGAACCCTGGTCCCCGTCCAGGCCGACGTCGCCCCCGCTGATCCGTCCGGGGTCGCGCCCAGCCCCTTCCGCGAGGAGGCAAACATGCCACGCTGGCTGCGACCCTCGGTCCGTGCGGCGCGCGGCCGCGGCTCACGGAGCTAGGTGAGGCCGGGCATCAGCGGGCGCCGAGCTCCACGGCGGCCTGCTCTGCCTGCAACCGCGCATACCCGGGCTTGATCTGCTCGTTGATGATGCGCAGACGGCCGTCGAACGGCGAGAAGGCCGACTTCATCGCGTTGAGGGTCAGCCACTCCATGTCGTCGAGGCCGATGTCGAACGCCGCGACCAGCGCCGCAAACTCGTCGGAGAGGCTGATGCCGCTCATCAGCCGGTTATCGGTGTTGACCGTGACCCGGAAGCGCAGCCGCCGCAGCAGGTCAATCGGGTGCTCCGCAACGCTGGCAGCCGCGCCGGTGTGGACGTTCGAGGTGGGGCACATCTCCAGCGGCACGCGCCGATCACGAACGTAGGCTGCGAGCCTCCCGAGCACGACGCGACCGTCGGGCCGCTGTGTGATGTCGTCGACGATCCGCACGCCGTGGCCAAGTCGCTCGGCACCGCACCACTGCAGGGCCTCCCAGATGCTGGGCAGGCCGAACGCCTCGCCGGCGTGGATCGTGAAGTGGAAGTTTTCGTGCGCGATGATGTGGAATGCGTCCAGGTGCCGGCTCGGCGGAAAGCCGGCCTCGGGTCCGGCGATGTCGAACCCGACCACGCCACCCTCGCGGTGGCGGACCGCCAGCTCTGCGATCTCGACCGAGCGAGCGGCCTGGCGCATGGCGGTGATGATCAGGCCCAGGGTGATGGGGCGCCCCTCCGCGCCCCGCCGCAGGCCGGCGAGCATGGCTTCGGTCGCCTCGTCCAGGCTGAGGCCGCCCGCGGTGAGCAGCTCGGGCGCCATGCGCACCTCGGCGTAGACAACACCATCGGCCGCAAGGTCTTCCGCGCATTCGGCGGCGACGCGCTCGAGCGCGTCCCGCGTCTGCATGACCGCGACGGTGTGGCGGAACCCCTCCAGGTAGAGCTCCAGGCTCTTGCGGTCTGCGCCCCGCGTGAACCATCGGCCTAGGTCAGCGGCATCGGTCGTTGGCAGTTCCGTGTAGCCGGCTTCCCGAGCCAGCTCGATGACGGTCGCGGGCCGCAACCCGCCGTCGAGGTGGTCATGGAGCAGCACCTTGGGCGCGCGACGGATCACGTCGAGGTCCGGGATCGGTCGCTTCAGCGTCACCATGTCCACCGAGACTAGCCGCCCTTGGCGGACGCGACAAGGTACGCTGGGCAGGTGTCGGACCTGCCATGGGACCTGGAACGCAGGCCGCTGATCGTGGCCGCCGCCACGCCGCTGCGCGACGACGGGGCCGCGCTCGACGAGGCGGCGGTGTGGCCCATGGTCCGCTTCTTCACCGACCACGGAGCCGATGGCGTCTTCGCCTGCGGCACCACCGGCGAGGGCATCCTGCTCGCCATCGAGGAGCGGCAACGGATGGCGGTCGTCTTCCGCGCCGCCCTGAAGGGCGTCCTGGTCGTGCACTGCGGAGCCCAGAACACCGCCGAGACCGTCGCACTCGCCGCGCACGCGGCGGAGATCGGCGCCGATGGCGTAGCGGTCATCCCGCCGCCCTACTTCCCCTTGGATGCCTCCGCGCTCACCGAGCACTTCGTGGCCGCCGCGGCAGCCGCCGCGCCCCTCCCGTTCTTCATCTACGCCTTCGCGGCGCGCAGCGGCTACCCGGTGCCCGTCGAGGTGGTGGCTCGGGTTCGCGAGCGCGCCGATAACCTCGCCGGGCTGAAGGTCAGCGAGGCGCCATTTGACCGTGTCGAGCCATACCTGTCGCTGGGACTGCCGGTGCTGGTCGGCTCTGAGCCGCTCATCACGCCGGCCGTTGCGGGAGGCGCGGCAGGATCGGTCTCGGGTTTGGCGAGCGCGTTCCCCGAGATCGTGCGCCAGGGTCTCGACCACGCGGACGAGGCGGCCGCGGCACGCCTGGCGGGGCTTCGGAGCGTCATGGAGGGTCAGCCGTTCATCGCCTCGCTGAAGCACGTGCTTGCCCGACGCGGAATCCCGGTCCAACCGGACATGCGACGGCCGATGCGCTCCCTGACCGAGGCGGAACGGGCACAGCTCGACGCCAGGCTTTCCGACCTGGGCTACCTGGGAGATCCGGCCCCGCCAACGTAATGTCTGGCACGCCGGCTGCGGTCCCGATCCGGTATGACGATGGATGAGAAGTCGCACCGGGAGCCATGCAGATGACCGCCCACGGCGCCCCGCCTCGCAAGGTCACCGACGAGGCCAGCGAGCAGGGGCTGCGGCTGGCAAAGGAGGCCGGCGAGGCCTACTACCGCATGGTCGAGTACTTCGTGAAGAACGTCGCCACCGCCGGCGACATGCAGCGCGCCGGCGACTACCTCGTCGGCGTCGCAACTGAGGAGGCGGAGCCGCTCTGGCACCTGCTCGGAGGACGCCTCGAACTGAAGGAGCCGGCTGTGGGCCTCAACGCTCACCTCGAGGTGGTCGTCATGGACGCCGCGGACCATCGCTTCGTCCCGGAGCTGTCGGTCGCCGTCACCGTCGCGACGCGCAATGGGCATGAAGTTGGGACGTATCGGCTCCCGTTCCTGTGGCACCCGACCATGTACCACTACGGCCACAGCATCCACATCGACGAGGCCGGCGAGTACGACCTGACGGTTTGCATCGCATCACCCACCTTCGGGCGTCACGACAAGACGAACGGCAAGCGCTACGCGGAGCCGATCAGCCTGACGTTCGAACGGGTCCGCCTGGAGCCCGGCCGGAAGACCTAGGAACCCTGCCCCGGGTCGGCGAGCTGGACGTACGGTCGGCGCCACTCCGGCGGATCGAACGGCCGTCCGAAGTAGGACACCACGCGCCACACCTTCCCGTCGCGCAGGCGGACGAACTGTGCGACGTGCCACGTCTCATTGTTCGGGTAGTGGAGGATTCCCGCGATCCCGAACTCCTCGCCGCTGCCGATGACGTGGACGACGGTATAGGAAGGACCCACGACCCACGAGTCGTCGCTACCGAGCACCGGCTTGAGCTCGCCGTGCAGCGGCTCACGATCGAAGCCCGGATAATGCTCAACCATTGCCACGAGGTTGGCCTTCCCCACGATCCGCTCGCCCGACTGCGGATACTCGTCCACGAAGTCGTCGTGCAGCACTGCCTGGACGCCTTCTTTGTCAAACGCGGCCAGGGCGCGTGCAAAGCGCTCCACGATCTCGCGAGAACCGCCACTCATCGCCGCCGCTCCTCTCTTGCTCGCCTGGGCTCGGAATGCGTACCGCGCCGACAGGGCAGCTGCTCCGGTAGTTGTGGCGCCGATGATACGGCCGGTCAGTTGCCGCGGTCGGTCCCGGCGATGCTCGACAGGGCTTTGAGCGCGGCCTCCTGCAGGTGCGGTTCGGGATCGGCAGCAGCGAGACGGCTCAGCAGTCCCGGCAGATCGCCGAGCTCCGCTGCCACGTCGGGGTCGTCACCAGCGCTCCGCTGCGCAGCCAGCAGCAGCTCCAGGAGGTCGGATCGTCCACGAACCCTGGCATCCACCACCATGCGACGCACGAATCGCAGGACGGGGGCAGTGGCGGGGTAGATCGACCCGCCGTGAAGGACGGACTCGGTGAGCAACTGCCGCCCATCGGCTCGCAAGCGCTCGTCATCCGCCAGGAGCGTTCGCAGGTGCATCGGCGTGTCGATCGCCCGGCCATAGGCGTGACTGAGCGCGCGCCAGTCGACGTTGGCGAGATCCCCGAGCAGTTCCTCGACCAGCCGGGTCGGCTCCGACAGGAACCGCTCGCGCCGCGCCGAGAGCGCCACCTCATCGGGTTGTGCGTCGGATGGGAGACTGTCACGCGCGCTCTCGATCGCCCCCACGATCGCGCGGGCCACCGGATTCGCCGGTCCCAGCATGCGCTCGGTGAGCTGCTCGATCCGTGTCGCCGTGGCGCGTCCCCCCGCCGGGCCGTACTCGCGCAGCTCCTGCCAGTACTGCTCTCCCAGGGCCTGGACCGCAAGGGGGTGCCCGCGGCCGTAGGCGCCGGCCAGGATCGCGGTGATTCGCTCGAGGATGGGCAGCACCTCCGCCTCTGTGCCCGCCAGCCGCAGGATGAGCCGCAGGCGCCGCAACGGCTCGACCAGTTCGGTGCTGTCGGTCCCGAACGCGGAATCGAGAAGACCGATGGCTTCGCGCACACGATCCTGCGCCGTCACCAGGTTTCCGGTCACGAACGCGGCGTCCGCTTCGTGCAGGAGGGATTCGGCGCGCGCGCGGGCAACCGGCTGCCCGCTCTCGGGTGCGCGGCGCGCAGCGAACCGGCGAGCGATGGTGCGCAGCTGCTCCGCGGCCTCGTCGCGAGTGAGCTGTGCATCGCTGAAGAATGGCGGCGCGAGGTCCGGCCGCAGGGTGAGGATCGGCAGGTAGATGGCCGTCGCCTCCGCCACTGCGTCTCCGTCCGTCCCGTGCTGCCCCTCCGAGGCGAGTTTGCTGAAGACCGTCACGAGCGCCAGTGCGGCATCAACCGTCTCGCGGTGATCCGGGCCGAGCTCGTCGATGCGGATGAGGAACGTCCGTTCGAACGCCTCCCGCGCATCCGCGTAGCGGCCCTCCGCGAAGGCGAGGTTCCCGATGGCTTCCAGGACGACCGCCGTCCAGCGGCTCATTGGGCCGAAATGGCGCTCGTGGAGGGTCAGCGCCCGCTCGAGCATCGGCCTTGCGCGATCCGGCTGACCCATGTTGACGTACGACATCCCCACGTTCGCCAGCAGCCGTCCCACGAGATCGCTCTCCGGCCCGATGCCCAGCTCGGCGGCCGTCAGGGCGCGCTCGTACAACGCCCGTGCCCGTTCACCGCCGTCCGGCAGCGCCGCGACCTTGACCGCCAGGGCGTTCAGCGTCTCGGCCGTGCGCCGATGGCCTTCGCCAAGTGCACGTTCGCATCGGCGCAGGGATTCCTCGTGGAGGGCGATGGCCTCCTCGTGCCGGCCGGAGCGCCACATGGCCACCGCAACGTTGTTGAGGCTCTCGATCGCATCCTCGTCGTCCGGCCCCAGCGCTGCCGCTCGCAGGTCGTACGAGCGTCGCAAGGTTCGCTCCGCCTCGTCGAGTCGGCCGGCGGTGATCTGGAGCACCCCGAGCAGGTTCAGGGAGCTGCCGAGCGAGGCATCATCGCTGCCCTCCTCATCGGCGCGAACCGCTTCCTCGGCCAGCGACCATGCGGTGGCCACGTCTCCGATGACGTAGTGGCACTCACCCATCAGCTGTGCCGCCTGCCCAATCTGCTCGGGGCGCCCGGACGCCCGTGCGGACGCAAGGATTGGCTCGGCAAGGACCATGGCCGAGCGGGGGTCCCCGCCGTCCAGGCGGCGCCGCGCTTCATCGAGGAGTGAAGCGTTCCCGCTCACGCGCGGTGTCCCGTCCACGTCGGCCGGCTTTCCTTAGCCGGTCTCCCCGGGGTCCCCGGCGACGGCCATCTGCCCACCGGTGGCGATTCCCGTCTCCCGATGGTAGGGCGCCGTGGCCGCATCGTTCATCTCGAAGCGGGATGGCGGCGCGGCATCCGCCAGCTGCTCGACCTCCTCGTGGGTCAGCTCGTAGCCGTAGCGGATGGCGGCGACGTTTTCGTCCTGGAAGCGGCGGGGCAGCGACTCGCGGATGGCGGCCTCGTGGAACTCGATCTCGGCGAGGCGGAGCAGACGCCCCAGGGCGATCATGTTGCCGAACAGCTCCTTGCCGAACTTCTCGCTGCCGAGCGAAGCGAAGGGAATCTGCTCCGCACCCGGGACGTTGAGGCCGAGGTCGGTGATGACCACCTTGCCGTGGATGCGCATGTGCCCCTTGTCGGCGAGCTTGAGCATGATGTCCGCCTCCTCGACCACCGGGTTGAGGATGGGTTCGTCGTCGAAGATCACGAACGCGTCGGACATGCTGCCGCGCACGCTCGAGTCGTAGTCGAAGAGGACCGTCACCTCCTTGCCCATGCGCGCCAGCAGTGCCCCGAGCACGCCCGCGATGACGCGGACCCCCTGGCCGCCAACCCCATCTAGGGCAATTCGCGTGACCATGGCTAGGCGGATGCCTCCGGGTCCACGCCCGCCTCGCGAAGGGCTTCCTCGAGGCTGATCTCGCGCTTCGCGACGCGCAGCTTCAGCTCCGACGGCAGCCCCTGCATCAGCGCCAGCTTGCGCTGTGATTCGGCCTTGCGCTGCTCCTTCGGATCGAGGTCCGCCGGCGCTGCATCCCCGCTCGAGAGCGGCCGTGCCGGTTGTGCGCTGCCGGTCTCCTCGACGGCAGCCTCGGCCTTCTGCGCCGAAAGGTCGTCGGGTTGGTGCTGGGTCCGTGGATCGCGGCCGCTCTCGCTGATCACGACGTCGCCGGCGGCGACCGGAGCGCCGGCAGGCGCGCTGGCCCCGGTACGCAGCCACTCGGGGATCTGGATCCCGGCGCTGGCAAGCGCCTCGAGCAGGGTGAGCTCCTTGCGGGCGACCTGCATCTTCACGTCCGCGGAGAGCTGGCCCATCAGCTTGGCCCGCTCCTGCGACTCGGCGCGGCGGTGTGCCTTCTCGTCGTCGTCGGCCATGGGCGCCTTGGCGGTCGCACCGGCGGCACCGGGCGACTCGGTGGCCGATGCCATCGGTCCAGTCGGCTGCGCCGGCAGGTCATCGGGACGTGCGGGAGCCGATGTCGTGCTGGACCCGTTGCCGTTCGTGGATCCCGCGGCGCCATCGGCCTTCGGGTAGAGGACGCCGATCTCGAACGGGTTGAGGCGCTCGGCATCCTTCGCGGCGCGCTTGTAGGTCTTGCGGTAGAAGGTGAGCATCTCGTTGGCGCTGGCGAAGCCGATGCGCCGGCCGTTGTTCTCGATGCACTGGCTGGTGATGTCCACGAAGCTGAAGCCGTCGTGCTCAACCGCCTCGCGAATCACGTTGCGCATGTGCTGCTGGTGGTACACCGTCGTCTTGGCGTAGAGCGAATGCGGCGACGAGCGCACCAGGCCCTGGAGGTTGATGGGCGTATTCGGGTTGCCGGCCGGGCTGGAGAGCGTCTTGGTGCCCGACGGCGTGGTCGGACCGGTCTGGCCGCCGGTGAGCCCGTAGATCTCGTTGTTGTTGCAGAGCACCGTCAGGCGGGCGTTGCGGCGGATGGCGTGGATGAGGTGGTTGCCGCCGATGCTGGCCGTGTCCCCGTCCCCTGAGACCACGATCACATGCATCTCCGGGCGCACCGTCTTGATCGCCTCGGCGACCGGCAGCGTCCTGCCGTGCAGCGTGTAGACGCTCTCGTACTTCATGTAGCTGCCCATGCGCCCGGTGCAGCCGATGCCGGTCACGACGATGGTGTTCGTCTCGTCCATGCCCATCTCCTCGAGCACCATCGCCAGCTGGATCATGATCGTGCCGATGCCGCAGCCCGGGCACCAGATGGTCGGGAAGAGGTCGACCTTCAGGTTGTTCTTGAACCCCATCTCGGCCATCACCGCCTCGGGCATCAGCCGATCCCCAAGGGCGAGCGAGGCACGGCCGCGACAGGCGGTGCCGGAATCGGCGGCTCGGAGGGCCCGCCCGACAGGACGCGCTCCAGGCCGTCGCGGACCGCTTCGAGCGATACCCGCCCACCGAGCAGCGGAACGCGCTTGACCTCGCGGCCGAGGGCCAGCTGCGCCATGTCGGCGTACTGGCCGTCGTTCGCCTCGACGCAGACGATCTGCTCGTACCGGTCGGCGATCTCCTTCAGCTCGTCGGAAAGCATGGGATGGATTCGGATCGGCCGGAAGAGCGCGTACTCGCTGGCCAGCGGAGCCGCCACGCGGCTGACGATCCCGTAGGCGATCATCAGGGTCTTGGCATCCACGTTCCAGCCGTGCTCGTAGAACGCGTAGCGCTTCGCGACTTCGGCGTGCCGGTGCTTGGCGGCGTAGAACTGGCGCAGGTACTCGTCGGCGTCGGCGGTCGCGGGCTCGCCGGCGTTCGGGCCCGTGCTCGTACATCAGCACGCCGGCGAAGAAGCGCGGCTTCCCCGGCTCGTGCTTTCCCAGCGGCGGGATGCTGCGCTCGACCACGCGGAGGCCATCGCGGAGCTCATCGAGGTCCACCACCTCGTTGAGGTGGCCGACGAACGTGTCGGTCAGGACGACGACCGGGCTGCGCGACTCCTCGGCCGCGTTGAAGGCCTCGACGGTGATGCGGAAGGCCTCCGCCACGCCGTTCGGGTAGAAGGCGAGCGGACTGTAGTCGCCGGTGCTGCCGTACCTGACCTGCATGATGTCGCCCTGGCCCGGCATCGTCGGCATGCCAGTCGCCGGACCCACGCGCTGCACGTTTACGAACACGGTCGGGATGCCAACCTTCTGCCCGTAGCCGACCGCCTCCTGCATCAGGCTGAAGCCCGGGCCGCTGGTGGCGGTGAAGGATTTTGCGCCCGCGAGCGAGGCGCCCATGATCGCGTTCGCGCTGGCGATCTCGTCCTCCTCCTGGAGGAAGCGGAACTCGGGGTGCTCACTGGCCCAGCCGGAGGCGACGTTCAGGATCTCGGTGGACGGAGAGATGGGATAGCCGGCGTAGTAGCTGGCCCCTGCCGCGACCGCTCCGCGGAAGACGGCTTCATTACCCTGGGTCAGCTTCCGCGTCATTCGGCCTTCCCCTTGGCCTCGTGGGCGGCGACCGCCGAGGGAATCATTTCGATGGCGAGGTCCGGGCAGTAGCGCTCGCAGAGGCCGCAGAGGATGCAGTTCTGCTCCTCGATGATGGCGTCGTTGCGCAGGACGAGGGTGTCCTTCGGACAGATCTCGACGCAGATGTCGCACCGCTTGCAGAAGACGGGGTTCCAGCTGATGTTGGCGTAGTCAACCCAGCGAATGCCGTCCTTGTGGTCGTCGGAGATGCTGGAGCCGAAGCCGATGGCCCCCGAAGCTCGGTCTCGTGTCATGTACGAGCCATGTTACGAGGATCATCGCGACCCTGTCGCGCACGCCGCGCGCCGGAGGGACCGCCTCGCCTTCATCGGGGCTTCATGATGCAGACATACTGTCCGGACCATGGCCACCGTCCTGCTCGTCGACGACGACCCGAAGATCCGCGACCTGCTCCGCCTCTACGTCGAGCGGGAGGGTCACCGCGCCCTCTTCGCGGCCGACGGCGAGGCGGCGCTGGACACCGCGCTGCGATCGCGTCCCGACCTCATCGTGCTGGACGTGATGCTGCCAGGCCTGGACGGGTTCGAGGTCTGCCGGCGCATCCGCGACGAGTCAGACGTCCCCATCCTGCTGCTCACCGCGCGCAGCGGGGAGGGCGACAAGGTCATCGGGCTGGACATGGGCGCGGATGACTACGTCGTCAAGCCGTTCAGCCCGCGGGAGCTGATGGCCCGCGTCCGGGCACTCCTGCGCCGACGGCGCCTCGAGGCGGAGCAAGAGGAGCCGGTGCTGGTGGCGAATGGGCTTGTGGTGGATCCGAACGCCGTGGAAGTCCGCCTCGATGGCCACGTGCTGGATCTCACCCCCTTCGAGTTCCGGATCCTCCGCGGGTTGATGCGCCGGCCGGGACGTGTCTTCACCCGCGACGAGCTGATCGACGCCGTCCACGGCCACGACGATCCGGGAATCATCGACCGCACCATCGATGTGCATCTGGGCCGCCTCCGGCGCAAGCTCGGGGACGATCCTGCGCAGCCGCGCTTCATCGCCACTGTCCGCACAGTCGGCTACAAGTTCGTCGCCGCGGTGGAGCAGCGCGAGGCGACTCCCCTCGCGCCGGCCTGACCGATGCCGACGCTCCGCTTCCGCCTGATCGTCACCTTCCTGCTGCTCAGCCTGGCGGTCGCGGGCGTGATGTTCGTGGCGGTCCAGCAGTTCAGCTCGGAGCAGATCATGCACCTGGCCATGGCCGCCGGCTCGTCAGAGGACGCCGCGCAGGCGATGTTCGACCAGTACATCGGTCGCGTGCTGCTCATCGGGGCGGGCGTCGGCGTGGCCCTGGGCGGCCTCGCGGCCTGGTGGCTCCTGCGCCGGATCCTGCTGCCCCTGGAACGGCTCACCAGCGCGACCCGGGCGATCGCTGCCGGCGACCTCGCAGCCCGGGTGCCGAAGGCCCCCGACCCGGAGATCCAGAGCCTCGCCGATGCCTTCAACCAGATGGCCGCCACCCTCCAGCGGGTGCAGGAGCTGCGCCGGACGCTGGTCGAGGACGTCGCGCACGAGCTGCGGACCCCGCTGACGTCGCTGCAGGGATACCTGGAGGCCATGACCGATGGCGTGGTCGAGCCCACGCCGGAGATGCTCCGCTCTGTTCACGAGGAGATCGTCCGCCTGACCCGGCTGGTCGATGCGCTGGACCGCCTTGCCCGCGGCGAGTCGACGGACGGCGCCTTGGCGCAGGCTCGCGCCGAGGTCCACCTCGAGGTCATCGTCCAGCGCGCCGTGCAGATCTATTCGCCGGATCTCGCGAGCCGTCGGATCGACGTGCGGATCGAGGACGAGGAGGCGCTGCCAGTCCTCCTCGGCGAGCCCGACGCCATCGGGCAGGTGGTGACCAACCTCGTCCAGAACGCCGCGCGCTACACGGACGACGGCGGCCAGATCACCGTCCGGCTGGGCGCCGAGGACGGCTGGGTCCGGTGCGCCATCGAGAACACCGGAGCCGAGATCCCGGCGAATGAGCTGCCCTTCATCTGGGAGCGCCTGTACCGCGTCGATCCTTCGCGAACCCGCGAGAGCGGGGGGGCGGGCATCGGCCTGGCGATCGTCCGCCAGATCGTGGAGGCACACGGGGGGCAGGTGGGCGCGCGGTCGGGCGGCGGCCGGACCGAGATCTGGTTCCGCCTGCCGGTCGCAGCCGCCGGCTGACGCCGTCGGGATCGCTACCGGCGGGCGGGCGGCGGCGCAACGCTACGCCGACCAGCGCGAGCAGGACGACGAGTCCGGCGCCGGCGGCCAACACCGCGGCTGGTGCGACGCCGAAGGGGTCGCCACCGGATGCTGCGTCGGGTGAGCTGGTGGCAACCGGCGACGCGCTGGGCGTCGGTGGCGGCGTGGGCGTGGCGGTCGGCTTCGGGGTTGGGGTGGGCGATGGCGTGGGAGAAGGCGTTGGCGTGGCGGTGGGGATCGGTTCCAGGTTGGTGTCCAGCTGGGTGAAGTTCGTCCAGAGATACTCACGGATGGTCAACCCGGAATCGTGGACGGCCCTGGCGACCTCGCGGCCGAGGTAGCGGTAGTGCCACGGCTCGTAGTGGAAGCAGGTGGCCTGCGAGAAGATCGCGCCACCCTCGCCCAGCGGGTAGCTCAGCACCCAGCCGTACTGCCAGCTGTTGTCGTACATCCAGCGCCCCGTTGGCGTGGTGTACCAGTCGCCCTGCAGCGCGCTCGGGCCGCCGAGGGCCTGGAAGTCGATCGTCAGGCCGAGCTGGTGCTCCGAGTGGCCGGGTCGCATGGAGTACGTGCTCGCGTCCTCGTAGCCGTCCACCGCGACCCAGCCGTTGAACGACGCAACCTGGTCCTGGTAGCTCCGGTACGGGCTGTTGACCTCGATGGGCGTGCCGTTCGCGGCCGCCGCCTCGGTCATGGCCCGCAGGTCGTCGATCGCCACCTCGCGGATCAGACCCGGGCCCGCGATGCCCGCCTCGCTGACGGAGACCAGGTCGGGCGGGACGTAGTCCTCCTCCACGCGCAGGATCCAGTCCACCAGGGTATGGCTCCAGTCGTCGTAGCCGCGCGGGACGGTCAGGACGTCGTCCAGCCGACAGTCGGGAAGCGGGCCGATCGCGCGCGCGTGACGCGGGAGTTGGCCCAAGCCGGCGAGCAGCAGGGCTACAGCGACGAGGGCGGCGAGGGAGAGGCGCGTGCGCATCGGGCAGAGAACCGCGGGCGGAATGAGCCCCTACGATAGCGCGCGTGAAACACCGATTGCGATTCCGACTGACGAGTGCCGTCGCCGCGATGGCGCTCCTCGCCGGCTGCGGCGACGCGACGCCAACCCCCACGCCGTCGGCCACCGGCACGCCGGCCGCGACGCTCGCGCCTTCCCCTTCGCCGACCGAGGCGCCGTCGCCGACGCCTGCCATTCCCTCCCCCTTCCCGCTGGCGGTCGTCACCGGCCTCACGAACCTGACGGCCAACATCAACCTCGACGAGCTTGCCCTGCTCGCCGCCAGCGGCGATCTCTGGATGCCGTGCGGCGTCCAGGTCGACCCACCCGAGCTGCAGTCGACCGAGCCCGTCTGCCACGCCGCGGATGAGATCGCGGCCTCCATCCAGGACGACCAGGAGGCGATCGCGCTCCTCCCGGCGGGCCTGGTGGAGCCCGCCACGAAGATCCTCGCCATCACCGGCGATGGGCCGTACGGCATGTTCGGGCCGGATCTCTTCGGCGACCCCGAGTCGCGCGCCCTCCCCTACCCGATCACCGGCAGCGCCAGCGATCCGTCGCAGCTGCAACCGGCCTGGGTCGCCTACGACGCATCCGAGGTCTGGAACCTGACCTCCATCGGCAGCCTCTGCTCCGACCGCGGCGCCGCCTACCAGGCGGTGGTGCTGGGGAAGGGCTGGGACTGGGTCTTCGGCGGCGGCACGATGCAGTACAACGGGCCGCCCTACTTCAACCCCAACCCGCCGCCGGGCATCGACTCGATGCTCGTCGTGGGGCCGGTCGAGACCGGCAACGAGGGGCTCACAGCCTCGATCACGCGGCGCTCCGACGTTGCCCTGGCGGACCACAAATGCCCGATCCTGCCGACCGCGCAGTGGCAGCCGAACCTGAACGGCCCGCCCAGCCTCTCGGTGCCTGAGGCGGTCGTTCCGCACTGGCAGGACCAGCTCGGCATCGACGTCGTCTTCCTCGCGGCAGACCACCAGAGCGACCGCGGCAGCGCCGGGATCCTGTCCACCGTGGACATCCTGGATGCGCACGACGTGCCGCACACCGGGATCGGCAGGGACCTCGACCAGGCGCTCGAGCCTGCGTACGTGGAGGTGGCCGGGCTGACGGTCGCCTTCGTCTCCTGGAACGAGGTCCTGGGCCCTGTCCATGCCGCCCCGGGCACGCCGGGAGTTGCCTGGCTGAACCAGGAGAACGTCGACGCCGCGGTGCAGCGCGCGAAGGACGGCGGTGCGGACGTGATCATCTGCGACCCGCAGTGGTGGGGCGGCGACGAGTACCACGGCGACCTGTGGGCCTCCCAGCAAGAGGCAGTGACCTGGATGGACGCGGCCGGCTGCGACCAGATCGTGGGTGGCGGCCTCCACGTCACCGGCGGCCTCTTCCTGCGCCAGACCGATGACGGCGTGCGCCTGGTGCAGGCCGGTCCGGGGAACTACGTCTACGGGCAGAACTACCGGCAGGACGTCCAGGAGGGCGTGATCATGGACATGACCTTTGCGGGCACGACGCTCGTCAACGTCCGCTTCCACCCCTACGTCATGCTGCTGAACTCGCGCGCCGGGATGACCGATCCGGAAGGCGACGGCAGCTACGTCCTGCATCGGATGTGGGAATTCTCGGACCTGGACTACCGTTGAACGGCGGCCGCTACCGGTTGGCGGGCGTCCTGGCCGCGATCTCGCTGGTGGCCGCGTGCAGCGATGCGACCCCCGTTGCCAGCCCGACGGACGCCGGCACGCCCGCAGCGGCGTCCGCTTCGCCCTCGCCGTCGGCGGCGCCGGACCCGACCGCGACGCCGGTCGCCCCCTACACGTTCCCGCTGGCGGTCGTCACCGGCCTCACCAACCTGAAGGCCGCCATCTCGCTCGACGAGCTCGTCGCACTGTCGGAGCGCGGGGACTTGATCGTGCCGTGCGGCGTGGAGGTCGGAGCGCTCGGCGTCACCGCCGACGCGTCATGCCTCCGGGCCGATGAGATCGCGGACGCGCTCGAGGCCGACCAGGCAGCGACGGCACTCCTCCCCGCCGGCCTGGTCGAGCCATCGACCAAGGTCCTGCGGATCGCGGGCGACGGCCCATTCGGGCTCTTCGGTCCCGACCTCTTCGGGGACTCGCAGGCTCGCGCCATGGACTATCCCGTGGTCGGCGCGGCGCTGCCTGGCGAGGCACGGCTCGATCGGTCATGGACCGAGTACGCGCCCTCCGAGGTCTGGACGCTGACCAACCTCGGCAGCCTGTGCGCCGATCGCGGGGCGGCCAGCGAGGCTGTGGCGCTGGGCAGGGGCTGGGCGTGGGCCTTCGACGGTGGGACGGCGCGCTACGCCGCGCCGCCGGTCGTCGATCCGCCGGACGACGGCCCGTACGTCCCGGTGCAGCCGGTGGAGACCGGCAACGACGGCGTCACCTCGGCGATCGTCGAGCGCTCCGACGTGGCGATCGCAGATCACGAGTGCCCGGTCATCGAGTCGGCAACGTGGCAGCCGAACCTGAGCCACACCTCCTTCGCGTTCTCCGTCCCCGAGGATCTCCTCCCCTACTGGCGCGACACGCTGGGCCTCGACGTGATCTACCTTGCCGCCAACCACATGAGCGACCACGGACCGCAGGGAATCCAGTCGACGCTCGACCTGCTCGACGAGTACGGCCTCCCGAGGACCGGTCTTGGCATGGACCTTGACGAGGCGCTGGAGCCCGCATACGCCGAGGTCGCCGGGCTGAAGGTCGGCTTCGTGGCGTTCAACGATGTGTGGGGCGTCGCGGCCGCGGATGCCGGCACCCCGGGCGTAGCCTGGATCACCCAGGCCAACGTCAACGAGAGCGTCCGGCGAGCCAGGGAAGCCGGCGCCGACCTCGTCATCTGCAACCCGCAGTGGTGGGGCGGCGCCGAGTACCACGACGACCTGTGGCCGACGCAGGTCACCCAGCTCGGCTGGTTCGACCAGGCGGGGTGTGACCACGTCATCGGGTCGGGCACGCACGTGGCCGGACCACTGGTCCTCGAGGGCGCGCCGCAGGATGAGCGACTCGTCCTCGCCAGCCCCGGAAACTACATGTTCGGCCAGGGCTGGTGGCAGGAAACGCAGGAGGGCGTCATCCTGGAGATGACGTTCCGGGGCGCGACGCTGGTGAACGTCCGCCTGTACCCCACCGTCCAGGTGCTCCAGGCGCGCCCCGCGTTGCTTGATCCCGAGGGCGACGGCAGCTACGTGCTGGAGCGCATCTGGAAGTACGCGCAGGTGCAGATCACCCGCTGAGGCGGCGCACGCGTCAGCCGGAGCCCCGCGAGCCGAGCATCTCGGCCTCCCATTCGGGAAAGTAGCGGCCGATCACCGGCAGCTCGAACCGGCCAAGGATTGACCCGCGCGGCTCGCGCTCGAGCAGGAACTCGAAGGACCGATGTACCAGCTCGTCGGGCCGCTCGGCGTCGGGTCGGAGGCGAGAGAGCAGCTGGTCACTGACCGAGACTGCGTGTCGGGTGGCTCCGGCGTCGCTGCCAACCACCACGTCGCACTCCCAACCCTGCCCGCCGGGGCGGCAGGTCACCTTGATCTCGTCCCGCTCGCTCATCGCCGTTCCTCCTGCGCCGTGCTTGACTCGATCACCGCCGCCTCCAGCGCCGGCCCGGCCGCCTCGTGCCGCGGGCGGCCGCTCACCATGGCGACGACGGCACCGATGATGAGCACCGCGGCCAGCATCGTCCGGGCCGTCAGCTGTTCGCCACGGAAGATGACGCCCAGCGCGACAGCAACGATGGGGTTGACGTAGGCGTACGTCGAGAGCGTCGTTACCGCCACGTTGTGCACCAGCCAGACGTAGGCCGTGTAGCCGACCAGTGAGCCGAAGACCACCAGGAAGGCGAGGCCCAGCCACGACTCGAGCGAGACGGCCGCGACGTCCAGCCGCCCCGGATCGCCCACGATGAGCGCGGCCAGCACCAGGCAGCCACCGCCGGCCAGCTGCTGCATGCCCGTACCGAGCAGCTGGTTCTGCGGGAGCGGGCCGTGGCGCGCGTAGAGCGAGCCGGCAGCCCACGCGATGGCCGCCAGCATCAACAGGCCGATGCCAGCGGGGTCCAGCTCGGCGATGCCGTGGGCGGGAAGCAGCAGGATGGCAACGCCGACTAGCCCAACGACAAGACCTCCGATCGCCAGCAGGCTCGGGCGACGCCGCGTCAGCGCGGCGTCGAAGAGGCTCATCCAGATGGGTACCGTGGCGACCAGCACCGCGGCGATCCCCGACGGCACGGTCTGCTCCGCGGTCATCACCATGCCGTTGCCGCCCAGCAGCAGAAGGCCGCCCACGACCAGCGCCGTTCGCCACTCGACGAGACGCGGGAGCACGACCCGGTCGGCGCCGCGCCGGCGGCGCAGACGGTCCTGCACCGCGAGGAAGGCGACCAGGATGGCGCCGGCGATCAGGAAGCGCGCGCCGGCGGACAGGAAGGGCGGCATCGTCTCCACGACGTAGGCGATGGCCAGGTAGGTGGAGCCCCAGACGACGTAGACCACGCCGAGCGCAACAGCGACAGAGAGGGTGGAGGGGCTGGGACGACCGGCGGCCATCTCCGCATTGTGCCGCAGGCCCGCACGCCGGCATGCGGTGTCGATTCACGTGGCGCCGGTTCGTCGTTGACAATGAGCGGCACCGCCCACGGATGCCGGACATGGAGGACGGACGGATGAAGTACATGGTCCTGATCGCCAGCGGCGAAGACTGGCAGGAGCTCGACGAGGCCCAGGAGGCCGCGACCTACGAGCGCATCGGGACGTGGTGGGGTGAGCAGGTCGCGACGGGCGCGATCCTGGACGGCCACGAGCTGCAGGGCGTCGAGACCGCCACCACGGTGCGCCGCGGTGCAGACGGCAACGTGAACGTGACGGATGGCCCGTTCATCGAGGCCAAGGAGTCGGTCGGCGGGTACGCCATCATCGACGTCCCCGACCTCGATGGGGCCATCTCGCTGGTCTCCGGCTGGCCCGGGCCGGGCGCCCTGGAGATCCGACCGCTGGCGGAGCGGACGGGCTGATCGTTGGTCGAGCGGTCCCGGGTCGACGCCTCGCTGGAGGACGTCCTTCGCGAGGAGCGGATGCGGCTCACCGCCGCGCTGGTGCGCATCCTGGGCGACTGGGACGCGGCCGAGGAGCTCGTCCAGGACGCCGCGGTTGCGGCGATCGAGCATTGGCCCTCCGAGGGGATCCCGCGGAACCCCGGCGCGTGGCTCATGACCACGGCTCGCCGGCGGGCCGTGGACCGGGTTCGGCGCCAGGCTCGCTACCGCGACCGGCTGGCCCAGCTCACGGCGGAAGCCTCACTCGTGGATCAACCGATGCAGACCGGCGGCGTGCTCGAGACCGATGACCGCCTGCGGCTGATGTTCACCTGCTGCCACCCCGCCCTGAGCAGGGAGGCGCAGGTTGCCCTCACGCTGCGCAGCATCGGCGGACTCGAGACGGGCGCCGTGGCGCGAGCCTTCCTGGTGCCCGAGGCGACCGTCGCGCAGCGGCTCGTGCGCGCCAAGCGGAAGATCCGCGATGCCGGCATCCCCTACCGCGTGCCCGAACCGGCCGAGCTGCCCGAGCGACTGGCGCAGGTGCTCTCCGTGCTCTACCTCATCTTCAACGAGGGGTACCTCGCCAGCGCCGGAGATGCCGTGGAGCGACGGGGGCTGGCGTCGGACGCCGAGTGGCTCACCTCGCTGCTCGTGCAGCTCATGCCCGACGAGCCCGAGCCGATGGGCCTGCTGGCCCTGATGCGGCTGCACCTGGCGCGCGGCGGCGCCCGCTTCGATCCCGACGGGTCGCTGGTCCTGCTCCCCGACCAGGACAGGTCGCGCTGGGACCGTGGCCGGATCCGTGACGCGAGCGACCTCCTGCAGCGAGCCGTGCGCCGCGGGCGTCCCGGTCCGTATCAGCTGCAGGCTGCCATCGTGGCGGTCCATGCGTTGGCCGAGAGCTACGCCGACACCGATTGGCCCCAGGTCGTGGCGCTCTACGACCACCTGTTCGCGCTGCAGCCCACCCCGGTGGTCGCCCTCAATCGCGCACTCGCGCTCGCCGAGGTCGCCGGCCCCGCCCCCGCGTTGGCGCAGATCGAGCCGCTGGCCGAGCGACTGGACGGCTACCACCTCTTCCATGCCGCCCGCGCCGAGCTCCTTCGCCGCACCGGACGACCGCGGGAGGCCGCCGACGCGAACCGTCGTGCGCTGAGCCTGACGGAGAACCCGGGCGAGCGCCGCCTCCTCGAGCAGCGGCTCGCAGCGCTCCACCACGGCGAGCCCGCGTAACAGGCAGGCGTCCAGCCGCGTACTAGGCATGGCCACGGCTCAGCCCGGGGTCACCGACACGCAGACGAAGGTGAGGGCCCACGATGACCACCCGGACGAACACGCGCGCCGCCATCCCCGCCGGCCTGCTGGCCGCTCTCATGCTCAGCGCCTGCACCGGCGCCGGCTCGGGGACGGTCGCTCCGACCGCGACCGCATCGCTGACCGAGAGCATGCCGGCAACGCCGGATGCAACGCCAGCCACCGAGACGCCGACCATGGACCCGAGCACCGAGCCGAGCGCCGCTGGCCCGGAGCCAACAGCGAGCCTGGAGCCCTTCGCCTGCAGCCTGCCCGTGGAGAGCGGCGGCACGACCGACCGCGCGCAGCTGACCGACGTCCGGG
Organism: uncultured Chloroflexia bacterium; assembly: GCA_963812115.1. GTDB lineage: Bacteria > Chloroflexota > Limnocylindria > QHBO01 > QHBO01 > JAPSGM01. Next base: position 116,179 of record CAWEUD010000005.1, read on the forward strand.
TCGGGCAGCACGACGGCTACGACCGCATCGTGTTCGAATTCGAGGGCGGGATTCCGCCGTACACCATCTCGGAGTCGACGCCCCCGTTCACCGAGGATCCGAGCGGGCTGCCGATTGAGGTGGAGGGCTCGTACGTGTGGCAGATCGTGCTCAACGGCGGCACGAAGATGACGCCGGACGGGTCATCGAGCTACGACGGGCCCACCGACCTCACGCCAGGCTTCGACAAGCTCGTCGAACTGGTCGAGGGCGGCGACTTCGAGGCGTTGAGCACGTGGTACGCCGGCATGTCGGCCGACTCGTGCATCCGCGTCATGAACCTCGACGGCGTCCCCCGGCTGGTGATCGACATCGAGCACTGAGTCGGTCGCGGCAGCAAGCGCGTGAGGCGCCCGGCCGGTAGCATCGGTCCATCACCCCGTAGACCCGGAGACCACATGGCAGACCGACCGCAGGCGCCGTCCGGCAATCTCGACCAGTCGAAGTCCTACGCTGCCCGCTTCAAGACCGAGCGTGGCGAGTTCACCGTCGAGCTCTACGCCCAGCAGGCGCCGTACACCGTCGAGAACTTCGTGAACCTGGCGCGCGCCGGGTACTACAACGGCACGACCTTCCACCGCGTCATCCCCGGCTTCATGGCCCAGGCGGGCGATCCGACGGGCACCGGCCGCGGCGGCCCCGGCTACACCTTCAAGGACGAGTTCAGCGCGCAGCTGCACCATGACGGCCCCGGTGTGCTCTCGATGGCCAACGCCGGGCCCGGAACCAACGGCAGCCAGTTCTTCATCACCTTCGGACCGACGCCCCACCTCGACGGGCGGCACACCGTGTTCGGACGGGTGACCGAGGGGATGGACGTGGTCAGCTCGATCCGCGAGCGCGATCCAGGTCGCGACCCGAATCCCGGCGATGTCATCGAAACGATCGAGGTCATCGAGGAGTAGCGCGATAGGCCTCCTGCAGCCATGAGCTGGCCACGCCTGGCCGACCTGGGCCGGCTGCCGATTCCCGGCACCGACGGGCCGGCCAGCATTCGCTTCACGCCGGATGGATCGGCGATTACCTACCTGCAGGCCGATGCCGGCTCCCTGGTCCAGTCGCTCTGGCGGCAGGACCTCGCGACCGGCGGACGGACCGTACTCGTCGCGCCCGCCCCCGACCAGGGCGCGGGCACAGAGCTCACGCACCGCGAGCAGCTCGACCGAGAGCGACGCCGTGCCACGGCCCTCGGCGTCGCCGAGTACGCCTGGCTGACCGCCGGACCGGTGCCGATGCTGCTGGTGCCGATGCGCGGCGGCGCTGTTGCGCTGGTGGGGGACGCTGGTCCGCGCCAGGTCTCCGGCGTGCAGGCGGCCGAGGCCGTCATCGGCTCACCCGATGGCAGGCTGGTCGCCTTCGTCCGCGACGGCGACATCTGGCTCACCCCGATCGACGGTGGGGAGCCGCGCCGGCTGACGGCTGACGCCGGCGACGGCGTCTTCAATGGGCAGGCGGAGTATGCCGCCGCCGAGGAGCTCGACCGCTTCACGGGACTGTGGTGGAGCTGCGACAGCCGGCACATCGCGTTCGCCCACGTGGACGAGACGTCGGTCCCTCGATTCCCGATTGCCCACCTCGGTGACGCGGCGCCGTTCCACGAAGAGCACCGGTACCCGTTCGCCGGCGGCCCGAATGCGTCCGTCTCACTGCGCATCCTGGAGGTGGCGAGCGGGCGGTCACACGACGTCGCGCTTCCGATGCAGCCCGACGACTACCTCGCGCGGGTGGTCCCCCATCCCGTGGACGGGTGGCTGACCGCCGTCCTGCCACGGGCCCAGCGGTCGCTCCACTGGCTCCGGGTCGCGCCGGACGGCACCGCCCGCCATCTCTGGACAGAGGCGGCGGAACCGTGGATCAACCTCGATCACGACACGCGCATCCTGCCCGACGGCCGGATCCTGCGGTCGACCGAGCGCACCGGCTTCCGCCACCTCGAGCTTCGAGGGTCGGACGGCCAGCCCCTCGGCCGGCTGACCGGCGGTGACTGGTCGGTCACCTCGGTCGCGCACGTGGACGCGACCGGGGGTCGGGTCTACTTCCAGGGCCACGCCGACGGAGCGACCGAGCAGCACCTGTACGAGGTGCCGCTGGATACCCCGGCGCCGGTGGTGAGCCCACGTCGCCTGACCAGCGAACCGGGCTGGCACGCGGCGACCTTCTCGGACGGCGGCGGGCAGTGGCTCGACGCCTGGTCCGACCTCGCAAGCTCGCCGCGGCTCATCCTGCACGACGCCGCTCGGGGCAGCGGGCGACCGATCATGGGGCCATCGCTGACGGCGTCAGGCCTTGGCGTCTCGCCCCCGGAGCTCGTGGAGCTGAGGGCTGCCGATGGGGAGACGGTCCTCCACGCGGCTCTCTACCGGCCCGAGGCACGTGGCAAGGCCCCGCCGGCCTGCGTCGTCTGGGTCTATGCCGGACCGCATCAGCAGTACGCGAGGCGCGAGTGGACGACCACCGCCCACCCGCTGCGGCAGTACCTGGCCCGCGCCGGCGTCGCGGTGCTGGTGGTGGATGGCCGCGGGTCGAAGGACCGCGGCCTCGCGTTCGAAGGCCCGATCCGGGGCCGGCTGGGAGAGGTCGAGGTCCAGGACCAGGCGGCCGCGGTCCGCCAACTCGCCGATCGCGGCGAGATCGACGGTGCCCGCGTGGCCATAACCGGCGCGAGCTACGGCGGCTTCATGACGCTGCGCGCGATGGCGGAGGAGCCCGAGCTCTTCAAGGCGGGGGTCGCCGTGGCGCCGGTCACCGCCTGGGACGGCTACGACACCGCCTACACCGAGCGCTACCTCGGCCTGCCAGACGCAGATCCGGATGCCTACGCGGCCTCATCGGTCCTCGGGCGGACGGAACGGCTGCAGGGAAGGCTGCTGCTCATCCACGGCGCCGTCGACGAGAACGTTCACCTCCGGCACTCCGTTCGGCTCGTGGCCGAGCTGCAGGATGCCGGTCGTGACGTGGAGCTCGTCATCCTGCCGGCCGACCGGCACAAGACGCGCACGGCGTCTGGACTCACGACGCGCGACCGGCGCATGGTCAGGCACCTGCTGGAGGGCCTCGGCGTCCCGCTCCCCGACGAGCTGGCCTAGGCCGCGAGCTGCTCGTACAGGAGGCCGAAGGTGGTCGCGGTGTCCGGTGCGAACTCGGTTCGCGTGTTGCACGCCGGGCAGGTGAGCTCGTCCCGGGTCTCGTCGACCTCGAAATCGACCTCTTCCTGGCACCAGCTGCAGTCGAGCTGAATGGTCATGCCTCGAGATTGAGCTCCTCGTGTGACACCTAGCGTGTCGCAACCGCGGAACGGCGCAATCGCGAACACTTGCGTGGTTGCGCAATCAATGACACAATGGTCACCGATGGAAGCGACGCTCTCTCCCGAGATCCTCCGCAACCGCTCCGCCGCCATCGCGAAGGCGCTGGCGGATGCCAAGCGGCTATGCGTGGTCGAGCGCCTCGCCGAGGGCGAGCGCTCGGTCAGCGACCTGTCGCGCGACGTGGGCTGCCAGGTGCCGAACATGAGCCAGCACCTATCGGTCCTGCGCGCGGCCGGAGTCGTTGCCTCCCGGCGCGAGGGCAGCACCGTCTTCTATCGGCTCGCGGACCCGCAGGTCCTCGAGGTGTACCGACTCTTGCAGCAGGTCGCCCGGTAGGGTCGACTCATCCCGGAAGAAAGGACCGATTCAGAACCGATGTCGAACGTACGCGAAGCGACCGACGCCAACTTCGAGGAGCTCGTCCTCAAGAACGAGAAGCCCGTCATCGTGGACTTCTGGGCCGCCTGGTGCGGTCCGTGTCGCCTGGTCGCCCCGGAGATCGATAAGCTGGCCGAGAAGTACGCGGGCAACGTTGAGGTGGTGAAGGTGGACGTCGACGCGAACCCGCACACCGCCATGCACTACGGGATCATGAGCATCCCCACCGTTGCCTTCTTCGCCCCAGGCGAGCCGCCGAAGGCGGCCGTCGGGTTCCGCCCGGCCGACCAGCTCGAAACGGCCTTCGGCCTGGAGACCTACGCGAAGACCGCGTGATCGCCTGACAGGCTGTCCCCGACGCCCGTTCCGCCCGGCGGAGCGGGCGCCTTGCTGTCCGCGGGACTCGCAGAAGGGACGCACTCCCGCTAGCCTTCCCCAGAGTGAGCCGTTCGATCGTCGCCGTCCTGCTGGGCACCTTTACGCTGCGCTTCAGCACGGGCCTGACCGGCGGCATGCTCGTCTACTACCTGGACGACCTCCCGAAATACGGCGGCCTGCGGGTCGACAGCACCACGGTGGCGCTGCTCACCGCCGGCTATTTCCTCGCCGAGCTCGTCGGTTCGCCGGCCTTCGGCTACCTCTCCGACCGTTTCGGCGCCCATCGCGTGATGCAGATCGGACCGGTCTTCGGCGTGGCGGCGGCGCTGGCCACCGCGTTCGTGGTCGACCTCTGGGTGCTCGGCGGCACCCGGATTCTCGAGGGCGGCGCCGCGGCGGCGTCGATCCCCTCGATCCTCGGCTACATCGCCCTGGCCACCAGCGCGGACCAGGCCCTGCGCGGCAAGGCGGTCGCCCGCTTCGAAGCCGCCACGCTGGCGGGCATCGGCCTGGGAATCGTCGCGGCCGGGCCGATCTTCGACCTCCTGGGTCGCGGTGGCTTCCTCCTCAACGCGGCGGTCTACCTCGGCTCCTTCGCCATCTACCGGTGGGGGGTCAAGGAGCTCCACCACGAGGCGAGCACCGATGAGCTCGAGGCCGGCACGCACCACCTCCGTCCCACCGCGCTGGATCTCGGCCGCTACTGGCGCCTGCTCAGCTCCTCGCGCATCTGGCTGCTGGCTCCGACCTGGATCGCGCTGAACGCCGTCCTCGGCTCGTGGGCAACCCAATCGGTCTTCCAGCTCGTGCGCGAACCGCCGGCCGCGTTCAGCAACCAGCTGCTGATGCAGGGAACCAGCCCCACGACGGTGAGCCTGGGCTTCGGGGGCGTCGGGCTGATCTTCCTGGCGGGGCTCTGGTACTGGGGCAACCGCTTCAAGCAGCTGCGACGGACGACGATCATCGCCATCGGCCTGGGGGGTGCACTGGCGATGCTGGCGGCAACGTTCGCCCTCAACCACTCGGGTGGGTGGGGCCTGCCGGCCCAGGCGCCGCTGATCCTGGTCGCCGCAGCGGGGCTCTTCGTCATGGCGGGTGCCACGCCGGCGGCGCTCGGCCTGCTCGCCGACATCAGCGAGAGCCATCCGGCGGACCGCGGCGCGATCATGGGCCTCTACTCTGTCTTCCTTGGCATCGGCCAGATCCTGGGCGCACTGGTCAGCGGCCCGGCCGGTGACTGGGCCGGGATCGACGGCCTCCTGATCGCCAGCGTGGGACTCATCTTGGTCGCGATCCTGCCCGTCGGCCAGCTGCGTGCCTCCGAGCACCTCGTCGGATCCGCGCCCGAGCAGGCGGCCTGAGGCCCCGATAGATCACTCGTTCTGCACCCGAAGGCCGGTTCGGGCCTTGTCTTGAACGTTCTATCGGTGCGAGGCACGCTCGGAGCGCCCGCGGAGGCAGCATCCAGGCTCACCGCGCAGCGGTAGATCGCGCAGATCGCGACCGGAAACGCCCCCCGGGTCCGATTCCGACGATCTATCGGTGGGCGCCCCGCAGGGAGCCGGGCAGGCGACCGGTCGGACCATCGGTCCGCTATCCTTTGCGCCCCATGCGCCTCTCCAAGCTCTTCTTCGCAAGCCTGCGCAACGATCCGGCCGAGGCCGAGATGGCCAGCCACAAGCTGCTCGTGCGCGCCGGGTACGTCCGACAGCTCGGGGCCGGGATCTACTCGCTCCTGCCGCTCGGCTTCCGCGTGCAGCAGCGCATCGAGCAGGTGATCCGCGAAGAGATGGACGCCATCGGCGGCCAGGAGATGGAGATGCCCGTGGTGCACCCCGCCGACCTGTGGCGCGAGTCGGGGCGCTATCAGAAGATCGGCCCGGAGATGGTGCGGTTCCAGGACCGTGGCGGACGCGACATGGTGCTGGCCATGACCCACGAGGAGGTGGTCGCCGACCTGCTGCGCGACGTGGTCAAGTCGTACCGGCAGCTGCCGGCCATCGTCTACCACTTCCAGACGAAGTTCCGCGACGAGCCGCGCTCGCGCGGCGGCCTGATCCGCGTCCGCGAGTTCGTGATGAAGGACTCGTACACCCTCGATCCCGACGAGGAGAGCCTCGAGCGATCCTACCGGGCGCACTACGACGCCTACACCAGGATCTTCCAGCGCCTGGGCCTCGAGACGGTCGTCGTCGGCGCCGATGTCGGCATCATGGGCGGCAGCGGCGCACACGAGTTCATGGTGCTGAACGAACACGGGGAGGACACGCTCGTCCTCTGTCCCAACGACGACTACGCCGCGAACCAGCAGATCGCGCAGGTCCGCAAGCCGGAGCCCTCGGCGGAGGAGCCGGTGCCGACCGAGGAGGTCGCCACGCCCGAGACGCCGACGATCGCGTCGCTCGCCGAGCTCCTGCGCGTCGGCACCGATCGCACGGCCAAGGCGACCTTCTTCGTCACCGGCGACGGACGCCTCATCACCGCCATCGTGCGCGGCGACTTCGAGGTCAACGAGACGAAGCTGGCCAACGCGGTGAAGGCGGTGGGCGGCCTGCGCCCGGCGCAGGTCGAGGAGATCAAGGCCGCCGGCATGGAGCCCGGCTACGCGTCGCCCATCGGCGCCCACGACACGACCGTCGTGGTGGACGATCTGGTGGCATCGGAACCCGGTCTCGTGGCGGGCGCGAACCGGCATGGCTACCACCTGCGCAACGTGCGGGTGGGGCGCGACTTCACGGCAGACCTGGTCGTTGACATCGCCAACGCCCGCGAGGGCGATCCCTGCCCGGTGTGCGGCGCGCCGATCGTCCTGCGCAACGGGATCGAGGTGGGCAACATCTTCAAGCTCGGCACCGACTTCACGGAGAAGCTCGACGCCACGTACCTCGCCGAGGACGGGACGCGGCGCCACATCGTGATGGGCAGCTACGGGATCGGCCTGGGACGGGCCATGGCGTGCATCGTCGAGGCGCACCACGACGACAAGGGCATCGCCTGGCCACCGTCCGTGGCGCCGTACCGCGCCCACCTCGTATCGCTCAGTGCATCCAAGGACGCGGCCGTCCTCGAGGCGGCGGAGGGTCTCTACCAGCGCCTGACCGATGCCGGGATCGACGTGCTGTACGACGACCGCGACGACTCGCCCGGCGTCAAGCTGACCGATGCGGAGCTCCTTGGCATGCCCCTCATCGTCACCATCTCGCCTCGCTCCCTGGCGGCCGGCGGCGCGGAGGTGACGGAGCGCGCCTCCGGGGAACGCACGGTCGTTCCCATCGCCGACGTCGAGGCCCGGCTCACCACGCAGCCGCACTGAGCCGCCACCCAGCCGCGGTCCCGTCGTACATGACCGACGTCACCGGGCACGACTGGAGCGAAGCGCACCTGGCTATCTTGGCGCGCGTGTTCGAGACGTTCGTTCCGGGAACCGATGCCGATGCGCCGCGGCGCGCGCGCCTCGCAGCGGAGACGCTGGTCGCCTCCGCCGACCACGACGAGCTGCGCCTGCTGCGCCTGGCCCTCCGGCTCATTGAGCTGCCGCCGGTCCCCGGGCTGTTCGCCCGCCGCTGGGGTGCCTTCTCGAGCCTTGACCGGGAGGGTCGCGAAGCGGTCATGCGGTCGTGGTCGACCAGTCCCATCGGCCGCCTGCGGACCACCTTCCAGGTGCTGAAGCGGCTCGCGCTCTTCACCGCCTACGCCGACGAAGGTGACGGGTCGGGGCCAACGAATGCGCTCTGGGAGGGCATCGGCTACGTGGCACCGAAGCCGATGAGCTCACCCGCTCCCGCGGTCGCGCCACTGGACGTCGACCGTCGACCCGGCGAACTCCTGGAGCTGGACACCGATGTCGTCGTCGTCGGGTCCGGCGCCGGTGGGGGCGTCGTCGCCGCGCGGATCGCGTCGGCGGGACATGCCGTGCTGGTGCTGGAGCAGGGCCCATCGGCAGACGAGGCCACGCTGCCACGCACCGAGGGGGCAGCCTTCCGGGAGCTCTTCCTGGACCGCGGCACGACCGCCACCGCAGACCTGGCGGTCGCCATCCTCGCCGGATCGGTGGTCGGTGGCGGGACGACGATCAACTGGACCACCAGCCTGGAGCCACCCGACTGGCTCCGCGCCGGTTGGGCGCGGACGCACGGCCTGGCCGGTTTCGACGGCGCCGAGACCGATGCCGACCTCGCCCGCCTGCGCGCCGAGCTGGACCTGCAGCCGCCAACGGTCATGCCACCCAAGGACCGACTGATCCTGGACGGCGCCGCCGCCCTGGACTGGGAGGCGGCACCGACTGAGCGCAACGCCGGACCATGCGTCGACTGCGGCGGCTGCACGTTCGGCTGCCGGCAGGGCAGCAAGCGATCCGGCCCGCGCACGCACCTGGCCGCCGCATGCCGGGTCGGCGCGCGCGTCCTGGCCGGCGCCGTGGTCGAGCGCGTCGAGCTGCGGGGCGGCGCGGCGGTCGGCGTCGTCGGCCGGCTCGTGGCCGACGACACGCAGGCGGGGCGACCTTTCCGCGTCCGGGCGCGGTCGGTGGTGGTCGCCTGCGGCGCCCTGCGCACCCCGCTCGTCCTGCAGCGCAGCGGCATCGAGCACCCGGCCGTCGGACGCTACCTGCGGCTGCACCCGGTGGTCGCCGTCGCCGCGCGAATGCGGTCACCCGTCGAGATGTGGGCCGGTCCCACGCAGGCCGCGCGATCGCTGGAGCACCTGCGTCCCGAAGGCGGTTTCGTCATCGAATCGGCCCCGGCGCACCCGGGGCTGATCGCGTCCTCCCTGCCGTGGGAGAGCGGGCATGCGCACCGGGATCTCATGGCGGAGGTCCGGCACTATGCGCCCCTCATCGGGATCGTCCACGAGACCGGCTCGGGCACCGTGGGCTGGTCGAGCGGCGGCCACCCGCGGATCACGTACCGCCTCGCCGCCGACGACGCGGACACCGCCAGGCACGCCCTCTTCGAACTCGCCCGACTCGGCCGTGCCGGAGGCGCGGAGCGGCTGCGCGTCCTGGCCACGCCCTCGCCGGCGTGGGCGATCGGCGACGGGCAGGACGGCTTCGAGGAGCTGCTGACCCGCATCGCCACCATGTCGCTGGCGCCGAACCGGCTGACGCTCTTCAGCGCCCACCAGATGGGCACCGCGCGCGCAGGCAGCAATGCGCGGGAGCATGCGTGCGATCCGTACGGTCGGGTGCGGGACGGCGCCGGCGGCGTGATCTCCCGCCTCCACGTTGCTGACGCTGCGCTCTTTCCCACCTCGTCGGGCGTCAACCCGATGCTGACCGTCATGGCCCTCGCCGAGCGATCCGCGCGCACCGTCCTGGCCGACCTGCCCGCGTAGCCGAGAATAGTTGTCGCATAACAACTATTGCATTATGCTACGCAAATGCCCAACCGCCGCCTGCTCGATGCGCTCGAGCACCTCGCCGTCGCGACCGTCGGGCTGACCGCCGCGGCCCTCGGCGAGACCGCGGAGGGCCAGGATCTCACCCTCTCCCAGTGGCGCGCGCTGGTCGTGCTGGCGCAGGGCGACGGGCTGCATGTCGGCGACCTGGCCGATCAGCTCGGCGTCTCCCTGCCGAGCGCGAGCCGCCTGGTGCGCCGCCTCGAGAAGCGAGGGCTGGTCTCCGCGGAGCGGGACGAGGACGACCGCAGGGCCACGGTGCTCCACCTCCAGCCGCTGGGCATGGACGCACACCGGGCGGTGACGGCTGCACGGCGACGACGCATCTCGCGGGCGTTGGCGGCGCGGGCCGAGACCCTTCCGGAAGGTTCTGCGGCTGCGCTCCAGGCGCTGGCCGATGCCCTCGGCGGGGGTGAGGATGGCCGCTGACCGACGTCCCTCCCTGCCTCGTCACCTCGCGCTGCGCGAGACCATCCGCAACGCTCCCTACCTGCGTAAGTGGGTGGTGCTCGGCGCGCTGATCGGGGTCATCGGCGGCCTGGGCGCCATCACGTTCTCCGCGGCGCTCGACCTGGGAACCCACCTCTTCCTCGGCAACGTGGCCGGCTACCTGCCGCCGACACCGGTCGGCGAGGGCGGGCTTCCGGTCACCGATGCCGCCCGGCCGTGGCTGATCCCGCTGGTGGTCGCGGCCGGCGGCCTCGTCGCCGGGTTCATCGTCTTCCGCTGGGCGCCCGAGGCGGAGGGCCACGGGACCGATGCGGCCATCGCCGCCTACCACCACCACCCGCGCCGGATCCGCGGGCGGATCCCGCTCATCAAGCTCGTCGCCTCAGCGGTCACCATCGGCTCCGGGGGTTCGGGCGGTCGCGAGGGGCCGACCGCACAGATCAGCGCCGGTTTCGGCTCCTTCCTCAGCCGCGCGCTCGACCTCGAAGCGCGCGACGCCCGGATCGCGGTGGCCGCCGGCATGGCGGCCGGCATCGGCGCGATCTTCCGCGCCCCGCTGGGTGGCGCCATCCTCGGCGCCGAGATCCTCTACCGCGACGACGTGGAGTCCGAGGCGCTGGTGCCCGCCTTCATTGCGAGCATCGTCGCCTACTCCATCTTCGGCGCGGCGGTCGGATTCGAGCCGATCTTCGGCGCCCAGGGCGCCACCTTCGGCGATCCGCGCCAGCTCGGCTACTACGCCGTCATCGGCCTGGCGGCGGGCGTGGTGGGGCGCGTCTACATCCGCGTCTTCTACGGGCTGACGGCCTGGTTCCGGTCGCTGCGGTTGCCGCCGATGCTGCGCCCGGCTGCAGCAGGGCTGGCCGTCGGCGGCCTGGGGCTGCTCATCCCCGGCGTGCTCGGGACCGGGTACGGCTGGGTCCAGATCGTGATGGACCAGCGCGTCTTCGACCTGCCCCTCTGGATCATCCTGGCCCTGCCCTTCGCCAAGATCCTGGCGACCTCGCTGACCATCGGCTCGGGCGGATCGGGTGGCATCTTCGGACCCGGGATGGTCGTGGGTGGGCTGCTGGGTGCCGGGATCTGGCGCCTGCTCGATGGCGTTGCTCCGGGCCTGCCGCTCGCACCGGCGCCATTCGTCATCGTGGCCATGATGGCGCTCTTCGGCAGCATCGCCCACGCGCCGCTGGCGGTGATGCTCATGGTCGCGGAGATGACCGGCAATCTCGGCATGCTGGCCCCGGCCATGATCGCGGTGGGGCTGGCTACGGTGGTGGTCGGCGAGAAGTCGATCTACGCCAGCCAGCTCGGCAACCGTTCGGAGTCGCCCGCGCACCGCTTCCGGTTCGCCACGCCGCTCCTCGCCAGCATCGGCGCCGCGGAGGCGATGCGGACGCCGCGGGTGGTGCTGGGTCCGGACCAGCGCGCCGACGATGCGGTCGCCGCCCTGGAGCGCGTCCACGCCCCGGGGGCACCGGTCGTGGAGGAGGGCAAGCTCGTGGGCGTGGCGACCTACGGCGATCTGCGTGACGCACCGCCCGACACCCTGGTGCGCGACGTGGCAGACCCGTCATGGCCCGCGGTCGACGAACGCGACGGCCTGGACGAGGCGCTCGAGGCACTGACCACGCGGCGCGCTTCGTGGGTGCCGGTGATCCGCGACGAGCGATTCACCGGGATCCTCGGCGCTCGCGACCTCCTCAACCTCTACAAGAGCGCGCGCAAGGCGAACATCCGGCGCCTCAGCGACCTGGCCGACCAGACGATCACGATCGAGGCAACCGTGGCGCCCGGCTCGCGGCTGGCCGGGCGGGAGGTGAAGGCGGTCGACTGGCCGCGGAACGCCGTCCTCGTGGCGGTGCGGAGGGAGGACGACCTGCTGGTGCCACGCGGCGACCTCCTACTGCGACCGGCGGACCGGATCGCCCTCGTCGCTCCATCGGCCGAGAATGACCGGCTGCGCGCCTTCCTTGCCGAGTCAGCGGGGCCGCCGGGTGCGGCCGAGCAGCCTGACGACAGCGCGCCGGATGACGTCGTGGCGAGCCTGCAGGAGGACGCCGCCGCGGTGACGGCTGAGCTGGGCGAGACAGAGGTCGACGGCTTCCGCGAGACGCCCTGAGTGGCCGATCAGCGCAGCTGCGACAGGACCTCCGCGCCCATGCGCTCCAGGCGTGACAGGTCGTTGACGCCGCGCAGGCTGAAGAGGATGTGCTGGGCACCAGCTTCGCCGAGCGCACCGAAGCGTTCCACCACCTCGTCGGCCGACTCCCGCTCCAGGTCAATGGACTGCAGCGTGCTGCGTTCGATCTCGTCGTAGGGCCGCCCCAGCCGCTCGCAGTGCTCGCGCAGGACCGCGTACTTGTGCGCGATGCGCTCGGGACCGCCGAACACGTTGCAGGCATCCGCGTACTGCGCCACCAGGCGCAGCGTCTTCCGCTCACCACCGCCGCCGACCATGATCGGCACGCGCGGCCGGCTGATGGCCTGCGGCGAGTTGAGCAACCGGGTGGCGGTGACGTGCCGGCCCTCGAAGCGCTCGCCGGTCCCGGAGCCGCCACTCCACATCTCGTTGGCCATCTGCAGCGTGTCCTCGAGCCATTCGAAGCGCTCGCGCAGCGGCGGCATGGGAAAGCCGAGGCCGGTTGACTCCTCCTCGTTCCAGGCAGCACCGATGCCGAACCAGGCCCGCCCGCCGGACAGGACGTCCAGCGTGGTGGTGGCCTTGATCCAGAGGGCCGGCTGGCGGTAGTGGATCCCCCCGACCATGAGCCCCAGTCGCGCCCGGTCGGAATGCGCGGCCATGAAGCCGAGCGCGGTCATCCCCTCCAGCATCGGCGCCTCCGGGGGCCCCAGGCCCCGGATCTGGAAGAAGTGGTCCATCACCCAGATGGAGTCGAGGCCGACATCATCGGCCTTGCGGGTGACGCCGGCGAGCGTTGGACCGATGGCGACCGGGCCGCCCGGCCAGGTGAAGCTGTTGATCTGCAGCCCGAATTTCATCGCTCGACGCTCACCCCATGCCAGAAGGCGACGAAGCCCTCGACGTCCTTGGCCGCGTCCTTCGCGTCGGGGTAGTACCACGCCGCGTCGCGGTTGACCTCAGCATCCACCACGACGTCGTAGTAGCTGGCGGTCCCCTTCCACCCGCAGACGGTATGCGTCTCCGAGGGCTGGAGCCGCTCGGAGCGTACCGAGTCGGGCGGGAAGTAGACGTTGCCCTCCACGATCCTGACCGCGTCGGCGGGTGCTTCCGCCAGGAGAGCTCCGTTCCAGGTTGCCTTTGCCATCATGCACTTCCTACGCTGCACGATCCGCTCCGGATCGGAATTGTGGTGGTTGGCCGTCACGCCCCGGGCGCGTCGGGACCAGTGAGGGGCGTCACGCCCGGCTCCAGTTCGGCGGTCGCGTCGGCCGAGGCCTGCGCGCTGGCCCGGCCCTCCGGCAGCCTCGGCGGCAGGGTGACCACGAAGCAGGTTCCGCCATCGGGGTTCGGCTCCACCTCCACCGAGCCGCCCACGCGCACCACCGCGGAGTGCGTGATGTGCAACCCCAGGCCGGTGCCCACTCCGACCGGCTTGGTGGTGAAGAAGGGTTCGAAGAGGCGGGGCATCACATCGGGCGGGATCCCCGGTCCGGTGTCGCAGATCCGCACGACCACCCCGCCCTGGTCGGTCGGCCGGACATAGATGTCGATCGCACCGCGGCCATCCATCGCGTCGACGGCGTTGTCGATCAGGTTCGTCCACACCTGGTTCAGCTCGCTGCCGTACGCCTCGATCTCGGGGATCGCCGGGTCGTAGTGACGCGTGACGTCCACCGTCCGCAGCTTCGAGCGCAGGATGACGAGCGTGTTGTCGATCCCGGCGATGACGTCAACGCGTTGCACCGGCGCCTGGTCGAGGTAGACATAGGTCTTCACCGCGCCGACGATCTCGCTGATCCGCTCCCCCGCCATGCGGACCTCGTCCAGCAGGGCGTCGACCGTCGCCGTGGCCGCCAGCCAGTCGGCGCTGGCACGTGCGGCGTCGTCCTCCATGTCCGTGAACGCGCTGCGCAGCTGGTCCACGCTCCAGCCCGCGTCGACCAGGGCCGCCGCCGTCTCAGAATCGTCGACCAGCTCCAGCATCTCGTCGATGGCGTCGGCACGCTGCAGCGGCGTCGTCGGGGCGCGGTCGATGTCGGGTTGGACACCGAGCAGCTCGTGTGGCGGGTGAAGCTGGTCGCGATGCGCGATCGCCTCGCCCAGGGAGCCGACCGAGCGGCGGATGGCCGCGGCGGGATTGTTCAGCTCGTGGGCGAGGCCGGCGGCCAGGGTCCCCAGGCCGGCCAGCTTCTCGCGGCCGCGGACGAAGTTCTCCAGGCCGCGCTGGCGCTCCAGCACGGTGCGCAGGAGCGCCAGCGCGGGCTCCGGCCCGGCGTCCAGCAGCGCGAGCAGCCCCTCGCGCGGGATCCGCAGCACCTCCACCTCGGTGATGGCACGAACCGATGCCGCCCGCGTATGCCCGCCGATCGCCGCGATCTCACCCTGGATGGCGCCGGGTCCGACCCGTGCCAGCGGCAGCTCCACGTCCTCCGCGCGCTTGGTGACCTCCAGCTCGCCGGAGACGATGACGAACATGGCGTCGCCTGCCTCGCCCTCGCGGAGCAGGAACTCGCCCGGGGCGAGGTGCTGCTGCGTGGACGTCTCTCCCAGGCGGGCGAGGTCGGCCTCCGAGAGGCCGGTGAAGAGCGGCGCGCTCCGCAGCGCCTCGAGCGTCATGGCCCTACAGGGTGGCCAGGTACTGGTGGACGAACTGGACCGACATCGATCCCTCGCCGACCGCGCTGGCGATGCGCTTGACCGACCGATGCCGGACGTCGCCGGCGCAGAAGACGCCGGGCATGCTCGATTCGAGGAGGAACGGCTCGCGAGCGAGGCCCCAGCCTTGTGGGGGCTTCCCCTCCGTGAGCAGGTTTGAGCCGGTGAGGACGAAGCCGTACTCGTCACGGAGCACGAAGCCCTCCATCCACTCGGTGCGCGGTTGCTGACCGATGAAGACGAAGATCGCGGCCACGTCCAGGTCCCGCCCGCCGTCGGGGGCTTCGACCGTGACGCCGGCGAGGTGCGTTTCGCCCCGGACCTCGCTGACCTTGGTCTGGGTACAGACCTCGATGTTCGGGATCGCCTCCATCTGGTCGATCAGGTACTGGCTCATCTGCGAGAGTGCCTCGCCGCGCACCATGAGGTAGACGCGCTTGGCGTAGCGCGAGAGGTAGACCGCCGCCTGGCCGGCGGAGTTGCCGCCGCCGACCACCCCGACCTCGGTGTCGCGGTAGAGGACCGCCTCGGTGGTCGCCGCTCCGTAGTAGATACCGGCACCCGCCAGCTTCGCTGCGTTCGGCAGGGTGAGCTGACGGTAGGAGACGCCCGTTGCCACCACCACGCTCTGGCAGGAGAGCTCCGACCCGTCGGCGAGCACCACCACGCGGTACGGATCCTCGCGACGGATGCCCGTCACCTCCTGCGGCGAGAGGATCTCGGCTCCGAGTCGACGCGCCTGGGCGAGGGCCCGGCGCGCGAGGTCGCCGCCCGTGAGGCCGGCGGGGAATCCGAGGTAGTTCTCGATTCGGCTGGTTGTGCCGGCCTGTCCACCGGGCGCCTCCCGCTCGACGAGGAGCGTCTTCAGGCCCTCGCTGGCGCCGTAGACGGCCGCCGCCAGGCCGGCCGGACCGCCACCCACGATCACCACGTCGTAGAACGGCAGAGCGGCCCTGGTCTGCAGTCCCACGGCCTCGGCGATGTCGCGCGGTGTCGGATCGTGCAGCACCTTGCCGTCGGGGAAGAAGACGATCGGCACGGCAGGGTCGATCGCCGCCTCGCTCGCCTGGCCCTCGGCCAGCGACGATGCGAGCCGCCTCCCTTCGCCCTCCTCCTCGGGATCGAGCCAGGCGTACGGCACCTGGTTGCGTGTCAGGTAGTCGCGGATCAGGTGGCCCCGTGGCGCCCATCGGCCCGCCAGCAGGCGCAGCCCCTCGAATGCCGGCCGGAAGTTGGCGCTCCAGTCGGCCAGCAGGTCGTCCGTGATCGGGAAGAGCCGCTCGTCAGGGGGGTCCCAGGGCTTGAGGATGTAGTGGTCGAGGCGAATGTCGTTGATCGCCTTGATGGCCACGTCGGTATCGGCGTAGGCGGTCAGGAGGACGCGCTTGGCGTCCGGCTGCAGCTCGATCGCCTTCGCGAGGAATTCGATGCCGGTGACGCCCGGCATGCGCTGGTCGACCACGAAGAGCGCGATGGTGCTCCCGCGCAGCGAAAGCTCACGCACGGCATCGAGCGCCTCCGCACCCCCCGTGGCGGCCACGATCCGATACTCCTTGCCGTAGTGGGATCGCAAATCGCGCTCGACGGCGCGGAGCACGGGGACGTCGTCGTCGACTGCCAGGATGACTGGCTTCGGCCCGGCCATGATGGAGTGAGTCTATGCCCTCCGCCCCACCGCGGGGAGCGCAGCCTGCAGATATCGACTTCGGGCCCGGCAATTTGTGGCGCATGGCACTGTCGGGTCATCCTGCGCTGGCCCACCCTGCGCTCCATGGGCGCCACCACCTCGCCGAGCCGGTACGACCAACTGCGGAGACTGCGCTCGGCGATGGCGTCCCCGGCCGGCCGGGTGGCGATGGTCAACGTGCCGATGGCCAACTTCCTCATGGTGGACGGCCGTGGCGACGCAGCGGGCGAGGAGTTCCGTGCCGCGGTGCGCGAACTCGCGGACCTCTCCGCGATGCTGCGCCTCTACCGGCAGGAAGGCGATGGCGACCTGTATGACCCCATGCCGCTCGAGCTGCTGTGGTGGAAGCCCGGCGAAGAGCCATGGGACGAGGACGTCCCGGCCGCGCGGTCCTGGACGGCCATGGTGGCACAACCGGCCGGCATCGGTCCCGACCTGCTTGCAGCGATCACGGAGCACCGGCACCCGGTCGCCGCGCCGCCCGGCCGTGGCCGGGTGCGGCTTGGCTCGCTGCGCGAAGGGCTCTGCGTCCAGGCCGCCTGCCCGACGCACGCGCACGGCGGCGATGTCCTCCTCCGACTCGTGGAGCACGCTCGATCGAAGGGCTACGAACCCAGCGGGCCGCATCACGAGATCTTCCTCGCGGACCTCCGGCACCGCTCCGTGGCGGCGGTGCGCACCGTCCTCCGCCAGCCGATCCATCGCGTCGCCTAGCGGGTAGCATCGGTCCATGAGCGGACCGCAGCGCGCCGACGTGGTGGTGGTCGGAGGAGCCATCGTGGGCAGCGCGGTAGCCACCTTCCTGGCACTGCGCGACGACTGGCACGGGCGCGTGGTCGTCGTCGAGCGCGACCAGACCTACCGGACCGCGTCGACGACGCTCTCGGCGGCCTCGATCCGGCTCCAGTTCAGCACGCCGGTGAACATCGAGATCAGCCGCTTCGGGATCTCGCTCATCAGGGACCTGGACCGATGGCTCGGCGTAGCCGGCCAGCCGCCGCCCCAGGTCGACTTCGTCGAGGCCGGCTACCTCTTCCTCGCGACCGATGCCGGGCTCCCGGCGCTGGAGGCGAACCACGCCATCCAGCGGGCGCACCGGGTCCCGGCCGCCATGCTGGAGCCGAGGGAGCTGCGCGGGCGCTTCCCGTGGCTGAACGTCGAAGGGCTGGCCGGCGGATCGCTGGGGCTCTCGGACGAGGGCTGGTTCGATGCCTACGCGCTGCTGCAGGCCTTCCGGCGCAAGGCGCGGTCCCTCGGTGTCGAGTACGAGACCGGCCTGGTCACGCACCTGCTGCGCGACGGCGACCGGGTCACGGGGGTCCGGCTGGATGGCGGACGCGAGATCGCCGGCGACTGGGTCGTGAATGCCGCCGGTCCCCGGGCGGCGGCGGTCGCCGCCATGGCCGGCGTCGAACTTCCGGTCCGGCCGCGCAAGCGCTTCGTCTACCACTTCGACTGCCGCACCCGGCTCGGGGCCGCGCCACTCACCGTGGATCCGTCCGGCATCTACTTCCGGCCGGAAGGGCCGGCGTGGATCGGCGGCTACTCGCCACGAGCCGGCGAGGCCGACCCGGACACGCTGGACCTGGAGGTCGACCGTGCGGCCTTCGAGGAGCGTATGTGGCCGGTGCTCGCCGAGCGCGTCCCGGCATTCGAGTCCCTCCGCCTCCTCGACGCCTGGGCGGGGCACTATGCGGTGAACACCCTGGACCACAATGCGGTCGTCGGAGCTCATCCGGCCGTCGCCGGCTTCCTCCTCGCGAACGGCTTTTCGGGTCATGGGCTGCAGCAGGCGCCGGCCGTTGGCCGCGGGCTTGCCGAGTGGATCGCGACGGGCCGCTACGAGACGCTCGACCTCTCGCCGTTGGGCTACGAACGCATTGCGCGCGGCGAGCCGCTGCTGGAGATCAACGTCGTCTAGGCCCGGGTCAGATGTCGCAGGTGGCGCCCCACGGATGCGGGTCGCTGAAGACCAACCGATCGGGCCCGAGGTTCGGGGCGCCCTGGGTGATCTGGCTGGTGTCGATCACGACCGCGCCGTCACGCTCCACGCTGACCGCGAAACGGTCCAGCCCACGCTCGGCTGGACCCTCCTTCAGCTTCTCGCCCAGGATGTTGTAGGTACTCCCATGGCAGCGGCAACGAATGCGGTGCAGCTCGTCGCACGGCTGCGGCACCAGGCAGCCGAGGTGCGGGCACTTGCGCCACAGGGCCAGCAGCTGGTCGGGCCCCGGGTCGGTGATCGACGTCGGGTGGCCGCTGGCAAGCGCCATGGCTGCGGGCACGTTGACGAGGAAGGCACGCGCCGGATTGAAGGGGAACATCTCACCGGTGGCGAACGAAGGCTGGGCGGTGACGATGCTCGCCAGCGTCCCGACCCGAAACCTGGCCCCGAGGCCCCGGCGGACGTTCGGCCACAGGAACGAGAGGGTGCCGCCCAGGAATTCGATGCTGAGCAGTGCGACGCCCGCCGCAAGCATGCGTCGCATGAAGTTGCGGCGGCTCAGGACGCCGATCGGCGGCAAGCCGGTCACGACGCCGTACGTCATGTTCGACGCTGGCAGCACCGGCAGTCCGGCGCGCCGCGGCAGCAGCTGCGACGGCGCGACGGCCACGTGTCCGGGATGCAGCCGGGCATCGAGCGCGCCTCCGAGCACGTCGGGCAGGTCCCGGAGGCGCAGCGGCCGGTCCACCAGCAGGTCGAGGAACTCCTCGCCGTACCGCTCCCGCCAGCGGCCCGGGTAGGCCCGCAGGAGCAGGCGGTGGGTCAGCGAAGCCGGCCTTCGCGCGTTCACCCGTCCGCCCTCGCGACCCGCACTCGTCCGAGTGCCACGAAGCGATCCATCTGCTCCAGCTGCGCCTGCAGCGTGCCGCGGCCCGCCGGGGTGATGCGGTACGGGCGACGCCGCTCCTGCACCGCCATCGGTTCGATCAGGCCCGCGCGCTCCAGTCGGGAGAGGACGGCGTACAGGGTGCCAGGACCGAGCGGCGAGCCCGAGAACGCCTCGACATCGGTCATGATCGCGTAGCCGTGCTTCGGACCGTCGCTGAGGCTGACCAGCACCAGCACCGCGGGCTCCGCGAATCGTCCGAGGTCCCCCGTTCCGTCCGATCCCATGCCGCTCCCTCGTTCGATTGCCGCTATATCGGTTCACGATATACCGGATCGCCGCGGGCATGAAGGGGCAATTGTCCCGGCGAGGCCGGGATGATCCAAGCGGAGAAGGGACCCCCAGACGCCAGCTAGGAGGCCATCACCTCGGCGATGCGGTCCAGGAGCCGGCGGCCGGTGGCGCGCGCCGCGATGTTGAACAGCAGGCGGTCGGCGATGACTCCCACCCCACCGCCCGGCGGCGCGTAGTAGCCATTGAGCTCGAGCGTTCCGTCGCGCCACGAGAGCCGTCCAGCGAAGACCGGGAAGAGCGGGGTCAGTCCTGCCGCCCGCCAGGAGATGTCAAGCCACAGCCGCTCCCCGTCGACCGCCAGCGCGCCGACATCCAGGTATGCCGCCTTGCGGAAGGCGACCCGGGGCGTCGCCTCGTTGACGCGCAGCTCGAGGTCCAGCAGGTAGCGGCCGGCGCTTTCGCCTTCGCCGCGTTCCACCAGCTCTCCCAGCCAGGCGGCGCGACCGGGTCCGAGCACATCGGCTGCACGGTCGGGCGCGGCCGGAGCCGACCGTGCGACATGCAGATGGCTGGTGCCGGCCGGCTCGTCGCTGCCATGGCCGAGTGGGGCGGGCGGCGGCGTGGGAGGCACGTTGGTCAGGGCTCCTGGACGATCAACGCGGTAACCATACCGAACATCCCGTAGGCGCAGGCGCGTCGCATCGGTCTCCTCGGATGGCTGCGGTGGGGCAGAGAGTTGATCAGTCGCGAGCGTGCCGGAGGGAACTGATACGGCCACAGGGCCGGATGGCCCCGTTCGGGCGGGGTCAAACGGCACGCAGCACGAGTTCTGCCGACTCAGTTGACGAGCGGCGGACCCAGGAGCAGCGGCATGTTCAGCCGGTGGTCGTAGCGAGGGCGGAGCCGCTCGGCGTTGTACATGCTCCCGACATCCAGCCGCCGCGCGCCCATCTCCCGGCTGGGCAGGGGTGCGTGCGCGTACCTGCCCCCCTGGATCGCCACCATGCGCCCGGTGACGCCATCGACCAGGAGCTCGACGGCGACGTTCGCGAACGTCGTCGCCACCATCTGGTCCAGCGCGTCGGGGTCGCCCGAGCGCAGGTCGTAGGTCAGGTCGGAGTGGACCGTCTCGACGCCGGTGATCTCCTTGAGCTGCTCAGCCAGGGCAAAACCGACGTCCGCCTTGCGCCGATGCCCGTAGGCATCCGCCTCGCCGAACTCCTGCACCGTGGCGCCCGTCCAGACGGCGCCTTCCGAGGCGATGACGAGCGCGTACGAGCTGGGATTCGCCTTCCGATCCTCGATCAGGAGATCGGCGAGGAGCCGGAGATCGAAGGGTGCCTCCGGGATGACGCAGCGGCTGCTGGTGACATAGGCTGCGTACCAGGCGCTGTAGCCGGCGTTGCGGCCGAAGATCCGAAAGACCCCGATCCGCTCGTGGCTGCCCAGCGTCGTTCGCTGCCGGTTGATCAGCTCCTTCGCGCGCGTGACGGCGGTCGAGAACCCGATGCAGTACTCCGTCCCCGACACGTCGTTATCCATCGTCTTGGGGATGGCGATCAGCGGGACGCCTTCCTGCCCCAGGCGCGCCGCGTAGCTGAGCGTGTCGTCCCCGCCGATGGCAACGAGGTGGGTGATGCCCAGCGCCTCAAGGTTGCGCAGGACCACCGGCGTCAGATCGTAGCGTCCGTCATCGGTCCGCATGCGATCCCGATCGGCATCCGAAAGGTGCGCGGGGAGCGCCGCCTCGGACATCCGCCCGGGGTTCGTTCGCGAGGTGTGCAGGATCGTGCCCCCGGTGCGGTCGATGGCGCGCGTGGTGCGACGATCGAGCGGTCGCACGAAGTTTTCGTCCGGCGTCGCGCCCGGCGGCTGGTGGGTGAGGCCCTGCCATCCACGTCGAATGCCGATTGCGTCCCAGCCCAGTTCGCTGCAGCGGTAGACGACGCTCTTGATGACCGAATTGAGGGCGGGGACGTCGCCGCCCCCGGTGAGGATTCCGATTCTTGGCATGGCTGCCCCATCATGCCTTCTGGCCGCGATCCGTGCGTTGGACCGATGCCGCAGGCGCCTCCGCCGAGGCCCGCGGCTGGCTTTTTCGACCGATTTCAGGCATAATGACGTCCCCCTTTCCGCGGCGGCGCGCGCGCGCACTGCGGTCATTCCGAGGAGCGAGATGGCCACCCACGTCAACCAGCGACGCTACGTCACATGGCGACTTCCCGATCGACAGTTCTCGAAGGTGCACGTGCAGCGTGATGCCGAGATGACCATGTGCGGCAAGACACTGCCGCGCGCCACCGGCTCACCGCAGCCGCCCATCCCCGCCGCCGCCATGTGTCCGGAGTGCGCCGCCTCCGAGGCCTGACGCACCCGCCCTGCCACTGACCCCGGATGTGCGGCCGCTTCGCCCAGCCGCGCTCGGCGGACGACCTCGCCCGCATCTTCAACGCTCGCCCCGCCACAGACCTGGCCGGCGGGCGTTTCAACGTGGCGCCGACCGATCCGGTGGCTGGCGTGGTGGAGCAAGGGGGGGAGCGGATCGTGGATAGCTTCCGCTGGGGCCTGGTGCCCGCCTACGCCGACTCGTCGCGCCGCGGAGCGCGCCTGATCAACGCCCGCGCGGAAACCGTGGAGACCTCCCCCGCGTTCCGCGCCTCCTTCCGCCGACGCCGATGCCTGATCCCGGCCGACGCCTTTTACGAGTGGCGCCGCCACGCTGATCCCCGCACCGGCCGGACCCTGCGATCCGAGCCCTTCGCCATCAGGTTCGCGTCGGACGAGCCCATGGCCTTCGCCGGGCTGTGGGCCGTCTGGCGCGATCAGTCGACTGACGAACGTCTCCACACCGCCTGCATCGTCACCGGGCCGCCGAACGAGCTCGTTGCGCGCGTCCACGACCGCATGCCGGTCATCCTAGCGCCGGACGATTGGGCGACCTGGCTGGACGAGGGCGCCACCCCCGAAGCGCTGCGTCCACTCCTGCGGCCGGCGCCGCCGGAGCCCATGCGCATGTACGCCGTCTCGCCCGCGGTGAACGACGTGCGCAGCGAGGGACCGGAGCTGCTGATGCCGCTGACGCGGTGGCAATCGGAGCTCTGGCCCGCGTGAGCGGCACGGCCGAGATCCTGCTGCCGACGGGCTGCCTCGTGCTCCTGGTGGGCCCCAGCGGATCGGGCAAGTCGACCTTCGCCGCGCGACACTTTCGCCGGACCCACGTCCTCTCGTCTGACGAGATGCGGGCCATCGTGGCGGACGACCCGGCCGACCAATCTGCGACCGACGCGGCCTTCGAACTGCTGCACACGGCGCTGGCGATGCGCCTTGCCCGGCGTCGGACCTCCGTGGTCGACGCCACAAATGTCGAACGCTGGGCGCGCGAACGGCTCCTCGCGGTCGCGCGTCGAAGTGGCCGTGCGGCAATCGCCATCGTGATGGCACTGCCGCTGGAGGTCTGCCTCGAGCGGAACCAGCGGCGTCCCGACCGCCGCCCGCCGGCAGCCATCCGGCGTCAGCACCGCCTCATGCTGGCCTCGCTGGATTCGCTGCCGTCCGAGGGCTTCGCCGACGTCTGCGTCCTGGATACAGAGGAGGCGGTCGACGGCACGGTGCTGGTCACCGAGCGGTAGGCCGGCGTGGCGCACACGGAGATATCCCGAAGGAACTGCGCCGGTCCGGCGGTGCGAGACCGCCGATCCGGTACCGGCACCCTTGATGCAATCTCGTGAGCCGGTCCGCCGCCCCTTCGGGACGACCAGAGCATAGGGTCAGCCGCGAATGCGCGGCAATACCCTTTATCCCCGATCTCCGGGCGACTGAGCGCAGTTGTCAACACTGAATCCACGACGCTGGCGCGTGTCGAGAGCGGACGCGACGCCGAGCCGATCAAGCCGGTTGCAGGCCGATGCCCCACCGGGGTGCTGGTGGGGCATCGAGCGCCGCCTGCCGAGCCGGTCGGCGCGGCCCGGGCCAACCAGGCGACACAGGTGCTACCCAACGGGCGCCTGGCGCGTTCACCGGGCGATGCCTCACGCCGGGCAGTCCGGCGGCGTTCATCGCGTATCGTGGCGCACGTGATCGGTGCACGCGGCGAGCGGAACGCGTACCTCCTGCTGGTGGCCATGGCCATCTTCTTCGGTGGCACGTGGGTGGCCGGGAAGTGGGCAGTCGACGAGCTCCCACCGTTCACCATCGCGGCCCTGCGCTTCGGGTCGGGCGCCCTGCTGCTCTTCGCCTGGACCCGGATCGGCGGCCGCCGCCTCTCCCGCGTCCGGCGCGGTGACCTGCCACTGATTGCCGGCCTGGGGTTGACGGCGATCGCCGGATACAACTGGCTCTTCCTCACCGGGCTCACGCTTGCACCATCATCGGATGGCGCGATCATCGTGCCGGGCAGCGTGCCGGTCCTGACCTCGCTCCTCGCCGCCGTCGTCTTGGGCGAGCGGGTCGGCCGGCGAGGCGCAGTCGGTATCCTGCTGGCCTGCAGCGGACTGCTCCTCGTCATCAGCCCGAGCGTTCAGAGCAGCGAGACCCGCCTCGCCGGAGACCTCATGTTCCTCGCCGGCGGGACCCTGTGGACCATCTACAACGTGCTGGCCCGCTTCTCCAGCCAACGATTCAACGCGGTCAGCGCCACGCTGTACGGCATGACGGCCGGCACCCTGTTCCTGCTCCCCGGGGCGCTCCTCGAGGACGGCGCACGGACGCTCGGGTCTGCTTCGCCGCAGGCCTGGGCCGGGGTCGCCTATCTGTCGGTCTTCGGATCGGTGCTGGCGTTCGTGTTCCTGCAGCTCGGGGTCGCACGTATCGGTCCGTCGCGGGCCAGCACGTTCGCGCTGCTCGTCCCCGTCTTCGGCGTCCTGCTCTCGGTGGCGATGCTGGGAGAGCCGTTCTCGCCGTTCACGTTCGTCGGCGGTGCCGTCGTGATCGCCGGCGTCTGGCTGGTGCAGAGCCATCCCTCACGGCCCGGCCCGGCGCCCGCCGCCGGGACGGCCCGAAGGCGGGCGACGCCGCCAGCCTAGGCCGGGAGGAAGCGGTCCACGAGCACGACGAGGCTCCCCACGGCCGCGAACTGGATCGCGTGACCCACGTCGCTTCGCCGGGGCCCTAAAGCCAACCGCGATTGCGGAAGTAGGCGACCAGCGCGATGGTGATGGCGAGCATGCTTCCGGAGATCCACCAGAAGGCGGCCGACGTCCCTTCCCCGGGAAAGAGCACGTTCATGCCGAACAGCCCGGTGATCAGGGTCTGGGGCAGGAGGATCACGCTGAGGGCGGTGAGCAGGCGCAGCGTGTCGTTCAGGCCGTGCGAGAGGACCGACTCGTTGGTCGACTCGAGGGCCTCGACGATCTCCTTGAAGTTCTCCAGAACGTCCCAGATGCGCTCGGACGCATCGGTCAGGTCGTCGAAGTAGACGTCCAGCTCCTCACCGAAGTGGTTCTGCTTGGCGCGCTCCAGCAGCCGGAAGACGGCCCGCTGCGGACGGATCACCGTGCGGAAGTTGATGATCTCTTGCTTGGTGTTGCTGATCTCGCGCACGATCTCGCGCGATCGGCCCTCGAAGATGTCGTCCTCCAGGCGCCGCAGCTTCCTGCCGAGGGCGCCGAGCATCGGGAAGCAGGCGTCGACACATCGGTCCAGGATCTCGTAGAGGAGGCGGCCGGAGCCGCCGGCGAACATCCCCTCGCGGATCTCGGGCTGCTCCTGGACGCGTTCCCACATCGCCGGCAGCGGCACGATGGCCTCCTCCGGCAGGGTGATGACGTAGTCGGGGCCGATGAAGACGTCCAGCTCTGCCGCATGCAGCCGCCCGGTCTCCTTGTCGAAGCGCGGGAACTGCACCACCAGGAAGAGGTAGTCGTCGTAGACGTCCAGCTTCGGGCGCTGGTTGACGCTGATCACGTCCTCGAGGTCCAGCGGGTGGAACTCGAAGCGCTCCGCAAGCCAGGCGGTGTCGGCGGCGTGTGGATCCTGGGCATGGAACCAGCGCAGGCCGGCCGCCTCGACCTCCTCGATGCGCGGCTCCTCCGCAACGATGGGCGTGCCCGGCTCGGCGGGGTCGTGCGTGCGAGGGCGGAGCAGCCGCGGCAGCTGGCGCGGGAGCTGGCGTACCGGATTCAGGGACGGGGGCCGACGATCCACGCTCGGAGGGTAGCGCTTTAGCGGGCCGTCAGTCATTGGCGCCGGCTGTCAGGAAGCTCGATTCCTCGCTGATTCGTCAGCTGTCGGCAAGCTTCGGCGCTCTCGGCCCTCGGTCGGACGCTGCCGACGAGCGGCCGATTCCCGGCGCATCATGCGTGCGATGACCGCGCGCTTCCACCTCCTCCACGCCGGCTACGCGAACGACGGCGGCGGCGAGCCGTTCCCCGGGACGCGCAAGGCGCCGGATCGGTAGCGAACCGTCACTCGTCACTCGGCCCCTTCCGCCAGCCGACGGAATTCGCCCAGCACCTGCCCCCAGCCGGGTCCGTACGACGTGGCCAGGCGCTTGGCGTCTGCTCCGCGCGCCTCCCAGCCGGTGTGGACCAGCTCCACCCGCGTGCCACCCTCCGGCCGTTCGTGGAACCCGATCTCGACCTGGGTCGCAGCCGTGCTGTCCTGGCCCGGGTACCAGGTGAAGCCGATGTGCGTGGGTGCGTCCCAGGTGGTGACGACGCCCCACTCGGCGCGTCGCCCGTCGGCCGCGGTCTCCACGATGCGACCGCCGACCTCCTGCCCGATCGAGACCGATCGCGCCTCGTCCTGGAAGACGGAGTGCGATGTCAGCGGCCACCAATCGGCGAGCCGATCGACGAAGAGCCGGAATGCCGCGTCCCGCGCAAGAGGCACCTCGACCTCGCTGCGCACGACCAATTCCTCAGCCAAGTTCGCCATCCTGTTCCTCTCCTGTCACTCCAGCCCGCCGGGGCCCATGCCGGCGCCGGTCCCGGGATCCGCGTCCGTCCCGGAAGCCGCCGCCTCGGCGGCCTGCCGGTAGCGGGCGAGGGCCTGCGACCAGAACCGATTCCAGTAGTCACCAACGGCGGCAATCCCGGCCGGGTCCACCTCGTAGATCCGGCGCGTCCCGACCTGTCGATCCGAGACGAGCCCCGCCTCGCGCAACACCCGCAGGTGCTGGGAGACGGCCGGCCGGCTGACCGGGAGCCCCAGGGCCAACCGGCCTACGGAGCTCGGTCCCGCCGCCAGGCGTTCGAGAACCGTCCGCCTGGTGGGATCGCCGAGCGCGTCGAGGGCCTTACCGTAAGTGCTCACTTACGGTAAGCTACGACTTACCATTGCCGATGTCAAGCCCCGCCTACGGCTGGAGCGATGGACCGTGGTCGGCCGGCGCCGCGAGCAGGCCCTCCCCGCTTGGCGCCAGGGGCCGTCGCGGCATCGCGCGCGTGGCGATCAGCGCCAGCAGCAGCACGGCGAACATGATTAGGTCGGCGACGACCACCCCCGGCGCAAGGCCCAGCGGTCCCCCGGCCGCCAGCGAGACGATGCTGCCCGCGAGGCCGGTCCCAACGGCAATGCCGATCGCTTCGGCCAGCTGCACCGATGCCGAGGCGGCGCCCTCGCCTCCGCGCGGCGCGGCCTCGATCACGGCGAGCGTCAGCGTCGAGTAGGCGAGACCCATGCCCAGCCCCGCCACCGCCCAACCCAGCGCGGCCAGCCAGACGGGCGATACCACGGTCAACGGAATCGCCGTCTCCAGCAACACGCCGGCTCCAATCAGCAGCAGTCCAGCCACGGTGACCCGGCGGCGGGAACTGCGAGGCGCGAGGCGCGCCTGCAGCCATGAGCCGATTGCCCAGGTGATGGCCGCGGCCGTCAGCGCGAGGCCGCCGGCCACGGTGCCGGCGCTGCGAATCGAGGCCACCACCAGTGGCACGAACGCCTCCACCCCGAAGAAGGCCACGCTGACCAGCGCGATGACGGCGATGGTCGCCCCGCGCGGCGATCGTGCCGTGAGGGTGCCCGAAGGCAGGAGCCGGCGCAGGGAGGCGACCGCCGCGCCGATGCCCGCGCCTCCCAGGGCCAGGCCGATCAGCACCTGCCCGGACGAGAGCGCGGCCAGCGCCAGGCCGGCACCGGCCGCGAGCACCAGCGCATCGCGCGCCACCGCCCCGGATGCTCGCTCCGAAGCAGCCTCGGTCGGCTTCGCCGGCAGTCGGCCCAGCGCAGGAGCCAGCGCGATCGCGGCGAGGGGCAGCAGCGGGGCCAGGCCCAGGAAGACCCATCGCCACGAGAACGCCTCGGCGATCCAGCCGGAGACCGCGGGGCCAACCAGGCCCGGCAGGACCCAGGCGCTGCTGATCACGGCGATCATGCGCGGCTGCGCGTGCGGCGGGTAGCCCCTGGCGATCGCCACGTACGTGATCGATCCGATCGCCCCCGCGCCCAGGCCCTGGACCACCCTGCCCGCCACCACCCAGCCCATGGACGGCGCCATGCCCGCCACCAGCAGGCCAAGCGAGAACGCGACGGCGCCGGCGGCGAACGGCCAGGTTGGTCCGCGGCGGTCTGCCTCCGCGCCGGCAAGGGGAATGCCCACCAGGTTCGCGAGCCAGAATCCGGAGAAGGCCCAACCGTAGAGGGCAACGCCGCCCAGCTGCTCGAGGGTTGCCGGCAGCACCGTCGGCGCCGCCAGGCCCTCGAAGGCGACCGCCGTGATCATGAGCACCAGGCCGACGCTGAGCAGCGCGGGGACGGACCTGGTCAGGCCGTCGTGGTGCATCCGCTGATGCTAGTGCGGCCCATGAGTCCAGGCCCTGGCCTGCACGCTCGCTCGACGTGCGGGCAATGGGTCGCAGTGGTACACCTGGCCTGTAGCATTGTGACCGTTGGCCCACCGAGCCCTGGGGCTGCCTCCCCCATCATCTGGTCATCGGCAGGCAGCTGATTGCACGCGGCACGCCTGGCAGGTTGCTCGGCAGGCAGTAGGCGAAAAAGGAGGAGACTCGTGACCAGCCTGAGAGGCTACGCGACCTGGATCGCGGCCATAGCGGCCGTCATCCTCATCTGGCTGCAGCTCCCCGAAGCGGGAACCGAGGGTTGGGACTGGCTCCCGATCTATCGGCCGGAGGGCACCCTCAACAGCGTCCTGACCTGGGTCTTCTGGATCCTGGCCATCGTGGTGGTGGTGCTCCTCTTCGCAGATCGCAACGAACCCCAGGCCGACACGGTCGAGGTCGTTGGCCCGAACTTCGCCCGCTACCTCTTCTCGAACACGCGGGCAGGACTCTTCTGGCTCCCCATCCGCATCTTCCTCGGCTTCAGCTGGTTCGAGGCCGGGTTCCACAAGGCCACCGGTGGTGGCTGGCTCGACGGCGGCGCGTCACTGGCCGGCTACTGGGAGCGGGCGGTCTCGATCCCAGAGCAGGGCAGCCCGCCGATCACCTACGACTGGTACCGCGACTTCGTCCAGTTCCTGCTCAACGGCGACCACCAGACGTGGTTCGCATGGGTCATCACCTTCGGCGAGATGGCCGTCGGGATTGGGCTCATCCTCGGAGCGCTCACCGGCATCGCCGCGTTCTTCGGCGCGCTGATGAACATGTCCTTCCTGCTGGCGGGATCGGCCTCCAGCAACCCCGTGCTCTTCACGGCGGCCATCGGCCTGATGCTGGCCTGGCGCGTCGCCGGCTACTACGGCCTCGACCGCTACCTGCTGCCGATGCTCGGCACGCCGTGGCGTGCGAGCGTCGCGGCCCGGATGTCCGGGACCGAGAGCACGACCTGAACACCCGATCCGCCGGGATGGGAGCTCTCGGTGGATCGGTCAAACGCGGCCGGGCGGAGCCTGCCCCGTCCCGGCCGCGTTCTGCTGTCCGCTGAAAGATGACGGCGGGCCCCAACCGAACGTGCCGAGTGGCCTATGCATCGAACCGCCGGACGGCGCAGGCTGGACCCTCGACCGGGGCGACGGCCCCGCTACAGTGCGAGGTGACGGCAGATGATCAGCAGCAACGAGGTTCGGGTGGGGAACCTGATGAGCATCGACCCCATCGTCATCGATGCCGAGGCGCCGATCACCGAGGCAGAGCTCCTGCTGAAGAGCTACCGGATCAGCGGCCTGCCGGTGGTTCTCGACGGAGTCCTGTCGGGCGTGCTCAGCCAGACTGACCTGTTGAACGCCCGCTCGAGCGAGCTCATCGGGGCGAACTGGGGGCGAGTCCGCGTCCGGCACCTGATGACGCGCCCCGCGGTGACGGTGCACCTCAACACCAGCGTGGAACGTGCGGCACGCCTCATGCTCGAGCAGCACATCCACCGCCTCGTGGTGGTCGACGAGGAGGATGAGCCGATCGGCGTGATCACCAGCACCGACCTGCTGCGCACGCTGCTCCCCGACGAGGATCCGGCTCGCATCCGCAGCTGAGGGCCCCGCTGGTCAGTTCATCGGTCCTTCATGCGTGCGTCATGGAACGACCGTAGACTGCGGCCATGTTCTTCCGCCACTTCTTCGCGTCGCGCCTGCCGGAGCCGGACGAGCGCCTTCCCGGTCGCCAGGAGCCGATGCCGACCGCGGCGACCCATGCCGTCAACGGCCAGCCGCTGAAGGGCCCCTATCCCGAGGGCAGCGAGGTCGCCGACTTCGCGCTCGGCTGTTTCTGGGGCGCCGAGAAGCTCTTCTGGGAGCTGCCGGGCGTCATCGTGACGGCGGTCGGCTACCAGGGTGGCACGACGCCGAACCCGACCTACAAGGAGGCGTGCTCCGGTCGTACTGGCCACGCCGAGACGGTTCGGGTCGTCTACGACCCGCAGCAGGTCAGCTACGAGCAGCTTCTGCGGGCCTTCTGGGAGGACCACGACCCGACCCAGGGGTTCCGCCAGGGCAACGACGTCGGGACGCAGTACCGGTCGGCGATCTACACGCATTCCGAGGCCCAGCAGAAGGCCGCCGAGGCGTCCCGTGACCTGTACCAGGCGGACCTGTCGAAGGCCGGCTACGGCGAGATCACAACCGAGATACGCCCGGCACCCGACTTCTACTTCGCCGAGGAGTACCACCAGCAGTACCTGGAGAAGAATCCCGGCGGCTACTGCCCCGTGCACGCCACCGGCGTGAAGCTGGCGGGTCCGGTCGTGCCCATGGAGCAGGTCTAGCGGGCTCGGCCCACGCTCGCCGGGCAGCAGGTGTTGCCTCTTGACAACGCCCGCTACGGTATGGCGGCAGTCGTCGTGCCCTCGACGCTAGTTGCGAGATAGCGCCGTGCGAGGAAACCGATGGACCTGCCGATCACCCGCGACGTCACCCTGCTGCTCCCCGTGGTGGTCCTCCTGATCGTCACCATCGGCGTCGTCCGGGGCACCATCCGCCGCTAGTCGTGTACATGTTGCAGCTGCGCTGCGAGGTCTTCTGGGTCGAGGCCCGGCTGGCCTCGATCAACAGTCGCTGGATCGCCTCTGCCGACACCCCCTATGGCCCCAGCCTCGGCCTGGCATGGACGCCGCGGCTCGCCCTGCGCCGGGCGTTGGAGCCGTTCGAGGGTGTCATCGACGAGCTGCTGGCCACTGCCCCCCAAGAGCTGCTGCGGCACCCCGCCTCCGGCTGAGACCCGACGGGCTCGGTCAACGGGTAAAGTGCCGGCGGCAGCGCGCCTGGTACTTCTCCGCCCCGCCGACGTGCGACGGTTCCAGCGCGGTGGCGCTGGCACGGCTTGGCTCGACGCGCAGGTGGTAGACGGCATCGGCGCCGCAGACGGTGCAGATCGCAGTCAGCTTGGTGACCGATTCGGCGACGGCCATCAGCGACGGCATCGGTTCATAGGGTGCACCGTCGTAGGTGACGTCGAGGCCTGCCACCAGCACCGTCAAGCCGCGCGCGGCCAGGCCGTCCACGACCGGCAGCAGCTCGGGGCCGAAGAAGTGCGCCTCGTCGATGGCCACCAGGTCGGTGCCGTCGGGCACGGCGCCAGGGATCTCCTCCGCCGTCGCCACCGCCACGGATTGCGTGCCGAGGCCGCTGTGCGAAGCGACGCGGTTCGTGCCGCTCCGCGTATCGATGGCATGCGTCAGCACCCGTACCTCGAGGCCGGCGATCTCCGCGCGCCGCACGCGGCGCAGCAGCTCCTCCGTCTTGCCGGCGAACATCGGCCCGGTGACAACCTCGATGCGACCCGCCGCCGTCATGCGCATACCCTAGCCCTGCCGCCGTCCGCGACGCCGGCTGGCGAGCTCTACCCGCTCGAAGGCGTGCGGGAGCACGGCTACGTTCCAGCCGCCGTCACGAGCGGCGCTGGGGACGACCATCCCGTCCACGCCCAGGTCACGGGCGGCAGCGGCGACGCGCATCGCGGCTTCGTTCGGCGCAGTGGGCGACCAGTCCCCCACCAGATCGTCCAGCCCAACCCCGAGCGCTCGTCGCGTTGCGGCGTCACGCAGGTCCAGCACGACGAGGTCCAGGTCGAGGGTGCAGATCCAGCGTGGGTCATCGTCGAGCGCGACCGCGCCGCCCGTCGCGCGCGCCCACTCGGCCCACATCGTGTCGAGATCCAGCGACGCATAGAGCGGCCACGGGTCGCCGACGCCATGGAATCGCCCGGCGTGCGGCGCCGGCTGTCGCGGCGGCAGGCAGCCGGGCACCTGGATCGCGGTCTGGCGCCAAACCCGTGCCCGTAGCCGCCCCACCGGCGCAAGGCGTCCCCGCTTCAGGTCACGTCCCCGGCGGCGTAGGCCAGTGCCGCACCGCGCACGACGTCGAACTCGCCGCTGGCGAGGAGATCGATCGGGCGGCGCCAGCCGAGGTGCGCGCTGCGCGCCGTGAGCCATGCCTGGCGACCTCGTGCGCTCATGCCGTCGCCGAGCATCTCGAGCGTGGCCGACAGGTCATCGAGCCGCATCCGGTAAATCCTCCGGCGCGGTCCAGCGCCGGCACGCCAGCGCTCAACGGTTCGGACGTTCGCGCCCGTTGCCTCGGAAATGACACGCGCCGGCAGCTGGGCCAATGCGGAGGAGCTCATCATGAGGACGAGCTTATCGCCGGTCGTACTGCCGGTCAATACGCCGCGGCTGGAGGGACCGCCACAGCCAGATCCCAACAGCCGCCCCCAGGGTGTTGAGCAGGACGTCGGTCACGTCCGCCAGCCGGCCGATGTTCAGCAGCGCCTGGCCCACTTCGACCGCCGCCGACCAGGCGCATCCGGCACCGACGAGCTGGAGGGTCGGTCGCGAGGGGTGGCGGAATGCGAGCGCCAGGCCCAGCGGCAGGAAGAGGGCCAGGTTGCCCAGCAGGCCGGCGACGGCAAGGCCGAGGTCCACCCGCCCCTGCACGGCCCAGATCAGGTCGCGGAAGGGCAGCAGGTTGACACGATCGGACTGTTCCCCGAAGCGCGCCGGCAGCAGGGTGAAGAGGACGACCAGCCCGATCGCGGAGAGCAGGAAGCCGTCCGCCGCAGCCGAGCGCCAGTGCGCGCGGCCGCGCGCTGCGCCGAGCAGCAGGCTGCCAAGGATCACCAGGCCGAGCATGGCGGCGACGCCCGGCGCCGTATCGAGCAGCCACCTGCCCAGGCTGTACATCCGCACAGCCTACCGGCGCGCCGCGATGCCTGTCGGCAGGCCGGATGCATGAACCTGGCGGCCCGTGCGCGAGGTAGGTATCGGCATGGCAGATACAGCCAACGCGGCGCCCTGCGAGGAACCCGGCTACCGACAGTTCGACTTCTGGCTGGGCGAGTGGGAGGTCCGAGGCCCAGGCGGCGAGGTCGTCGGCCGCAACACCATCAGCCGCGCGGTGAGCGGCTGCGGCCTGCGCGAGGAGTGGCGCGGTGTCCGGGGGCTGCTCGGCACGAGCCTGAGCACGTGGTCTCCGACGCGCGGATCCTGGCACCAGACCTGGATCGACTCTGCCGGAACGCTGCTGCTGCTCGATGGCGGCCTCCAGGGCGGGAGCGTCATGGTGCTCGAGGGCGAGGCGCCGCTCCCCGGCGAGGCGTCGACGCTGCGGCACCGCATCAGCTGGTCCGTGGTCGATGGCGATCCGGACCACGTGCGGCAGCACTGGGAGACCTCGCACGGACGGCCGAGCGTGGGAGACCGCGTTCGACGGCCACTACCGCCGATCGCTCCCGCGGGCGCAGGACGCCGCGCGATAGCCCGCTTCCCGCGCCGCGGTGGCGCTGCTAGGCTCCTCCTCGGATGGGGCGGATCGGCAGCTTCCTGCGCGACTCCACCGATGCGCTGTCGGAGCGCGACTTCCGGCTGCTCTGGATGGGCCAGTCGGCATCAGCGCTGGGCGATGCGCTGGTCGGCGTGGCGCTCGCCTTCGCCGTCCTGGAGGTGGGCGGCAGCGCGGGCGATCTGGGTCTCGTGTTCGCCGCCTTCACCGTCCCGCGCGTCGTCCTGATGCTCGCGGGCGGCGTCTGGTCGGACCGGCTGCCGCGCCGCACGCTGATGATCGCCTGCGACGCGGTGCGCGCCCTCACCCAGGCGGTCGTCTCCACCATCCTCATCACCGGCAACGGCCAGGTCTGGCACCTGATCGGCCTGGCGGTGGTGATGGGCGGCGCCGCGGCCTTCTTCACGCCGGCGACCGTCGGCCTCATGCCGCAGGTGGTGAGCCGGGAGCGGCTCCAGCAGGCGAACGCCCTGGTCAGCATCTCGCAGAGCGCGGCTCACGTCTTCGGGCCGCTGCTGGCCGGCGCGATGGTGGCCACCGTCGGGCCTGGCTGGGCCTTCGCAGCGGACGGCGTCAGCTTCGCGGTGAGCGGCGCCTTCCTGGTGAGCATGGGGGTGCCGGCGCGGCGCGGTCGAGGAACGGCGGTCCTTCGTCACCGAGCTGGCGACCGGCTGGCGCGAGGTCGCCTCGCGCTCGTGGGTACTGGCAGCCATCGGCGCATTCGCCCTCTCGAACGCGGCGCTCGGAGCCTTCCAGGTGCTGGGACCGATCGTCGCAGCCCGCCAGCTGGGCGGCGCGGCGGCATGGGGCGTCATCGTTACCGGCGGCGCCATCGGCGGTCTGGCGGGCGGCGCCATCAGCCTGCGCTGGAAGCCGTCGCGGCCCCTCGTGCCAGGATTCCTGTTGATGGCGGCTGCCACCGTCGAGCTGCTGCTGCTGATCCCGCCCTTCCCCGCCCCGGTGGTCGCGCTGGGCGCCATGGTGACGATCGCCGGCGTGGTGATCAGCAATGCGTTCTGGGACACCATGCTGCAGCAGCACATCCCGCAGGCACTGCTCGGCAGGGTCAGCTCGTTCGACTGGATGATGTCGCTCACCCTGCAGCCCATCGCCTACGCGGCCGTCGGGCCGATGTCGGAGGCAATCGGCCTGACCGATACCCTCCTGATCGCCGCCGGCATCGGCATCGTCGCCAACCTTGGCGTGCTCCTGGTGCCGAGCGTGCGTCGCCTCCGGCGCCGCGAGCTCGCCGCGCCGGCGGCGACCGCCGCGGCCCAGCCGGGCGATGGCGCGGCGCCGGCGCATCCCATCGGCTCCCAGCCGCCCGGCGGCTCGCCCTAGGGACCGCCGCTGCCCATCACCGCCGCCAGCACGGGATCGCGCCCCGAGAAGTAGTCGCTCGAGAGCACCGGCAGCGCCACGGCCGGATCGATGGACAACCGCGGATCATCCGGCGTCGACTTCTGCCAGTAGCGGGTGCTGATGGCGAGGCGCATCGGCAGCACGAAGTCGGGCAGGGTGATCCAGTCGACGTCGTTCCAGAAGTTGAGGCCGCCGCCCATCGGCTCCCCGGCGAACGTCGCGGTCGTCGACTGCTCCACCTCCGTCGCAAAGTTCGCGGCCGCGGAGAAGGTGACGCGGTCGGTCAGCAGGACCAGGCGGCCGGGCCGATCGACGGCATCGTCCATGAGCGCCGAGACGAGCGGCGGGTAGGTGAAGTTGTCGCCGCCCGGGTTCTGGCGGACGTCCACGATCACGCGCCGGACCGACGGCTCGCCGGCCAGCTCGACGAGCTCCTGCAGCACCGCGTCATCGACCCGCTGCACCTGTCGGTAGCGCGCGTAGACGGTCGTCGCGTCGAGGAGCACCACCGTCAGGTTGGCGTCGGCGGGCTGGGTGTAGCGCAGGCCGTCGCGCGGCGGCAGTCCCGTGAACGGCAGCCAGCCGGCCCATTCGCGAAATGCCGCCGAGGGCACCGGCTCGAGGCTGGCCTCCCGGCGGCCGGCCGGGCCGTCAAGGCTGACGGCCACCGGTCCATCGCCGACGAGGCCCAGGCCGCGGAGGACGGTCGCGTGCAGCAGGAAGAGGGGACGAAATGCCGCCACGGTGGCCGGCCCGTCGCGCGGCACGAGCGGTTCCAGCAGCGCGAGCACCTCGTCGATTTCCGAACCCCCCAGCGCGGTGATGCGGCTGCCCACCAGGTCTTCGTAGGGTGGCATCGCGTCGGTGACGAAGACGCCATCGGCGAACTCGTAGACGCGAATCGGCAGGATTGGATCGGATTCGTCGTCGAGCGGCAGCGCGAACTGGTGCCCGTCGCGCTCGCGCGACAGGAGAGCCCACGCTCGCATCAGGCCGACGGCCGCCTCCTCCTGCGACAGCTCGGGGAGATGGCGCTTCAGCGCTTCCAGCTCCCCGACGAACGCCGCACGGTCCACCGCGTGGTAGGGGTCGGGGTGGATCGCCTCGAGCCGCTGCACGGCATGGTCGAGCTCGGCTCGTGCCGCATCCAGGGCGGATGGTGCGGCGGTGGCCACCGCCGACGCTGCGGGCTGTTCTCCGCCGGAAGACCCGTTCGGCGAGCGCGACGGCACGCCTGCCGTACATGCGCTCACGAGCAGGAGCAGGACGGGAACCAGGGCGAAGTGTCGGAGGGGTCGATGCGGCATGGAGGGTACCTTTGCTATCTACTACCACTTGGTAGTACTCGCCACGGGCGCCGGTGGTTCAGCCGGCCCGACCTCGGGCGTCGTGCTCAAGCTCCTCCAGCGCGACCCCGGCCGCCGCCTCGATCTCCTCGAGGGCGCGCTTCGCCGTGTCCGGGTCGGGCAGCTGGCGCACGAAACGCCGGTAGGCGGCCTCGAATGCTGCGTTCGCGCGGCGGTGGGCTGCGCGACCCGACGCGCTCAGCCGGAGCATCCGTGAGCGACCATCCCGCGGATTCGCCTCCTCCTCGAGGTGCCCTCGTTCGCGCATCTCCCTGACGTAGTGCGAGATGGTGGTCGGCGGCATGCCGACCACGCGGGCCATCTCCGTGGGCGCGAGCGGGGCGAACTCGACAAGCGCGCTGTAGACCGCGTACTCGTCCGCGCGCAGGCCGCAGTCCTCCATGGCCGCCGCCAGCAACGAGCGTACGCGCTGGCCGGCCGCGAAGAGGTCGAACAGGACCGATGAACGGCGAGCCGGGCTCACGCCCCAGATCATATCCCGCCCCCCGGTGGGATCGGTTCAACCGACGTGCGCAATCGACCGCTTCACTCGGTGCCATTCGGCCCTCTGCCTGGGGCCTCGACTCCGTCAGCATGGCTCGCATGACGCGCATCGAATGGGACCGCGGGCATGCCGCTTGGCGGACGCTCCTCGAGCACGCCACGGTCCGCGAGGTCCTGATGGGGGCCCAGGACAACCTCACCAACGTGCTGGCCGTGGTGTTGGGCGTGACGATCGGCGCCGGCCGCACCGACCTCGTGGCGCTCGCCGGCACCGCAGCT
This sequence comes from uncultured Chloroflexia bacterium, assembly GCA_963812115.1. Taxonomy (GTDB): domain Bacteria; phylum Chloroflexota; class Limnocylindria; order QHBO01; family QHBO01; genus JAPSGM01. Next base: position 153,328 of record CAWEUD010000005.1, read on the forward strand.
GCCGTCGCGGAGTCGATCTCGATGGGCGGCGTCCTCTACACCTCGACCCGAGCGGAACGCGACCTGGAGAATCGCGATCTCGGTCCGGGCGAACGCCATCCGCCGGACGCGCGGCTGGGACCAGCCGCTGCAGCGGGGGTGACCGGCCTCGCGGCGCTTGCCGGTGGCCTCCTCCCGCTGGCGCCGTTCCTCGTGCTGCCCATCGGATCGGCCCTGATTGCCTCGGTCTCGGTGTCGGTCCTGGCCCTCTTCGGGCTCGGCTCCGCCACGGCCTCGGTGACCCGCCGCATCTGGTGGCAGGACGGGATGCGCCTGGTCGTGATCGCGGGGTCCGCGGCGCTGGCCGCAGCGCTCATCGGCATCCTGCTGCGCGTCGGCTGAGCTCCAGGCCGACGAGGCGGGCCAGGCTCAGGCCACGAGCAGCCGCACCGCGACCGCCGCGCCGATGACGATGACCGCCGTCCGCAGCACCGGCGCGGGGAGCCGCCTCCCCACTCGCGCGCCGATGAAGCCGCCGGCGATCGCCCCGACCGCGAGCGGAAGCACGGCACCCCAGTCGACCGGGGCGAAGAGCGCGAACGCGACCGCAGCCACGCCGTTCACGGCGAAGGCCACGAGGTTCTTCATCGCGTTCGTCCGCTGCAGCAGGTCCGGCAGGAACAGGCCCAGCACCGCGATCAGCATGACCCCCTGCGCGGCGCCGAAGTAGCCGCCGTAGATGCCGGTGAGGTAGACGGAGCTGACGGCCAGCAGCTCCGCCTCGTGCGTTGCGTCGGGATTGATCGCCCGTCGCCAGCGGCCGATCCACTCGGCGAGGGTGCTCTGCAGCGCCACGAGCGCCACGGCGAGCAGGATCAGCCACGGGACGACCTGCTCGAAGGTGCCCGAGGGCAGGAGGAGGAGCAGGGCGGCACCGGTGAGCCCGCCGGCGACGCCGGCGGGAATGAGGAGGCGGGCGCGCGACCGCTGGCCCGACAGCTCCGCCCGGTAGCCGTAGGCCCCGCTGGCCGAGCCCAGCACGAGCCCCACCGTGTTCGACACGTTGGCCGTGAGTGGCGGATAGCCGAGCGCCAGGAGCGTCGGAAAGGTCACGAGCGTGCCGGACCCGACGATGGCGTTGATCGAGCCTGCCGCAACGCCGGCAAGGGCGATCAGCCCGATTTCGAGGGGGCTCAAGCCTGCGTGGGCCGAGGCGCTGGAGTCGTCATCGGCCGCCCATGGTAGTGCGTCGCTGGCGCTCTGGCGGCTGCGAACCTAGGATGCGCAGCATGAAGGGCGATCGGGTCGAAGCCGTGGTCGACACCGGCCAGGGAACGCAGACCTTCGTCATCGAGGCGACGCGTGCCGGCCGCCGGATCGAGGTGGCGAGCTCGCGCGGCGTGGTGGAGGTGAGCGAGGTGACGCGCGGCGGGACGCCCGTGCGCACCGGCCGCTTCATGGCCAGCCGCCTGATCGCCCTGGTCGAGCACCCGGCCCACGAGGGGCGTGAGTCGCAGGTCGACGTCTCGACCCGCCGGCGCCTGACCACGGCTGGCGACTCCTAGCCACCCTGCCGGCCGCGCCGTGGGGCTTGACCGCCTGGGGGCGTCCGCCTCGGCGCTCGCGGCCATCCTGTACGGCACCTCCTACGTCGCGACGGCGATCGCGCTGCGCTCGTTCACGCCGCTCGGCACGGCCGCGACGCGCGGCCTGCTGGGGGTCCTCGCCCTCGGCGCGGTCCTGCTGCTGCCGATCGCGCCCGCCCTCCGGCCCCCGCGACTGACCTCGGCCGGAAGCGTGCGCCTGGTCGTGCTGGCGACACTTGGCGGCCCCGCCTTCATCGTGAGCATGAACACGGCAGTGGCACTCGCCGGGGCTACGATCACCGCCTTCGTGGCCGGTCTCTACGCGGTGCTGGCCGCCGTGCTCGCCATCCCGCTGCTGGGCGAGCGGCCGGAGGCCAGGAGCGTCGTATCGTTGGCGTTGGCGCTGGCCGGCACGGCGCTCCTCGGCGAGCTGGAGCCGGGCGGTGATGCGGGAGCCGGCATTGCCGTGGGCCTGCTGGCGGCGCTCTTCTTCGGCCTCTTCCTGGTCCTCTCGCGCCGATGGTCGGCGGCCTACGGATTGCCCGGCCCGACCGTCGCCGTCGGGACGATGGGCCTGACCGCGGTGGTGGTCGGCCTGCTCCTGCCGCTTCTCGGACAGCCGCTTCTGGCGCAAGCGGTCCGGCCCGATGCGGTCGCCGGCGTGGTGTGGCTGGCGGTGGGACCCGGTGCGCTGGCGGCGATCCTCGTCGTCACCGGCATGCGCCGCATCCCCGCTCGCCGTGCGTCGGCGTTCCTCCTGCTCAACCCGCCGACCGCCACGCTCGGAGCCTGGTTACTCCTCGGGGAGCGGCTCTCGCTGCTGCAGCTCGCGGGCGGCGCGCTCGTCCTCGCCGCAATCACGGGGGCGAGCGGCGTGCGGATGCCGCAACGCTCGGCGCGGTCAGGCGATCTCGCGGCGAATGGTCGTGGCGGCCAGGATGACGAAGAGCAGGGCGATCCCCACCAGGACGGCGAGGTCGAGCTGGACCGTCGCTGAGCCGATGCCGGCGCCCGCGATGAACACCTCGCGCAGCCCCTCGACCGCGTAGGTGATCGGGAGCACCCGTGCGATCGGCTCCAGCAGGCTGGGCAGGCTGTCGACCGGCCAGAAGATGCCGCCCAGCAGACCCTGGGGAATGATCACGACCGGGATGAACTGCAGGATCTGCAGCTCTGTCCGTGCGAACGTCGAGAGGAAGATTCCCAAGCTCACCGCCCCCAGGCCCAGCAGCAGCGCGATCAGGTAGGCCAGGAACGGGCTTCCCGCGACCGGGACACCCAGGCCGATCCAGAACTCCGGCAGCGGACCGATCGACGGCACGTTCACCCGCATCACGGTGAAGACCATCACCAGCGCCACCTGGATGGTGGCGAAGATGCCGAAGCCGATGCTGTAGCCCAGCACGATCTCGCCGCGCGTCACCGGCGTCGCCATCAGCCGCTCCAGGGTGCCGCCCACCCGCTCTCGAAGGAAGCTGATGCCGGTCAGGATGAAGACGAAGAAGTAGGCGAAATACCCGACGAAGACTGGGCCCAGCGTGTCGAGCTCGTCGGCGTCATCCGGCCCGTAGAGGGTCTCGTGGCGAACCTCCGGCAGCAGGCCGGCAACCTGGGGCGGCGCCTGCTGGCGAAGGAGATCCAGGAGGGCCCGCTGGATGGCCGCCACGTTGCCCCCTTCGGCGGCCGGATTCAGGCCGGGGGTGATGATGAGCAGCTCCGTGCCGCCGTTCGTGTTCGGGACGATCGCCACGTCCGCCTCCCGGTCGGCAAGCGCCTGGCGCGCCGCCGCCTCGTCGTAGCTCCCGTCCAGGATGCTCCCATCGGCAGCATCCACCGCCTGCTCCAGGATCCGGACGACGGTGCTCGATCCGGGGGCACCCGTATCGGTGATGACGACCCGCGGCTCGGGGCTTGCCTGTCCCTGGAGGACCCAGCCGAGCAGGGCCAGCACGAAGATGGGCGCGACGAACAGCAGCGCCAGGCTGCGACGATCGCGCCGGAACTGGTCGATGATGCGCCGGGTCAGGCTGGCGACGCGGCGTGCGCTCACCGCGGACCCTCCTCGGCCGAGCCGACGCCGGCCTCGGTTGCGAACTGGAGGAAGGCCGCCTCGAGGTCGCGCGTGCCGGCGCGCTGCCGCAGCGCATCGGCATCACCCGAGGCCACGACCTTCCCTGCCCGTATGAAGAGCAGCTCATCACAGCGCTCGGCCTCGTCCATCACGTGGCTCGCCACGAGCAACGTATCGCCGCGGGCCGCCAGGCCGCGCAGGTGCTCCCAGAACGAGCGTCGCAGGGCCGGGTCAACGCCGACGGTCGGCTCGTCCAGGAAGAGGACCGCCGGTCGGTGTGCCAGGGCGCAGGCGAGGGAGAGGCGGCGGCGCATGCCGCCCGAGAGCTCATGGACCGGCGTCTTCGCCCATCGGTCGAGCTGGACCAGCTCCAGCGCGGCCATCATCTGCGACTGATCGGTGGCGCCGGAGAGCGTGGCGAAGAAGCGCAGGTTTTCCCACACCGAGAGGTCGCCGTAGAGGCCCTCGGCCTGCGTCATGTACCCGATGCGGGTCAAGTTGGCCCGCGACGGCATCCGCACGCCCAGGACCGATACGGCGCCGGAGGTCGGGCGTGCCAGCCCCGTCAGCAGGCGGATGAGCGTGGTCTTGCCCGATCCATTCGGGCCGAGGAGGCCGTAGATCCGACCGGCGGGGAGCGCCAGGTCGATGCCATCGACCGCGTTCACGTCGCCGAACCGCTTGTGGAGGTCGTGCGCCTCGACGACGGCTGCGCGCTCGGGGCCAGCGTCGGATGGCATGCAGCGCAGGCTAGCCGTCTGCCCTGGCCCGTCAAGGGCCGATCAGCCGATGGCGGGCACCACCAACGAGGCGAGGACCACCACGATGCCCACCAGGACAGCGGCCACCGCGAGCTCGAGGTCCGTGACCCCTGCGCGCGTCTCTTCGCGATCGGGAATGGCATCTCTCTCGAGCATGGTCAGATCCTGAAGCAAGAACCGGACCGGATCATCCGATGATGATCGCGGTCCGGCCCACGTCGTTCCGCCCACGGGTCAGGTCGAACGCTGGTAGCTCACGAACGCACGCGTCGCCAGCACGATGCAGGCGATCGCCACGAGTGCCAGGCCACCGACCCGAGGCAGCACGATGCTCCAGTCCGGGCTGGCGAGCAGCACCTCTCGTCCGGCCTCGATCGCCCAGTTCACGGGGTTGAACCGCGCCACGACCTGGATCCAGTCGGGGGCGAGGGCCAGCGGCATGAAGCCGGCGGACAGGAAGGTGAGCGGCAGGGTGATCATCACGTTCACGCCTATCACCGATTCGCGCTGGCGAAGGACGAGCGCCATCGCGTCGGAGAGCGCCGCGAACGAGAAGGCGATGAGCACCGCGCAGGCGACGAGCATCGCGAATCCGAGCGGTCCCCCGGCGAACCGCGCGCCGAGCAGCCACGCCAGGCCACCCATGATGAGCGCCTGGATAACGAGGGCAATGCCCTCGTAGACGATGCGGCCGACGATGTTCGAGGACCGATGCGTGGGCGCGACGAGGAAGCGGTCGAGGAGTCCGCGGTCGATGTCGTCGATGAGTCCCATGCCAGACCAGCCACTGCTCATGAGCGCGGTCAGCACGATGATGCCGGGCACGAGATAGTCGAGGTAGCTGCCGCCGGTGCTGAAGCCCGGGATCTGCGTCACGCTGCGGAAGAGCGATCCGAAGAGCAGCAGCCAGACGAGCGGCTGCAGCAGCGTGGTCAGCAGGAACCACGGGATGCGGATGAGGACCCGCGACATGCGCTGGGTCATGTAGAAGGACTGGGCGATGACGGTCATGCCAACTGCTCCTCGTTGGTGGAGCGGTAGGCCCGCCCCGTGTGGCGAAGGTAGACGTCGTCGAGCGACGGGCGCGCGACGGTGATCGATGCGATCCCGATGCCTGCCCTTTCGAGGGCCGATACCAGCGCCGGCATGGCGGCCGCCCCATGGTCGACACGGGCCCGAAGCTGCCGTCCGTCGAGGACTGGCTCGCGAAGGCCCGGCACGCGCCCGAGCAGCTCGACGATGCGGCCGTTCACGGGCGGCGCATGCAGCTCGACGTTGATGGCATCCCCGCGCAGCTCTGCCTTGAGCTCGTCCGGGGTCCCGCTGGCGACGACGCGCCCTCGGTCGACGAACGCCAGTCGGCTTGCCAACCGGTCGGCTTCATCGAGGTAGTGCGTCGTCAGGAGGATCGTCAAGCCATCGCTGTGTGTCATCCTTGCGATCTCCTCCCACAGGTCAGCGCGCGCCTCCGGATCAAGGCCGGTCGTCGGCTCGTCCAGGAAGAGAACGCGCGGCCGGTGGACCAGGCCCATCGCGACGTCGAGCTTGCGCTGCATGCCGCCGGAGTAGGTGCGGGCCAGGCGGTCGGCCGCCTCCTCGAGGCTGAATTGGACGAGCAGCTCGTCGATGCGCTCGCGAAGCTCTGCTCCACGGAGCCCCTGCAGCCGGCCCTCCAGCCCGAGGTTCTCGCGCCCCGTCGCCAGCTGGTCGACGGCCACGCGCTGCCCCACCACCCCGATGGCGGCTCGGACACGCTCCGGCGCCCGCAGGACGTCGATACCGCCAACGCTCGCTGATCCGGCATCGGGCCGCGCCAGCGTGGTGAGGATCTTCACCGTCGTGGTCTTCCCCGCCCCGTTCGGCCCGAGCAGCCCGAAGATCGTGCCGGGCTCAACGCTGAAGCCGAGGCCGTCCAGCGCCGTCACGTCGCCATAGCGCTTGACGAGACCGCTGGTCGCGATAGCAGCGGAGGCGCTATCCTTGTCTGGTCTCATGCTTTGCTCCTAAGTCGTTTAGTTGCTAAACTATATGCATCCTAAGCAGAGGGCTCACCGATGTCAAGGAAGCCGACCCCTGCCGAAACCCTGCAGCGCCTCATCGCCGCCGGGGCGCGCGCGCACGATGCGGTTGCGGCGCGGCTCGGCCTGAACCCCACGGACCTGCGATGCCTCGAGCTGGTGAGCTCGGAACCCGGGCTCACGCCGACACGCCTCGCCGAACTCGCGGGGCTCACCAGCGGGGCGATCACGGGGGTGCTCGATCGTCTCGAAGAGGCCGGGTACCTGCGAAGGCAGGCCGATGCGGTCGACCGGCGTCGCCTCACCGTCAGCATCGAGGCGGCGCGCCAGGCGGAGTGGGCGCATCCGTTCGAGACGCTCGCGGAGCGGGCGGCGGAGCTTGGCATGAACCTGCCCGACGAGGCCCGCGGTGCCCTTCCTGCCTACCTCGACGGCCTGGCTGGTCTCTTGAGTGCGGAAACAGATCGGCTTCGCGTGAAGACCCGCGGCGGCATGATCGGCGACACGTACGTGGCGCCTCGGCTTGAGGTCTCCGTTGCCCGCCTCGTCTTCGCCACCGGAGCACCTCGCATCAGCGTTGGCGGCGCCGCGCTGGGGCAGCAGGTGCGGATGGTCGCCGAAGCCGCAGCTTCGCGGCTGGTGCTCAGCGCGGGCGACACGGAGGACGAGCTCCTGCGGGCACGGTTCACCGGACCGTCCCCCGACGTGCGAGCGAGCGGTGGGACGGTCACGATGCGCTACCGACGACGCCTGATCGATACACGCAGCCGGCGCGCGAGCGTCGCGCTGCAGCCGGGACTCCCGTGGAGGGTGGAGGTCTCCGGCGGCATCACCGACCTGGAAGGCGACCTGCGCGCAATCACGCTCGCCGGCCTGGAGGTGACCGGCGGCGCAAACCACCTGCGCCTACGCCTTGGCCCGCCATCCGGGACGGCGCGCATCGTCCTGCACGGGGGCGCCAGCGACGTGCGCCTCTTCCGGCCCCCGGACGTCGGGGTGGACCTGCGCATCCGGGGCGGCGTCTCCCACCTCCGCTTCGATGCGCGCAGGTACGACGGCGTCACCGGCGAGCTGCGCCTTCAGTCGGACGATCTCGCTTCGGCAGCCGATCGCTACGAGATCGAGCTCGCTGGGGGTACTTCGCACGCGACGGTGTCGACCAGCACCACGGAGCGCTGATTCGCAGCTCGGTCCACCGGCACGGCGTGTGGTCGACTGGACGGTTCGAACCGGGCCGTTCGGCTCTTGTTGGGGCCGGTGGCGGACGGCACGCTCGGGCTGATGCCAACGACCATGGCCTTCGAGCCGCTCGAGATCGCCACGGGGCGATGCAAGGGCTGCGAGCTCTGCGTGACGGCCTGCCCGCAGCATGTCCTGGAGCTCGAAACGGCGACGGTCAACGCCCTCGGCTACCACGCCGTCCGTCTGACCGATGCTGCCGGCTGCACGAGCTGCGCCTTCTGCGCCCGGGTCTGCCCGGACGGCGTCTTCACCGTCTACGCGCCGCCCAAGGCGGCCAAGGCAGCGTCATGACCGTCCAGGCCGATCGTCGGGCCGACACGGCCCGCCGTCACCGCGTCCTGATGAAGGGCAACGAGGCGATCGCTGAGGCCGCCATCCAGGCAGGATGTGACGCCTACTTCGGCTATCCGATCACGCCACAGGCCGAGCTCCTGGAGTGGATGGCCAGGCGCATGCCCGAGGAGGGTCGGGCATTCGTCCAGGCCGAGAGCGAGCTGGGCGCCATCAACATGGCGCTGGGCGCGGCGGCCACGGGGGCACGCGTCCTCGTCAGTTCCTCCTCGCCGGGGATGAGCCTCATGGCCGAGGCGATGAGCTACATGGCCGGTTCCGAGACGCCGCTCCTCCTCGTCAACGTGATGCGTGGCGGTCCCGGGCTGGGCAGCATCGGCCCATCGCAGAGCGACTACTTCCAGGCCGTGAAGGGACACGGCCATGGCGACTACAAGGTACCGGTCCTGGCACCCGCCTCCATCGGCGAGGCGGTCGAGCTGGTGGCAACCTCCTTCGAGCTGGCAGAGCGCTATCGGACCCCGGTGATCATGCTCGCGGACGGCATGCTTGGTCAGGCTATGGAGCCAGTGGAGCTGAACTTCAGGATGCCTGAACGCCAGGTCCTCGACTGGGCGATCACGGGAGCTGCCGGTCGCGAACCGCGCGTCGTTCGTTCGCTCCATCTCCTGCCGGAGAAGCTCGAGGAGCACAACCGGAGGCTGCAGGCAAAGTTCCGCGAGATCGCCGCCAACGAGGTCCGCTGGGCCGGCGAGGGCCTCGACGAGGCCGACCTGGTGATCGTCGCCTACGGCACCGCTGCCCGCGTCGCGCGCGGCGCGATCGCGCAGGCCCGATCCGCTGGCATGCGCGTCGGCCTGCTGCGCCCGATCACGCTGTGGCCGTACCCGTCGGACGTGGTGGCCGAGCTCGCAGGTAAGGTGCAGGGGATCCTGGCACTGGAGCTTTCTGCCGGCCAGATGGTGGAGGACGTACGCCTGGCGGTCGAGGGCCGCTGCCCGGTCGGCTTCCACGGCCGGACCGGCGGCATGGTCCCGACCCCGGACGAGGTCGTGGTGGCCCTGCGCCGCCTCGCCGATGCCGTGCGGGACGGAGTGCGCCCATGACCACGACCAACGGCACGACGCCGGCCGCCGCGGATCCGCGGCGCCTCGTCTACCGGACGCCGCAGCTGCTCACCGAGAAGTCGACGCACTACTGCCCCGGGTGCGGGCACGGCATCGTGCACCGCCTGCTCGCCGAGGTCCTGACGGAGCTCGAGGTTGCCCCGCGGACGATCGCCGTGGCACCGGTCGGCTGCGCCGTCTTCGCGTACGAGTACCTGGCCATCGATTGGATCGAGGCTCCGCACGGTCGCGCTCCGGCGGTGGCGACCGGCGTGCGCCGCGTGCGCCCTGAGGCCTTCGTGCTCACCTACCAGGGTGACGGCGACCTCGCCGCCATCGGCACTGCGGAGATCATCCACGCTGCTGGCCGGGGCGAGCTGATCACCGCCATCTTCGTGAACAACGGAATCTACGGCATGACCGGCGGCCAGATGGCGCCCACCACGCTGCTCGGCCAGAAGACGACCTCCTCACCCACCGGGCGCGACGCTAGAACCGCCGGATACCCGATCCTGATGACCGAGATGCTGGCGGTCCTGCCCGGGGTCGCCTACGCGGCTCGCGGCACCGTCGCGGACCCGTCGCAGATCGGCAAGACGAAGGCGATGATCAAACGCGCTGCACAGGCCCAGATCGCCGGCGAAGGCTTCGCGATCGTCGAGGTGCTCTCCAACTGCCCGGTCGGCTGGGGCATGACCGCACCCGAGTCGATGGAGCAGCTGCGCGTCGTGGCAGAGACCTACCCCACCGGCGTGCTGGTCGACCGCGCCAGGGCCCGGGGTGGCTGACGTGGAGCGATCGATCGTCTTCGCCGGGTTCGGCGGCCAGGGCATCCTGTTCGCCGGCCAGATCATGGCGCGCGCGGCGATCAAGGACGGCTTGGAGACGTTCTGGATACCCTCGTACGGTCCCGAGATGCGCGGCGGCACCGCTTCGTGCACCGTCATGGTCGGTGACGCCGAGATCGGCTCACCGGTGGTGGACCGATACGATGCGGCCGTTGTGATGAACCCGCCCTCCCAGGTCAAGTTCGCACCGCGCGTCGCCGATGGCGGACTGCTCATCGTCAACGCCTCGCTCGTCACGGAACCGTCGGGCGTCTCGAGCCTGAACGAGATCCGGCTCGACTGCACGCGACTGGCGGCCGGAGCCGGCGACGACAAGCTGATCAGCGTCGTGGCGCTCGGCGCGCTGGTCGGTCACGGCGGCGTGGTCACCGCTGAATCGGTCCGGAACGCGATCCGCGAGGTCGTCGGTGCCAAACGGCCGCAGGCCCTCGACGCCGATCTTGCCGCCTTCGACGCCGGGCTCGCGAGCGCACGCCGCGAGGCGGTCGTCGCCTAGGCTGCGCCGCGGCACGATGCAGGACGAGCGGCACACTGCATGCTGCGCCATGTGCGTCAGTTGAGCTGCAGACAACGCTGCTGCAATCGAGGAAGGACGGATTGCCATGACCCAGATGGATGAGCGGACGGTGGCGAGCACCGCCCCGGAACCCGAGGCCGTCGAGACCGGCGAGAGCCGGCCACTGGTCAGCGTCACGGCGCTGGTCCGCGGCGTCGATGTCGAGCTGCGCAACGTGCTGGCCGGAGCGGTCGTGGCGGGCGAGGACGTGCGCCTGGAGCGCGGCGGCGCGCGCACGATCTTTGCCGGCGGCAGCCTTGCCGTCACCCAGGGCGGAGCCGGGCTCATCATCGCCGGCGGCGACACGTCCATCAGCAAGGGGGGTGCGCAGGCGGTCATCTCCGCCGGGAGCGTGATGATGGAGAGCGCCGGCAGCGGCATCGCCATCGGGCGCCGCATCCGCATCGGCCGCAACGGGATGACGGTGTTCGCGCTGACCCCGCAGCTGGAGGTCCAGGAGGGTGGCCGGGTGATCTTCGGTCGCTCCGCCGCGTTCGCCATGCTGGGTGGATTCACCGGGCTGGCGCTGCTGCTGGTCGGCCTGCTGCGCGGCCGCCGCGGCTAGCCCGCCGGCAGCGGGACCACCTCCAGCGCGGTCACCACGAAGCGCCTCTGGCAGTACTTGACGGCCTCGTCCGCGGGGCCGTAGTAGCCGCCCACCTGACCCGGCGGGTAGGCGCAGTCGCTCGCAGCCGGGTCGCTGAAGTGGCCGGTCAGCCGGACCCACTGCCCGGCGAGGTCGAGGGCGACCTCGAGACCCGGGTCCAGCACGGCCTCGCGGTTCGGCCACGGGTCGCCCGGAGCCGGCCGCAGGGCGAGATCGGGCTGGGCGTCGAGGAGCCACCGGCCATCCGGCATCGGCTCGCTGCCGCACCAATCACAGGGGGCTGACCATGCGGTGAACGTCATGGGCTGGTCGCCGAAGCAGACTGCTCCCCAGTTCTGCGGCAGGACGGCGAACTCGAGGCCGGTGGAGGGCAACGGCCCGCACTCGGACGGCGTCGGATCGGGCACCATGGGGACGATCGGCGTCGACTCGACCACCCACTCGCCGCTCGGTCGCAGGTGCCAGAAGACCGGGTTGTCGCCCGCGGCGCTGGACCGATAGTCGACCACCACCAACCCGTCCGGGCCGGCAGCGCCGATGTAGGTCCGCGGGGAGAAATGAGCAGGCGTGCTACCGGGGACGGTGCGCCAGCTCGAACCGCCACTCGACCATACGCGCGACGTCCCCGCGCGCGGCAGGAATCCGGTCGCGTAGGCAACCTCCCCGTTCGACGCGATCCAGACGCCGAGCGCCCCCGCGAATGACGCCTCGAGCGAACGTTCACGACTGAGTCGCATGCCACCGCCATCGGACAGGTGCGCCCGCCAGGCACGCGTGGCGCCATCCGGCCCCACGCCGACCCCCAGCACCACGTCGCCGACGACCGCGAGCTGGAGATCGCTGGAGATCGCCGGGTCCTCCAGTTCGACCGCGCTCCAGTCCACGCCGTCCGCCGAAAAGGCGACCCGCGTGTCGCCGGCGGTCGTCTGGTCGTAGCTGGCAGTCCACACCAGGAAGCCATGGGCGCTGGCGAGCACCCGGAGGCTGCCATCTGCGTTGGTCCGCTGCAAATCGGTGCGCGCGAATGGATCCGGAGATTCCTGCCAGGTGATCCCGTCCGGAGAGAACCAGGTGCTGGCAAGGTTCCCGTTCGACCGGTACTCCTCGAATACGAGCAGGTAGCCAAGTTCGGAGCCGACGAGCTGGGCGGGCCAGCCGGAGTCGGGCGCCACCGGTAGCTCTCCCAGCGCCTCCCAATCGACCCCGTCGTACGACTGCCAGAACCATGGGTTCTGCTCCCAGTACGGTTCGCCCGCGGCGAGCCATCCTTGCGGTCCCCAGGCGATCTGGGGGAACGTGGCAGCCAGCGCCGGAGCCGTGCTGATGGTCGTCCAGCGTTCGCCGTCGCGGGAGCTGGCAAGGTGCGGGCGGCTCTGCGCGGACTGGCTCTGTGGCGGAACGACCATCGCCAGCATGCCCTGGGGGCCCGCCCAGACACCCCCCACCTGGCCGGGGTATGTCTCATCGTCCACCGGGTGGAAGACGGCTACCTCGTTTCCGGCGCCATCTGTCGCGCTGATCCAGCCGACCTGCTCGTTTGGACCGGTCACCACGGTCGACGCCCAGCCGGCCGGATCATCAAGGTAGGCGAGCAGGATCTCTCCCACCGCCAGCTCCCGGATCACCTCCGCCGCGCCCGACGGGCCGCGCTGGAGGAACGAGGGCGCGACGACTTCGACCCAGCCCATGGGCGCGGAAGGCCCTTCGGGCGGCGGGTCAGCGGGACTGCCCGGGACGATGGTCAGCTCGCGTGGCGCGCGAGGCGTGGGCGAGGGACCGGGCGTGCGCGATGCACGTGCGGTGCTCGATGGCGACGGGTCCGCGGAGCTCGCCGCCACGCCATCGTCGAGCCCGCCGACGAAGTTCGCGCCCGCGATCACCACGCCGGCGAGCAGGGCCAGCGCCGCCATGCCGACCATGAGCCGATCGCTCAGCGTGCTCCGCGGACGCGCTCCCTCGCTCGTCTCGAGAGGGATCTCCTCGATCTCGTCCACGGTTTGCCGCTTCCGCCCCATGGCGCGCGTCGCGTCACACGCGCGGCGTCGCTGCGCGCATCGTACGACGCCTGTCCATGCCCCTACGGGATGCGGCGCCAGGTTCCGGTGGTCAGGTCGCTCGCACGCTTGCCATCAGCGCAAAGATCGACGATGAGGTTGAAGCTGATGTCGTCACCCCCCGCCGCGAAGACACGGTACGCGCCGCGATCGGTGGGGCAGGCCGGGTCATCGGTGAGCACCGCCACGAGCCCACGGCCGCTGATGCTGCCGGACCACCGCTCGCCGATCGTGAACGTGCCATCGGAGATGACCAGCGTCTCGGCCGGCTCATCGGCGGTCGCCGCCCGCTGGTAGCTCCCATCGGCGTAGTGGCGCGGGTTGCCCTCGGCCAGGTTGAGGGCGACCACCCGCCCGCCGAATGCCGCCGCCGACATCGCCACCACGGCGAGCGCCGCAACGACGAGCCAGCGGCCACGATCGAGCCGCAGGACGGCTGCCAGCGCTGCCAGCGCTGCCAGCGCCACCGCGATCAGCAGTGCCCATCCCGGCGTCAGGTGGACCGCCGAGGCGTACCCCTGGCGGTTGAGCGGGATGGCCGTCCCGACGAGCAGGCCAACGCTCACCAGCGCCAGCCCGGCCGGCCAGCCGCGCGGCACGATGCCGCGCCTGGCGAGGTCGAGCGACGCGAGCAGCGCAAGCGCCCCGGCCACGACCACGGCGATCGGCAGGAAGGGCCACGCGCGGCCCTCCCAAGCGCTCCACGCCACGCTGATGGCGGTCAGCCCGTGGCCACCCACGTTGCGGACATGGATCAGCCACGCGGGGATTAGGGAGACGGCCACGATCGCCGCACCCAGTGCGGCCAGGAGCGGAAGGACCAACAGGTCGCGCCGGGCGCGCCGAGCTGGCTGACCGGGCTGGTTCAACGTCGCTTTCGCGGCTTCGCCTGCTTCGGCGGCATGCCGGCGACGAACGCGGCCGACCGCTCCAGCCACGGACGTGCGGCAGCCGCGTCCGCGGCCACGGCGGCGGGCAGCGCGACGTACTCGCGCATCGGCCGGCCGGGCATCGGCTCGAAGAGCGACCAGCCATCGGCCAGGCGCTCGGAGCGCAGGTCCTCGGGCAAGCGGACCATGTACGAGTCGCCGAACATGCCGAACGCCATGTTCCCGTTCACGAACGCGGCCGGGAACCCGAACATCTTGCGGATCTCCACGCCTTCGATGCCCGCGGCAACCTCGTGGAACCGCTCCACGAGCTCCGGCGATGTCGTTGGCCACGGGCCGTTCATCTTCTCCTCCTGAAGCTGTCCTGCATTCCCTACTCAGCTCCTGTGCAGGGGGTTCGCAATGCTAGGCTCCCGGGATGCGCCGGACCAAGCTGGTCTGCACCATCGGTCCCGCCTCCCGAGGTCGGGTGGTGGAGCTGGTGGAGGCCGGGATGGACGTGGCTCGCCTGAACTTCTCGCACGGCAGCCCGGACGAGCACATGGCCGCGGCCGACGCCGTCCGTGCGGCGGCTCGGGCCACTGGCAGAGCGGTGGCCATCCTGGCCGACCTGCCCGGGCCGAAGATCCGCCTCCTGGACCTCCCCGGTGGCGAGCGCGAGCTCGAGACGGGCGAGCGTATCCGGCTCGCCGGCGAACCAGAGGACGACGAGCTGGGGATCACGTATCCGGGGCTTGCCGATGATGTCGCCGAGGGCGACCGCCTGATGCTGGCCGACGGCGCGGTGGAGCTCCGCGTGACTGCGAGCGGCGACGGGCGCGTCCAGGCGGACGTCGTGCGGGGCGGGCTGGTGCGCTCAGGCACCGGACTCAACGCCCCGTCCGAACGGCTGGGCCTGCCGGCCGTCACGGAGCGCGACCGCGCCGCGCTGCCGGCCGCCCTTGGACTCGGCGCCGACTACGTTGCCCAGTCCTTCGTACGCCACGCCGATGATCTCCGCCAGGTGCGTGCCCTGATGGGCGAGCACCCGGTCCCCATCATGGCCAAGATCGAGACGCGCGCCGCCATCGATAATCTCGCGTCCATCCTGGCCGAGGCAGACGCGGTGATGCTGGCGCGCGGCGACCTCGGCGTGGAGATTCCCTTCGCCGACGTACCGCTGGTCCAGAAGCGGGTCATCGAGGAGTCCATCGCGGCCGGCGTCCCGGTTGTCGTGGCCACGCAGATGCTCGAGTCCATGGTCTCCGCCCCCCGGCCCACGCGCGCCGAGGCGAGCGACGTGGCGAACGCCGTGCTGGACGGGGCCGACGCGGTCATGCTCTCCGCCGAGACGGCGATCGGCGACTACCCGATCCTGGCCGCCAGGGCGGCCGACGCGATCTCCCGCGCCGCGGAGTCGGATCCTGCCTTCGCCCGATCGTGGCCACCGGCCGAGGGCAGCGTCGAGGGACCGGCGGCCGCCATAGCGGCGGCCGCCGTCGACCTGGCGCGGCGGCATGCCGACCCGCCGGTCAGGGCCATCGCCTGCTTCACGCGCACCGGACAGACCGCGCGGCTCCTGGCACGCCTGCGCCCCGCCTGCCCCATCACCGCCCTCGCCACGGAGGTGGCCATCGTCCGCCGCATGGCCCTCCTGCGATCGGTGAGACCCGTCCACGCCGCCACGCCAGGCGACACCGACGAGATGATCGAGCTGCTCGATCGCTCGCTCCTGGAGGGCGGCCTCCTCGCCGGCTCGTGGGTGGTGCTGGTCGCGTCCATCCCGTTCGGCCACGCCTCGACCAACTTCCTGAAACTGCATCGCCTGGGGAGCACCGCGAGTACCATCGGCACCTCGTGACCAGGCGGCTGATGATCGAGGCCGGCGTCCGACCTCGTCGTAGGGGACAGCCCATTGGGCGGAATGCCCGACCTCAGCCTGCGTCGCTCGACCGCTCACCCGCGTCGAGGCGCGCGGCGGCAGCATCCATGGCGGTCCGCAGCTCCTCGAGGGCCAGGAAGAGGGCCTCGACATCGGCCCCCTGCGCCTCCAGTTCCGCGAGGATGGACCGGTAGCCGGCGGTGAAGGCCGGCATCGCCGCCTCGAGCCGCTCGCGGCCCGCATCGGTCAGGCTCAGGAGACGGGCGCGACGATCGCGCGGATGCGGCCGCCGTGCGATGTCTCCCCGATCGACGGGGCGCGCAAGGAGCGTCGCCAGGGTGGTCAGTGGCATGGCCAGGTCGCGCGCACCCTGGCTGAGCGTCCTCGCGCCGTTTGCGTACAGGTAGCTGTAGAGCGCGTACTCCTCGCCGGTCATGCCGCTCGCGGCCAGCGAGCGCTTCACCACGCTGCGTGACGCCTGGCTCGCCAGGTAGAGCTGGTAGAGCAGCGTCAGCCGCTTCGCTCCCGTCTCCGGCACGGCCTGATGAACCTCTATTGCTACGTACTCGTAATACTAGGTACGAATCCGTGATTCGTACGCGCGCTCTCACCACGCTTCCAGGAGGACCGATGCACGCGCACGCCTTCCGCTCTCGCCTGGCCCGGGTGGCCCCCGCATTCGTGGCCGGTGCCATGCTCCTGACCGCCTGCGGCGCCGGCCAGCCCTCTGCGGCAGCATCCGAAGCCGCCACGCCGGCGAGCGCTGAGCCGAGCATCCCCGAGTCCGCGGAGCCGATGGCGCCCGCGACGCAGTTCACCTTCGCCTCCGACCAGCCGACCGTCAGCCGCGAGATGACCGGCATCGACGAGGCCTACATCAACCCCGGCGCGGTGATCGAGGCGGATGGCGTGCTCCACATGTTCGCCAACCTCTTCACGGCCTGGCCGGGCCGGGTGCAGGTCCCCCATCTCACGTCCACCGATGGACAGGCGTGGACCCTGGATCCCGCCGAGCCGGTCCTCACCAGCGACGAGGTCCCATTCGACGCCGCCGGTGGCGACGTCTCGACCGGGTTCCTGGCCGATGACGGCACCTGGGTCCTGATCTTCGAGACGGTCAGCACCATCCATCCGTGGGTCCTCGGGCGGGCCAGCGCCCCGGCGCCGGAAGGTCCCTGGACGGTCGACGCCGATCCGATCCTGGAGCCCGGTCCGGACGGCAGCTTCGACGCAGGAGGCGTGCACTGGCCCAGCGTGGTCCAGACCGACGACGGCTACGCCATGTACTACGCGGGCTTCGACGCACCGAATGGCAACGGCGTGATCGCCATGGCCACCTCGGCCGATGGCGTGACCTGGACCAAGCGCGACGAACCGATCCTGACCGGCGAGCTCGATTGGGAGCAGGGGCGCCTCGATCGGCCCCGGGTGGTGCGGACCGATAACGGCTACGCGATGGTCTACGCGGGCAGCGACCTGACGGACCGCGGCCTCGCGTTCAGCGACGATGGCGTGACCTGGACCCGCGACGGTGAGCTGCCGGCCATCACCCAGGACGACTTCCCCGTCGACGGCCGGTGCTGGGACGCGGCGCTCGTCTACCGCGACGGCACCCTGGACTACTACCTGGAGATCGGGACCGCGACTGCGTCGAAGGGGACGCAGGTCTACCTGGCCAGCGCCGAGCTGCCCTAGGGTGCCGATGCCGGTTTGACAGCCGCCTGGATGCCGACGCCCTCCGAGAACGGGAGCCGGATCCGACGGCGCGGCCTGAGGCCGGCGGCCGACTGCCAGTCGCGGATCTCCTCGAAGGCCGGCAGGCCGGCCTCGCTGATCAGGGCGAAGTAGAGGTCGTAGAACGCGGGCAGCTGCCGGACCCTCGCGCCGGTGGCAGGACGCATCACGTCGCCGATGGCGAGGATCCCGCCGGGGCGTAGCGCCCGGGCGCAGCGTGCCACCAGGTCCCGGCTGGTGGCCTCGTCGAAGTGATGGACCAGGCTGAACATGAAGATCAGGTCGTAGGCCGCCTCGCCCAGGTCGTCGGTCAGCGCGTCCCCGGCCCGCAGCACCACCCGGTCCCCCATTCCCTCGCGGGCGAGTATCGGCGTGGCGTGCTCGACCGCCTGCGGCAGGTCCAGCACCGTGGCCCGCAGGCCCGGATGTCGGCGGCAGATCTCGACGGAGAAGTGACCGTGAGAGCCACCCACGTCCAGCATCTCGCGCGCGCCCTTCGGCACCGGAACGAAGCGCGCGATCAACGCGCCGGCCGGATTCGCCTGGGCGCGCATGCCCCGCTGGTAGACGCCCCAGTCGGCTTCGGTCATCTCCTCGTGTACGCGTAACGGGCGCCCGGTGCGGACGAATTCGTCCAGCCCCTCCAGCCAGCGCCACTCGAGGCGCTTCATGAGCACCATGTCGCGGATCGAGTCAGGGGCATCGGCGAGGAGGAACCGGCGGCTGTCGCGCGTGAGCCGGTAGGCATCGGCGCCGCGACGCAGGTAGCGCATCGCGACCAGCAGGTCGAGCAGCTTGCGGGTCGCCCGTGCATCGGTCCCGCAGGCGGCGGCAACCTCGTCGGACGTGCGGGAGCCGGAGGCGAGCGTTTCGAAGACGCCCAGCTCGGTGGCCAGCACCAGGGCGCGCGCGTAAGCCGGCGCGTAGCCTTCGAACATGGCCCTTGGCGCCATGCCCGTGGCCAGCAATGCCCACTCGGCCGGGTTGGTGGCGGCGACCCCGTAGCGCATCTGACCCTCCTTCAGACGGCGGCGCTCAGCTCGCCGAGCGCCATCAGTCTTCGACCGGCTCCAACCACTCCGTCTCGCCGAAGGAGAGCGCGATGTGGCGCATGTCGGCGCCGTCGGCCGCGCCGTGCCAGTGCTCCTCGCCTGCGGGGGCATGAACGAAGTCTCCGGGTCCGATCTCGCTGGCCGCCTCGCCGCGCGCTCCAACACGGCCCCGTCCCTCGAGCACGAACAGGATCTGCCCGTCGCCATGCCGGTGCCAGCTCGTGCGGGCGCCGGATTCGAAGCTGACGACGAGCGGCGAGAGCGGTGGCTGCTCCAGGCGGCCGAAGTCCTGGCGCCTCGCCGGTCCACTGAAGTGCTCCGCCTCCATTGGGGAGCTGGGAACGTCGCTGGCTCGTGCGATCCGCATGAAATATCGGCCTCCTGACTATGCTGACCTTCGGAATCGAGATTCTACGTCTCCTACGAGGGATGGCCGCATGTTCGATCTCTACCCGTGGCTGAAGGTCACGCACGTCCTGCTGGCCATCGTGGCCGTGGGCGCGAACATCACCTATGGCATCTGGCTGGCACGCGCCGCCGGACAGCCCCAGCATCTCGGGTGGACACTACGCGGCGTGAAGTTCCTGGACGACCGGGTCGCCAATCCTGCGTACATCGCCCTCGGCGCGGTGGGAGTTCTGATGGTGCTCATGGGGCCTTGGGAGTTCGAGACGGCCTGGGTCGCCGTCTCCATCGGGCTCTACATCGCCCTGGCCGTGGTCGGCTTCGTCCTCTACACGCCCACCCTGTCACGACAGATCCGCGCCTACGAGTCCGATGGGCCCGAGTCGGCGGACTTCGTCGCGCTGGGCAGGCGCGGCCGCCTCTACGGCGCACTGCTGGCCCTGATCGTGGTCGTCATCATCGTGCTGATGGTCGTGAAGCCAGGCGCCTAGGGGGCCGATCGCCGGGGCCAGTTGGCGAAGGGTTGGGGCCGGATGGCCAATTGACCGGCGTGGCCCTGCCCAGCACGCTCGGTCCGTGACCACTGCCGGCCCCGCACTGAAGTTGCTTCCGCAGGCCTGGCGGTCCGTTTCCCTTCGCCCGTCCCCCGCACTCCGAGGCGCAGCCATGGTCGTGGCCGCGGCCCTCGCCTTCTCCACCCTCGGCACGCTCGCCGGGATCGCATATCGGGCGGGAATGGGATCGGCCACCTTCGTGACACTGCGTGCGCTGGTCGGTGCCGGCCTGCTCATCCTCCTGCTCGTCCTGCGACCGTCGTCGCACGTCCTCCTCCGTTCGCTGCCGGTGCGCGAGAAGGCCATGCTGGCCAGCGCCATGGTCGCCAACGCGACCTTGAACCTGGTGCTCTTCGCCGCGTACGGCGAGATGGCAGTCGCCCTCGTCCTCGCCATCTACTTCACCTACCCGATGCTCGTGGCGGCCGCATCGGTGCTGATCGGACGTGAGGTGCTCACCCGCTGGCGTGCACTCGGGCTCCTTCTTGCAGCCGTCGGCGTCGCGCTGGTGCTCTGGGGCCAGGTGGGCGACGTCAGCCTGACCCCGGTGGGCATGGGGTGGGCACTGGCGGCCGCCGCGTGCCAGGCCGGCTACCTGGTGGTATCGCGCTCCGGCTACACGCGGGTACCGGCCGAGCAGGCCACCGCCCTGATGCTCGGCGGCGGGGCTCTGCTGGCAGGGACCGTCGCGGTCCTCCTCGAGGCGCCGGCCGGCCGCCTCCTCACCTGGATCCAGGACCCCGAAGCCTGGGCCGCCGTGATCATTGCCGGCGGCCTTGGCGCGGCTGCGGCGAAAGTCTGGCTGCTGCGGGGCGTGCGGCGGCTGGGCGGGACGAGGACGGCCGTCCTGATGCTCATGGAGCCGGTGGCCGGCGCCCTGCTCGCCGCGGCGGTCCTGGGCCAGGCGCTTACCCCCGCACAGGGGCTTGGTGGACTCGTGATCCTGGGCGCCGCGCTACTGGTCCAGCGTCCGGCACCCGGGCCAACGGCCCCACGGCCTCGCTGAAGCCGCGGACCGGCCTACCCCACGGCCGCGAGCCGCTTGACGGGAAGCTGCGCGAGCGCGCGTCGCAGCTCCTCGCGGAGCTCGGCATCCGGCTGGCCGTTGATGAGCCGGTGGCGGACGCCGGGCACCGATACCACCACGTCGAGCGGCTTCGCGAGCGTCGCCAACAGGACCTCCCGCAGGTCCTCGATCGGCCCCGGAGGCCCCCCAACCGTCAGCCCAGTGCTCGTCAGGCGGCTCGCTCGCGACGCGCGCGCACCAGGAAGTACGCCGCGGGCACCACGATCAACGTCAGGAACGTGGAGCTCAGCAGCCCGCCGATCACCACCGTTCCCAGCTCCGCGGCGATGATCGACCCCTCGTTGAAGCCGGCGGCGAGCGGCACGAGGGCCAGGATTGTGGCGATGGCGGTCATCAGGATCGGCCGCACGCGCGTGTGTCCTCCCTTGACCAGGGCATCGCGGACGCCCATTCCCTCGTTGCGGTGCCGCTCGACGAGGTCCAGCAGGACGATCGCGTTGGTCACCACGATGCCGATCAGCATCAGGAAGCCGATGAGCGCGCTCACCCCGATGGGCCTGCCGGTGAGCAGCAGGGCCGGGAAGGCGCCGATCGTCGCCATGGGCAGGCTGAACAGGATGATGAACGGCGTCACCAGCGAGTTGAAGGCGAGCACCAGCATCACGTAGACGAGCACGATGGCGACGCCCATGGCGGTGAACAGGCCACCGAAGGCCTCTGACTGCTGCTGCGTGACCCCGCCCACCGAGACCCTGACGCCGGCGGGCAGCTGGCCCGATGCGTCGAGCCGGTCGAGCTCCGACTGCACGGCGGCGGACACGGCGCCGGTGTCATCCGAGACGATGTCGCCGGAGACCGTCGCGGAGGGAGCGGCGTTCACGCGCGTGATCGTCGGACGCACCTCCCGCTGCTCGACGCTGGCCACGTCGCCCACGGTCACGCCGGCGCCAACGGGCAGCGAACGCAGCGCGTCGACGGAGTCGACCACGTCGGGGTCGATGCGCAGGACGACGTTAAGCGCTTCGTTGCTGTCGGCGGGATGCAGGGTCGTGACCGACGATGGCGTGAGCGCGCCGCGGATGACGCCGCCGACCTGCGCGGCCGAGACGCCGGCGGCCGCGGCCCGGGCAGGATCGACGCGGACCTCCACCTGCGGCGCGGCGGCCACCAGGTCGCTCGTCACGTTGGCCAGCCCGTCGATCCCCTTCACCGCGTCGATGACCTGTGTCGTCGCCGCTTCGACGGCGTCACCGTTCGGGCCGGAGACGACGAGCGACACGTTGCTGCTCGCGCCCGGTCCGTTGGTCTGCTGCACGAGAGCGTCCCAGCCTTCCGAGGCCACCGGAGCGAGCGCCTCTTCGAAGCGCGTGGTCGCCTCCGTCAGGTCGGCCGTCGGGTCCAGCCGCACGATCATGGTGGCCGAATTGGCTGCGCGACCCTGCTGCGCGGCGATGAGGGTTCGGAACCCGGTGTCGCCCTCCGGCGGCACGGTGGTCTGCACCAGCCGCACGTCCTCGTCGTCGAGCAGGATCTGCTCGGCTTCGCCGGCCCGCTCGATGACCGCCTGGGAGGTCGTCCCCGACGGCGGCGAGAGGCTGATCGACAGGATCTTCTCCGAGCCCGAGTTCAGGAACGCGGTGGGCAGCAGCGGGACGATGCCGAGCGAGAGGACGAAGAGCAGGAAGGCACCCGCCACCACGCCGCCGGCCCGCCACCGGCTGCCGAGCACGGCCCGGATGGTGGGGTCGTAGATGCGCACCCAGATGGAGCGCCGTGGCTCGCCCGATGCATCCACGTCGGCGCCGGCGGCGCCCACCAGGAAGAAGGCGAGCACCGGGATCACGGTCAGGGCAACCACCAGCGAGGCGAGGAGCGCGAAGCTGACCGTCAGGGCGAACGGCAGGAAGAACTGGCTCACCAGGCCGCCGGCAAACCCGAGCGGCAGGAAGACCGCAACGGTGGTCAACGTGCTCGAGGTGATGGCGCCCGCCACCTCCGACGGTCCGCGGATGGCCGCCTGGAGCCGATCCTCCCCCATCGCCCGGTGGCGGTAGGTGTTCTCCAGGACCACGATCGAGTCGTCCACCACGCGACCGACCGCCACCGCCAAGCCGCCCAGGGTCATGATGTTGATGGTGATCCCGGTGACCTGCATCAGCACCAGCGCGATGAGCAGCGAGAGCGGGATGCTGATGGCCGCCACGACGGTCGAGCGCAGGCTGAACAGGAACAAGAAAATGGTGAGGACCGCGAAGATGGCACCCAGGCCGCCCTCGCGCAGCAGGCCGTCGCGCGATTCGAGGATGAACGATGCCTGGTCGGAGACGATGTCGATCTGCAGGCCGGCATCGGAGCCGGCGACGAGCTCGTCCAGGGCAGCGGTGACCGCCTGGGTCACCTCCACCGTGTTGGCCGACTGTGTCTTGGAGACCGAGAGGCCCAGCGCCTCGCGCCCGTTGATGCGGCCGTAGCCGGTGTCCGCGACCTGCGTGGTATCGATCTCGGCGACGTCGCCCAACGTGATCGGCATCGGCGTCTGGCCGGACTGGTCCACGCCGACGACGATGCTGCGCAGCTCGTCGAGCGAGGTGAGCTCGCCGACGACCGTCACCGGGACGGCCTCGTCTCCGGCGGGGAGCTGCCCGGCCGGGAAACGTGACGTTGGCCGCGCCAAGCGCCCCGGAAATCTGCTGGATCCCGATCCCGTAGCGGCCAAGCGCCACCGGATCAAGGGTGATGGTGACCTGGTCGGAGAGGCCGCCGGTGATCTCGACGCTGGCGACGCCGCTGATGCCCTCCAGCTCAGGCACGATCTGCCTGCTGGCGACGTCGCCCAGCTCGGTCAGCGAGGCGCTGCTCGACGAGATCGAGGCGATCACCACGGGCGACGCGTTGATGTTCAGCTGCGATACCTCGGGGCTGACGCCCTGCGGCAGCGACAGCGCGGCGATCGCCTCCTCCAGGTTGCGGACCGACTCCTCGACATCGGTCCCGTACTCGAACTGGGCGATCACGAAGCCGATGGAGTTCGCGGACGTCGAGTTGACCTGGTCGAGGCCCGCAATGGACTGCACGGCGCGTTCGATCGGATCCACCACCTGGGTCGCCACCTCGTCGGCAGCGGCCCCGGGGTACGGCGCGATGACGGTCGCCACCGGGAACGAGACGTCGGGCAGGAGCTCCTGCTTGAGGTTCGTCCACGCGACGAGGCCGCCGCCGAAGAGGGCGGCCGCCAGCAGGAGGGTGACGGTGCGCCGGTTGACGGCGGCGCGCGAGAGCCAGGTCATGCGGATGCTTCCTCGTTCGTTGCAGTCGCCGCCTCGCCCAGCAGGCGGACGGCGGCTTCGATGGTTTCGATCTCCTTCACGCTCGCCAGGCGGTTCAGGAGCTGCCGCATCCGGTCCCGCCCGAGCTCGGACAGGTCCTCGAGCTGCTGCAGCGCCGTTGGCGTGGCTGCAACCAGCACCTGGCGGCGATCAGCCGGGTCCTCGGTGCGCGCCAGCATGCCGGCCTGCACCAGGCGATCCACCACTCCGCTGGTGGTGGAGATCGCCGTACCCAGCTGTACGGAGAGCGTGCTCATGCGGATCGGTCCGGTGGCGGCCACCAGGTAGACGGCCTTGAGCTGGGCAAGGGTCAGGTTGAGCTCCAGGAGCTCGGGAGCGTGCAGCGCCGACATCTGGCGGTGGAAGACCTCGTAGGCCTGCATCACGCGCTCCACGGCTGCGCTTCGAGGGTCAGGGGCGATGATTCGGTATCTCCGGATAATTCGGTTTTACCGAAGCAGTCTAGCCGATGCCCACGTCAGGCGGGCAATGTGCAGATGACGCGGGTGCCCGCGCCAGGCTCGCTTTCGATCCGCACCTCACCGCCGTGTGCCCTGACGAGGTCGCGCACGATCGCCAACCCTAGTCCCGCTCCGGCGCGCTCCCCCGAGCGCCAGAATCGGTCGAAGGCCTGCGCCACATCTTCCGCCGCCATGCCCCGGCCGGTGTCCCGCACCTCCAGCGTGATCCGGTCGGCACGCCGGGCCACTGCGATCGTCACCCGACCGCCGGCGGGCGTGTGGCGAACCGCGTTCGCCAGCAGGTTGGTGATCACCTGTCGGATGCGATGGGGATCAAGGTCAAGCTCGACGGCGGCATCGGCCTCCACGGAGAGCTCGACGCCGGCCGCCGAAGCATGCGGCTCGAAGGCCGCAGCGACCTCGCGCGCGAGCTCCGCCAGGTCGACCGGCTCGCGGTTGAGGGCCAGCGCGCCGGCCTCCGCCAACGACAGCGTCCGCAGGTCGTCGATCAGGCGCTCCAGCTGCTGCGCCTCGTCGCGGACCAGCTCGAGGTGCTCGCGATCCGCGGCGTAGACGCCGTCGAGCATCGCCTCCACGTTCCCCTGCAGCACGGTGAGCGGAGTGCGCAGCTCGTGGCTGACGTCGGCGAGCAGGCGGCGGCGCTGCTCCTCGGCCGCCGCCATCCGACCGCTCATCGCGTTGAACGCGCTGGCAAGCTGCTGGACGTCGCGTGGTCCGCGCTCCGGCACCTGGACGCCGACCTCGCCCGCGCCCATCCGCCCGACGGCGGTCATGATGTCGCCGAGCGGGGCGGTCGTCGCCCGCACGCTGCGGACGGCCCACCGCGCGAAGACGAGGAACGCCGCCACCGCCAGGACCACCGCAAGGCCGCCCGCCCAGCCCGTCCCCATCAGCTGGCCCACGACCCAGGCCATGACGCCAAGTGCGAGGGCCAGCGCGATCAGCGCCAGCACCACGACGCGGGCGACGCGACGCATGAAGCGGCGTCGCACCTGCTCCCATGCCTCTGGCGGCGGAGGCCAGGGCTCCCCCTCCGGCCACCATGGCGGACGCCGGCCGCGACCGCCCATCTGCCACCGGCCCTCGCGCATCGCCCAGTGTCCGCGTCGAGGAGGCATCCGCTAATCCTCCGCCAGGCGATAGCCCACGCCGTAGACGGTCAGGACGTAGCGCGGCGAGCGCGGCATCGGCTCCAGCTTGCGGCGGATGTTCTTGACGTGTGCGTCGATTGCCCGCTCGTACGACTCGAACGCCTCCCCGTGGATCGCGTCGAGCAGCTGCGAGCGCGTGAAGACGCGCCCCGGCTGGCGGGCCATCGCCGCCAGCAGCGTGAACTCGGTGGCGGTCAGTTCCACGGGCGCGCCGGCGCGCGTCACGCGAAGGCGCGGGAGGTCAAGCTCGAGGTCGCCGGCTCGCAGCAGATCTGCTTCTGCCGGGGCAGAGCGCCTGCGCAGGACGGCCCTGACGCGTGCCACCAGCTCGCGCGGGCTGAACGGCTTGGTGACGTAGTCGTCGGCGCCCAGCTCGAGGCCGATGATGCGGTCCGTCTCGTCGTCGCGGGCGGTGAGCATGATGATCGGCAGGTCCCCGGCGCGGCGGAGGGCACGCGTGACGTCGAGGCCGTCGAGACCGGGGAGGCCCAGGTCCAGGATCACGAGGTCCGGCACCTCGGTCCTCGCCCGCATCAGGGCCTCATCGCCGCTTCGGGCGGTGGCAACCGTGAAGCTGGCCCGCTCCAGGTAGTCGCGGACCAGCTGCACGATCTTGGGCTCGTCATCGACGACCAGCACCCGCTGCATCAGGCTGCCCATCCTACGAGGTCGCGGACGAGCTGCCCTCCTGGCGGCGGTGCATCTCGCGGTGCCATTCCTCGGCCATCTCGTGCCGGCCACCCGGCCCGCCCCAGCCGCGATGGCCGCGACCACCCCATCGGCCCCAGCCGAAGACGGCTCGCAGGAGGCCGATGAAGAGGAAGATCCCGAAGACGAAGAAGATGATGCCGAAGAAGCCGAAGCCCCACGGACCATGCCAGTACGGAGCGTAGGGGTAGGCAACGGCGGCCGGAGCGCCAGATGCTGTTGCCGTTCGGGCCGCCTCGTCCAGGCCCGCGCTGATGCCGGCGTTGTAGGCCGTTGCCCCCAGTCCGACGGCCAGGGCCAGCAGCAGGATCAGCGCCACCACGCCCGCGATCGTTCGTCCACTCATGTCGTTCAACCTCCGTTTCGCTGTGCATCGGTCATCCAGTCGACCGATACCGACAGGCTGCGAGGCGAATGCGCGCAGAGTGTGAATGCCCGATGGAAAGGGTGGGAACGTCCTCGAAGCGGCCTACCCGTAGAAGCCGATCCGGTCCCAGGTCTCGGACCAGGGGGCGGGCCGGTTCGGGCAGACCCAGACGCGCGCCACCGACTCCTCGTTCTCGATCCCGGCATCGTTCGTGATCCGCGCCCGCTCCTCGCAGGAGCCGATGGCGAAGGCCCAGTGGTCCAGCGTCCAGTGGCCGACCAGCACGATGACGTCGCTGTCCTCCGGCGGCGGACCCCAGGCGGCGAACGAGTTGTGCCCCGAGTAGACCGGCGGCAGGTCGTCGCCTCCCAGCAGCGTCAGCGCACCCGCTTCGCCGTAGTTGCCCGCCAGGATCACGGCCCGCGCGCGCTGCTCGGCCGGAAGCTGGTCGACGACGTCAGTGACGGTCTGCACGAACTCGTGCCAGCCAATCTGCTCCGCCGACCCGTCGTAGAGGTCCGGGAAGGGCGTCTCCGCCAGGGTCGCCGGGGGCAGGAGCGGCAGCATGATGAACGCGATCAGCCCCGCCGAGAGCGTTCCGGCCACCGCCAGGGTCCCTGCCCTGAGCCGGCGATGCCCGCGCGCCAGCCATCCATCGGCCACCACGCCGCCCGCGGCGAAGATGGCCGGGAAGAGGCCGGTGGCGTAGTAGACCTGCCCACGCACGACCATGGTGATGCCCAGCGCCACCAGGTAGGCCCAGCCGATCGTGCGCCATGGCTGCGCCGCCGGGCTGCGCAGCAGCCACCACAGCCCAGCCAGGAAGACGGGGAAGAGGAGCGGGCCGGCCATGATCAGCTGGAACGGGATGATGAGCAGCACGTCGCCGAGCTCGCTCCGCCCGGATACGACGCCGCTCATCCCGATCTGCGGCCAGTCGTTGAGCGCCTGCCAGACGATGTTGGGCAGCCAGATGAGGCCGGCAATGGCAACGCCCGCCCACAGCCAGACGGAGCGCACGACCTCCCGTCGGCGCGAGAGCAGGAGGCCGATGAAGAGGCCGATCCCCAGCATCACCATCAGGTTCTTGTTCTGGAGGCCGATGCCAGCCACCAGCCCGACCCACAGCCACTCCCTGCGGTCCGCCCTCGCAGGATGCGAATGACCCCGAAGCCGACCAGGGTCCACGCCAGCATGTCGTAGGTGGCGGTGCTGTCCAGGTGGCCCAGTCCCAGGATCGCCGATCCCGCGGCGAAGGCGGCGGCCAGCAGCTGGGCCCTCGTCCCGCCGCCGTACTCGCGTGCCATGGCCGCAGTGAGGCCGATGACGATCGCCGTGGAGATGGCCGGCAGGATCCGGACGGCCAGCGGCTGCAGGCCGAACAGATCGACCATGGCCGCGGAGAGGAGCGGCGTGATCGGCGGCTGGTCGACGTAGCCCCAGTCCGGGTGCCTGCCGGCGACAATGAAGTAGAGCTCGTCGCGGTGGAAGCCGTAGCGGTTGGCGAGAATCAGCAGGATGGCGGCGACCGCCAGCGCCAGGACGGCGACCAGCCGCCACGCGAATCGCTGGCGAGAAGGATGCTCGGGCGCTCGCCATGCGTGGAGTGTATGGCGTACGGTCGGCGCCCGATGCGGACCTTCGTGGCAAGGAGGACGGGCGTGATCGAGGGCATCGTGCTCCGCTATGGCGCCCTCTACGGTTCGGGCTCGGGAGCCGATGGCCCAATTCCGCGCGTCTCGGTCGATGGTGCGGCGCCGGGAATCTACAACGTGGTCGACGACAACGACGTCGTCAGCCACGCTCACGCCATCCGCGAACTGGGATGGCGGCCCTAGGCGGCACCGGGGCCGCAGAATGGGCTGAGTCCCATCGGATCGCTAGTCAGCCGATGTCGCGCCAAGCTGGTGGATCTTGATCGCGAAGCCCTCAGGGGAACCGCCGGTGTAGCTGACGATCAACGTGTCGCCCAGCATCCACAGCTGCATATCCCAGGCTGACTGCGCTGAAGCCTCGTGGACGCGAACGGGGTAGAGCAGGTACTCCGGCACCTGCAGCTCACCGCTCACCGTGACGGGCCACCAGGTTCGGCCGTCGGCCGAGATGCGGAGGCGGTGGTCCACGCCCAGCGCCACCATGTCTGCACCATCCGTCTCAAGCATGGCGATCGCAGGGTCCAGGTCCTCGCTTCGCTCCCAGGTCCGGCCATCGGCGGACGTCCAGGACGCCACGCCCACCCGGTCAGTCTCCTCGTACCCGACTGCCAACGCGCTGTCGTTACCGATTGCGAGCAGGCCATGGGCGCTCGCGAGGACTCGAGTCATCGCTCCGCCCCTAACGGCCACGCCGTTCGCCGCCGCCTGTGCCCAGCTGCGCCCGTCGGTGGAGAGCCAGGCCGCCGGGGCACCAACACCCGGATGAACATACGGCTCGCTCGGCGAGCCATCGCCATCGGGCTGGCCGTCGCGGCCCGCGATCACGAACCCGCCGGTGAAAGCCGTCGCGTCCCAGGCGACCGCTGACTGGCTCGCGGGCAACTCGACGCGCGTCCAGGACCTGCCGTCGGGCGAGAACGCCACGATGGAGTCGAGGCTGTTCATGGGCTGGCCGATGACGAGCACGCCAGCCGGACCACCCGCAACGTCAACCAACTCCTCACCCCGCGAGCTCCAGAGGTCCCGCAGGCCGGTGGGGTCGAGCTCCGTCCAGGTCGTCCCGTCGGTGGAGCGCCAGATGCGCTCCTGCCCTACCGCCATGAGCGAGTCACCGACCTCCACCACCGAGCGCGGGCACATCGTCGGCGTCCGGTCCTCGCCCGAAGGGTCACGGAAGGAGATCTCCCAGCTGAGCCCGTCCGTGGATCGGAAGAAGGCCGCTTCGGCGCAGCTCCCGCCGCGATCGATGGTGCCCACACCAATGTAGGCGCCGTTCCACATGACGGAGTCGTTGATGGTCGTGATCGTGCCCTGGTTCGAATAGACCGACGGCACGTACGGGAACGGGATCACGGGATCAGACCAGGCGATTGAGTCCCACCTCGGAGGAATCGGCGTGGGCTCGACCGTCGGCTCGACGGTCGGCGTCGGCTCGAGGGTCGGCGTCGGCTCGGCGCTCGGCTCAGTCGTCGCGCTTTGCTCAGTGGACGGCGTCGGCGATGCGCTCGGGCCAGGGCCGACGTTGTCTCGTGGC
>CAWEUD010000006.1:0-7685 GCA_963812115.1 uncultured Chloroflexia bacterium
AAACCTCACATCTGAGCGTGACGGGACACCACAACTGGGCATGCGGCATGAGCGTCGCTGAGTCTCCTCGGCCCACATCGGCGCTCTAGGCATTGCGCTGCTTAGCAGCCTGCGCTCGAACAACCTCCAAACGTGTTCCGCATACTGCTCAGGCTTCCAGCCCAACTCGCGGGTCAGCTCACGCCATGGCCCAGGCATGGTCAAGGCGTTAACCCAGGAACTCGCCTACGCGCCGCCCGACCCCGGTCGGGTCGTCGTACCACACGAGGTGCCCGCCGTCTCCGACCACCGCGAGCTCCCCGTTCGGCATCCGTTCGGTGAAGCGTCGCCACATGTCGACGGAGCCGTTGGGATCGGAGGTGCCGAGCACCATCAGGGTGGCTGGCCGGATTCCTCCGACGTCAGCGTCCGATAGCCCTGTCCCGGGCAGGAAGCCGCTCCTTGTGGTGATGGCCCGGATCATGTCGCGCTCTGCGCGCCTCCACTGGGTTTCGCGCGACGCCGCGATCCGCCAATCAATAAATGCCTCCGGGATCCGGCCGGCCTCGAGGCTCGGGCCGTGACCCAGACCACCGAGCTGCTTGTGAAGGATCGCGCGCCGCTCGGGGATCCGCATCAGGATCTGGCCCAGCGGCGAACGGAGCAGCCGCGCGAAACGCGGCAAAGGCAACTCGTCGAGGAAGGGGCCGGCGCCGAGTAGCGCAAGCCGGTCGACGGACTGCGGATTCGCGAGAGCGAACCGGAGAGCCCAGAGCCCTCCGACGGAGGCGCCGACGATGTGCGCTCGCTCAAGGCCCAGGCCATCGAACACGTCGCGGATAGATCCGTCGGCGATCCGCGTGAAACCACCCGGCGGATAGGCGACCGGTGAGCTGAGCCCCCATCCTGGCCGGTCGACCAGCAGGCTGCGAAAGCCCGACAGCTCGCGGACGAGCGGGGCGAAATAGGCGCCAGAACCACCGGTGCCGTGGATGAACACGATCGGTTTGCCGGCGCCCACTTCCTGGACCCGAATGTGCCGCGACCCGATATCAAAGGAGCGGTCCACCGGCTTCAGCCCGTAGTGCTCCCAAAGCCGTTGTTCCGCGTCGAGGAACCGATCGATCCGGGTGCGCGTCCGCTCGGTCGAAATCGCCTGGCTCGCCACCATCCGTCTCCTGCTGTCTGCGACGCACCGATGCTCAGCCCTCGCGACCGGCGATGGAAGGACAAAATCTGGACTGGCGATTCCCGCCGCGGAGCTCGATACTCCCCGGCATGCGCAACTACGGTCAATACTGCCCCATCGCCCGTGCCTCCGAGATCCTCGCGGAGCGCTGGACGCCGATCATCCTCCGCAACATCCTCCACGGTGGCACGACATTCACCGAGATTGCGGGTGGGGCTCCGGGCATTCCCCGCTCGCTCCTCACGTCGCGCCTGCGGGAACTCGAACGGGTGGGCGTGATCGAGGCACGCGCGAACGCCGCGGCTCGTGGCTTTCGCTATTTCCCGACTGATGCCGGGCGCGACCTCGCGGACGTCATGGCCGCCCTGGGGCGATGGGGAGAGCGCTGGATCGCGCTCGCCCCCGAGCATCTTGACCCTGGCATGGTGCTTCACTCGTGGGTCAACTGGTATCTCGAGCGCGACCGGCTGCCGAAGCGTCGCGTGGTGGTGCGGTTCGAGGTGGTCGGCCTCCCAAATCGTGCCAATCAGCTGTGGGTCATCTTCGACGGCGATGCGTCCGAGGTGTGTCTCACCAATCCCGGTTTCGAGGAGGACCTCCAGGTCCGGGCCGATGCGCGGGCGCTGGCGGAATGGCACCTTGGACGCGTCGAGTGGACCGCGGCCCTCCGGCAGGACCGCATCCGGGTCGACGGTCCTCCCAGCCTTGCGCGGGCGCTGCCGAGCTGGAATCGCCGTAGCGAGACGGCTCGAGCGGGGTGACCCGAGCACGCCGTCGCGCTATGGCGTCGGCCATCGCTGCAGGACGATCTCCGCGTCGGCCGGATCCATCCGATAGCCACGCGCATCGGCGTCCCAGGTGACAAGGTCGCGACGCGCGACGCGCCGCATCACCTTGTTCGGGCCCGCCACGATGCCGGCGAAGGCGGTGCCGGTCCGCTTGCCGTATCGAGCGGTCGAGATTCGCATCAAGGACGAGCGCGGCATCCTGCATGGACAGCTCTGCCACCTCGCGCAACAGTCGGCGGCTGTCCGGTCCGCGGATCGCGTTCAGGACCTCTCCCAGCTGACGCCGCCGAAGGTCGGCCTGGTCGGCCGGGTCGGCGACGGTCCCGCCAGCCAGACGCTGCGGACCCATGACCCATCGCCATGCGAGCGCCAGCAGCGCCTCTTCCGTATCAGCCTCAAACTCGATTCTCGGCACTCGAATCCTCCTATACATATACGTGACAGCGTAGTGTCACGAATATAACACGAGGTGTTTCGTGCTACACTACGTTCTCCGGCTGCAAGGCTGCGAATCGTCTGATCCCGTGGCCTCTCGAGCGACGGAGAGCCATCGGCGAACCCGCTTCGTATCGACTTAGCCGCATCGGGGGCAAAAAGGAGCAGACATATGCGTTACACGAAACTCTCCACCTACGACCTGACCAAGGGCACCTTTCCCGAGCTGACCGGCATCGCCGAGAAGGGCATCCTGCCGCTCTTCGCGAAGGAGCCCGGCTTCGTGAACTACGGACTGGTCGACGCCGGCAACCACAAGGTTGTTGCGATCAGCATCTGGGAGACTCGCGAGCAGGCTCAGAAGTCGGACCACATGGCCACGACCTGGGTCAAGGAGAACATCGCGGACCGCGTCCGGCTGGTGACCACCTACATCGGTGAGCTGGCCCTCTTCCGTGGCGTTCCCGTCGCCGCCTAATCTCCCCGCTCTCGCAGGCTGCGCTGCGCGGCCGGTCGGCCCAACCGCCGGCTCCGCGCTCCCAGCCACCTCAGCCGCTCCGGCACATCGCCGGGGCGGCTTTTGGCTGCACCGATTCGGACACGAGGGGCAGGTGGCGCTCCAGCTCGGCTGTAGGCCAGGCGAAGCTCCCCGAGGTCGGCCGATTCGATCGTCACCCTCCTCGAACCCGCCGCGAGCATGCGGTAGCATCGGTGCCCAGTACCCGAGGTCCACCAGGGTGGCCAGCCTACGCTCGCGTAGCGACGCGCACGAGCTCCTCGACGGCGAGCTGCTCGATCCCCGAGATCTGCAGATCAACCTGCGCGAGATGGCAATGCTCAACCGGCTCCCCGGCGGGACGCGGGACAGCGTACGGGCCACGGCTCGCCTCCTGGATGGGCAGAGCGACGCAAGTGTGCTGGACATCGGTACCGGGGCAGGCGACTTTGTGCGTCGGCTCCTCCGCGAACGACCGGTGCGCGTCCTGGCGGCCGACCTGCGGCCCGAGATCCTGGCGGTGGCGCAACGTAACCTGGCCGATACGAACAACGTGACCTTCCTGCAGGCCGATGCGCGCCGGCTCCCGCTCGACGACGGTGCGGTCGACGTCACGCACGCGTCGCTGGTCCTCCACCACCTGGACCCTCCCATGCGGTGGCGGCGCTGCGCGAGATGCGCCGCGTCGCGCGGCTCGGCGTGGTCGTCAACGACCTGCGCCGCGGCCTGCTCGCCTTCTCCGTGAGCGCGATCACGGTGCTCGCCCTCAGCCGAGGCCGCTACACGCGACACGACGGGGTGCTCTCGGCGCGACGCGCCTATACGCTGCCCGAGCTGGACGATATGGCGACCGAGGCGGGGCTGGTGCCTGCCTGGCGCAGCCTGTCGTTCATGCCGCGGGTGACCACTGTGTACCGATGATCCCGCGCGAGCTCGACTGCGAGGTGCTGGTGGTCGGGGCCGGTCCGGCTGGCTCTGCGCTTGCCGCACACCTGGCCACGGCCGGTCGCGATGTGCTGCTGGTCGAGTCCCGCCGACACCCGCGTCCCAAGGCCTGCGCCGAATACGCGAGTCCGCGCATCGAGGATGAGCTGCAGCGACTGGGACTCCGGACGCCGACTGGCGGGCCGATGCGCTGCCGCTGCATGGGATGCGGGTGATTCGCGGGGCCGACGCCGTCGACATCCGCTATCACGATGGGACCTCGGCCCGCGTGGCCTGGGGCGTCGAGCGCACCAGCTTCGACCGGGCGCTGGCCGAGCATGCCGCCCGCAGCGGCGCGCGCGTCCTCGAGCTACGGCCCTGACCGAGGTACGGCGCGAGGACGGGCGGGTTGTCGGGGCGACCGTTCGCGCACCTGAGGGAGAGCGGCCTGTGCGCTGCCGATGGCTGATCGGCGCGGATGGCGCCCGGTCGCGCACCGCCGACCGCCTGGGGGTGGCGCGACCCGTTCGCGCGCCGCGGAGGCTGGGGCTGGTGGCGCACTACGAGGGCGTTCCGGCGTTGAATGCGAGTGGTGAGATGCATGTCGGACCGGGCTGGTACGTGGGTCTGGCCCCCTTGACGGGGGACCGGTTGAACGTCGGCATGGCGCTGCCCCTGGATCGCGACCGACGGCCGGCGGAGGAGCGCTTCGACGCGGCGATCCGCGGCCTGCCCGCGGTCGCGGAGCGCCTGGAGGGACGGCGGCGGCTGACCGCCATTCGCGGCGCGGCGCCCATCGGACACCGAGTCGCGAGGCGGCCGGGCCGGGCTGGATGCTGATCGGCGACGCAGCGGGCTTCATCGACCCGTTCACCGGCGAGGGCATCTATCGCGCGTTGCGCTCCGCGCGTGCCGCGGCGGAGGCGCTCGCGCATGGTGACGAGGGCGCGGAGTTGCGCTACCTGGCGGCCGGCGTCGGGCCTTCGCGACCAAGGACGGCCTCACCTGGCTGGTGCAGGGCATGCTTGCCGCCCGGCCGCTGATGGGCTATGCCCTGCGCCGCTTGGCGGCACGCCCGGAACTCGCGCTGCGTCTCGGCTCGGCGCTCGGGGACTGCCGCCCGGCGAGCGACGCGCTCGCCCGGGCTTCCTGTCGAGGTGCTCCGGCCGTGAGGAGCGTGTCGCATCCGCATGGTGCCCCGTACGAGCGCATCTTCCCGCTCGCCGCGGAGGTCGAGCGCTGGCCGGAGCGGATGCCGCACTACCGATATGTGCGGCGCGATGCCGGACCCGAACGGCGGAGCGGCGCTTCGCGATGGGCGCGCGCCGCGGCCCTGTTCCCGTGCGCTGGGAGGCGATCCAGCGGCCGCTCCCCGACGAGCGGCGGATCGAGTTCGTGCACACCGGCGGCGTGACCCGGGGGATGCAGGTCGCCTGGCGCTTCGACGAGCGGCGACGGCGGCTGGGAGGTGAGCATCGAGCACGAGCTGGAGCTGGGCTGGCCGCTGATCGGCAGGTTCGCGGCCAGCGGGTCATCGGTCCGCAGTTCATCGACGCCATCGCCGGCGAACGCTGCGACGGGTGAAGGAGCTGGCGGAGGCGCGGCAGGCATGACCCGGCGCGGTGGCGGTCACCGGCATCGGCGCGATGACGCCGGTCGGCACCGGTGCCGACGGTCTCTGGGCGGGCGTGCTGGCCAACCGATCGGCCGTGCGCCGCGATCGACCGCTTCGACGCATCGCCGTTCCCCTCGCAGGTCGCCGCGCAGGTGGACGATTTCGACCCGGCCGACCACCTGGACGCCAAGCGGGCCCGGCGCCTCGACCGCTTCAGCCAGCTCTCCGTGGCCTCCGCGCGGATGGCGGCCGCCCACGCCGGGCTCGCGCCGCGCGACAGGCCGGCGGAGCGTACCGGCGTCTGGATCGGGTCCGCGCTGGGCGGCGTCGCCTTCGGCGAGGAGCAGCACGCCGCCTACGTGGCCCGCGGCGTCCGTGCCGTGTCGCCGACGCTGGCCACCGCCGTGTTCGGCGGCGCCGGGGCGTGCAACGTCGCGATCGACCTGGGATCGGGCACGGCGATCGGCAACGCCAACTCGTGCGCCTCGGGGCACCGCCATCGGCCAGGCGTTCCACGCCGTCCGCTCCGGGCATGGTGGACGTGGCGCTCGCCGGCGGAGCGGAGGCGCCGCTGGCGCCGCTGACCTTCGGCGCCTTCGCCATGATCCGCGTCCTGTCGCAGCGCAACGACGACCCCGCGAATGCCTCGCGTCCGTTCGACGTCGACCGCGACGGCTTCGTGATGGGCGAGGGGGCCGCGGTGCTGGTGCTGGAGGCGTGGGAGCACGCGGAGCGCGCGGGGCGCCGGATCCTCGCCGAGATGGTCGGCTTCGGCGCGTCGGCTGACGCCTACCACCTCACCGCGCCGCTGCCGTCCGGCGAGGCGGCGGCGGCGGCGGTCACCACTGCCCTCACCGACGCAGGCGTCGCGGCCGGGGAGATCGGCTACGTGAACGCCCACGCCTCGTCGACGCCGCTCAACGAGATCGCCGAGGCGCGTGCGCTGCACCTCGCGCTCGGCGCGCACGCGGCCACCGTGCCCGTCTCCGGGACCAAGGGCCTGTACGGCCACCACTGGGCGCCTCCGGCGCCATCGAGGCCGCGATCACGGTCATGGCCCCCGGCAGGCCTGCTTCCGGGAACCTGCAACCTGCGTGCGCTCGATCCCGGGTCGAGCTGAACGTCCTTGCGGAGCCGCTCGCGGCGGCGCCTCGGCGGCGCTCTCGACCTCGTTCGGATTCGGCGGGATGAACGCGGCGCTGGTCCTCCGCGCCAGCTCAGCCGCGCTCCTCCGCGTCCAGCAAGCGACGCATCCGTCGGAAGTCACCGGCCAGCACCATGGCCATCACCCGTGAGGGCACCCATCCGATCAACCGCAACCAGCCGCTGACGTCGCCCTCGTAGACCGCGTTGACCCGGGTTCCGTCGCCATCGGCCACGCAGGCATAGCTCGTCCGCGCGTTCCACGGCGCAGAAGAGCTCCAGACCACGCGCCGGTTCGGCTCGAGCTCGGTGAGCTCATCGGTGAAGTAGACCCGGAAGGGACCGATGCGGTCGATCGCTTCCCAGCGCGTGCCGACCTCGACCGGCCCATCGCCCATCTGGCGGCGAAGCGCCACCGCCGGCGCGAACTCGTGCCACCGCGTGGGATCGGCCAGGTAGGCGAAGACCCGCTCGACGGGGTGCGGCAGCCTCGTCTCGACCTCGATGCGTCGCAACATGGCGCCAACCGTGGCGGAGATCGATCCCGGCGTCACGGGGTGGCCGTCCCGACCCCCTCGGGAAGCATCGACGCGGCATCCGCGCCTCTGTATCCTGCCCGTCGAAGCGAGCATGTACCGGGGACGAATGGCGCCGATGTACCACCTGCTCCTCTACATCCACATCCTCAGCGCGGTCGTCTGGGTGGGCGGGTCGTTCTACGTGCAGCTGCTCGCCATCCGCATGAACCACTCCGATGACCCCGCGGAGCTGCCCCGGCTGGGCCGGCACGTCGAGGCGCTCGGTAATCGCGCCTTCGTTCCGGCGGCGACGCTGATCCTCCTCAGCGGCGCGGTGATGACCGTGCGGGCCTGGAGCTTCGGGCAGTTCTGGATCGTGGCCTCGATCGCGCTCTGGCTCCTGTCGGCCGTGGGCGGTGCCGCCTATCTCGCGCCGAACGCGAAGCGGGCGGCGGCGCTGTTCGAGACGCAGGGCACGGAATCGAAGGCCGGTCGGCAGCTGCTTGAGCGCATCTTCCTCGTGTCGCGAGCCGAGCTGGTGAGCTTCGCGATCATCATCGCGCTGATGGTCTTCAAGCCCGGCGCGTAGCGCCATGGA
>CAWEUD010000007.1:0-6130 GCA_963812115.1 uncultured Chloroflexia bacterium
ACCACCTACTTCTTGCGCACCACCAGCAGTGCCGTGCCGGCGACGATGGCGACCACCCCGGCCCACACCGGTACGTTGACGCGCTCCTTGTCCTTGACCGAGAGCTCCACCGGTCCGAGCTTCACGTCGTGGGTCTGCTTGGTGTAGGTGAACCCCCCGTAAATGAGGCCGAGGACGCCTCCGACGATGAGCACGATTGCGACGATCTTGACTGCGGACATGGAGCGCTCCTCCTGAGGTGGATGGGTGGCGTAGGGCTGGCGGAACGATATCCAAGAAGCGTGCCCGAGCGGCGGTCGCATCGGGCGATCCGCGGCGCCGGACCGGCGTCAGGACGCGACCGTCGAGAGCCCGCTCCTCGGCCGCCTGGACGTCGAGCTCACCGTCCTGCCCGACCCCGGTCTCGCCCGGGCCGCCTTCGCCGTCGAGTCGCTCACCGAGGCGATCCGCAACGACGGTGAGTCATGGCTCGGCCTGCTGGGCGACGCCGACGGCGTGCCCCTCTCGATCACCCGGGTCCGGCACCTCCCCTCGGCGCAGGCACGCTACGAGGAGGCGGTCACCGGGGTCGAAGAGCGCGACATCGATCCCTCGCTGTTCGAGGCGCCGGAGGGCTACGAGAAGGTGCGGTTCGACGCGGGCTGCTACTGAGCGCGGTGGCCCTGGCTGCGCCGAGACTCAGCCTAGCCCAGTGCCGCAGCGACCGCAGCGGCGTAGTCGGCGAGCCCGTCCAGCTCTTCGTGGAGGATCTCGTACAGCCGTTCATGGTCCACCTCGAGGTAGAGGTGGACGAGCACGTTGCGCAGCGATGCCCAGCCCTCCATTTCGCTCGCCAGCTCCTGGGTGAGGACGCCCTCCTCGGCGAGCACCTGGAAGGCCTCGCGGTAGGTGGTTGGACTGCGCCAGCCGTGCTCGGCGATCAGTTGGGTGGCGAGGTCGACGCAGGTCTCGCCGGCGAGCTGAAGCCAGCGCTCGGCCTTGGCCTGGATGCCGCGGTCGACCAGGAACTGCTGGCGCGCGGCGTTGCGCAGGCCACGCAGGTCGCGGAGGAGCTGCTCCAGCCGGCCGAGGCGCCGATCGAAGGTGTCACGGTCGACCAAACGTGCCCTCCCGGAGGCGCCGCTCGCGGCCGGCGCGGACGACGTCGCGGTAGTGGCGCTCGTCCTCCGACATTCCGAACGTCTTGACGAAGTAGCGGACGTAGGCCACGCGGTCGCGGGCGAAGAGAAGCCTCCCTTGCAGGGCGCGATGGCCGAGGAGAGCCGGTGCGTCGTTGAGCACGACCAGGTCGACCGTGGCCACGCCCGCGAGCTTGGCGATCAGGTCGAGGCGGATGCGGAACCGCTCCTGGGAAGTGAGCGCGGGGTCGAGGTAGACGCCCACGTCCCAATCCGAATCCTCGCGGACCGTGCTGCCAGATGCCCGCGAACCAAAGAGGAGAGCGAACAGCACCTCGGAGCGATTGCGGAGCCGGCTCGCGATCTGTGACTCGATGGAATCCACTCCGTTGTCTCCCGTCGTCCTTCTCGGTCCACAAACCCGGTGGCCGCTGGTGGGTGGTCAGGGATTCGAACCCTGGACCGGCGGATTAAAAGTCCGCTGCTCTACCTGACTGAGCTAACCACCCCGGTCGGTGAGTATAGCGGCCGGGGGCGGCTCGCGGCCCGCTCGCCGCCGGCCGCGCGGCGCCGTGTCCGCTACCGCGTCAGCCGCCGGTACTTGGTCCGGTGCGGCTGGTCGGCCTCGGCGCCGAGGCGGCGGTGGCGATCGGCTTCGTAGTCCTGGTAGCCGCCCTCGAACCACACCGTGCGGCTGTCGCCCTCGAAGGCGAGGACGTGGGTGGCGATGCGGTCGAGGAACCAGCGGTCGTGGCTGATCACCACCGCGCAGCCGGCGAAGGAGACCAGCGCTTCCTCCAGCGCGCGCAGGGTGTCGACGTCGAGGTCGTTGGTCGGCTCGTCGAGCAGCAGGACGTTGCCACCGCTCTTCAGGAGCTTCGCCAGGTGCAGGCGGTTGCGCTCGCCGCCGGAGAGCGTCGACACCTTCTTCTGCTGGTCGGCGCCGCGGAAGCCGAACTGGGTGGCGTAGGCGCGGCTGTTGACCTCGCGGCGGCCGACCTGGATCAGCTCGCGGCCGCCGTCGGAGATCTCCTCCCACACGCTGCGCCCGCCGTCGAGGCCGGCGCGGCTCTGGTCGACGTAGGCCAGCGACACGGTCTCGCCGACGCGCAGGGTGCCGGCGTCCGGCGCCTCCTCGCCCACCATCATGCGAAACAGGGTGGTCTTGCCGGCGCCGTTGGGGCCGATGACGCCGACGATGCCGCCCGGTGGCAGCCGGAAGGAGAGGTCCTCGACCAGCAGCTTGTCGCCGAGCGCCTTGGTGACGCCGTCGGCCTCGATCACCAGCTCGCCGAGGCGCGGGCCCGGCGGGATGGAGATCTCGCGGCCGGCGGCGCGCCGGTCCGCCGCCTGCTCTTCGGCCAGCAGCTCCTCGTAGCGGCTGATCCGCGCCTTGCCCTTGGCCTGGCGGGCGCGCGGCGCCATGCGGATCCACTCGAGCTCGCGCTGCAGCGTGCGGCGCCGCGCCGAGGTCTCCTTCTCCTCGCTCGCCAGGCGCTGCTCCTTCTGCTCCAGCCAGGAGGAGTAGTTGCCCTCCCAGGGGATGCCGGCGCCGCGGTCGAGCTCGAGGATCCAGCCGGCGACGTTGTCCAGGAAGTAGCGGTCGTGGGTGATGGCGACCACGGTGCCGGGGTAGGCGGCCAGGTGCTGCTCGAGCCAGGCGACGGACTCGGCGTCGAGGTGGTTGGTGGGCTCGTCGAGGAGCAGCAGGTCGGGCTGGCGCAGCAGCACCTGGCACAGCGCGACGCGACGCCGCTCGCCGCCGGACAGCGAGTCGGCGGGCTGCTCGCCGGGCGGCAGGCGCAGGGCGTCCATCGCCAGCTCGACGCGGCTGTCGAGGTCCCAGGCACCGAGGGCCTCGATGCGCTCCTGGACGCGGCCCTGCTCGCTGAGCACCGCGTCCATCTCGGCGTCGGAGAGCGGCTCGCCGAGCTGCATCGACAGCGCGTCGAAGCGGTCGAGCAGGGCGCGGGTCCCGGCCACCGCCTCCTCGACGCACTCGAGCACCGTCTTGCCGGCGCTGAGCACCGGCTCCTGCGGCAGGTGGCCGACGGTGACGCCCGCGGCGGCGAAGGCCTCGCCGGCGAAGTCGGTGTCGACGCCGGCCATGATGCGCAGCAGGGTGGACTTGCCGGCGCCGTTGGCGCCCAGGATGCCGATCTTGGCGCCGTGGTAGAAGGACAGCCAGATGCCCTTGAGGATCTCCTTGCCCTGAGGGGTGACCTTGCGCAGGTCCTTCATGGTGAAGATGAATTCCGCGGCCATGGGGGTCTCCGGTGGCGCCCCGCCGGTAGGGCGGAGCGGGGGGCGTAGGATGTACCAAGGCGGGCCGCAAGTGCAAGGCCGCAAAGCCCCTTGTCGATTGACAGGCGAGGGTCCGGGGCCTATACTCTGCGTCCCCGAGCTTCCAAAACCCACTGGGAGGCTCGTGCCCTTCGTGTGTGCGCGCAAGCGCGCTCAGAAGGGCTACAGGCGTTGGCCGCGGAGTGACCGTGCGGCCGGGCGCCTGAATCCACAGAAGGAGGTTTTTGGTCCCATCATGGAGTCCACGGAAACGAAGCAGGAGACGGCGGAGAGCGCACCGGCGGAGGAGACGCAGACCGCGTCCACCAGCGCCCCGCAAGCAGTGAGCCCCTCGGAGATCGGCGAGGCGGCGCCCGGCACCACCCCCCTCGAAGAGCGCATCGTCAACATGGAGCCCGCCGCGGGCGAGATCTCCGACGAGGAGTACATGCGTCTCGTCGAGATGTACGACGAGAGCATGAAGAACCTGTCCGAAGGCGAGATCGTCAAGGGCAGGGTGATCGGCGTCACCTCGAACTCGGTGATCGTCGACGTCGGCTACAAGTCGGAAGGGCTGATCGCCAAGGAGGAGTTCACCGACCACGAGGGCAACCTCACGGTGAAGGTCGGCGACCGCGTCGACGTCCTGCTGGAGAAGACGGAGGACGTCGAGGGCCACGTGCTGCTGTCGCGCCAGAAGGCCGAGAAGATGCAGCGCTGGAACGAGATCGAGACGGCCTACAACGACAACGCGATCATCCACGGCCGCGTCATCGACCGCATCAAGGGCGGCCTGACGGTGGACGTCGGCCTGCGCGCCTTCCTGCCCGGATCGCTGGTCGACATCAAGCCGGTGAAGAACCTCGAGTCGCTCAAGGGCGAGATCATGGAGTTCAAGGTGATCAACCTCGACCGGCGCCGCAACAACATCGTGCTGTCGCGCAAGGCGGTGCTGGAGAAGGAGCTGGAGAAGAAGAAGGCGGAGACCCTCACCAAGCTCAAGGAGGGCGCGCGGCTTCCGGGCATCGTCAAGAACATCACCGACTACGGCGTGTTCATCGATCTCGGCGGCATCGACGGCCTGCTCCACATCACCGACATCTCCTGGGGCCGCGTCAACCACCCGTCGGAGCACTTCGCGGTGGGCGACGAGGTCGAGATCGTCATCCTCAAGTTCGACCCGGAGACCGAGCGCGTCTCGCTCGGCTTCAAGCAGAAGTTCGAGGACCCGTGGAACCTGGTGGACAAGAAGTACCCGATCGGCTCGCGGGTGCACGGCCGCGTCGTCTCCATCGTCGACTACGGCGCCTTCGTCGAGCTCGAGGAGGGGGTCGAGGGCCTGGTCCACGTCTCCGAGATGAGCTGGACCAAGAAGGTGGTCAACCCGTCGAAGATCGTCGCCGTCAGCGAGGAGGTGGAAGCCATCGTCTCCGAGCTGGACATGGCCCAGCGCCGCATCTCGCTGTCGCTGCGCCAGACCGAGCGCAACCCGTGGGAGGAGCTGGAAGACACCCACCCGGAGGGCTCGATCATCGAGGGCAAGGTGCGCAACCTCACCGAGTTCGGCGCCTTCGTCGAGATCACCGACGGCATCGACGGCCTGATCCACGTCTCCGACATGAGCTGGACCAAGCGCATCAAGCACCCCTCCGAGGTGCTCAAGAAGGGCGACACGGTGAAGGCGCGGATCACCAACATCGATCCCACCAACCAGCGCGTGTCGCTGTCGATCAAGGAGTTCATGCCCAACCAGTGGGACGACTTCGTGGCCGAGCACTCGGTGGGCGACTCGGTCGACGGCCGGGTGGTCAACGTCACCGACTTCGGCCTCTTCATCGACGTCTACGACGGCCTCGAGGGCCTCGCCCACATCTCCGAGATCGACATCCCGCCGGGTGCCAAGCTCGACGACTACCACAAGGTCGGCGACTGGGTGCGGGCGCGGATCCTGCGCATCGAGGGCGATGAGCGCAAGGTCGGCCTGACCATGCGCGGCGTCCTGCAGCCCACCGCCGAAGAGGAGGAGGAGCTGGAGGAGAAGGCCAAGTCGCAGAAGGAGATGGAGAAGGAGACCCGCGCCGCCGCCAAGGACAACGTGGTGGTCGAGGTGTCCGACGCCGAGAAGGAGTCCGACCGGGTGGAAGCGGAGGAAGCGGAGGAAGCCGAGGCCCGGGCCGCCGCTGCCGACGACGAGCCCGAGGCCGAGGCGGAGGCCGAAGCCGAGCCCGAAGCGAAAGCCGAGCCCGCCGCGGAGCCGGAAGCCGAGGACGAGGCGGAGCCGGAGGCCGAGGCCGCCGCGGAGCCGGAAGCCGAGGACGAGGCGGAGCCGGATGCCGAAGCCGCCGCCGTCGAGGAGGCCGAGAGCGAGGCTGCCGGCGACGCCGCGGAGTCCGACGAGGACGAGGCCGACGAGGACGAGG
Organism: uncultured Chloroflexia bacterium; assembly: GCA_963812115.1. GTDB lineage: Bacteria > Chloroflexota > Limnocylindria > QHBO01 > QHBO01 > JAPSGM01. The sequence goes on from CAWEUD010000007.1 coordinate 5,822, forward strand.
ACAAGTAGTCCATCCAGCCAATACCAAGAGGGGGACGCGGGGTGGCTTCACGAGATGGGATGACCAAGGCCGAGCTGGTCGAAGAGGTGGCACGTTCGACCCAGCTCACCAAGAAGCACGCGGAGATCATCGTCAACACGGTGTTCGACAGCATCGTCGACTCGCTCAAGGAGGGCGAGAAGATCGAGCTGCGCGGGTTCGGTAGCTTCCGCATCCGTCACCGCGGTCCCCGCGTCGGCCGCAATCCGAAGACCGGCGACAAGGTGCAGGTGCCGGCCAAGCGGATCCCGTACTTCAAGCCCGGCAAAG
>CAWEUD010000008.1:0-60996 GCA_963812115.1 uncultured Chloroflexia bacterium
CGCCGTACAGCGTAGGGCGTCGGACCCCGCACGCCCGCGGGACTGGTTCTGTCGCCGATGGTCCTGCTGAATGACGACGACCTCACGGCGCGGCGGCCGGCAGTCAGTCCCACGCGCGATTCACCAGCCCGTGGTGCACTGAGCGATGAATCGGTCGCATGCGGCCCGAAGGGGGCAGAGATGTGAGGGCGTGCGCCAGCCAACGGGGCCAGATCGCGTGGAAGGGGAATGCGCCAGCCCGTGGTGCATTGGCGATCCCGGATCAGAGCGCTCGCTCGTAGATGCGGTAGGTCTTGTAGCGCTTCGCGCCCACCGCCGTGATGGCACGGTTGACCCGGTCGTTGTCGTCGAGCGTCCAGCCCATCTCGCAGCCGGTGTAGCCGGCCTTCACTGCCTCGGACAGGGTGCGCAGCACCATGGCCTCGGCGATGCCGCGTCCCTGGAAGCCCGGCAGCACGCCCAGCGCGAGGTAGCGGAACGTCTTGACGCGCCGCAGCCCCAGCAGCAGCCGCACGACACCGATGGGCACGAACCCCCACCGCACCAGGCGGCCGTCGCCGACCGCCCGGAACGCCTCGTTGGCATCGGGCAGTGAGAGGCTGAAGCCGATCGGCTCGCCATCCTTCTCGGCCATCACCAGCAGGTTCTCGTCGGCGATCTCGGCCAGGTGCCTGCCGAGGTCGTCGAACTCCGCATCGGTCATGCGGACGGAGCCCCAGTTGTCGTACCAGGCCTCGGTTGTAGATGATCTTTGCCTTCTCGACCTCGGACGACAGGCTGCTTCTTGCTGATCGAGCGCAACGTGATCCCACGGCGTGCGATGCGATCTGCCCGGGCGAGCCACGGACGCAGGTCAGGCTGCTGGTCGATCCACCACGCGTAGAGCTCCTTGACAGATTGCAGTCCGTAACCCTCGAGCAGCGGCTCGTAGTACGGCGGGTTGTGGTTCATGAGGAGCCGCGGCGGCGTGTCGAATCCGTCGACCAGCAGCCCGCAGGTGTAGTTCGTGGAGTACTCGATCGGCCCCAGCATCCCGGTCCGGCCCCTCCCCCGCAGCCAGCCGGCGGCGGCGTCGAGCAGCGCGTGCGCCACCTCCGTATCGTCCACCGATTCGAAGAGGCCGAACATCCCGACGTTCGTCTCGTGCCGCTCGTTGTAGTGCGGGTCGTCGCTGGCCAGGATTCGGCCCACGACCTCCTCACCGCGTCGGGCGAGGAACGCCTGCGCGGCACCGTGGCGGTAGAAGGGGTGCTTGTCGCGGTCCAGGAAGGCGTGGACCTCGCGGCGCAGCGGGGGGACCCAGGCGGGATCGTCGGCGTAGATGCGCCAGGGGAGCGAGATGAACGCTTCGAGGTCACCGCGCCCCTCGACGCTGCTGACCTGGACCCTCGGCTCCGTCACGAGGCGAGCGACGACCCCTGCACTGCGGCAACCGTCGAAGGATACCGAGCGTGACCGCGGCCGTTCGATAGATGTCGTCAAACGGACCGCAGGGCGTCCGCCGCGTCGGGTCTGTCGTATCTATCGAACGCTGGGCAGCGTAACGGCCGCGTCGGCCGGCGCCTCACGCATGCAGCAGTTCGATAGATGTGCCGATGGCCACTCACGGCGCGGCTCGTGCGCCAACTGAGCGGACCTATGAGACGGCCCGCGGGTCGGCTAGACGCGGAAGCGGAGCGTCGCCCCCACGCCGCCAAGCCGCGTCAGCGCGTCATGGCCGTGCACGGTCACCACCTGGGCCGATGTCAACGCCGCCTGCCGGACCAGCTCGTTGCGCAGCGTCTCGTCCACGTCGGCCTCCTCGTCGATGACGAGCTCGTGGACCTGCCCGCGCTCCAGGCTCTCCCCGACGGCGTCGACGCCGACCACGCCCAGGTCATCGGCCAGGAAACCGGCCACGGCGCGGTCGGCCGCGTCACGCGCCTCGTCGATCTGCAGGGCGGCGAGCACCGGGGCCACCTCCGACTCGACCTCGTCGGTTCCCGCGTGAATGTCGATCCGCTCGACGTGATCGAGCACCGCCCGCGCCGACTCGGGAAGCTCGGGCTCGAGGACCGATGTCGCCCGCTCGTCGCCTGCCAGCACGAGGTGTCGGGCCCGGACGAGGTCGAGCAGGTCGGCGATGGCCTGAGCCGCCTCCTTGGCGAACCGCTGGTCCTGCATGTCGACATGTCGCTGGTAGCGCGCCTGCGACCATCCGCCCTGGTGGTGGCGCTCGTGCTCGTCGCTCGGCTCGTCGAGCGTCGCCCCTTCAACGAGCGCGCCGCGGCGCGTGACGTAGAGGCGACAGGTGTTGGTGTCGACCAGCGCGACGACCGCGGTGCGGCTCTCCTCGAGCAGGCCGGCCAGCTGGAACAGGTCGGCGGTGGGGCCGGCGCTGACCTGGGTCTCGAATGGTGTCGGGCTGACGACGACCTCCCAGGTCCCCGCCGCCTGGCAGCGCGAAGACGGCCAGGCCCTCCGCCGACCGCAGCGCATCGGCCTCTTCGTCGAGGTAGCGTTCGAAGTGCTCGACATCGGCCTCGAGTGATTCTCGGGCGGGCGAGTGGGCCTCGTGGGCGTCCAGGATGTGGCGCAGGCGGTCGCGGACGACCACCAGCTCGTTGCGCCTGCCGGGATCGCCACCCTGGAGGTTCGGTCGCAGGTCGACGTAGATGGAGAGGACCGGCGCCTCCGCCGATTCCAGCTCAGCCAGGCCGCGCAGGATCGACCGCAGCCGCGCCTGGTCGGGGCTGAGTCGCGTGTCGGTCGGAACGTGTGTCATGCCACCCTCGCAGCAAGCGGGGTGCCGGGCGCAGCGGCTCCATAATCGTGGGGTGCAGATGCGGGCTCAGGGTCGACCGCTAGCGTTCGTGCTGCTTCCGCTCGCTGCGGTGGGGGGAGTGACCGGCCTGGTCGGGCTGCTCGAGGGGGCGCTGGGTTTCGGCGACGCGTCGCCCGCCTACCTCCTCGCGGTGACCGCCGTTGCCGTCGTCGCCGGGATCGCCCCGGCGATCGTGACTTCGGCTGCGGCCTTCCTCGTCTACAACTTCCTCTTCACTCATCCGCGCTTCACCCTGCTCGTGTCCGACACCGCGCAGCTACTCAACCTGGTGCTGCTCCTGGTGGTGGGCGTGGTCGTTGGACAGCTGGCTGGCACCCAGCGGAAGCGAGCGGAGGAGGCAAAGCTGCGCGAGCGCGAGGCTCGGGTGCTCTTCCAGGTGAGCCGCGCGTTGGCCACTCGCGCCGACACACCCTCCGCCCTGCGGGAGATCGCGGAGATCCTGCGGATCAGCACGGGGTTGGAAGCGCTCTGGGTGGCGACCGGCACATCGCCCGGCGCCGAACGTCCCGTGACGCCGGCGCCCGACTCGCCACCTGACCCGCAGGCGGGCCATACCTCGCTCCAGCGTCGACCCGGCGACGAGCCGGCTCGCTGGATGCGCGTGCTGCCGCCGGGGCGTGCCACGCCGTCCCGCGATCCGCGCCAGGGCCTTCACCGCGTCCCGATCCAGGCCAGCGGCAGCACCCTCGGCAGCCTCTGGAGCCTCCCGCGCCGCGGAGGCGGTGACCCACAGGAAGGCGAGACACGGATGCTGGCCGTTGCATCGGACCAGATCGGCCTCGCCCTTGAGCAGGACCGGCTACGTCGCGAGGCAAACAGCGCCGAGCTCGCCCGTGAGAGCGAGGCGATGAAGTCGGCGCTGCTCGAATCGGTCTCGCACGACCTGCGCACGCCGCTCGCGGCCATACGCGCGGCCGCAGGCATCCTGCTGGAGCTCCGCGCAGCCGATGCCGAGGTGCGAGAGCAGGCGCTCGCGATCGATGGCGACGCTTCGGACATGAACCGCCTGGTGGGCAACCTTCTCGAGATCAGCCGCATCGAGGCCGGCGGCCTTGCCGTTGACCTGCAGCCGAACACCCTCGACGATCTCGTGGAGACTGCCGTGCGCCGCCTTCGACAGGTGCTCGCGGGCCGCACCGTGGAGATCGATGTACCGCCGGACCTTCCGTTCGTGTTGGTCGACGCCCTGCAGATGGACCAGGTTCTCGCAAATCTGCTCGAGAACGCCGCGGTCCACGCTCCGGGAGCCCCTGTCCGAGTCTCTGCCGGTCAGCGGCATGACCGCGTCTGGTTGATGGTGGAGGATGGAGGACCGGGCGTGCCGGCGGAAGAGCTGCCGCTCATCTTCAGGAAGTTCTACCGGGTCCGCCAACCGGACGGGCGATCGAGACGGGGGACCGGAGTAGGGCTCGCCGTCGTGAGCGGGCTCGTCGAATCGATGGGAGGCAGCGTGGCTGCGGCCAGGAGTCCGCTGGGTGGCCTTGCGGTTCGCGTTGAACTGGCCGCCGCGCCGCCCGAGCCAGAGCCCGAACCTGCCGGACACGACCCGGAAAGGCGCGCATCGGCGTGAGTCGAGCCCGCATCCTCCTGGTCGAGGACGACGACGAGCTCCGTCGCGCGGTGGCCCACGGGCTGGTGGATCACGGCCATGACGTGGCGACTGCGGCCGGCGGTCGTGAAGCACTCGAGCAATGGGATGCACGACGTCCGGACCTCGTGCTCCTCGACCTCGGCCTGCCCGATATCGACGGCAGCTCCATCATTCGTCGCATCCGTGCCGTCGCGACCACGCCCATCCTGGTCCTCTCCGTCCGAGACCGCGAGAGCGACCGCGTCGAAGCGCTGGATGCCGGCGCCGACGACTACCTGACCAAGCCGTTCGGCATGCGCGAGCTCCACGCCCGCGTCGCTGCGCTCCTGCGCCGCGCCGCCGGACCCGGCGCCGACGTCGCTGGCGTGGTGCGCATTGGTCCGCTGACGATGGACGTCGCCCGCCACGAGGTCCGCGTCAATGGCACCGACGTGCCGCTGACGCCGCGCGAATTCGAGCTGCTGAAGGTGCTCGTGAGCCACGCCGGCCGCCTCGTCACGACGGGGCGTCTGCTCCGGGCGGTCTGGGGCGCGTCGTACGACCGGGAGACCCACTACGTGCACGTCTACGTCAGCCAGCTGCGACGCAAGCTCGCCTCGTTCGACTCGGATGGCGTCCTCGAGGGACTCATCATCACAGAGCCTGGAGTCGGCTACCGGGTGACCGATCTTCCCGCAGCCGGGAACGCGTCGAAATCTTGAGTCGGCGTTGAGAGTCTCGGGCCACGCGGGCGGCCGTCTCCTCTTGGCGTCCGGGACAGGCTGGATGCATGGAGATGCGACGCGCCACGGACGGCAAGGCCGTCCGCTGGGAATCGGCGCCTGTTGACTCGCTCCTCGAGCACGAGCTGGCGCTGTGCGCGGGTGCGGTGGCTCTGGTTGCGGCAGGCGGAGCGCCGCGCGTCTGGCTGGTCGGCATGCGATCGGGGAACCAGCTGATCAAGCGCGCGGTGCGCATGGGTCTGGCCACCGACCTCCTGGTCCGGGCCAAGTGGTGGGCCGATGAGGAAACCTTCGACCTGGTCGTGAGCCGGCATGGCTGAGACTCCCCGCCGCCCCACCCTCGACACAGACCTGCGCTCGCGGCGCTACGTCCAGGGAGCGAAGCCGGGCAGCCGGTACGTGAGGATCGTGCGCCCGTTTGCGAAGGAGTTCCGGCAACGCAGCCGCGGACACCTGGTGGCAACCGAGCAGGTGCTCGAACCGAAGGGTCCCCTCGGGCGGATGGTCCAGGGCATGCGTCGCGCCCTGGTCGGGGCCCGCATCCCCTCGGAATTGGAGGCCGAGGAGCGAGTCGGGGTCCTGAAGGGCCTCGCCATCTTTGCCTCCGACAACATCTCCTCATCCGCCTACGCGACCGAGGAGATCATGCGGGTGGTCGTCCTTGCCGGCGCTGGCGCGCTGGCGCTGACGATGCCGCTGACCGTCGGAATCGTGCTGGTGCTTGGCATCGTGGTGATCAGCTACCAGCAGACTATCGCGGCGTACCCCTCCGGCGGCGGTTCGTACGTCGTCGCCAATGAGAACCTCGGCCGGCTGCCGGGTCTCGTCGCAGCGGGTGCGCTCCTCACCGACTACGTCCTGACCGTGGCAGTCTCGGTGGCGGCCGGTGTCGCCGCCCTCACCTCCATCTTTCCATCCCTGCTCGAGCATAAGGTCGTCATCGGCGTGGTCCTCATCGGGCTGCTCTGGCTCGGCAACCTGCGCGGCATTCGAGAGAGCGGCAGCATCTTCGCCGTTCCCACCTACATCTACCTGGTGGCCATCGGCGGCCTGTTGGGCACCGGCATGCTGCTGTGGGCGTCCGGCAGCCTGCCGACCTACAGCGTGCCTCAGGCCTGGACCACCGAGCACGGCAGCGAGGCCCTGGGGCTGCTGCTCATCCTCCGCGCGTTCACCTCCGGGGCCGTGGCACTGACCGGCACCGAGGCGGTTTCGAATGGCGTCACGGCCTTCAAGGAACCGTCCGCGCGCAACGCCCGCACCGTTCTGCTGCTGATGGGCGGCAGCTTCGCCGTGATCTTCCTGGGAATCAGCTTCCTGTCGAGCCAGATCGGGATCGTCCCCGATCCGAGCGAGGCGCAGACGGTCATCAGCCAGCTGGCGGCGACGATCATGGGCGAGCGGACGCCGTACCACTACCTGGTCCAGCTCTCGACGGCGGTGCTGCTCGTCCTCGCGGCCAACACGGCCTTCAACGGCTTTCCGCGACTCGCCAGCATCCTCGGCCAGGACCTCTACCTGCCGCGCCAGTTCAAGTTCCGCGGCGACCGCCTGGCCTACAGCGTCGGCATCGGTGTCCTGGCCCTGATCGCCATCGGCCTGTTGTGGGCCTTCGAGGGGAGCGTCACGAACCTCATCCCGCTGTACACCGTGGGCGTCTTCATCGCGTTCACGCTGAGCCAGGCCGGCATGGTCAGGCACTGGTGGCGGCTGCGCGGCGAAGAACGCCAGTGGTGGTGGCGTGCCAGCGCTCAACGGGACCGGGGCCCTGGCAACCGGCGTGGTGGCCGTCATCGCCGGGCGTCAGCAAGTTCGCCCTCGGTGCGTGGATGGTGCTCATCCTGGTGCCGATCCTGGTCGCCATGATGCTGAGCATCGGTGCGCACTATCGCCGGGTCGAGAAGATGCTGGCGCTCGACTGGTCGAAGGTGACGTACGCGAAGCCGCGGCCGCAGCGGGTCCTGGTGCTTGTCGCTCGGCTGGACCACCCGGCCCGCGCCGCGCTCGACTACGCGCGTTCGATCTCGACCGACGTGACCGCCGTCCACGTGACCGACGATCCGGACGATGCCATCGCCTTCCAGACGGCATGGACGATGACGGCTGGCGATGTGAACCTCGTCATTCTCGAGTCGCCGTACCGCGCCCTGGTCGCGCCGATCATGACCTACATCGACGCGATCGAGGAAGACGACCCGTCTCGCCCGATCACCGTGGTCCTCTCCGAATTCGTACCGCGTCACCTTTGGGAGCACATCCTCCACAACCAGGCGGCACTGCGCCTCAAGCTGCGCCTCTTCTTCCGCCGCAACACGGTCGTGGTGGACGTGCCCTACCACCTCGTCCGCTAGCCGCGGCCGCTCGTCGGCCGCCCACGCCGTATGATCGGGGCCGATGCGCCGGATCCTCCTGTGGATGGCCCGCAACCGATGGCTGAAGGAGCACCTCCCTCGCCTCTGGTTCGCGCGGCGCGCGGTACGCAAGTTCATGCCCGGGGAGACGATCGAGGCGGCGCTCGACGCCGCCGAGGAGTTCCGGCCGCTGGGGATCGGCATCCTGCTGACGCGGCTTGGCGAGAACCTGGCCGACCTGTCGCAGGCGCAGGAGGTCGCCGATCACTACCACCGCGTCATCGACCTCGTCCGCGCCCGCGGCCTGGACGCGGAGGTCAGCCTCAAGCCGACCCAGATCGGCCTGGACCTGGACCCCGATGCCGCCCACGAGCACCTCTCGTCGCTGGCCGCCCACGCCGCCGAGGCCAACGGCACGCTCTGGATTGACATGGAGGGATCGGCCTACGTCGAACCAACGCTGGAGGCATATCGGCGCCTGAAGATGGAGCACGAGAACGCCGGCATCTGCCTCCAGGCCTACCTGCGCCGCACGCCTGCCGATGTGCACGACCTGCTCCCGCTGCATCCGCAGATCCGCCTGGTCAAGGGCGCCTACGACGAGCCGGAGCGGATCGCCTTCCGTCGCAAGGCCGAGGTGGACGCCGCCTACCTGTCGCTCTGCGTGCTCATGCTGCCGGCGGCGGGACGCGGCGAGCTGCGGCTGGGCCTCGGCACCCACGATACCCGGCTGGTGGAGCAGGTGGCCGAGCATGCCCGGGCCGCCGGACAGGCGATCGACACGTTCGAGGTGCAGATGCTCTACGGCATCCGGATGAGCGAACAGCGGCGCCTGGCGGCGGAGGGATACGTGGTTCGCGACCTGATCGCCTACGGCGAGGCGTGGTACGCGTGGTACATGCGTCGCCTGGCCGAGCGCCCCGCGAACGTCTGGTTCGCCCTGCGACAGCTGGTGGGCTAGGCGGCTTCCAACGCCTCTCGGAGACGAGCGACGGCGTCTGTGAGGCGCTCAGGCAGGAGCACGTGGCCATTCCCGGTTACCGCGTCGGCGTGCCGGCCTCCGGCCAGCCGCAGGATTCGCGGCGCGCTGCGGGCCAGCGTGGCGAAGACGGCGGCCGTCGAATCGGCGTCGCGCTGCATCACCGCTCCTACCACGACCGCCCGTGCCGACGTGTCGCGCACCGCTGCCAGCCACGATTCGACCGGAACATCCGGTCCGAGGTAGACGACACGCACGCCTGCTCGGCGGGCTGCCGTCGCGAAGGCCAGCGCGGCGAGCTCGTGGTGCGCCTGCGGCGGTAGGCCGACCACCACCAGCGGGCCATCGTCCGGCGCTCCGGCGGCGAGGAACGCCGAACCGAGCCTGCGCAGCACTGCCGCCGATGCAGCATGTTCGGCTGCCACGTCCACCTCGCCACGTGCCCAGGCCGAGCCGATCTCGGCGAGGGCGGGAAAGACGGTGCCCTCCATGGCCGCCTCGAACCGCTGCGTCGCGAACGCGGCGTCGAGGGCCGCTTCGAGCTCGTCCTGCGCCATCCGGGCAGCGGCGTCGACGATGGCTCCTCCCAGGCGCTCGGCTTCCGCGGCCGATGCAGGACCCTCCCGTCCGGGACCAGCCCCGCGCTCGAGCTCGTGCAGCTGGTCCGGCGGCGCAGCCAGGACCTGCGGCGCTGCCTCGCGCGGCGGCCACCCCGCATCGACGAGCTGGCGCATGGCGCGGAGGCGCTCGATCGCCGCGTCGTCGTAGAGGCGGTAGCCGGCCGGCGTGCGGACGGGGGTCACCACCCCGTAGCGCCGCTCCCAGGCGCGCAGAAGCGGGATGCCGACGCCACTCCGAAGGGATGCCTGCTTGATTGTGTACACAGTTTGTCCACTATAACACGGCACAAACCCTTGACAAGATGCCTGTAGGGCTCTACATTCTGGCGCACTACCCTATGCAAACACTCTACATGCGGTGCGGGCCGATACACGGAGGGCCGACCGCGGAGGGAATACGTCGTGACAAGTCTCTTCCCCGCAACCACCACGCCGCCGACCGTCGTATGGCCTGCGGCCGAAGCCAGTGACGAGGAGCTGGTGCGCTCGATCGCCGATCGTGACGAGGCGGCCCTCGCGGCCCTCTATACCCGCTACCGACCGCTCGCGTTCGCCCTGGCGGTGCGCGTGGTCGGGGACGGGGGACGTGCCGAAGACGTGGTGCAGGACGCCTTCCTGTCGATCTGGCGCAAGGCCGCGACCTACGCGCCGAGCCGCGGGAGCGCGAAGACATGGTTGAGCAGCATCGTCCGCAACCGGGCGATCGACATCGTCCGAGCGACCCGAGAGCGGGCAGTCCAGGACGACGAGGAGCTGCTCCTCGGTCTGCGCGACCCGGAGCCGCCGGTCTTCGACCAGGTGGCGGCGGCGCTGGACGGCGAGGTGACACGACGCGTCCTGCACCAGCTGCCGAGCGAGCAGCGCGAGGCCATCTCGCTCGCCTACTTCGGCGGGCTTTCACACAGCGAGATCGCCTCGCGGACCGGCCTGCCGCTCGGCACCGTCAAGAGCCGCGTGCGGCTGGGGATCCAGCGCATGCGCGAATCGATGGTGATGGCCGCCGCCTGAGTGCGGCCGGCAGTTGACCCCCGGGTACGACTCGCCCACCATGGCGGGCGTCGGCCGCCGCTTTTCGCGGTCGAGCAGCACATCTTGGGAGTCATCAGCAATGACGTATCGATATGCCTCGCCCGTTGGCGCCCTGCTGGTCGCGGCTGCGATCGGCCTGGCGGCTTGCGGCGGAGGAACGGACACCGCGAGCCCCGGCGGGGCGTCGGCGGAGGCGAGCGGAGCGGAGTCGATGGAAGCATCGGCGGCACCCTCGGTTGCCGAGTCGATGGAAGCATCGGCCGCTCCGTCGGTTCCCTCGATCGACCTCGGTGGAGCGGCGGGTGATATCAGCAACCTGTCGAGCTACCAGCTCGATATCTCGATCGAGGGTGGTTCCTCGGGGACCCAGTCGATGACCATCATGGCCACCCACGATCCGGTGGACGCGACCCACTACATCATGGATGACTTCGAGCTGATCACGATCGACGGCCAGGGCGCCTGGATCAACCAGGGCGGCACCTGGATCGCCGCGCCCGGCGGCGCCGACAGCTTCATGGGCCTCTTCGACGCGATGGCGCCCGATACCCTCATCTCGGCGTACTCGCTGGGGCTCTACGGCAACGAGTTCGTGGATGCCGGGAACGAGCAGCACAACGGGGTGGATACGAAGCACTACCACCTCGACGCGAGCGACGTCTCGGGCCCCGGCTCCGAGTCCTTCCCGAGCGACGGCACCATGGACCTCTGGGTCGCCAACGACGGCGGCTACCTGGTGGGCATGCAGTACGCGGGGACCGATCCGGCGACCGGCGAGCACGCGCAGGTCTCCATGGAGGTCTCGCACGTGGACGACGGCTCCATCTCAATCGAGCCGCCAATCTGACCCAGAACGGCAGATTCGGTGTAGAATCGGGCCTGCGCCACGCCATCCGCGATTCCTGACCGTTCTTGTCACGGAATCGGTGTCGGGGACGTGGCGCAGGCACACGAGATCCCGTTGCGCGGACGCGTGCCCGACCCGAATCGGAACCACGCACGCGGAGGCATGATTCTTCATGCGAGTTCTCCTGGTGGGCGTCGGAACGGTGGGAGAGGCCATCGCCCGCATGAGCGCCCAGCGCGACTGGTGCGAGGCCATGGTCCTCGCCGACTACGACCTCTCCCGACCAACGGCCCTGCAGCGCGAGCTGGGCGACGCTGCCCGTTTCCCGGTGGAGCAGATCGACGCGCGCGACAGCGGTGCGGTCGCGGAGCTGGCGAGGCGGCATCGGGCGGACCTCGTCATGAACGCGGTCGATCCTCGCTTCGTGATGCCGCTCTTCGAGGGCGCCCTCGAGGCGGGCGTCGACTACATGGACATGGCGAACAGCCTGTCGCGTGCCCATCCCACGGAGCCCTTCAGCAAGCCCGGCCTCAAGCTGGCCGATGAGCAGCTGGAGCGCGCGGAGGCCTGGGAGGCAGCCGGGAGGCTGGCCGTCATCGGCCTGGGGATGGATCCCGGGTTGACCGACATCTTCGCGGCGCACGCCGCGAAGCACCTCTTCGACGAGATCGACGAGGTCCACATCCGCGATGGCGGCGACCTGGCGATCCCCGGCTTCGCATTCGCCCCGGTTTTCAGCATCTGGACGACCATCGAGGAATGCCTCAACCCGCCGGTGGTCTGGGCCGACGGGGACTGGCACACGACCGAGCCCTTCAGCGCTCCCGAGGAGTTCCCCTTCCCGGAGGGCATCGGCCCGGTCGAGTGCGTCAACGTCGAGCACGAGGAGGTGCTCCTCGTCCCGCGCTGGATCCCCGGCGTGAAGAAGGTCACGTTCAAGTACGCGCTCGGCTCCGACTTCATCGAGAAGCTCAAGTTCCTCCACGATATCGGCCTCGATCGCGTGGACCCGGTGCGCGTGCGCGGCGCCGAGGTCTCGCCGCGCGACGTCGTGGCGGCGGTCGTGCCTGATCCGGCAACCATGGGCGACAAGATGGTCGGTCGCGCGATCGTGGGGACGTGGGTCATCGGCCGAAAGGACGGCAAGCCTAGGGAGGTCTTCCTCTACCAGATGGCCGATGCCCAGGAGACGATGCGTGCCACCGGCTCGCAGGTCGTCGGCTGGCAGACCGGCTTCAACCCGGTCCTGGGGATGGAGCTGCTGGCGAGTGGCGCCTGGTCCGGGAAGGGCGTGCTCGGGCCGGAGGCATTCGATCCGGACCCGTACCTCGCGCTGATGGACCGATACGGGATCCACCACGACATGGTCGAGATGGAGCCCGGCGCGCACCGGCCGACCTGAGGCGCGCGGCCTGTTGCGCTGCGGCCCTGCTCGGAGGCCGCCCTGCTCGGGGGACCGCCCTGCTTGCCGTCCCGGCACTCGCCCGCCCCGCGGCTCACACGATCTCGTCACCTGCGATTGTCAGTCGCGTTATCCGACTTCCACGCCCGCGGAGCCGCCATTTGGGGCCGGTTCGAGCGTGCAGGCGGCGAGGCGAGCGCCGCGGAACCCGCCTAACGCGACTCCCAGGCGCACCTGACAACTTCCGGGGCGGCCGCTCGCCACGATCAACTTCCTGACGGCGTTCCGCCGGGCTCCGACCCGGCCCCGGATGCCAGGCTGAAACAGGCCTAGACTGATCGGGAGACCGATGCAGAGGATCCGGCAATGAAGATGGACGAGATGCTGGCCGGCGCGCGCGAGGCCATGACGGTGAAGCGGGTCTACGGCGATCCGATCGAGAAGGACGGGATCACCATCATCCCGGCCGCCAATGTCCGCGGAGGTGGCGGTGGCGGCGGTGACACGGAGGGCAACGGCGGCGGCGGCTTCGGGGTGACGGCCCGGCCGGTTGGCGCCTACGTGATCAGGAATGGCGAGCTGAGGTGGGAGCCGGCGATCGATGCGACACGACTCGGCAGCCTGGGCATGCTCACCGCGATCGTGGCGCTCCTCGTCATCCGCTCAGTCGTGAAGGCGATCTTCCGCAAGCGCTGATCGCCTCGTCCCGGCTCTCCGGCGGCGTGGCCTAGAGCCCGCCCCCGGTGACGAGGCGGCGGAATCGGAAGACGGCGATTCCCAGCAGGACGACCGCGAACACCAGCAGGACGCCCAGCTGAGGCAGGATCTGGAGCACGCCCGCGTCGTTGAGGAGCATGTCGCGGAAGGCATCCATGGCCCAGGCGTGCGGCGTGACGTGGGCCACGGTGCGCATGGTCTCGGGGAAGACGTCCGCCGGCACCATGGTGCCGCCGAGCAGCCCCAGCATCAGGCCGAGTGCCGGGCCGATCGCACCCGCCTGCGACGGGTTCGCCGCCACCGAGCCGATGAGCATGGCCGCTCCGGCAGCGACCAGTCCGAAGACGAGCACGATGGCACCGGTCGCCAGCGGATCCTTCCAGTCGACGCCGAAGGCGACCGCCGTCACGGTCACGATGAAGAAGCCCTGGAAGAGGGCGTACGCGTAGCGTCCCAGGCCCTCGCCGGCGATGATGGTCCAGGCGCTGGTGGGCGTGGCGTACATCCGCCTCGAGATGCCGAGCTGACGGGTGAGGATCAGCTCGGTTGCCCCCGTCAGCGAGGTGAGGAAGACGAACAGGATGAGCTGGCTCTGCGCACCCACCGTGAAGCCGTTCGGGCCGCTTGCCGTCTTCGCCACGCTCTCGACGCCGACCTCCACGCCGGGCGCCGATGGCGCGACTCGCCGAGCGAGCTGCAGGGCGTCGTCGAAGCCGATGCCCTCGCGCTCCATCGCGAAGCGCGCGGACCGCAGCAGGGCAGACTGGCGCGCGATCGCCTCGTCGACCGCACTACCGATCGCACCGGCCAGCCCATTCGGCTGCGCCACCACCTCGAGCCGCCCCGGCTCGCCGGCCCGCAGGGCCGCGTCGTAGCCGGCGGGAATCACCAGGCCGATCTCGACGAACCCACGCTGCACGGCCTCGCGCAGCGCTGGAGCCGAGTCGTAGCGGCGGATCGACAGGTCGACACCCTCGACGGAGATCCCGTCCACCAGCTCGCTGGCGAGCGGGCCGCGGTCGCCATCGGCCACGCCGATGCGCGCGCTGTTGAAGCCGCCGTAGGTGATGCCCAGCACGATGATCAGCATCAGCGGCAGGACAATGATAAAGAACAGGCCCAACCGGTCCCGGGTCGTGCGCAGCAGGTTGGCCCGCGCGATCTCGAGCGCCTTGCGCACGTTCATCGCGCCACCAGCGCCCCGCGCGCCCGCACGAGGCCGATCCCTCCCAGCACCACGCCCATGGCGACCAGCACCAGCAGCGACGGCGCAATGGAACCGAGGCTGGGGTCCGGGCCGGAGAGGCTGTCGATGGCTCGCAGGAACCAGGCGTGCGGCGTGACCAGCGAAACGTTGGCCAGCGCCTCGGGCGCCTGCGAGAGCGGGATGAAGACGCCGCCGACCGCTGACAGGCTGAGCGCCACGATGGCGTTCAGGGAACCCGCCTGGCTCACGGTCCGGGCCAGGGTGGAGACGAGCATCGAGATGCCCATGGCGGCGATGACCGCGGCGCCGATGAGGAGCAGCACCAGGCCGGGCGGTCCCCAGCTGGCCCCGACCAGGAGCGTGGTCGCGACCAGCAGCACCGACATCGCGACGTAGCCCAGGACGAGGCCGGCCAGGGCGCTCCCCAGCAGGATCGTGCCCTGCGAGATCGGGGCTGCCAGGAGCCGGTTGAGTGTCCCCGTCTGCCGCTCGGCCAGGATGGCGAGGGCCCCGTACTGGGTGGCGAAGAAGACGAACATGATTGCCATGGCGGCGCCATAGAAGGTCGCGACGTTGGCCTGGAGCCGCTCGGCGCTCGCGTCGGTGACCAGGAGCGGGCCCGGCTGCTGCACGGCTGCCTGCGCCGCCTGCACGGTTGCCGTGCCAGGCGCTTCCCCGGCGGCCGAAGCGGTCGCGACCATCAGCTGGACCGCGCCGACGTCGCTGGCGAACCGCGCGGCGGTCGCGCGGGCCACCTCTCCGGCGATGACGAACTCGCCGGTGATGATGCGCAGCCGCGCCACCTCGCCACCCTCGATCGCAGCGCTGAAGCCCGCGGGGATCACTACCGAGGCGCCCACGTCTCCGTCACTCACCGCCTGCTCAGCAGCCTCCGCCGTGGGCTGCGTCACGAGCTCGGCGACGTCGGCCTCCTCGAGGTGGGCGAAGACCTCGCCGACGAGGAGGCGTGCCATCGGTCCCCCGTCCTCGTCCACGATGCCGATGCGCGTGTGGTAGTCCGAGGACTCGCCCGGGATGAGCACCGTGAACGCCAGCGCCAGGCCGAGCGGCGTCAGGATGGCGAAGATGATGGCGGACCTGTCCCGGATCCTCTGGCGCAGGATCCGGGCGGTGATGACCAATGCTGCGCGCATCGCTGCCCGGGCCCTAGTCCCGCAGGGCCTTGCCGGTCAGGTGGAGGAAGACCGCTTCCAGGTCCGGCTCGATCACCTCGACCGACTTGATCGCCACGCCGTCGCGGGGAACGGCGGCCAGCAGCTCGGGCAGCAGCCGGCGCGCCTCGACGACCAGCAGGTCGACGGCGCCGTCCCGTGACTTGGCCTCCCGGACGCCATCCACCGCGCGCAGCTCCTCGGCGGCGCCGGCGACGTCGCCGGTGGCGGCCAGCGTGACGCGGTCGAGGCCGCCGACCAGGGCCACCAGCTCGCGCCGGGTCCCCTCCGCGATGATCCTGCCCTCGTCGATGATGCCGATCCGGTCGCAGAGGCGTTCCGCCTCCTCCATGTAGTGGGTGGTGTAGAGGATGCCCATCCCCTCCGCGCTCAGTGCCTCGACGCTGGACAGGATGGCGTTGCGGCTCTGCGGGTCGACCCCCACCGTCGGCTCGTCCAGGACCAGCAGGCGGGGCCGGTGGAGCAATCCGACGCCGATGTTAAGCCGCCGCTTCATGCCGCCCGAGTAGGTGTCGGTCCGTTCGCCCGCCCGGTCGGAAAGGTCGACGATCTCCAGAACCTCGTCGACGCGGCGGCCCAGATCCGCGCCGCCCATCCCGTACAGGCGGCCGAAGAAGACGAGGTTCTCCCGCCCGGTCATGTCGGGATAGATGGCGAGGTCCTGCGGGACGTAGCCGATACTGCCCTTCACCGAGGTCGCCGCCGGTGTCAGGGCATCGCCGGCGACGAATACCTCGCCCTCGTCGCGCGCCAGGATGCCGCAGCACATGGAGATGGTGGTCGTCTTGCCGGCGCCGTTCGGGCCGAGCAGGCCGTACGTCTCGCCGGCGGCTATCTCGAAGCCGACGCCGTCGACGGCCTGGCGTTTGCCGAATCGCTTGCGCAGGTCGTGGCAGCGGAGGACGGGTGCGCGGTCCGGTGTCTCGGTCACGGTGCCTCACGCCTGTGCGGTTGCGGATCCAGCGTATCGGCCTCGCCGTTTCGCCGCACCCTGATCGGACCCTAGCCCTTCGATTCGAGCGCGGACTTCATCATGGCCAGCGACGGATCAGGGCCCTTGAAGCCGACGAGGTACTCCAGGCGGATGGGCGCGAAGGCCTCGTAGAAGACCACGTCCTCGTCCGAGAGCTGCCGAAAGGCGTGCACGTGGTTGGAGGGAATGACGAGCAGTGATGCCGGTCCCACCTCCGACTCCTCGTCGTCCACCTTGGCCCAGAGCCGGCCCCGCTCGATCAGCATGATCTGCTCGGCCTCGTGGACGTGGTCGGGAATCACCACGCCGCCGCGGTACACGATGCGCGTCAGCATGACCTTCTCGCCGGAGACCGCCTGGCGGAAGACGCCGGGCACGTACTCGACGGTGGGGAACTCGTCCCAGGTCGTGATCTGTCCCATTCGGTCCTCCCGACCTATTCCGTCGCTGGCTCGGCAGCGGCCCTGTGCGGCTGCGTCCCGTCGTTGCCGGCAGCGTCGAGCGCACGCAGGATCTTCTCAGGCGTGACGGGGAGCTCGTCGATGCGCAGGCCGATCGCGTCGTGGATCGCATTCACGATGGCGGGAATCGGCGAGTTGGCGGTCATCTCGCCGATCCCCTTGACGCCGTACGGACCGTTCGACGAGGGGAACTCCAGGATGACAGACTCAATCTCCGGCACCTCCAGGGGACCGGGCATGAGGTACTCGCTGAAGTCCTTGGGGCTGTGGTCGACCGCCGGATAGTAGGGGGCGGTCGTCTCGTACAGCGCGTGCGACATGGCCATCAGCGCGCCGCCGGTGATCTGGCCCTCGACGAGGGCGGGGTTCACCTGCCGCCCCACCTCGTAGGCGCTCCTGATGCTCAGCACGCTGACCTCGCCGGTCTCCGTGTCGACCTCCACCTCGGCGACGGTGCAGGCATGGGCCTCGGTCGAATCGGGGTCCATGGCGCCGGTCTCCGGATCGACTTCGCTCTTCGGCTTCATGAAGCTGCCCCGTCCGGAGATGGTGCGGCCGTGCTCGAACTGGGCTCGCGTGGCGACGTCCGCGATCCGCGCGCAGCGTCCTGGCTCGCCCCTGACCAGTACGTCGCCGAATCCATCGGTCTCGAGCTGTTCGACGGGTGCGCCAAGCTCCATGGCCGCGACCTCGAGGAGGGCCTGGCGCGCTTCGCTGGCGGCGGCGATGACCGCATTGCCGACGCGGTGCGTTGCCCGGCTGGCGAACGTGCCCATGTCATGCGGACCGGTGTCCGTGTCGGCGGTGGCGATCAGCACCTGGTCGTACGGCACGCCCAGCGTCTCGGCCGCGATCTGCGCGATGACGGTCCTGAGGCCCTGCCCGAGGTCCGTGGCCGAGAGCGATACGACGAACGAGCCGCTGGTCGTCGCGTGGATGAGCGCCTGCGAGGGGTCGCCGCCCAGGTTCATGCCGGTCGGATAGTTAACGACCGCCATGCCCGTCCCGCGCAGCCTGGCCACGGCTAGCGGCCCTCGCTCTGCGCGGCTTCGCGGGGCGCCGATGTCATGGCCGCCAGGTCCTGCGGCAGCTCGTGGCCGACCAGCGTGGCGGCGGCCTGCATCGTCTCGATCAGGGTCGTGTCCTCCGCCAGCTTGCGATGCGGTTTCATGTCGCCATCGTGGTAGGCGTTCAGGAAGCGGACCCGCCACGGGTCGAGGCCGACGACCTCGGCGATCTTGTCCATCTGCACCTCGACCGCGAAGGAAGCCATCGTCACGCCGAAGCCGCGCATGGCGCTCGTGGGCTGGCGGTTGGTGTAGACGCAGTAGGCATCGATCGACACGTTCGGGATGGCGTACGGTCCGGCAGCGTTGGCCGCGTGCTTGGTGATGGCGTACGGCGTCTGGCGGCTGTACGCACCCGAGTCCGCGTAGCTCGTCACCTTGCGCGCGATGATCCGGCCGTCACGCGTCACCCCGTCCTTGACGTGGATGCGCCACGCCGAGCGCGTCGAGGAGACCTGCATCTCCTCCTGGCGGCTGTAGACGAAGCGCACCGGCCGGTTGGTCTTCATGGCGGCGAGGGTGGCGATGGGCTCCACGATGACGTCGACCTTTCCACCGAACCCGCCGCCGACGGTGCCGCCCACGAAGTGCAGCTGGCTGCCCGGAACCTGCAGGATGATCGCGGTGTTGTCGAGGCTGAAGTAGAGCGCCTGCGTGTTGGTGTAGACGGTGAACCTTCCGTTCCCGTCCGGCACGGCGATGCACCCGGTCGTCTCCGTGGGTGCGTGCTCGGTGGGGCTCGTGTTGTAGACCCCTTCCACGATGTGGTCGGCCGCCGCGAACGCCGCGTCGACGTCGCCCAGCCGGACCCGGCGGCATGGATGACCCTCGTACATGAACGTGTTGTTGCCCCAGTGCGTCACGACGGGCGCGTCGGGTCGCAACGCTTCTTCGACGTCGAAGACGGCGGGCAGCTCTTCCAGGTCGAGCTCCACCCGGGCGGCCGCCTCCAGCGCAGCCTCCGCGCTCTCGGCCACGATCGCCACGATCGCTTCACCCTTGAAGCGGACGCGATCCCCGGCCAGGACGAACTCCTCCTCGGGCTCAACGCCGATCAGTCCCAGGATCGTGTAGCGGTTGTGCGGCACGTCCCGGGCAGTGAGGGCGCAGACGAATCCGGGCACGGTCTCCGCGGCGGAAAGGTCGATCCCCCTGATGCGCGCGTGGTGCAGGGGACTGCGGACCATCTTGAGGTGCAGCATGCCGGGGAAGCCGAGGTCGCCGGTGTAGCGCGTACGGCCCGTCACGTGACCGATCGCATCGCTGCGGGTGACCGAGCGGCCGACGACGGTGTGCGGCGGGCGACTCTGCTCGGCTCTCACGGCGCCACCTCGCGCTCGCCGCTCAGCGCGTCCGCGGCCCGCTCGACGGCGCGGAGGATGGGACGGTAGCCCGTGCATCGGCAGATGTTGCCTGCCAGCGCCTCCCGGATCTCGGAATCTGCAGGTCGCGGGACCCGGTCGAGCAGGGCCTTCGAGATCATCACCATGCCCGGCGTGCAGTACCCGCACTGGAAGGCGTTGCCCTCCAGGAAGGCCTGCTGGACGGGGTGGAGTCCCTCCGCCGGCGTCAGGCTCTCGAGCGTGGTCACGCGACGTCCCGCCACGTCCTCGACGGGAAGCAGGCACGAGAGCATCGGCTCATCGTCCACGAGGACGGTGCAGCTTCCGCAGCCGCCCTGGCGGCACCCCTCCTTGGTGGCGGTGAAGCCGAGCTGGTTGCGGAGGACCGACTGCAGCGTCGCCATCGGCTTGACCATCACCTCGACCTCGCGGTCGCCCAGCACGAAGGTCACGATGGTGGATGACATCTACCGGTCCTCCCGCTGTGAGTCGAGCGCGACCTGTTCGAGGGCTCTGCGGACGAAGAGGCCGACCATCCTTCGCCGATACCAGGCGGTGGCGATCGCATCGGTGAAGGCCTCGCACTCCTCGGCCGCGGCGTCGGCCGCCACCGCAGCGTCGGACGCATCCAGCGCCGTGCCGGTCACCACCGCCTCCGCTCGCCGGGCGCGGATCGGGTGCGGACCCGCCGCGCCGAGCGCGATGCGGGCTTCAGAGACCCGATCGCCAGCCCACGCCAGGCGAACCGCAACGGTCACCACGGCGGGCGTGTTCGCCTGCTTGCGCCCGTACTTGAGGAAGGCCGTCGGCCCGGAGGGAATCGGGACGTGGATCTCTGCCAGCAGCTCATCGGCCGCGAGCTGGTTGGTCATGAATCCGGTGAAGAAGTCGTCCAGCTGGACGACCCGTCTGCCCTCGCTGCCGGCGAGTGACACGCCGGCACCAAGCGCCAGGAGCGCCGTCGCAACGTCGCCGCCCGGCGGCGGCGTGAACAGGTTGCCACCGACGGTCGCCATGTTGCGCACCGACCAGCTGGCGGTGTTACGTGCAGCGTCGCTGAGCATCGGCACCTCGTGCTGCCCCAGGAGCTGGGTGAGCGTGGTCGTCGCGCCGATCCTCAGCATGCCGTCGGCTCGTTCGATGCCTCCGAGACCCGCCAGCCGCAGCCCCATGACCGACTCCGGCAGCGAGATCCCCTCGTTGATGAGCGGCATCGCCACGGTGCCACCAGCCATCACCATCAGCTCGGGCCCCTGCTCGCGCAGCAGGGAGACTGCCTCGGGCAGGGACCGGGGCAGGAAGTATTGCCGGACGGTCATGCGGACCGCTCCGCGCTGGCTCCGGCCACCACGTCGCGCCGCAGTCGCGCGTCCAGCCGCCCAAGGCCCTGGTTGAGCAGCGCTTCCGCCAACCCCTCGGCGAATCGCCCGTCGAGGCGCGCGAGGGGACCGCTGATGACCGCCGCTCCCTGGTACGTGAGCCGCGTCCCGCCATTGGCTTCCTCGAGGGTGAACGAGGCCGTGCCGACGATCGTTCCTGGCCGCCCCGCCACCTTGCCCTGCAGCGTGCCGCCGCGCGGCTCATCGGCGTCCACGAGGCGCACCTCGGTGCGATAGCTGCCCACGAACCCGGGCAGGCGCAGGGCGATCTCGCCGCGGTACGCGTCGTCGCCGACCTGCTCGATGCGCCGGCACCCGGGGATCACCGCCATCAGGGCGTTTGGGTCGCAGATCGCGGCGAAGACCTCGCCGCGAGGAGCGGCGAGGAGGTACGTGCCCCGGATCTTCATGCTGGATGGCTCGCGAGATGGTCCATACGGCTCCCGTTCGTCACCCGGCTTGCCCGGTCGCGGGAAAGCCGATCGATTCATGATAATTGTCGACACCGGCTGGCACGGAGGGTTGCGTCAGACGGCCCGAAAAGCGCAGTCCAGAAGACATGATCGAGGTCCCCACGGTGATCGAGCGACACATCACGTTCAACGTCGAATCCGACAAGGCGAAGGCCTTCGAGCGCTTCTTTGCCGACGAGTACGCGCCGGCCATGTCGCGGGCGCCCGGGTTCGTGCGCATCGACCTGCTGCGGGAGGCGGATGCTCCCCGTCGCTACCAGATGTCCTTCCGCTTCGAGGACGGGGAGAGCGCAGCGGCATGGCGGACGAGCGACGAGCACACCGCGCTGCAGCCGGCCCTGGAGGCGCTCGTGGGCGACCGCGAGGTCCAGGGCTACGACGTCGTGACCTGACGGGCCGATCCTGCGGGAGGACCGGTCTGCTCCATAGAGAAGGTTTGCTATAGACTGGCGGGCAACCAACCAGGACCCCATCTCACCGTGCTTCGGCCCGCCTCGCGGCCGCCTTCCGGAAGGAGTTCCACTTGGCCCCCGAACCCGCAGACGTCCTCATCATCGGAGCCGGCGCGACGGGCGGCGTCGTGGCGAGACGGCTGGCGGAGTCGGGCTATCGAGTCGTCTGCCTGGAGCAGGGCGACTGGCACGACCGGGAGGAGTACCGGGGCAACAAGCTCGACTGGGAGCTGACCATGCGCAAGCAGTGGTCGACCAGCCCCAACGTGCGCGAGCTGCCGGAGGACTACCCGCTCGACGAGTCGGACGCCGAGATCTCGCCGCTCATGTTCTCCGGTGTCGGCGGGTCGATGCTCATCTTCGCGGGCGCCTGGCCCCGGATGCTGCCCTCCGATTTCCGCGTCCGGTCGCTGGACGGGATCGCCGATGACTGGCCGCTCAGCTACGAGGAGCTGCGTCCCTTCTACGAGCGCACGGACCGCGAGTTCGGCGTCTCCGGCATGGGCGGCGACCCGGCCTACCCGGCCGGTGGCGAGGACCCGCCGCTGCCGCCGCTGCCCATCGGTCCGGGCGGGCTGAAGGTGGCCCGCGCGCACGCGCGACTGGGATGGCACTGGTGGCCCGAGCCGAACTCGATCCTGTCGGTGCCCTATGACGGGCGCCGGCCATGCGTTCAGCGCGGCACCTGCCAGCAGGGCTGCAACGAGGGCGCCAAGGCCTCGACCGACCTCACCCACTGGCCGAAGGCGCAGGCGCTTGGCGCCAGGCTGGTGACCGGCGCGCGCGTGCGTCGCCTGGAGACCAACGATGCCGGGCTGGTGACCGGCGCCACCTGGGTCGACCGCGAGGGTGCGGAGCACTTCGAGGCGGCGAAGGTGGTGGTCCTGGCGGCGAACGCCATCGGAACCGCGCGGCTGTTGCTCCTCTCCGACTCGCCGCAGCACCCTGACGGGCTTGCGAATTCATCGGGCCTGGTCGGGAAGCGGCTGATGATGCATCCGTTCGCCAACGTGGGCGGCCTCTTCGAGGAGAACCTGGAGAGCTGGCAGGGCCAGTTCGGCTGCTCCATCGAATCCTTCGAGTTCTACGAGACCGATGAGCGGCGCGGTTTCGTGCGCGGGGCGAAGTGGGGCCTGGCGCCGACCTTCGGGCCGATCAATGCCGCACTGCCCAGCCGTGCCGGCACGCAGGTATGGGGCGCCGAGCATCATCTCCACGTTCGATCGCACCTTGGGCACGGAGCCAACTGGGGCCTCTTCGGCGAGGACCTGCCCGATGAGGCCAACCAGATCGCCCTCTCGAAGACGCTCACCGATTCCTCCGGCATCCCCGCCCCGGAGGTCCACTACCGCGTCTCCGAGAACTCGCGGCGGCTGCTCGACTTCCACATCCAGAAGGCGTCGGAGTCCCTGCTCGAGGCGGGTGCGCACGCCGTCGAGGTCGACAGCCTGATGCGCTACTCCGGGTGGCACCTGCTCGGCACCGCGCGCATGGGCGACGACCCGCGCACGTCGGTGCTGAACCGATGGAACCGGGCGCACGACGTGCCGAACCTGTACGTGGTCGACGGCAGCGCCTTCGTCACCTCGGGCGGCGTCAATCCCACCTCGACGATCGCGGCGCTGGCGCTGCGCGCCGCCGACCACATGGTCGAGACGCGCTTCGACCAGGAGGTGCCGGCGTGACGGACGACCCCCTGGCGGCGTGGGGCAGCGGGGAGCGCGCCGCGTTCGCGGCCGTCGCCGACCACCTCATCCCGGCGGCGCACGGCATGCCTTCGGCCGGCGAGGTCATCGACGATGCCCGCCTGCGGTTCGTGCTGCGATCGCGGCCGGACCTCGCCGAGCCGCTGCGCCTGGCGCTTCGGGTCGAGCTGGGAGACCCGGAGGACCGCGTCGCGCGGCTGCAGGAGGACGAGCCAGACCAGCTCGCGGCGCTGCAGCTGGCCGTGGTGGGGGCCTACTACACCGACAGGACGGTTCGCGAGCTGATCGGCTATCCGGGCCAGGAGGCGCGTCCCGTGGACGCCGGACGCTATCCGGAGTACCTGGCCGAAGGCCTCACCGAGCAGGTGCTGGCGCGCGGGCCGATCTGGCGCGACCCGGCGACCGGCAGGCGTGCCGAGGGCAGCTGAAGACGACGAAGCGTGCCGGTCGGATGGCCGGCCGGCACGGGCATCGGCCCAGGAAGGAGATTCTCCAATGGCAGTAGCGACGGGAAGCTGGCTCGACGCCTTCCTGAAGGACTGGAAGACCGGGAGCGGCCGCTCGATCGAGGTCAGCGAGCCCGCGACCGGCATCCACCTCCTCACCATCAACGAGTCGAGCCCCGAGGACGTGGCGCGTGCGGCTGCGGCGGCTGCCGCCGCACAGCCGGCGTGGGCGGAGACGAGCCACGAGGAGCGCGCGCGGATCCTGCGCCGTGCGGCCGAGATCTACGAGGCGCACCGCGACGAGTTCGGCTCGTGGACGCAGCGCGAGACGGGTGCCACCTACTCGAAGATGCACCACGAGGCCGACTTCACCCACGGCGAGATCCTGAACGGGTCGACCATGCCGTCTCGCCCGTACGGTTCCCTCATCCCGACCACCCAGAAGGGCCGCCTGTCGATGGTCCGCCGCGTCCCGGTGGGCGTGGTCGGCGCCATCACGCCCTGGAACTCGCCCAGCGTGCTCGGGATGCGGGTGGTTGCCCCCGCCCTGGCGCTGGGCAACGCCGTGGTCCTCAAGCCCGACCCGCAGACGCCGGTCTGCGGCGGCGCCATGTTCGCCGCGGTCTTCGCGGAGGCCGGGCTGCCCGACGGGCTGCTGCAGATCGTGATCGGTGATGCCGAGACGGGCGAGGCGCTCGTCACCGACCCGAACGTCAACATGGTCTCGTTCACCGGTTCCACCGCCGCGGGGCGGCGGGTGGGCGAGCTGGCGGGACGGCTGCTCAAGAAGGTGTCGCTGGAGCTGGGCGGCAACAACGCCTTCATCGTGCTCGACGACGCGGACCTCGAAGCGGCTGCATCCGGCGGCGCGTTCGGCTCCTTCCAGTTCCAGGGCCAGGTCTGCTTCTCGTCCGGCCGGCACCTGGTCCAGCGTTCCGTGGCCGACCGCTACGTGGAGCTGCTCTCCGAGAAGGCGCACCGGCTGAAGCTGGGCGATCCATTCCGGGAGGAGGTGCAGCTCGGCCCGATCGTCAACCAGCAGCAGCTGGCACGGATCGAGGAGATCGTGCAGCGCTCCATTGCCGAGGGGGCGCGGCTGGCCGAGGGTGGCACGCACGAGGGCCTCTTCTACCGACCGACCGTCCTGGCCGACGTCAAGACCGATGTCGCCGCCTTCACCGAGGAGGTCTTCGGCCCGGTCGCGCCGGTCACCGTCTTCGACACCGATGACGAGGCGGTGGCCCTGGCCAACGCCAGCGAGTACGGGCTCGTGGCGGCGATCTACACCGCGTCGATCAGCCGTGGCATGGCGATCGGCAACCGCATGCGGACCGGGATGGTCCACGTCAACGACACGACGCTCAACGACGACTCGATCGTCCCGTTCGGCGGGATGGGCGCCTCCGGCAACGGCTCGCGCTTCGGCGGCGAGGCGAACTTCGAGGCGTTCACCGACTGGCAGTGGATGACGGTGCGCGACGAGCCGCCGTCGTTCCCGTTCTGACTCGGCCGGCGATCGATTGGCCTCCATCACCGACGTCGCGAGGCTGGCGGGCGTCTCGCCCGCCACGGTCTCGCGGGTCGTCTCGTCGGCGACGTACCCGGTCAGCGCCGCCACTCGCGAACGTGTCATCGACGCCGCCCGCAAGCTCGACTACGTTCCGAACGCCCTCGCTCGCGGCCTCCTGAAGAGCCAGGTGCCCGTGGTCGGGGTGATCGTGCACGACATCACCGATCCCTACTTCTCGGAGATCGTGCGGGGCGTTGAAGATGCGGCCTCGCCCGCCGGCTACCTGGTCATGACCTGCAGCAGCGAGCGCGACCCGGAGCGGGAGAACTCCTACGTCCGCCTGCTGCGCTCGATGCGCGCCTCGGCGATCATCTTCGCCGGCAGCGGCGTGGACGACCCGGAACGCAACGAGGAGATGGCGAAGCACGTCGCCGGCATGCAGGAGTACGGCGCCGCCGTGGTCCACCTCTCACCGCCGGCGACCGGCGCCCCGGAGATCGCGGTGGACAACGCCGGGGGCATCGGCGCCATGACGTCGGCGCTGGTCGGGATGGGGCATCGGCGCATCGCCTTCTTCGCCGGCCCCACCTCGCTCTACGTGGCCCGCGAGCGGCTGGCGGGATACCGCCGCGGCCTCTCCAACGCGGGGATCCAATTCGACGCGCGGTTGGTGGTGACGACCGCCTTCGACCGGGAGGGCGGTGCCAGGGCCGTTGACCAGCTGCTCTCCGGCGATGCCCCCTTTACCGCCATCTGCTGTGCCAGCGACCTGCTCGCCCTTGGTGCCCTGCAGCGCCTCGCCGAGCTGCGCATCAGCGTCCCCGAGGATGTATCGCTGGCCGGCTTCGACGACATCGCCATGGCCAGCATGACGGCGCCGCGGCTCTCGACGGTCCGCATCCCGCTGCGCGAGATGGGCCGTCGAGGGTTCGCCCTGATCGAACGGGCGCTGGCCGGGGAGGCGATCGTGCGCGACGAGATGCCTGCCGAGGTCGTTCTGCGCGAATCGACCGGCCCGCCACCCACGCGTCCATTGCCAGCCACGACCGCGAGGAGGAGCCTGCCATGAAGCCCCCGACCGTCTTCCTGGGCGAGATGACCAGTCCTGAGGTGGAGTCGTTCCTGGCCGAGCACGACACGGTCATCGTGCCGACCGGCTCCACCGAGCAGCACGGCCCCCACGGCCCGCTGCTCACCGATGCGCTCATCGCCACCGAGGTGGCGCGGCGAGCCGCACCGCGCGTCGGTGCCGCGGTGGCGCCCACCATCAACTACGGGCTCTCCTACCCGCACACCGGGTTCACCGGGCTGGTGCAGATCCGGATCCCGACCTTCATGGCGCTCATCGAGGACCTCGCCGCGTCGCTGGCAGAGTCTGGGTTCCGGCGCATCGTCTTCCTGAACGGCCACTACGACAACACCTACGCCATCGCGTACGCCTGTGCCAATGCCGCCGAGCGCCTGCCCGCGGGGACGCGCGCCTTCCCCATCAACTACTGGGACGGGCTGACGCCCGACGAGGCCGGCGAGTTCTTCGATCCGTCGACCGGTCTGCACGCCAACCGGGGGGAGACGTCGGCGATGCTGGTGAT
Source organism: uncultured Chloroflexia bacterium (assembly GCA_963812115.1). Classification (GTDB taxonomy): domain Bacteria; phylum Chloroflexota; class Limnocylindria; order QHBO01; family QHBO01; genus JAPSGM01. Next base: position 26,885 of record CAWEUD010000008.1, read on the forward strand.
CGACCCCGGCGCCGTGGACATGGAGAACGCCAACGCGGAGTTCCCGCCGTTCCCGGAGGTGACCAACCCGGCGCCCGTCCACACCGCCTTCTTCTTCTCCGCACCGGGATCGGTGTACCGCGCGACGCGGTCCGGATCGTGGGGCGATGCGCGAGAGGCGACCCCCGAGTTCGGGGAGCGTTACCTGCAGGTCTGCACCGAGTCCACGGTGCGAGTCCTGGGCGACATCGAGCGCACGTTCGAGGCGATGCCCGGCCGCTGAGCGGCGTCAGGACTCGGCGGTCGCCCGGGTGTAGGCAGCCGCGACCACGACGATGATGGAGCCGAACAGGATCTGGCGCGTGGGCTCCGGCAGTCCGAGCACGGTCAGCAGCGCGGTGAGCACCTGCAGGATGAGCGCGCCGACCATGGTGCCGCCGAACCCGCCACGGCCGCCGAAGATCGATGTCCCGCCGATCACCGCCGCCGCCACCGACGGCAGGAGGTACGAGTCGGCGAGCGTGACGCTGGCGGTGTTGGTGAGTCCCGAGATGAGCAGCCCGGCGATGCCGGCAAAGAGCGCCGAGATCATGTAGAGGACCACCAGCACCTGCCAGGACCGCGCGCCCGACAGCCGCGCCGCAACCGGGTTGTCGCCGATGGCGTAGAGCAGGCGCCCATAGCCGGTGCGCCGCAGGCCCAGCAGGATGATCACCGCCAGGGGGATGAACACGAGCAGGCTGTAGGGCAGGATGTCGCCCAGCATGTTGGCGCCGATCCAGCGCAGCGAGTCGGGGACACCGGAGCCGGTCTGCACCGTCTGCAGCTGCCAGACGTTGGCGAGCCCCAGCACGACGAAGCTCATGCCGAGGGTCATGATCAGCGGGTGGACCCGGAAGACGCCCACGCCGATGCCGGTCACCATCCCCGCCAGCAGCGCAGCGGTGAGGGCGATGACGATTCCCTGGGCCACGCCGCCGGGGCTGTTCACCATGGTGGCGGTCACGAAGCCGGCCATGGAGGCGACCGCCGCCACGGACAGGTCGATGCCGCCGGTGAGCATGGCGAGGGTCTGGCAGCCGGCCAGGATGGCGAGCGGCACCGCTGCCCGCAGGATCACCCCGGACCAGGACAGGCTCACGCTGCCGGGTCGCACCAGCTGGATGACGAGCACCAGCAGCAGCAGCAGCCCGATGAGCGGGATGATTGGCCGATCGCGGAAGAGGTTGCGCCACGCGCCCGGCGGTCAGCCATCGATTGCGGGTCTCCGTCGTGGCGGCGGTCATGTTCGTGACCTCCGCAGCTCGATGAGGCTGCCGATCATCACGACGCCGATCAGGATGACGCCCTGCGCCACCACCGCCAGGTTGGTGTTGACGCGCAGGAACGTCATGTCGGTCCGGATGAGCTGCAGGATCATGACGGCGATGATCGGCCCGAAGAGGCCACCGCGGCCGCCTGCCAGGCTCACGCCTCCGAGCACGACGGCGGCGACGCTCATCAGCGTGTAGGGGCCTGGGACCGGGGTGCCGATCCCGGTGCTCGCGGTCAGGCTGAGCCCCGCCACCGCGGCGAAGAGGCCGGCCAGCACGTAGGAGATCACCTTGGTGCGGCCCACCTCGACGCCGCTCCTGAAGGCGGCCAGCCGGTTGCTGCCGATGGCGTAGATCGAGAGGCCGATCCGCGAGCGCACGACGGGGATCCAGACAACGAGGACCAGGATCGCGAGCACGATGGCGGCCTTCGGGAGGACGTCCAGGCCGAGGTTGCCGAGGACGACGTCCTTCAGCCACTGGGGTCCCGCGCCGCCGGGGGCGCCGCGCACGAGCAGGGCAGCACCGGCCCACACGAATGACATGGCCAGGGTGACCACGATGTCTGGTACGCGGCTCAGGATCACGACCAGGCCGTTGACGAGGCCGATGACGAGCCCCAGCACGAGGACGCCCACCACGACCATGAGGCCCAGCTCGTCGGTCCGTCCCGCCAGCACCGTGGTCGAGCCGATGGTGAACCCCTCGTCGTAGATGGTGGCGGCCACCACGCTGGTGAGGGCCATGATCGAGCCGATCGAGAGGTCGATCCCCCCGCCGATGACGACCACCGCCTGGGCGACCGCCGCGAGCGCCAGCGGCAGGACCGAGATCGCCAGGCTGGATGGGCCGTAACGGGGGGCGATCGAGGTGGTGTAGAGCAGCAGGAGCAGCAGGAACACAACGAGCCCGAGCGTCCACGCATTGCGGCGCCCCAACCCCAGCAGCCGCTCGCGCCAGGGGATCCGTCCCACGCTGCTTGCCGTCAGCCGTGCGCTCACGACGTGGTCTCCGTCTCCGGACCGCGGCTGCCGTAGGGCGATTCCGCTCCCGCGTCCAGGTTGTAGGCGGCGCGCAGCAGCGTCGCCTCGTCGGCCTCCTCCACGTCGATCTCCCCGACGACGCGGCCGGCGAAGATGACGATGGCGCGGTCGCAGACGAGCTGGACCTCCTTGAGCTCCGAGGTGTGGAACAGGACGGCGGCCCCCGCACCGGCGAGGTCGCGCAGCAGCGGGTAGATCTGGTTCTTGGTCCGGATGTCGATGCCGCGCGTGGGATCGAAGCAGAGCATGGTCTGGACGCCGCCTGCGACCCACCGGGCGATGGTCACCTTCTGCTGGTTGCCGCCCGAGAGCCGCCGCACCTCGCCGCCCGCGCGTGCGTCGATCTGCAACGTCTCGATCGCTCCATTCACCGTCCGCTGCTCGTCGCCCATGTTGATCGGGCCCCAGCTCCGGAGCCGGGTGATGAAGGGCAGCGCGATGTTCTCGCGGATCGATCGTTGCATGAGCAGGGCGTCGGCTCGGTCGGCGGCGACGTAGACCAGGCCGCGCCGGATCGCGTCGGCGGGATGGTGGAACGTGACCGGCTGCCCGTCGACCCGCAGCTCGCCGCTCGACGGTCGGGACGAGCCGGCGAGGATGTCGAACAGCTCGTCCTGTCCCTGGCCCTCCAGCGCAACCACCCCGAGCACCTCGCCCGGATACAGGTCGAACGAGACGCCATGGAGCTTGGTGCCGGCCTGGATGTCGCGCACGGAGAGGCGCGGGGTCGGACGTTCGGCGGCGGCGTCGCCCTCCGCCTGCGCCGTCGTGCCGGATCGGCGCTCGTCCATCGTGTCGCCCAGCATCAGCTCCACGATGCGGTGCTCCGAGCCTGCCGAGACGTCGACCACGCCCACCGTCTCGCCCTCGCGCAGGACCGTGGCGCGGTCGCAGACGGCCGCGATCTCGATCATGCGATGGGAGATGAAGATGACGCACCGATCGCCGCCGCGCTGGCGCCCGACCACGTCGAGCACGCGCTCGGTCAGGTTCGCGGGGAGGGCCGCCGTCATCTCGTCGAGCATCAGCACGTCCGGCTCGGTGGCCAGGGCGCGAGCCAGGTCGATGATGCGCAGCGTGGCCAGCGGCAGGCGGCGGGCCAGCGTGGCGAGGTCGAGCGTCTCGATGCCGAGCTCCTCGACCCAGTGCAGGAACGGCTCAACGGGCGTCTCGGTGAGGCGCAGGTTGGTGCGGATGTCCAGGTCCGGGATCAGCGACGGCTCCTGGTAGACGGGGACGAGGCCGCCGCGCCGCGCCTCCCCGGGCGAGTGGACGGTTCGCTCACGGCCACGGACGGCGATGCGGCCGGAGTCAGGGCGCACCGCGCCGGTGAGGATCTTGACGAGCGTGCTCTTGCCGGCGCCGTTGGCACCCATCAGCGCGTGCACCTCGCCGGGCCGAACGGCGAGCGAAGCGTTGCGCAAGGCGACGACGGCCCCGTAAGTCTTCGAGATGCCGGTCGCTTCGAGCAGCAGGTCGGTGGTGACGGTCATGCCATCTCGGGTGTGGTGAGGGGGGCGCCGGCGATCGCCGGCGCCCCCCTGCAATCGCGAGGGGAGGCTACTCGCCCGGACCCTTGCAGGCAACGGCCTGCTCGGGGGTGTAGGTGGTGTAGCCCTCGATCTGGAGGCCCAGCGGCCAGAGCGGGTCGAGACCGTCGACCTGCCACGACCCCAGCAGCTCCTTGCCGGAGTCGCTGACGTTGTCGGCCAGGACCGGATCCAGCAGAACGGTGTTCGGCTGGCTCGCGCCCTCGGCGGTCTGGACATCCTCGCCATTGAGGAGCTTCAGCGCCAGGCCGACGCCGGCACCGCCGACGGCCGCGGTGTTCGTCACCGCCGCGCCCTCGAGGCCGGGATACCCCTCTTCGTCGAGGAGCTGTGCCACGAATGCGCCGAGGTCCGCGCCGACGATCGGCACGAAGTCCTTGTTCGCATCCTTGATCGCGTCAACGACCTGTGAGTCCATGCCCGAGGTCCAGATCCCGTCGATCTGGTCGTAGTCGCCGCTGGCGAGGACGTCGTTGATCAGGGTCGTCGTGGTGGCCGGATCCCATCCGGTGAAGACGCCGTCTTCGTTCGGGTAGACGGTGATCCCCGGGTAGTCCGCCAGCACGTTCTTGAAGCCGATGTCACGGTCGCTGTCGGCAGGGTGGCCGGCGAGACCGCGCATGTAGTAGACCGTGCCTTCGCCGCCCAGCTGCTCGAACAGCCACTTGGCGCCGAGCTCGGCGTACTTGACCTGGTTGTTGTAGAGGTTGTAGGTGTTCTCGTCGGTGACGTACGCGTCGACCGAGACGGTCACGATGCCGGCATCGTGCGCCTCCTGCAGCGCAGGATTGAGCGCCTCCGGATCGTTCGGGTTGAACACGATTGCATCGACGTCGGCCGCGATCAGGTCACGGATGTCCGAGAGCTGACCTGCGGCATCGGTGTTGCGATGGATGGTGTTGAGGTCGGTCACCTGGCCAGATGCCAGTGCCTCCGCCTTGGCGGTGCAGACCTGCTCCTCGCGGAAGCCGTTGCCGACGCCGCCACCGTTTGAGTACCCGATGGCGTACGACGCTTCGCCACCACCGCTGGCGCCGGCCGATGAGCCCGTGCCACCGCAGGCGGCCAGCACGACCGCCATGGCGGCGAGGCTGGTGAGCGCCTTCACGCGGATCGATCGATTCCTCACTGAATCTCCTCCTGATGAGTGCGACGCGCCATTCCGGTCACGCCGTCCGACAGTATTCCCCCTGGATGGGGGAGCCGTTCGATGGGATCTGATGCTCTCACCTCCTCCGCATGGTGGGCGCGGCCATCACTGCTGTGGCGATGGTTCAACGTCGGGTGGCTGTCTGCGTCAGTAGCCGCTCTCCGATCCAGGCGCGGCGGTCTCCTGGGGGCGCCCAGCCTTTCGCGCCCTGAAGTCATCGATGATCGTAGCCGTCGCGGTGGCGCCGATGCGCGTCACGCCCAGCGCCATCACCTCCAGCAGCGCGTCGAGCGTCCGTACGCCGCCGGCCGCCTTGACCTGTATATCGGGCGGGGTGTTGGCGCGCATGAGCCGAAGGTCATGATGGGTGGCCCCGCTCAGCGCGAACCCCGTCGATGTCTTGACGAAGTCGCCGCCCGCCGCCGCGGTCAGGCCGCAGGCGCGGACCTTCTCGTCATCGGTCAGGTAGGCATTCTCGAAGATCACCTTCACGATGGCGCCGGCCGCGTGGCCGACCTCCACGACCGCCGCGATGTCAGCCTGGACGTCGGCATCGCGACCGGACTTCAACGCGCCGATCTGGAGCACCATGTCCAGCTCGGTTGCGCCATCGGCCAACGCGCGCTCCGCCTCGAACACCTTGGTGGCGGTCAGGTGGTTGCCGTGCGGAAAGCCGATGGTGGTGCCTACCTTCACATCGGTCCCCTCGAGGACCTCTCGCGCCCGGGCGACGTCTGCCGGCCGGACGCAGACGGAGGCGACGTCGTACCTCGCGGCCAGGCGGCAGCCGTCGGCCACGAACTCGTCGTCCAGCTCCGGCTTCAACAGCGAGTGGTCGATCGTCTTGGCGATGTCGCGCTCGGTCAGGTTCTCGATGCTGAGGGTCATGTCGCTCACTTGCAGTAGGGCTCGAGGATGTCGCGGGCGAGCAGGAAGCCGCGCTTGACCAGCTCGTCGGTCTTCTCGAAGCCGCGGTCCTCGTGCTCGATGATGCAGGCGCCGTCGTAGCCGGCGCGGTAGAGGGCGGAGAAGAGGACGCCCCAGTCGACTTCGCCCAGGCCCGGCAGGCGGGGGATCTGCCAGCCGATGCCCTTCGAGAAGATCCCGTGCTCGTACAGGCCCTCTCGATCGATCATGAGGTCCTTGGCCTGGAAGTGGTAGATGTGCGGCCCGAACTCGCGGATGAAGCGCGGCATGTCGATCATCTGCAGGACCAGGTGCGACGGATCGAAGTTGAGGCCGACGGTGGGCGCCCACTCCTCCAGGATCCTTCGCCAGTTATGCGGCGTGGTCGCCAGGTTATGGCCGCTCGGCCACTCGTCGTAGCTGAACAGCATGGGGCAGTTCTCGAAGGTGATCTTCCGCCCGTGCGCGTCGGCGAACGTCACGATCTCCGGCCAGATCTGCAGGGCGGTCTCCCAGTTCTGGTCATCCGTCTTCGACGCGTCGGCGCCGAGGAACGTGTTGACGAGGGGGACGTCCATCTTCTCCGCCGCCACGATCACCTTCTTGAGGTGCTCGATCGCATGTTCGCGCTGCTCGAGATCCGGATGCAGCGGGTTCGGGTAGAAGCCGAGGCCGGAGATCTCCAGGCCCTTCTCGTTGAGCTCGGCGCGCAGCTCGCTCGGCCGCGTCAGCGGACAGGTTGTCGACGTCGATGTGCGACGTGCCGGCGTAGCGGCGCGTGGCGCCCTCGGTGCGCGGCCAGCACGCGATCTCGATGCTCTCGAACTCGTTGGCGACCATCCAGTCGACGACCTCCGGGAGGGGCGTCTCCGGGAAGGGCGCGGTCAGCAATCCAAGCTTCATGGTTGGGCCTCCGTGGCTGTGGGACGATCGACGCTGACCCAGCGACCCTCGCGGGCGCTGCGCGCGATCGCGTCGCCGACGAGCATCTCGTCGTGGCCGTCGGCGAAGGTCGGGTAGCTCGGGCTTTCGGAAGGGTGCCCGGCGGCGATCTCGGCGTAGACGGCGCGGAAGTGCGCGCAGAAGGTGTCGAAGAAGCCCTCGACGTGGCCTCCGGGCAGCGCCGTCGCCGCCTGGCCCGCCGCGTTCATGAGGGCCGGGCTGCGGGCGATGACCTCGTTGGCACCGTCGCGGTGTCCGATCCAGGCGTGGTCCGGGTCCTCGGAGTCCCACGCCCAGGCCGAGGTGGAGCCGTCGATCTCGTAGTGCAGCGAGTTCTTGCGCCCGGGGCTGATCTGCGAGACGGTGACCGCGCCGCGCGCGCCGGCGGAGAAGCGCAGGAGGATCGATGCGGTGTCCTCGGTGCCGATCTCGCGGTCCACGCTCTCGGCCGGTCGCTCGGTGGAGAAGGTCTCGACCGGGCCGGTCGGCTCGCGGCGGGTGTCGATGAAGGTCGACAGCTCGGCCATCACCTCGGTCACCCGCTGGCCGGTGATGAAGGTGAGCAGGTCGAGCCAGTGCGAACCGATGTCGCCGACGGCGCGCAGGGCGCCGCCGCGGTCCGGCTGCAGCCGCCAGTTCCAGTCGCTCTCGAGCAGCAGCCAGTCCTGGAAGTAGCGCCCGGTCACCAGCCGCACCTCGCCGAGGCCGCCGTCCGCCACGAGCTCGCGGGCGTGCTGGTTCAGCGGGTAGTAGCGGATGTTGAAGTTCGTGGCGTTGACCAGGCCGCTGTCGGCCGCCAGCTGGACCAGCTCGCCCGACTCCGCGGCGCTCATGGCCAGCGGCTTCTCGCAGATGACGTGGCGTCCCGCCGCCAGGACGGCGCGCGACTGCGGGACGTGGAGGTCGTTGGGCGAGGTGACGTGCACCGCCTGGACCGACGGGTCGGCGAGCAGCTCGTCCAGCGTTTCGTAGGCGTGCGGGACGCCCAGGGCCTTGGCCCGGCGGGCGCCCCGCTCTGGCGTGCTGCCGAGCACGCCGCGGACCTGCACCCCGATGCGACGAAGCGCCTCGACGTGCACGGTGCCGATGAAGCCGGTGCCGATGACGGCGGCCCCGACCTCGGAGGGGTGGCTCACTGCTCGCCGGCTCCCACGGGGGCTGCGGGCTCCGATGCGGTGCCTCCCGGGATCGCCTGGCTGAACTTGTCCCAGAGCGAGGCGGCGTTGAGCGTCTGGATGTGCTCCATCATGTAGCCCTGACCAATGTCTACCGGGTAGCGCTCGGCGAAGTTCACGCGGGCGATCGTCTCGTCCCGGCTCCAGCCCTTTGCCACGGCGGAGGCGACGGCGGCCTTCCAGTCGAGGAGGTTCGCGCGTTGCACGGCGAGCACCTGCGGCGTGGTGACCGGACCGTGGCCCGGGACGACGTGGTCCACGTCCAGGCGCGGCGATCCGCTCCAGCGAGGCGATCCACTCGTCGACGTCGGAGGTCATGAGCCAGGTCTGGCAGCCATTGAAGATCGTGTCGCCGGTGAAGACGACCCGCTCCTCCGGAACGTGGACCGCCACCTGGCCCGGCGTGTGTCCCGGCGTGTGCAGCAGCCGGAAGGTGTGGTCGCCGACCGCGAGGGTCAGGTCGCCGGTGAAGACGATCGTCCCCTTGTTCGGGTCGGCGTAGTAGGTCTCGCGGTCGGGGAAGATGGCCTCGCCGCCGGGGTCGTCGGTGGGGAGCGCCTCCCTGGCGTACTCGTACGGGTCGAGGTCCGGGAAGACGACCATGAAACGGTCGTAGAGCGCCTGGTGGTTCACCACCGGGAAGTCGCCCTTGAAGTAGTAGTTGCCGAAGATGTGGTCGACGTGGTGCTCGGTGTTGATCAGGTAGCGGATCGGGCCGTGCGCCTCGGCCTCCTTCCGCATCGCGACCGCGCGGGTCGGGAGCTGCGGCGTGTCGATCACCACGACGCCGTCTGAGGTGATCACGTAGCTGGGGTTGCAGCCTCGCAGCTTCGTCTCGGTGAAGACGCCCCGGGTTACTTGCTCCATCGGAGGTGGCTCCTGCAGCAGGGGTGGCTGAATTCGCTCATTGGGTGGCGGTCAGCCCGCCGTCGATCATGAGCACCTGCCCGGTCACGAAGTCGCCGGCGGCAGAGCAGAAGAGCAGGCTGGGGCCGATGAGGTCATCGGTCCCGCCCACCCGCGCCAGCGGGATGCGCCCGACGATGCCCGCCTTGAAGTCCGGATCGGCGAGCAGCGATGCGACCTGCGGCGTGTCGACGAAGGTCGGCGAGATGGCGTTGACGGTGATGCCGTGCTTCGCCCACTCGGTCGCCCACTGGCGCGTCAGCGCCGAGATGGCGCCCTTGGCGGCGACGTAGGCGGAGTAGCCGGCGTTGATGCCGAGCAGCGAGCGAACCGACGAGATGTTCAGGACGCGGCCGCCGCTGCCGCCGGCGATCATGGCGCGCACGGCCGCCTGGGTCGGGTAGAGGGTGCTGCGCACGTTGAGGTCCATGATCCAGTCCCACGCGTCGGTCGGGTACTCCTCGGCGGGGTGGAGCACCTTGCCGGCGCCGCCGCCGACGGCATTGACGACGATGTCGAGATGGCCGAAACGCTCCACCACCGCCGACACGACGCGCTCGCAGGCGTCGCGGTCGGTGGCATCAAGCACGGCGGTCATGCAATCCGCGCCGGCATCGCGAACCCGGCCGGCCGCGGCCTGGAGGCTCTCCTCGGTGCGGCCCGCGAGGGCGACGCTCGCCCCGGCACCGGCAAGGCCGACCGCGAGGGCTGAGCCGATTGCACCTCCCCCTCCGACGATCAGGGCGACACGGTCCTCGAGGGAGAAGATGGAGAGCTGCTGCATCGGGGTCGTCTCCTTGCGCGGCGCCATCATCGATTATCGATGATAGACGGCAGCGGATTGGTCGGTCAATGGCGCGGGTGGCTCCCCGTCGACCGGAACGCCTTCGTCGGGCTGGTCCGCCGAGCCGTCGGACTCCTCCTCCCAGCGCGCGGCGAGGTTCGCGCTGGCAGCCTCGAAGTGCTGGGTGATGGCCACGACGGCGGCTTCGGTCTCGCCCTGCTGCAGTGCGTCCAGGATGGGCGTGTGCAGGTTGGCTGCCCACTCGGGATCGGCGCCGGGAACCACCAGCGTGATGTACGTTCGCAGGAAGGGCTCCAGCGAGGCCCACACGGTCCGCAGGGTGCGGTTCCCGGCCACCTCGAGGATGCGGCCGTGGAAGCCGGCATCGGCCTCGGCCACGGCATGCATGTCGCCCTCGCGTGCGCGGACGTGCATGGTGTTGCACCGCTCCGCCAGCTGGACGAGGTCCTGCTGCGTCAGGCGCGGCGCGGCGAGACGAATTGCGAGCGTCTCGAGCGCCAGGCGCACGGCGTACGCCTCCAGGATCTCGCGACGGGCCGGACGCCGCACCCGCGCGCCCTTGAAGGGCATGATCTCCACGATCCCGAGCGCCTCGAGGGCGCGCAGCGCCTCGCGGACCGGTGCCTGGCTGGTGTTGAGCTCGCGCGCAACCTGCGTTTCCACGATCCGGGAGTGCGGCGCGTACTCGCCGCTCACGATCCGTTCCAGGAGCCGGTCCTTGACCTGGTCGGCCAGGAGGCTCCTCGAGAGGCTTTCGCCGGTGGCCACGGCCTTCCCCTTCAGACCCCGACCGGCGTGGTCGGATGATCTGGACTGTCGGTGGGTTCGTCGCGGAAGATCGCGACCGTGCCGGATGACCCGTCCACGCGCACCCGGTCGCCGGTCCGGATCCGCTGGGTGGCGACGGAGGTCCCGATGACCGCCGGGATGCCGAACTCGCGCGAGAGGACCGCCGGGTGCGACGTCGTGCCGCCGGTGTCGGTCACCAGCCCGGCGATCTTGGTGAAGAGCACCACCCAGGCCGGGTTCGTCATCTGGCAGACCAGGATGTCGCCCTCGCGCACATCGTCGAACTCGTCGACCGTGCGGACCACGCGGGCCGTTCCCTCGACAACGCCCGGGGATGCCGCCAGGCCGCTCACGTGCAGAACGTCCTCCGACTGCTGCTGGTAGAAGCGGTCGGGGTAGCCCCAGTTGACCAGGTACGGGAAGGCCAGCTGCGACTTGGTGGCGGTGCCGATCCAGTCGCGCGGCTGCAGCTTCTCCGATTCCGCCCGCTTGCGACGCTCGTCGGCCACGATGGCGCGGGCGTCGATCGCCTTCTCGTCGCCGATCAGCGTGCGGAGCTGCTTGTAGCGCAGGAACATCACGTCGTCCGGCTGGTCCAGCCTGCCCATCTCGACCAGGTTGCGGCCAAGGGCCATCAGCACCAGCCGCACGTGCGCATTGGCGCCCTGATCGATGTAGAAGTGGTGGTCCGGCGTCAGCGGCGCCATGCGCAGGTTCACCGCGTTCGCGGCTCGCATCTCGTCGCGCGCCTCGCCGCTCAGGCCGTCCAGGATCTCCGCCGAAGCGGCCTCGATGTCCTTCTGCATCGCCTCCATGGCGGATGGGTAGTCGTAGTCGTTCTTCAGGTAATCGCGGACGAGCTCCAGGACCGGCTCCATCTGCTCCCTGACGGTCGGGAAGATGAACTCGTGGCTCCAGACGGCGTGCCAGCCGAACTCGCGCTGGTACGGCTCGATCCGCTCCGCGACGAAGCGCCGCCCACGATCGGTGCCGCGCAGCGCCTCGGTAATCTGCTCGGCCTCGTCGGCCTGGAATGCTGCGCGCAGTTCCGGGTCGTCGCGCACCTCGTTCTTCATCTTCCAGAGGGCCTCGATCGAGTCCCAGTTGCGGTCCGAGGCGGAGTTCTGCAGCCGGCCAAGGAGCGCCTCGTCGACGCTGCCGCGCGTCTTCTCCATCACCGCGCGTAACTTCAGCGTGGCCGACAGCTGGGCGAAGTTCAGCATCCAGTGGATCTTCCAGTGCCGATCGTGGACGTCGATGGCGTCCTCCAGCAGGCAGGCAACCTCACCCAGGCTCATTCGATCGGCCTGGTCCAGGCGCTCCTCGAGCATGGCGAAATTGCGCTCCATCTCGGGGCGCAGCCGGTCGCGCCACCAGTCCGCGAACTGCTCGCCGTAGACCGGCAGTACCACGTCCAGGTAGGCCCCCATGGTCTCGGCGTAGTCGGCATCGCGCGGGACTCGCGCGCCGTAGGTGGCGCTGTACTCGGTGCCCTCGATCCGCAGCTCCGGATCGGCGGGGACGGCGGTGGTGTAGACGTAGCCGTTCACGTTCTTGGCCAGCCAGTCCACGGCGAACGGCGTCCCGAAGCGGCGGAACATGTGGTCGCAGGTCAGCCACCAGCCGCCGATGTCGAAGAACATCGGGCTGACCGGGTGCGGGCAGTGCAGGTCGTCGTAGACCCAGAAGAAGTCCTTCTCGGCGTCCGAATCCCATCGCACCGGGAACGAGTCGTCCCCGAGGAACTGGCCAACCGTCTCGTCAAGTCCTAGCACTGCTCGTCTCCGCTATCCGATCATTTCGAAGCGCTCGCGTCGTCGGCTCTCGAGCCGGTGCACCGCATCCTCCAGGACGAGCCTCCGGACGTGGTCGGAAGCCGCATGCTGTTCGAAGGCCGCCTCGGACTCGTACTGCTCGTAGAGGAAGAAGACGGAAGGCTCGTCCAGGGACCGATGGACGTCGAAGCGAAGGCAGCCCGGCTCCTCGAGCGACGCCAGTCGCACCTGGCCGAGCAGGCGGAGGACGGCATCGGCTTCTCCGGCCCTGGCGTTCCAGGTCGCGCAGATCACGAAGGGCATGCGTGGTTCCTCGGTTTGGGGCTCGGCCCGGCCGGTTGGCATCTCATCGATAATCGATTATGCTACGGAAAGCCCGCTTTGCCAACCCCTTCGAGGAGGAACGCGGTGTCCGCTCCGCCGCAGCACGAGCCCTCCGCCAGCCCCCTGGCGAACATGGTTCGCGACACGCCCACCGACTACTGGAACGACTCGTGCTCCACCGCCGAGCTCGAGTACGCGGTCGCGCGGGGTGCGACCGGTGCGACCTCGAACCCGAGCATCGTCCTGGAGGTGCTGCACAAGGAGATCGATTACTGGCGGCCTCGCGTCCGTGAGATCGCAGCAGAGGATCCGAGCTGCACCGAGGTCGGGGTCACCTGGCGTGTGATCGAGGAGATGGCAGTTCGCGGCGCCGGCGTGCTGGAGCGCGTGCACCGCTCGCAGGGCGGGCGCGGCGGACGACTCTCGCTGCAGACGAACCCGGCCAACTACCCGAACCTGGAGCGGATGCTCGAGCAGGGGCTGCGGTTCGCGGCTCTCGCGCCGAACATGCAGGTGAAGTTCCCAGCCACGCGGGCGGGGATTGCCGCCATCGAGCGAGCCACGGCGGCCGGGGTCAACATCAACGCAACCGTCTGCTTCACCGTGGCGCAGGCGATCGCCGTCGCCGAGGCGGTCGAGCGCGGACTGCATGCGCGCGCCGCAGCCGGCGACGAGGTCGCGACGATGTCACCGGTCTGCACCATCATGATCGGGCGCGTCGACGACTGGATGCGGGTCCTGGCCACCCGCGACGGGATCGCCGTCGACCCCGACGCGCTGAACTGGGCGGGGATCGCCGTGTTCAAGCGCGCGTACACCATCTTCCGTGAGCGTGGCTATCGAACTCGGCTGCTGGCGGCGGCCTACCGGCACCGCCTCCACTGGACCGAGCTGGTGGGGGCCGATGCCATCCTGACCATGACCCACGCCTGGCAGGTGCAGTTCAACGAGAGCGGCCTCAGCCCGGAGCCGCGCATGGACGTGCCGGTCGACGACCGCCTCGTCGACGACCTGCTGGAGCGCATCCCGGACTTCGGCCGAGCCTACGAACCCGACGGCCTGCCGGTCGAATCGTTCGATGGCTATGGCGCCAGCGTTCGAACCCTGCGAGGCTTCATCAAGTCGTACCACGACCTGGTCGGGGCGATCCGGGACGAGGTGCTGCCGAACCCGGACGTCGCACCGAGCTGACCGACTCCATGCCCACTGGCCCCCGAGAGGAGCACATGACAGGACCGCACCGCCTCACCGAGGAGTTCTCCGCCGCAACCGCTCGCCTGCGCGTCGACGTCTTCGGCGGCGAGACGCGCGAGCACGTGCTGGAGGACCTCAGCTTCCTCAACTACCGGCTGGGCGAAGTCCGGATCTCGCCGGAGGTCACGCTTTCACAGCCGGACATCAGCTGGGACCAGGACGGCGAGAAGGGCGTGGCGTTCGATGGTCGCGCCATGCAGTTCACCGGTCCGTGGCCGGCCGGCCCGATCCAGAAGGCGATCGTCACCATGCTCGCGCTGCGGATGGAGGACGAGGGGCTGCACCCCTTCCATGCCTCGGCGGTGCGCTACCGCGACAGGACGATCATGTTCCTGGGCGGCGAGTCGAACCACGGGAAGAGCATGGGCCAGATCGAGGCCTGCCGACGAGGCGCGCTGCTGGTCTCGACCGAGACGACGGTCGTGGACGACGCGGGGCGCGCGGTGCTGGGTTCCAAGTCGCCCTTCCTCAAGAAGCGTACCGAGGGAACCGAGCGCGCCGACAAGGCAGCCCCGGAGGCCGGCGCGGCGAAGTTCTTCGGCACCATGCCGACCTGGGAGATCTACGAACAGCCGACGAACGTGGACGTCGTGGTGGTTCCTGCCATCGACGGCAACTTCGAGCCGAGCGCCAACGAGATGATCCCCTTCGAGCGGCAGTTCCAGACATTGCATTCGCTGCAGAACTACTTCCTGCTGAACGAGCTCCTGGCTCCGGGCCACCCGATGCCCGTGGTCGACACCGATGCGCTGCGGAAGGCACGTGCCGAGTTCGTGCAGCGGTTCGCCGTGCGGCCCTACTACTTCATCCGCGCCGCGAACCCGCAGGTCCTGCTCGATCAGGTCGACGGGCTGCTGTAAGCCGGCGGGCAGAGGGACGTGCGCAGCTTCACCTACGAGCGGCCGACGACGCTGGCAGCTGCCATCGAGCTGCTCGCCGGGCACCGCGGTGACGCCCGGGTCCTGGCCGGCGGGACCGACCTGATCATCCGGCTCCGGGATGGCTCGCTCCAGCCGAGCGTCGTGGTGGACCTCAAGCGGGTGGCCGAGCTTCGGCCTGCGATGGCCGTGCGCGACGGCTCGCTCGTCATCTCCGCGGGGACGGTGATGACCGATATCGCCGCGCACCCCCTGGTGCGCGAGCGCTTCACCTCGCTCGCCGAGGCGGCGGCGGTGATCGGCGCAGTCCAGATCCGGAATCGGGCCACGCTGGCGGGGAACATCTGCAATGCGTCGCCGGCCGCCGACACGGCGACCCCGCTCCTCGTCCACGACGCGTGGGTGGTGGTCGCCGGTCCGGATGGAGCCCGGCGCATCGGCCTCGACGACTTCTTCGTCCGGTCGGGCGTCACCGTCCTCGATCCCGGCGAGCTGGTGACCGCGATCGAGCTGCCGATCGTCGACCGACGCGTCGGCAGCGTCCACCTTCGCCGCACCCGCCGGCGGGGCCACGACCTCGCGTCGGTGACGCTGAGCTGTGCGGTGGACGAAGCGGGCGTCACGCGACTCGCGTACGGCAGCGTTGGCCCGCGGCCGTACCTCGCGGTCGACCCCTCCGGCGTGCTGGCCGACCCGGCGCGGAGCGTGGCGCGCGATGAGCTCCTCGAGGAGCTGCTCGGCCGCGCCGAACCATCGCCGCGTTCGATGCGCTCCAGCCCGGAGTACCGCCTCGCGATGCTGCGCGTGCTGGCCGCTCGCGCCCTGGCCACGGCGATCGGGCGGGTGGCCCCATGAACGAGCGCCACGCCATCACCATGACCGTCAACGGTCGCGAGCGACGGCTCGAGGTGGAGCCCCACCACACCCTGCTGGAGGTGATCCGCGACGAGATCGGCCTGACCGGAGCCAAGGAATGCTGCCTGGTCGGCGAGTGCGGGGCATGCACCGTCATCGTCGACGGCCGCAGCGTCGACTCCTGCCTGGTGTTCGCCGTCGAGGCCGATGGCTCGCAGGTCGTCACGGTCGAGGGCCTGGCCAGGGAGGGCGAGCTGAGCCCGCTGCAGGGCGCCTTCCTGGATCACGGCGCCGTGCAGTGCGGCTTCTGCATCCCGGGGCAGGTCGTCTCGGGACACGTGCTGCTGCAATCGAACCCGCATCCCACTCCCGCAGAGGTGGAGGAGGGGATCGCCGGCAACCTCTGCCGCTGTGGCTGCTACCGCCAGATCATGGATGCCATCCTGGCGACCGCCGAGGCCGGCGAGTCGTGACCGGCCGGGTTGGTGGCTCACCGCGCCGCGTCGGCGGCGAGGGACGCGTCACCGGGGAGCTGCGCTACGCGGCCGACATCAGGCTTCCCGACGTGCTCCACGCCAGGCTGGTGACGGTCCCGGTCGCGCGCGCCCGGATCATCGCCATCGACGACAGCGCCGCGCGAGGGGTGCCGGGAGTGCGCCTGGTCACCACCGCCGCCGACCTGCCCGACCCGATGCCGCGCTTCGGTCCGCAGTTCCAGGACCGGCCGGTGATCGCGATCGGCGAGACGAAGTTCCACGGCGACCCGGTCGCCGTCGTGGCCGCCGACAGCGAAGACGCCGCGGAGGAAGGCGCGCGGCGCATGCGCGTCGAGTACGAGGAGCTTCCTGCGGTCTTCAGCGTCGAGGGAGCGCTCGAGCCGGACGCGCCGCTGGTCCAGGATCCCGGCCTGCGGCCGAACGACCCGCTGGCGAACAGCAACATCCTGCGCGAGCATCCCATCGGCTGGGGCGACGTCGATTCGGTCGGCGCCGACCTCGTGATCGAGCATACCTACCGCTTCCCGATCGTGACCCAGTTCGCCATCGAGCCACACGTCTTCATGGCCGCGCCCCAGGACGGCGGCGTCGCCATCTGGACCACTATCCAGCACCCCTACTGGGCCCAGAAGATCCTGGCGGGCGTCCTGGGACTGCCGCTGGCGAAAGTGCGGATCTTCGCCCCCGACCCCGGCGGCGCCTTCGGCGGCAAGCAGCACGTGAAGTACGAGCCGCTCATCGCCCACATGGCGCTGCAGGCCCAGCGTCCTGTGCGCCTGGTGCTCTCGCTGGAGGAGACCTTCCAGGCCGTGCGCCGCGCCGCAGCGCGCATCACGGTCCGCACCGGCATCATGAACGACGGGAGCCTCGCCTTCCAGGACGTCGCGGCCGACTACCTCATCGGCGCCTACGTCGACATCGCAGACCGCGTGGTCGGCAAGGGCAGCTACATCGGCTGCGGGCCGTACCGCATCCCGGCGGCTCGCGTGGTGGGCCGCGCCATCCTGTCGCACACGACGCCGTCCACCGCGTTCCGCGGCTTCGGCAACCCCCAGATCAACTGGGCCGTCGAGTCGAACCTGGACGAGTGCGCGCACCGGCTCGGCATGGACCCGCTGGAGCTGCGGCTGCGCAACCTGGCGCGCAAGGGCGACGCCTTCATCCCGTTCGACACCCCGGCCGATGGCGACTGGGAGCAGACCGTGCGCCGCGCCGCCGAGATGATCGACTGGGACACGCCCGCCCCGCCGGGTCGGGGCCGTGGCATCGCCTTCGGCATCAAGTCCGGCCCGACCACGGGGCTCTCCTACTCGACCGTCCGCCTGCTGGCCGACGGCAGCGTGGTCGTCTACGCCGGCACGAGCGACATGGGCCAGGGGGCGCGCACGATCTTCGCGCAGGTGGCCGCCGACGAGCTTGGCGCGCCGCTGGAGTGGGTGACGGTGGTCATGGGCGACACCGCCATCGTGCCGTACGACCAGCAGACATCAGCCAGTCGTTCGACGGTCCTGATGGGCAACGCCGTGCTCGACGCCTGCCGCCACATCCAGGCACGGCTGCAGGAGATGGCGGCCCGGCTCCACGACGTCGATCCGGCGCAGGTCCAGGTGGCGCACGGGATCGTCCGCGTCGGTGAGCGCGAGCTGCCGGTCCGCGAGGTCCTGCAGGCGGGCCTGGGGAGGCGAGGCGGGGAGCTGATCGGCAACGGCGAGGCGCGCAAGGAGCCGGAACCCGGTCACCCGCTGGGCGGCAGCGCCGCCTTCTTCGAGTTCAACTGTACGGCCGTGGAGGCGTCGGTGGACCGCGAGACCGGCGACGTGACCATCCACCGCCACGTGACCGTCTCGGACGTCGGCAAGGCGCTCAATCCGCTGCAGGTGACGATGCAGGACGAGGGCGCCGCGATCATGGGCCTGGGTCACACCCTCATGGAGCACATCATCTTCGACGAGACCGGTCGCATCCGGAACCTGGGGGCCATCGACTACCGGATCCCGACCAGCATGGACCTCCCGTTCCAGCTCGAGAGCGACATGATCGAGAATGCCGACGGCCCAGGCCCGTACGGGGCGAAGGGCATGAGCGAGGGGGCGCTGCTGTGCGTGGCACCCGCCGTGGCCGCGGCCGTACGCGACGCGACGGGTACGGTCATCCGCGACCTGCCGCTCTCGCCCGAGCGCGTGTGGCGGGCACTCCACGAAGGGGGAGACCAGCAGTGACCTACGTCTTCGACTGGGACCAGCCGCATTCGGCACAGGACCGCCGCGCGCTGCTGGGCGGCAAGGGCGCGGAGCTGAACGTCATGGCGGTCGAGCTCGGGATCCCGGTCCCCCCCGCCTTCACCATCTGCACCGATGCCTGCAACGCCTTCCTCGCCTCCGGCTGGCCCG
Organism: uncultured Chloroflexia bacterium; assembly: GCA_963812115.1. Lineage (GTDB taxonomy): Bacteria > Chloroflexota > Limnocylindria > QHBO01 > QHBO01 > JAPSGM01. The sequence goes on from CAWEUD010000008.1 coordinate 45,416, forward strand.
ATGGACTGGACGACGAGATCCGCGAGCACATGGCGCACCTGGAGGCCGCCGTGGGCCGCCGCTTCGGCGATGCGTCGGACCCGCTCCTCCTCTCCGTCCGTTCGGGCGCCCCTGTCTCGATGCCGGGGATGATGGACACGATCCTGAACCTGGGCCTGAACGCGGCGACCAGCGAGGGACTGGCCCGCGTCAGCGGGGACGGCGCCTTCGCAGCCGACTGCCGTCGTCGCTTCGAGGAGATGTACCGTGAAATCGTGGGGGCCGCGGACGTGCCGGAGGATCCGTGGACGCAGCTGCGCGCCGCGATCGAGGCGGTCTTCCGCTCCTGGAACAGCGAGCGCGCCCGGGTCTACCGGCAGCGCGAGTCGATCTCCGAGGATCTCGGGACCGCCGTGACCGTGCAGGCCATGGTCTTCGGCAACCGCGACGAGCGGTCCGGCAGCGGCGTCCTCTTCACCCGCGACCCGGCCACGGGGGCGCACGTCCACTACGGGGACGTCATGTTCCGCGCGCAGGGCGAGGACGTCGTGGCCGGCACGCACGAGACCTTCACCGTCGACGAGCTCGCCCGGCGTCTGCCCGAGGTCGCGGCAGAGCTCCACCGCTACGCCGATGCCCTCGAGTACCACCACGCCGACATGTGCGACATCGAGTTCACCATCGAGTCCGGCACGCTCTGGCTCCTCCAATCGCGCATCGGCAAGCGCAGTCCCCAAGCTGCCCTGCGGATCGCCATCGACATGGCGGAGGCCGATGACTTCCCGCTCACCCGGCGCCAGGCGGTCGAACGGGTCGCGGCCCTGCTGGCCGATCCGCCGCGGGCTTCCGCGCCCGCGCAGGTCGACGCCGAGCCGATGACGACCGGGCTTCCCGCGTCTCCCGGGATGGCGAGCGGCGAGATCGCCACGTCCGCCGATGCGGCGGTTGCGGTCGCCGACGCCGGGCGCCCCGTCGTCCTCGTCCGCTCCGAGACCTCTCCCGACGACGTGCAGGGCATGGCGCGCGCCGCCGCGCTGCTCACCGCGAAGGGCGGCCTCGCCAGCCACGCCGCCGTGGTGGCCCGCGGCTGGGGCATCCCGGCCGTGGTGGGAGCGTCCGAGGTGAGCCTGCAAGCCGATGGCATCCGCATCGGCGCGCGCCAGCTGGTTTCCGGCACGTCGGTCACCGTCGACGGCAGTACGGGCCACGTCTACGAAGGCGCGCTGCCCGGCTCGAGCGCCGTCTCTGCGGAAGCCGAGACCCTGCTGGCCTGGGCGGGGGAGCTTGGGGTAGAGATCCCCGGCGCGGAGGTCGCAATTGGCGACGGCGAGGCCGCGGGCGACGTCGACGGCGACGCGCTGCTGAACCTGCTCGCAATCAGGGGCTACGCCATGCCGGACGCCGCGGGCGAGGCGTTGTTCGCGGCACCGGACGCGACGCGCGCTGCACTGGACGAGCTGGTCGAGGCCGGTTTCGCGGAAGCGTCCGCCGGCTCGTATCGGCCGACCGCCGCGGGACGCGAGGCGGCGGCCGCGGCACGTGCCGCTGCCCGCGAACGCTGGGGAAGCGACCGCGCCGCTGAGGCGCTGGACTCGTTCCTGGAGCTGGACCACCGGGTGAAGGAGGTCGTCACGGCCTGGCAGCTACGCACGGTGGACGGTACCGAGGCGCCGAACGACCACGGTGACGAGGCCTATGACGGGAGCGTGCTCGAACGCCTCCGCGCGCTGCACGAGGACGCCGCGGCCTGGCTGGCGCCGCACGCCGCCGAGGTGCAGGGCCTCCAGCGGTACGGCCGGCGGCTCGACCGCGCCGCCCGACTGGCGAGCGAGGTCGATGGCCGCTACGTCGCCTCGCCCCGGGTCGACAGCTACCACTCCGTGTGGTTCGAGCTGCACGAGGAGCTGATCCTGCTCGCGGGGCGGACTCGCGAGGACGAGGTCGCCGCCGGCCGCGCGTGAAGGGAGTATCGGACGATCGCGAGTGTCGGCATCGGAGACGCCCCCGACCTGAGTCCAGAAGCTACCGTGAGGAGTCCACCTCGACCAGTTCGGACACCTTCCAACTGTCGCTGCCCCATTCGCCGCCGCCCAGCCGAACCCTGTCGCCGGTTCTTGCGATCTCGTTGTCGGCCGGGTCCATGAGCCTTACGCTCACACCGTTGCTCAGGCCGTAGTACCCATATGGCCAGATCACGTGCCACGTCTCGCCATAGTCATCTCTGATGCCCAGCCCGCTTTCGTCATCGGCGACCAGCACACCAAAATTGAGCGCTTGTGCCCCAGGCTGCGGCGTCTCGCCTTCGGGTACTGGTTCCTGTGTCTGGAGTGCAACGAGCACGTCATTCGGGAGGCTCTGAACCGGCGATTCCGTACCGCGAGTACATGCGGCGAGCGATATCGCTAGCGCGATGCTCGATAGCAGGAGGATTGCCGACACCGATTGGAAACGAATGTTCAGCATTAGTGAGCCTGGAACCCTCGGGGCGCGTAGGAATCAGATGAGCCTCTTGATGCTGGGTCGGTCGTCACGAGAAGGTGAGCACATGAGCTCCGAGGCCGGACTCAACAATGTCGATGGGTACGTAGATGGCGTCGTATCCCTGACCACATGAATGCGTCCCATAGGCCGTGTTGGCATAGAACCATGGGCCCCCGCTGTCACCAGGGTCAGACAGGTTGTAGCCAGTGCCGTTGGGATCGCTGTCTACCTTTATCGCTGTGTCGGCATACGGGGTGAAGCCGCCGCATGCAGGTGCATTCTTCGAGACGATGTAGCCACATGTGTATCCCGTTGACGTGCCGTACTTGCACACGAAGTCACCGAGATTCTGCTGCGCCCTCGGTCCGGGAGCGCCGGTAGCCGGCCCACCTAGTTGGGTTTGACAGCGTCGGGTTTGGGTTGACTCAACCCGCCCAGCCAAGGGCCGTATGTCACGAGATTGCTGGACCGACCACCACCGCGAGTGCGCCCAGACCGCTGGACTCGACCACGAGCGGCGTTATCCCGTTCAGTTGTGCCGCATGCGGAGCTGATGCAGCTCGCCGACGAACACGCGAGGATGAGGTCGCCGCCGGTCGCGCCTAGCTTCGCGCGGCCGCCGAGTCGGCGATGACCCGCAGCCGAGCGTGCCGACGCAGCAGCGAGGCTGGCACTGCCGTCGTCATCGGTCCGTTGGCGACGGCCTGAAGGATCTCGGCCTTGTGGCTCCCGGTGACCAGCAGCCAGATCTCGCGCGCCGCCAGGATCTCGGCCATGCCCAGCGTCACGCCCTGGGTGGGTGCCGCTTCGGCCCCGTAACGGCGCGCCGAATCACGGGTCGTCGGCGCCAGGGAGACAATGCGGGTCGTCGCGTCCAACGGCGTCCCCGGTTCGTTCATGCCCACGTGACCGTTGAGGCCCAGGCCAAGCAGGACCAGGCCAAGCCCGCCCATCCCGCGAACCTCATCGGCCAGGTCGACCGCGGCGCCGTGGCCAGCCGCGTCGACGTTGAAGGTGACCAGACGCGCTGGCGGACTCACCAGCCGATCGATGAGCTGGCTGCGCAGCTGCTGGTCGCAGCGGGCGGGGTGCCCGGGCGGCAGGCCCAGGTACTCGTCCAGCAGCACGACGGTCGCGCGCGACAGGTCGCTGCCGGCAGCGGCGAGGGCGTCGGGCAGGGCGGCGTAGATCGGCCTCGGCGTGGAGCCTGTCGGAAGGCAGAGGCGCAGCTCCGGCTCTTCGCGGAGGCGCTGCGCAATTCGGGTGGCCACGCCCGCCCCCCACGAGGACGAGGGCAGGACGTCAAGGCGAGGGGGCTGGGAGTTCATGGGGCTTACTCGTGCTTCTGGCGCCCGGTTTGGTGCGGGAGCCCGGGTGTTACCGACAGGATAGAGCCCTTGGCCGGTATTGGCCTGCGAGCGCATTTGCGTGAAGTGAGCAAGTTGGCGTGGGTGGTGGTGGCGGCCTGGCGATGGGCGGCTGAAGATCATCGCGGACAGCACGAAAGCCGCCTGGCGGGAGGCGGCTTCCGTTCTAGCGTGCGTGGTTGCGGGGGACGGATTCGAACCGACGACCTTCGGGTTATGAGCCCGACGAGCTACCACTGCTCCACCCCGCGGCGGCTCATGGTAGTGATGCGGCGACTCGCCGTCAAACGATGCTGGGCCTCCACCGCCTCGCCCGGGTCCGGTACAATGCCGCGCGAGGTTCGCCACCGTGAACCGTGCCCCGTACGTACGCAGGAGGCATCTGCGCGCGCCGATGGCTGTGAACCCGAAGAAGCTTCGTCCATACGATGAACCGCCCCAGGTCCGCCGACCGCTGGTTCCGAACGCCCCGGACAGCGCTGCGACGACCTTCCTGGTGCTATCGCTCCTGTGGCTGGTGGCTGCGACCGGGATCGGCGTCCTCTGGGCCGGTACGGCCATCTTCCCGGATCGGCTGGCCCTGGCGCTCGACCTGGAGCTGCCGATCATCGGCGCCCTCAGCGTGGACGTCAGCCGCGCGACGGTGGAGGCCGGATTCGCCAGCGCCATCGTCTACGGCTGGATCTCGAACGCGGCGTTCGCTGGCATCCTGTTCATCACGCCGCGCATCACCGGAACGCGGCTGGCCGACGAGACCATGGGCTTCGGCGCTGCAGGCCTGTGGAACGTCGGTGTCGCCGCCGGCGTGGCGGCGATCTACCTCCCCAACCTCTCCGGGTCGGGCCTCCTCACCGCCTTTCCGTGGCTGGTGGACGGCCTGCTGCTGCTCGGGCTGCTGACGGTATTCGGCGCCTTCGCGCGGACGCTGATGAACGCTCCGCGCCAGGTGCCGTACGTGAGCCTCCTCTTCTTCGGGGTGGGACTGCTCGCCGCCATGGGCGCCATCGCGCTGGTGGCCGGCGCGTCCCTGCTGACGCTGGACGAGACGGCCAACGCCCTGGTGAACGCGTTTGCTGCCCGCGCCATCTCGACCTACTGGGTGCTCGGAGCCACGCTCGGGGTGCTCTTCTACGTCGTGCCGCGTGCCACCGCCAATCCGCTGGCCAGCAGTGGCATGGCCTACCTGGCGTGGCTGCTGTGGGCGGCGTTCGCCGGCCTCTCGGCGGTGGGCGCCCTCGTCGATCCGTCCGTGCCGTACGTCATCACGACGCTCGGCAGCGCCGGCACCATGCTCCTCGTGGCACCGGTCTTCCTGGCGGTGGCGACGCTGGCGCTGACCATCCATGGCCGGTGGACGAGCATCCTCTCCACCGGCACCGTGGCCTTCGTGGCAATCAGCATGGCGTTTCTGCTCGGCACGGCCCTGCTGCAGGCGATCGGGGCGCTCCGCAGCGTCCAGGGACTGGTCGCGAACACCGAGTGGTCGACCGGCGTGTGGCTGTTCGCCACGCTGGGCAGCGCCACGTTCGCGATGCTCGCGGTGGCCGATCATGCCGGGCCGCGCCTCCTCCGTCGGGACTGGGGCGGCACCTGGCTGAGCGACATCCAGCTGTGGGCGATGCTCGTCGGGGCATCCATCGCCGGCCTGGCCCTGATGGGCGCGGGAATCGCCCACGGCTCGTTGGTCGCCGAGGCAGCATCGGGTGACGTGATCCAGTCCACGCTGACCTGGTACTGGCTCCTGGCCGGAGCCGGCCTGGGTCTCGCCGCACTGGCCGGTCTCGCCGCACTGGCCACCTTCTTCCTGATGTACACCACCGCTCGCCGAGCGGACTACGCCATCGCGCAGGAACCCGCGGCCACCGCGGGCGCTCCGGCTGGCGCGCGAGCAGCGCACTGAGGGCCAGATGACCGTCCACACCCCCATCGATAGCCGATCACGCGGCGTCCCCGGCTGGGCGCTCGGGATCACCGCCTTCGTCTTCCTGGTCGGCGGCATCTATTTCGCCGGCAACCTCTCCGGCGAGAACCCGCCCATCGTCGCCGCACCGTCGGCCTCCGGCGGTCCCAGCGTGGAGCAGCAGGCCCGCGCGATCATCGCCAAGGCGATCCCGGCCTGCACCGTCTGCCACGGCGACGACCTCGCCGGCGGCGTCACCAACGCGCCGACGCTGCACGGCATCGCCGAGGGTCCGAACATGGACAACCTGCAGCAGCTGGCGGCGGACAACCCTGACACCTGGATCCACCTCTGGATCGACGGAACGGGGCCAGAGGTGGCGGGAATCGATCGAGCCGGCATGCCGGCATTCGGCGACCAGCTGACCTCCGAGGAGATCGACACGCTGGTCGAGTATCTCAAGACCCTGCAATGACCGGTCCGGCCGCTCGGCCGGCACGCGCTGTCCCGGTCCTGATCGGCGGGGCGGAAATGGCCCAGATCGACGAAGCCAGCCAGAAGCTGGGCCTCTCCCAGGACGCCCTGATGGAGGCGGCCGGCGCGGCCGTTACAGAGATCGCCCTGGTCGAGCTCGCCCGCCTGGCGGACGAGGTCCACGGGCCCGGGGGTCCGCTCGTCGAGCCGCCGTTGACGGCCATCCTGTGTGGACCCGGTAACAACGGTGGCGATGGGTTCGTGGTGGCGCGCCGCCTGGCGGCCGCCGGCCGCCGCGTGGTCGCCGTGCTGGTCGGAGATCCGCAGCGCATCGGGGCCGGCGGTCCCGCCGCCGCGCACAACTGGACCGTCCTCCAGGCGATGACCTCAGCCGGGTCGCTCGACCTCTTCGTGGCCCCGACCCCCGAGATGCTGCTCCAGCTGCGGCCGAAGGTTTCCCCGGCCACGCTGGTGGTAGACGCCCTGCTCGGCACCGGTGCCTCCGGACCCCTTCGGGAGCCGATCTCCACCGCCGTCGACCTCGTCAACGCCATCCGCACCCACGCTCGGGCGGCGGGCCGGCCCTGCAGCGTGCTGGCGGTCGACACGCCAACCCGCATCGACCTGACCGACGGCGCCAGGTCCGACCCGGTCGTGGCAGCCGATATCACCGTCACCTTCCACCGGGCAAAGGCGGGCTTCGCCCTGGACCCGGAATCCCGCCGCCTGGCGGGGCGCTACTTCGTGGCGCCGATCGGCGTGCCGCTCGAGGCGGAGGAGGGCGTGGTGCCTCCCGACGGCGAGTACCCACCTGCCCGGATATCGGAGATCACCTGGCATGAGCCAGGCGTCCGAGACGAGGGCTGATGCCGCGTCGCGCTCTGCGCGGGTTGCGCCATACGTCCACGTGGCGAGCGCTATCTCACGATCCGCCGCACAGCCTCGTCATACGCTCGTGAGGCGAGCGCTAGCCAGGTCGCGCGCCCGCCCACACGCTTGTGACGCGCGCTGACGATCACGGCGACCCCCGTATGTTGTGGCTAACGCTCTCATCGTGAGCGTTGGGCAACGTTCTCGAGGCAGATGGATCGCTAGCGCTCGTCCGGTGGGCGTATGGCAGTGCCGCGGGACGGCGCCGCCTCAGCTGCTGCCCGGCTTGACCAGCGGCTCCCCGGCAGCGCAGAGCGGGCAGGCATCGGCGGCCCAGGAAGCGATCTCGATGCGCCCCATTGCGTGCACGGGGTAGCCGTCATCGAACGGCGCCGGGGCACGGTCCACGATCACCGCCGCTGCCAGCGGACGCGCCCCGGCAGCCTCGACTGCGCGGGCGGTCTCTGCGAGTGAGGCGCCGGTGGTCAGGATGTCGTCGACCAGCACCACCCGATCAGCTGCGTCGACGGGCCAGCCGCGGCGCAGCGCCCGCACGCCGCGCTCCATCGGCTCGGCGAACACGCCGCGCACCATCCGGCCGCCAGCCGCCTCCAGCTGGCGCGCGACCTCGAAGGCGAGCAGGACGCCGCCGGTGGTGGGCCCCACCACCAGCGTCGGCTCGTACGGCCCCAGCGCCGATGCCAGCCGCCGACCGATCTCCACGGCCAGCGACGGGTGCTGCAGGACGGCGAACTTCTCCAGGTAGCGGGCCGAGTGGCGGCCGCTCTTCAGCAGGAAGTGGCCCTTCCGCAGCGCCCCGGCCGTCTCGAAGATCTCTTCGATCGTCGCGGACCGCGGATCCGCCAGCATCGGCCTACTCGTAGACGGCGCTGAAGTCGACCGCCGGAAAGCGCTCGTTCAGCGCGTCGGTGACCCACTGCAGGACGTCCGACGGGTCGTAGAACTCGGCCACCACGCGAGCGTCCGTGACCGTCAGGCCCACGCGGTGGGCATCGAGCGAGAGGGCCGAGCCCGACGGCAGGTCGGTCAGGTCGAGGCTCGTCTCGAACCGTCCGTCGGCGCGGAGCACCAGGATGTCGTCCACCTCCTCCAGCAGGGCCAGGTCGCCGGTTCGGCCCAGCACCTCCTCGGCGTTCGAGGCGAACTCGCGCAGGATCTGCTTCTGCTGGTCCCCGATCTGGGAGCGATAGGCATCGGCCAGCTGCCAGAGCCGTTGCGCGGCCAGGGTCTCCTGCTGGGTTGGGGGGAGGCCCGCCTGCCAGTCCTCGTCGCCGGCGTCGCCGACCTCCTCCTGCGCCGCCAGCTCATCGGCCGGGAGCAGGTGGTTGACCGGGTCCCGCGCCGCGTCCATGAACCAGGCGAAGATGTCGGCAGGGTTGTAGAGCTCGACGACCTCGCTGAACGCCTCGACCACCTGCTCCTCGTCGTACCACTCGCTGTCGGCGGGGTCCTGGTAGGTCAGCCGCGTCGTCCAGGTCCCGTCCACCGGGTGGTAGAGGAGGTAATCCTGGTCGTCGTCGACCAGCTTGATGGGGCCGATCTCGCGCAGGCGCTCCCGGTTGGCATCGATGAAGCGGCGCAGCTGCTCGGTCGCCTCGTAGACGAAGTCGCGGCGCTCCATCTCGGCCTCCTGCGACAGCTCGCGCAGGGCGCTGATGCGAGGGGCATTCATGGCTTGTAGACGAAGTCGGGGCCCATGCGCTCCCGGAGGAAGATGGTGTGCTTCTTGTCGAAGACCGACTCCGCCACCCGGTGCCCCAGCCCACGCGTCGAGGGATCGGCGTAGAGCCGATCCAGGACCGCGTAGTTCGGCAGGTCGAGGATGATGAGGTTGTTCCACTCGGAACCCTCGGTGATGTTGAACCACCCGACGAAACGGATCCCGAACTCGTCTTCGTAGCGGCGCGCATTGCGCGGGAAGAAGTGGCGCATGCCGCGTTTGAAGAGCGTGTCGCGGCCCTTGCGAACGTTGAAGAAGGTGACCATCAGGGGCATCAGCCCTTGTCCTCCCGTCGATCCAGGCTGGCCCCCACCGCGACGCCGATGGCCAGGCCGACCGCCACCCCGACGCCCAGGTTGTCAATTGCCGCGCCGATGGCCGCGCCGAGCGCGATGCCCATCGCGGTCCAGATGCCGACCATCGAGTTGGTGCGCTTCGGCCGCTGCTCACTCATCGTCCGGCTCCTGATCGGTGCTGACCACTCTCGTGGGCTGCTTCGCCACCCCGGTGCGTCGCCCGCGCCCGCGCCGCCGCTCGGCGAAGAAGACCCGCAGCAGGAACACGGCGGTCATGCTCACGAAGAAGAGCAGGAACATGTCCACGAAGAGCAGCGCGGCCAGCAGCCAGACCGGCCAGTTCCAGCTGAACAGGCCGACGGGGATCAGCAGCAGGATGACGGCGAAGAGCGCCGCCTGCCAGATGAAGCAGCCGAAGCCGGGGCCCTCGTTCGGGTCCAGGTCCTCGTTGTAGCGGATCGACATGCATCACTTTCTACTGGGCGGGAGTGGGCGCCCCGCATGGTCCCATATCCGCCTCGCCGCCGCAGCCGCGGCCACGGCGGGCGAAGCGTCGGCGGGCCGCGGGCTCAGTCCAGCGTGGCGAGGCCGCTGACGTACGTGAGGCGGCCGCCGGCCATCGTGAGGCGGACGACCCCCGGCAGCTGCCGTCCCAGCAGCGGGGTGTTGGTGGAGGCCGATGCCAGCGTCGCCGGCTCCACGCGCCAGGTGGCGTCGGGGTCCACGAGCACCAGGTCGGCGGCGGATCCCGGCGCGAGCGAGCGCCGCTCGCCGATGAGCGCCGCCGGACGCGTCGAGAGCGCGGCCACGAGCGACGCGAGGCTCAGCGCGCCGGCGGCCACGGCCGCCAGGCCCAGCGAGAGCGCTGTCTCGAGCCCGATCATCCCCGGTGCCGCGTCGGCGAACTCCACCGCCTTGCGTTCCGCCGGATGCGGGGCGTGGTCGGTGGCGATGGCGTCGATGCTGCCGTCCTCGACGCCCGCGAGCAGGGCCAGCGCATCGTCGCGGGTCGAGAGCGGTGGGTTGACGCGGCAGCTCCCGTCGTAGGCGAGCGTCCCGTCCAGCGTGCTGGACGCCGCAGGCGCACCATCCCAGCTGAACGTTCGGTCGCCGGCGACCCAGGCATCGGTCATGGCAAGGTGGTGCGGCGTGACGTCGCAGGTGATGCGCGTGCCGGTTGCCCTTGCGCGACGCACCGCGTCCAGCGCCGCCGCCGTCGAGAGGTGGGTGAAGTGGACCCAGCCGCCGGTCTCGGCCGCGAGCGCAATGTCCCGCTCCACGATGATCAGCTCAGCGCTCGCCGGCCAGCCGCCAAGCCCCAGCTTCGTGGCAGTCGGCCCCGCTCGCATGACGGTGCCCTCGGCCAGGATCGGGTCCTCTGCGTGCTCGATCAGCGGCAGCGCGAGGGGTGCGAGGTAGGTCAGCAGTGCTCGCGCAACGCGCGGCGATGCGATGGCAGCGCCGTCGTCGCTGGCGCCGACGACGCCCAGGCTCGCCAGCTCCGCCAGCTCGGTGGGCTCGTCGCCCGCGCGTCCGCGGGTCGCGGCGGCGATGACCCGAACGCGGGCTGCCGTACCGGCCGCCAGCTGGCGCACGTACGCAACCCTGGGGGCCTCGTCGAGCGGCGGATCGGTGTTCGGCATGGCGCACACCGTCGCGTAGCCGCCGTGGGCGGCGGCGCGCGCCCCGCTTTCGATCGTCTCCGCCGCCTCGCCGCCCGGCTGGCGCAGGTGGGCGTGGAGATCGCACAGCGCGGGCAGGGCCAGCAGGCGGCTGCCATCCACCCTGTGCGCATCCCGCGGCAGGGCGCCGGGCTCCACAAAGCGCCCGTCGAGGATCGCCAGGTCGGCGGTCGTATCGGTACCGGCCGCGGGGTCGACGGCGCGTACGTTCGTCAGCAGCATGGTGGCCGGCGGATCGGCGATCGAACCGAACCTGGTCACGGAGCGAGGAGGGCGAGCACGGCCATCCGCACCGCGACGCCGTTGGCGACCTGCTCGCCGATTCGGCTGCGCGCTCCGGACGCCAGCGCGGCCGTGAGCTCCACGCCCTCGTTGGTCGGCCCCGGGTGCAGGATCGGCGCGCCTGGCCGCGCCAACCGCATCCGGGCCTCGGTGAGGCCCCACCCGCGGGTGTACTCGCGCAGGCTCGGGACGCCGCTGCCCGCGTTGCGTTCCAGCTGGACGCGCAGGGCCATGACCGCGTCGGCATCCGAAATGGCCTCGTCGAGGCGGTGGTGCACCGTGACGCCGGGCCAGCCGCGGAACGCGTTGACCCAGGCCGGCGGCCCCGAGAGACGAACGTTGGCACCCAGCAGGGTCAGGAGGTGCAGGTTGGAGCGTGCGACGCGCGAGTGGGCGATGTCGCCAACGATCGCGACCACCCGGCCGTCCAGGCCGTCGAGTGCGTCCTGCAGCGTCATCGCGTCGAGCAGCGCCTGGGTGGGATGCGCGTGCGTCCCGTCGCCGGCGTTGACGATCCGGGCGCCGCTGGCCCGGGCGGCCAGGTAGGGCGCTCCGCTCCGAGCATGCCGCATCACGATGGTGCCGACGCCCGTCCGCTCCAGCGTCCGGATGGTGTCGGTCAGCGACTCGCCCTTGCTCACGCTGCTGGCGGCGACCGGCAGCTCCACGACGTCGGCGCCGAGGCCTGCGGCGGCGATCTCGAAGCTGACGCGGGTCCGGGTGGAGGGCTCCGCGAAGGCGAGGCCGACGACGTGGCCGGCCAGCACGCTCAGGCGCTCGCCCCTGGCGCGCAGCGAGCGCATCTGGACCGCGAGGTCCAGGCAGCGGGTGACGGCGGACGGGCCGAGCGTGTCGACGTCGAGGAGGTGACGGTGGGACCAGGAAGGTGCATCAGCGCTCGAGGGCGCGCGCGGGGTCGATACCTGGATCATCTTCGCTCCTTGGCGGCCTCACCGGACCGCGCTTAAAGGGTCGCGGGGAGTATACGCGTGGCATCCTTGTGGCGTGAACCCAGAACGCCGCGCCGCGAAGCGCCGCACGCTCCTCTTCAGCGACATGGAGCAGAGCACCCGGATGGTCGACCGCCACGGCGATGCCGGGACCGAAGCGCTCGTGCGGCACCACGACCTCCTGCGGGAGGTGGCGGGCCGAAACGATGGCCGGGTGTTCGAGCGCATCGGCGACGCCGCCTACGCAGTCTTCGACGAGGCCGCACGGGCGCTGGCGGGCGCCGTCGAGGTGCACCGCCGCCTGGCGAGGGAGGACTGGGGCAGCATCGGTCGGGTGCGGGTCCGGATCGGCATGGACACCGGCAGCCTGGAGGAGCACGAGGGCCGCTTCTTCGGCCGTCCGCTCTACCGATGCGCGCGCATCCAGGCCCTCGCTCGCGGTGGCGAGACGCTCCTCTCCGACGCGACTGCCAGATCGGTCGGAACCGAGGTGCCGGAGGGTCATGCGCTCCGCGACCTGGGCATCCAGCGCCTGCGCGGCCTCGCCCAGGCGGAGCGGGTATGGGGCATCGTCGCCACGGCATCCATGCGACGCTCCGATGGTCGGGAGCCGATCCGCGTCATGCTGGTCGACGACTACGAGGTCGTGCGACGCGGCCTGCGCGGCTTCCTGGAGCTCGTCCCCGAGCTGGAGGTGGTGGGCGAGGCGTCGAACGGGCGAGAGGCGGTCGAAGCGGCGTACCGGCTCGCCCCGGACGTGGTGCTCATGGACCTCGTCATGCCGGAGATGGACGGGGCGGCGGCGATCGCTGCGATCCGCGAGCGACAGCCGGAGGTTGCCGTCGTTGCGCTCACGAGCTTCGCCGAGCCGGAACGGATCAAGAGCGCCATGGATGCCGGCGCCGACCGGCACCTGCTCAAGGACGCCGATGCCGAGGACGTGGTGCGCGCGGTGATGGAGGTGCACGCCGCCCGCCTCTCCGGAGCGGGGGACGCCGGCTAGGACGGCTCCCCGGACCTCGCCCGCTCGATCAGCACCCCATCGCTTCCGTCGATCTCGCTGACCATGACGTGGACGCGTTCGTCGAGGGCGGTGGGCAGGTTCTTGCCCACGTGATCGGCCCTGATCGGCAGCTGGCGGTGGCCGCGGTCGACCGCCACCGCCAGGCGCACCGCGGCCGGCCGTCCGTGGTCGGTCAGGGCGTCCAATGCGGCGCGGACGGTGCGGCCGGTGAAGAGCACGTCATCGACCAGCACGACGGTATGCCCGGAGATGTCGGGCATCGCCTCGCTGCGCTTGACGATCGGCGCGTGGGCCAGGCGAGTGAGGTCGTCGCGGTAGAAGGTGATGTCGAGGGACCCGACCTGTGGCCGAATCCCCTCGTTCTGCTCGATGAGGCCCGCCAGCCGCTCGGCGAGCGGGGCGCCGCGGCTGCGCACGCCTACCAGTACCAGCCCCTCGACGCCGCCGTTACGCTCCACGATCTCGTGGGCGATGCGCGTCAGCGCGCGGCGCAGGGCGTCGGCGTCCATGATCTGGCGCTGCGTCATGCGCCCGAGTGTAGCCGTGACGCGGAGGGGCCGGAGACGTGCCGCGGTCGCCGTCGGTGACCCGCCGACTGGCGAGTCGACGCACCTCAGCCAGGGCTCAGGGCGTGATCGTAGAACGCCGGCCCGATCCAGGTGGCGTCGTCACCGATGGTCGTGACGCCATCCGGCGTGTCGCCGGTGTTGCGGGTGACGACGCGGACCTCGGCGCTCGGGCCGTAGGCACCGCCCTCGGAGCCCGCCGCCGTCTGGACGGTGAGCGCCAGGTACTGGCCTCCGGCGAGAGCCACGTCGACCACCGTGCCGCCCGCGGTGTCCGCTGCATCCAGCGCCTGTCCGGGGCCGATGAAGATGCCATCGAGGGGATGGCCGAAGTAGACCCGCGTCGCGTCCGGGAAGCCGGCGGGCTGTTGGGTCCCCTCCCACTGCGCGTCCCACACCGCGAAGCCGTCGGAGTCTGGCGCCCAGGCGAAGCGGGCGCTGCGGAACGCCTGGCCGCCGGGGGCAGGAGTGAGCGTGTCGAAGATCGGCAGATCGGTGCCCTGCAGGTCGTACTCGCCCTCGAGGCCGGCGGCGTAGGCGTACGGCATGCCGCCGCGCGCGAAGTGCCAGCCGCCGGCATCGAGTGCCATCTGCCCCCGCCACGCGACGGTGTATCCGGGCTCGTACGGGTTGCGGTCCCACAGCGGCAGGAACGCCCCATCGATGTGCTGCAGCGAGGCTCCAGCGACGTCGAGCGGCGCATCGAGGGTGCCCTCCGACGGAACGGGCAGGCGATCCGTGCTGGGGTCGCTGTCGGCGGCCGTGCTGACCCAGAGCCACACGTCGCCGTCGGCCGCCCCGTAGAAGTCGGCGGCGAAGGAGCGCCCGGTGCTGGTGAGCCGACGGGCTCCCGCGTCGGCGTGCTGGGTGTTGAAGATCCAGGCGTCCGCTTCCTGTGCGTCGTCGGAAAACCCGGTGAACGCCAGCAGGTCGCCGTTGGCGGACCAGACGAGGCGCGAGAAGGCTGAATCGGCGGCACCGGTGAAGAGGGTGACCAGCGTTCCGTCCGAGAAGCGGTAGGCGTACGTGTCCACCAACCCGCTGCCGTCGCCCTTCAGCTGGAACGCGAGCCACTCCCGCCGGGCGCGAGTGTCGCACCGATGGGGATGCCCGGCCGCTCAACGGCGACCGGCAGCGACCCGGCATCGGTCCTGACCGAGACGCCGCCCTGCTGGTCCAGGAGCCGATACTCGAGCATCCCGACCGGGTTCGGGTCGGCGGAGCTGACGGGGAGCGGCGTCGAGGGCGTCGTCGCCGACGGTGACTCGCCGGGGCCTGGCGCACTGGCGCTCGGCGCAGGCGAGACGCTGGCGATCATCGATGCCGACGCCTGCGGCGAGCCGGTCGCGCCAACCGGGCCGCGCGGGATGCTGCCGAGCACCACCACCGCCAGCAGCGCGGCAGCCACGGTGCCCAGTGTCGCCACCGCGCCGACGAGCGTGGACGGACGCCGCCACCACGGGGTCATGCCGGCTCCGGCGTCCACGGCAGTCCGGATGCGGGCGCCCAGATCGCCCGGCGGAACGCTCCGTCGCAGTCCGGCGACCATCTCCCGCTCACGCGCAAAGGCGTTCAGCGTCGCGCGGCACTGCTCGCAGGCGGCGAGGTGCGCGTTCAGGGTGGCGCGTTCGTCGGGCGCGAGGTCGCCGCTCAGCGAGGCGCTGATCAGCTCATCGGGATGGGAATCGCGGCCGACGTTCATCGCGCGATCCCTTCTGCAGCGAGGTTGCGGCGCATCTCGCCGCGAGCCCGGCATAGAAGCGTCCGCACCGCCCCGTAGGAGAGGTCCATGATCTCGCCGATCTGCTGCGCGGACATGTCCTCGAGATCCGAGAGGAGGAGGCACTGGCGGTGGTTCGGGCGGAGCCGCAGCAGCGCCCGCTGGACGCGCTCGTCGAGGGCCGCGGCCATCACCTGCGCCTCCGGTCCGGGCGCGTCATCGGCCTCGTCGTGCTCGTGCTCGCCGTCC
>CAWEUD010000009.1:0-7360 GCA_963812115.1 uncultured Chloroflexia bacterium
AGTAGATCGGCCTGAGCGTTGTGGCACAAGCGTGAAACCGCGAGCGTAGGCCGCTCAGTTAGCAGGGCTACGATTCGAGTGGGCTGAATCGCGCGGCTCGATCATGGGAACTGCGTTACAGCCTCATCAGCCGAACGCGGTCGCGTCACCCGGGACGCGCGCCATCGCGCCGCCGAGGACGCGGAGCTGGACAAGCGCCTCGGGTGCGCCGGGCTCCATGAGCCGGCGCTCGATCACGTCGATCGTCTCGTCGTCGAGCGAGTCGAGGACGAGCTTCGAGCCGAGTCCCTGGCCCTGCCTCGCGTCCGGGTCCCGACGGTCATCAGGTACCAGTGCGGCCCCTCGACCTGCTTGTGGAAGCCCTCGGTGGCGGACATCGCCTTCGACATCCGGCCCATGCCGTCCAGCCCGAGCATGAGCGGCGCCCGCCACATGCTGGCACGGAGCATCCGTGGCATCTTCATCGGCCCGCTCTCGGGGTGGAGCCAGATCGCCACCGCGGACGCGTCGTCGTTTCGCCCAGCACCTGGCCGTAGCGCGCGCCGTAGGCCAGGAGCACGCTCATCATCGGGCGCCCGAGCTTTACCCGCCGCACCGGGTCGGGGGCGAGGATCTCGAGCAGGGGGTCGTTCGCGAACGCCTCCGCGAGCGTCAGCGCCGCCGCGCGCTGCTGATCAGGTCGGAGTCGTTCCAGGTGGACGCCTCGGCTGCTGTGGATGCAAACGAAGCCCGAGGGTCGCCGGAGCGAACGAACGAAGGCTCAGCGCAGCCGGCGGACGACCATCGCCCGGAAGGGACCGGCGAGCAGCTCGAGCACCGGACCATAGGCACCGGCGGCCATGGCCTTCTCGAGGTGCGCCGTTCGGGCTTCGGGGGACTCCCAGTCGGCGACGTCGATGAGCAGGTCGGGGTCGTCGAGCGACGCGTAGTACGTGCTCCCGTGGTAGCCGCTCGGTCGATCGCGCGTGGCGATCTGCTCGATGAGCGATCGCAACTCGCCTCTGCGGCCTGATCGGGCCTTCAGCTCGACGATGACCTTGACTGCCATGGTGCTCCTCCCGCCGCGCGCCCGAGGCGCCGACAGAGCGGGCTACTTCTTGACGTACACCACCATCGTCGAAGGGATCATCCCGGCTCGCTGCGCCGCCGCAGTCAGCTCGCTGGAGAAGGAGCTTTGAGTAGCCTGGAAGGCCTCCATGTCGGGGACATCCCAGGTGCTGGCCACCCGGTTGCTCCATCCATGGCGACGTAGCTGGACCCGTCGGACGCGACTCCCACCATCGCGGGGACCATGTCCGCCTTGAACTTCAACCACTCCTCGACATCGTTGACCTCTGCGGTGACGATGATCCTGGGCACGAGGGCCTCCTTCGGTGACGCCGGAAGGAGCCTCATCGAGGACGGCGACTGGTTCATGGGCGTAGATGTGAATCGCGGTGCTCGCCTTGAGTCGGCGAGCGCGTCACCTTCCATCAGGTCCCTGAAGGTGTCGAGATCGTTCTTGAACTGTCGTTGGCGGCAGCGACGAGGAGCGGTCCGGCCAGCTTGAAGAGGCCGCCTGGCTCCGCATCGACGACTTGGTGGACGCGTGGTGCTCGCCAGCGACGCGACTCGAAGGTGAACGCGTCGTCGACCGGGAACGGCGTCGTCGCACTCGAAGGTGAACTTGCGGTCCGGGTTCGAACTCCGTGACCACGATGTGGGTGATCGATTGCCGGCCGAGCAACTTGCCGACACCGTGCAGGATCGGGTGCCGACGCCGATCGGGCCGTCCGAGCTCTTCTCGTCTCCTGACGCTGGCCCAGCCACTGCGGTTCCTGAGGCGTCGCCGTGATGGCGAAGGCGTACACGTCCTCGACGGACGGTTGATCCGGATACTGGCCTCCGATCTGCGCATGAATGACTCCCTCGTGGCTCACGGTTCCCTGGTGGATCGGCGCGAAGATCGCGCCTCATCGGGCGATCCTGATCGTGGGACCTCCGCTTCAGGCGGTCGCGGTCGCGGTCGCGAGGAGCGGGCCGAGCGCCGCCGCGAGATCGGGCGTGGTGATCGGGTCGTCTTCCACGATCCTGCCGTCGGTGAGCCGGTAGTAGGTCAGGCCGCGAACGGAGATCGTGTTCCCGGCTCGCGTCGCGCATCTCGTTCGTGTAGCCGAGCGACGACGGCGTCGCCCTCCGCGATGAGCTCCTCGATGTCGAAGTGGCGCTCGGGCAGCGCGGACCGCAAGGCCCTCGAGCATCCCCTTGAACGCCGGCAGGTCGACGCCGAACGCGCGGTTCACGTAGCCGGGTGCGAGCAGCTGGTCGATCTGGTCGAGATGGCCGCCGATCAGCACCTCATTGATGAAGCGCCGAACCACGTCCTTGTTCTGATCCGTTGCCATCTCGGCAATTCCTCCTGGTCGGCCGGCGTCACGGTCGATCTCGGCTGGCCAGCCGCGGGGCGGCAGATGTGCTCGCGTGCAGCGGCGGAGACATCACTCGATCGAGCGATGGACCACGGCGGCGAGGGCAACCCGGTTCGAAACGTCCAGCTTGGCGAACACGTGCCGGAGGTGGGTGTTCACGGTGTGCGGCGAGATGTACAGCCGCCTGGCCACGGCGCCGTTCGTCAGTCCCTCGGCCACGAGCCGCGACACCGCCCGCTCAGTCGCGGTGAGGCTCTCCCAGCCGTGCGCTGGCCGGTGCCTCGACCCGCGCGCGCCAGGACGGACGCCGAGGGCCCGCAACTGCACCCGGACCCGGCGTGCCCATGCATCGGCGCCCGCCTGCTCGTAGCGTTCCAGTGCCTCGGCCAGCAGGGCCGCTGCCTCGTCCTGCCGCCCGCCGCGGGTCAGCAGCCTCGCTGCGTCCTCGCAGGCGCCGGCATGCTCGAGCAGGAGCGGCGTCTGGCGGGCGAACGCGACGGCCTCGATCATCGGCTCGACCTCGCCGTCCACCAGTCCCTGGCAGCGCAGCGCCAGGCTGCGAACCGTCGGCACCTCCGGCGCCAGCGGAACTCCCGCCGCGACGACGCTCGCCACCTCGGCGGCGACGTCACGTTGACCCAGCGCCAGGGCCAGCCGCACGAGATCGGGAGCAAGGCAGCGGTGGTAGTAGCGGTTCTCCCGTCCGGTGTCGAACCGCCAGCATCCGGAGCAACAGGTCGTAGGCGCCCTGCGGGTCGCCCTGGGCCTCCTTCAATCCGGCCACCGCGAACGCGAGGAATCCCGGCGTTGTAGCTCAGCTCATCGCCCTGCAGCGAGTTGGCGATCCCCGCGGCGAGCTCGGCTGCCGCGGCCAGGTATCGCCCGACCCCGTCGCGATGATGGTCCGGTAGGCGAGCGATTGGGACACCAGGAGCCGGTTGTCCTTCTGCCTGCGCGGCCTGGCCGCCGGCGATCAGGCCGGGGACGGCGTCCTCCCACTCCCCGAGGACGAATGACGCCTGAGCGTCCGCCATCAGCGCGTCGGAGAGCCACCATCCCGAGCCGAACTCGTCGTCGAGCGCCTCTCGGAATGCGGCACGCGCCTCGCCGACGAGGTCGCAGTCGAACAGCGCCAGGCCGAGGAAGAGCTTCGGCTGGAGCGGCAGCGATCTGGTGTCGCGCGAGTCAGGCGGCCAGGGCAGCGGCCCGCCGGGCGTGGGCCAGCGCCTCGCCATAGCGGCCTTGGCGCCCCACCGCCACCAGCAACGCCGTCAGGGCCCACACCGTCATTGCGGTATCGCCCGCCTGCTGGGCGATGACGAGCCCGCGGCCGGCGGCCGATTCGGCCGCGCGGGGGTCGCCCGTATACGTCAGAGCCCAGCTTTGCTGGGCCAGCACCAGCACCTGATCGGAGGGCCGAAGCCCCGAGCCGGCGAGGCTGGCCTGCGCAAGGGCGATCAGCTCGTCGGCGCGGTTCTGCAGAGCCAGCGCGCCAAGGAGCGCAAGGCGCAACGGTGTGTCCAGTTCGACGGCGTGCTGCCTGGCGAGCATCGCCTCCGCACGGGCTGACGCCTCGGACACCCTCCCGGCACGCAGCAGCGCCTGGATCACCTCCGACGCCACCAAGTCCACGTCCCGGTGACCGTCCGGCAGCAGCGCCTCGGCGCGGAGAAGCAGCTCGACGGTGACCAATGGCGCCTGTCCCGACGCGTCACGTGCGGCGTCGCGCAACCATCCGACCGCCTGCTCGTCACCCCGTTCCGCTCCGAGCATCAGATGGTCGGCCACGTCCAGATGATCCGCGCCGGCCGCCATCAGCGCGACCGCGGCCTCACGATGCAGAAGGCGGCGGGCCGGCGGCGGCACGTGCTGATAGATCGCATCGTGCACGAGCTGGTGCCGGAACACGACTCGATCGTCAGCCTCGTCGAGGAGCTGAGCTTCGAACGCGTCGCGGAGCTGCCCAACGACCTCGGCCGGCGGGCGGCGGGCGACCGTGGCGACGTCACGAAGCGACACGGCATCGCCCAGCACCGCCGTGACCTGCAGCAGCTCCAGCGTGGCCGTCGGCAGGTGCCGCAGGCGGCGAACCACAAGGTCGCTGAGCGAGGCCGGCAGCTCGAAGGTCGTTGGCTCGACGCAGTCCCCGACGCGGCGCAGCATTCCTCCATCGGCCAGCGAGCGCAGCATGGCCACGGCCCACAACGGGTTCCCGCCAGCCTTGGCCAGCATGGCGGTCAGGGCAGGACCGGGAGAGGCTCCGAGCATGTCAGCCGCGAGCACGGCCACCTCGTCGGGCTTCAGCGGCTGGAGTCGCAGGGTGCGCGCGCCTCCGGCCGCCAGATCGTCGAGCAGCCGGACGACCTCGGCCGGCAGTGGCGACGGCCGGGCTGTCACCACGACGAGCAACGCCGCAAGCGGCAGCTGCCGCGTCACCGACAAGATCGCCAACAGGCTGGCGCTGTCCGCCCAGTGGATATCTTCGGCCACCAGCAGGACCGGGCGTTCGGCGGACAAAGTCTCGACCAGGTCCACGATCTCCTCGACCACCCGGTACTGGACATCGCCGGCGGGCCGCGCCGGCACCCCGGCGCCCTGCCGGCCAGCAGCGCGCCGATCGCAGCCTTGCGCGGGTCCGGTGACCGCCGGCTCAGATCGAGCGCGCCGGCGAGCACACCGAACGGACGTGTGCGCTCGAAGGGATGTGCCTGGCCGGAGAACACGGCCGCGCCGCGAGAACGCGCATCGTCGACGATGCTCTGCACCAGGCGGGTCTTGCCGATGCCGGCTTCCCCTTCGATTGCCAGAACCGACGCCCGCCCGGCGATGAGCTCGCGGACTGCAGCTGCAGCCAGGGCGAGCTCTGCCTCCCGCCCCACGAGCCCCTCCGCTGACGAGACCCTGAACGCCTTCTCCACGCCCTAAGAGTCCGTCACGCCGACGCCGGAGTCCAGCCTACTGCCGGCAAGTCGGGCGTAAGCTCATGTGGATCACCTTGGATCGGGAAAGCGTGCCCTTCTCAGCGGAACCGCTCGCGGCGGACGACGGGCTTGAACCACTTGCGGGCGGCCCCACGCGGCGTCGCCAGAGGCGCTCTCGTGGATTCGTTCCCTCGGCTCGCTCTGGTGGATCCAGTGCGGTCGGGAACAGTCTGAATCCCTCGGCACTGACCCTGCGCAAACCTGGGTTGTTCGCTTGGGCTACACATTGGTGGGCGCTCGCAGCCAGTCGACGAGAGTGACGAGCCACCGATCGAATGCGGATGCGAGTTCATTCCCGGTCGCTTCGAGGTTCGGCGCAGGCATCGCTTCGGCTGTCATCCGGCCGGTAAGCCCGTCGAGGAGTCGGCGCGCCTCGATCGCTCGAACGGTCGTCGACATGTCGTCGCGCACTGAGAATCGAAGGACTTCGAGCGCGACGCCGAACCGGTTCACCCAATCCGGCTGAGCCACTGGCGGTCGGAGGCCCGGCAAGATCGGCTCCTTGGGCGGCAGGACGAAGCGCCGCTCGTTCCCCACGGGCCGGGCCGTGACCAATCCCGCAAGGACGAGAGCTTCCAGCGCAAACGCGACATTCGGCTTACTGAAGCGCGTGACGCGGGCGAGATCAGCAGCGTTAAGACCGCGGGGCGACGACACCAGGAGCGCGGCGAGGACATCCGCTCGCGCATTGACCCCGAACGCCGCGCGAAGCCGGATGCGCAGTCGTGGTCGGGAGTCCGCCGAGTTCAGTCGGGCCTTCTCCCGTCGGACGTAGTCCGACCTCGGTCGTGTCGCCATGGGCCATGAGGGGCCACCCGCGGTGCCGACGGTCGCCACATACTCGCCGATGTCATCGCCCGGGGTCCCGAGTTCACGCGCCACCTGCTTGAGGCGCGACCCGTTGACATATCGGCCGTACGCGACGCACCAGTCGGTGCTCAGGTCGCGCAGTCGCGCGTCGGCGTCGCCGAGCTCGGCCGTCAGTGCGATGAGGGCCTCGGGGTCGACCACAGCGTCATCTCGTTCGACGGTGGCGTCGACGCCGAGCGCGGCCCACTGGATCCAGGCTCGGTTCAGGAGTGCTCCCTGTAGGGAGCTAGCCGAGGGACGCATCGGCATCCTCAACGCCGAGATCACGAACCGTCTCGACCAGCAGGCTCCGAAAGCCGGGCGACGGGTCGTGGCTCATGGCCCAACGCGCGGCCTCGAGGAGATCGTCGCGCCCGGGGCTCAGGTCAGTGAGGTCTTGGAAGTGGCGGCTCCGCGATCCCTGGTCCACGGCCGCATAGAGCTTGAAGCACACCATGTCATACCGGCCGGCGAGCCAGGCAACGAGCCCGCCGAAGTCCCAGCGCTCGAGCCGCTCGACGAACCCGGAAGGAAGCCCGAGATCGAGCAGCGAGTCCGGACCGGTGTTGAGCCAGTCGCTGGCGAGTCCGAATGCGCGACCGACATCGATGACCGCGTCGCGAAGCGGCCCTGGCATCGGGCGGGTGGGCGTGATGCCGTCCGGCGTCCACTCGCCCAGGATGTCGAGGTCCTTGGTGGTCGGGCGCTCGATGAGCTCGCGCAAGATCAGGTTGCCGCCACCGACGATGACGACCTGGTAGTGCAGCCCGCGGGCCTCCAGCAGCTCGCCGAGAGCGGCCAGCGCCGCCTCGAGTTCGTCGCGTCCGATCGTATCCATGCCACGACCATAGGCCGCCGATCCGTAAGAGTCAACCTATCGAATCAATAAATTAACTCTTACCGACACGGACCTGCTGTGTTCGAGATAGCAGGTCTTCAGGTGCTCGCTCACGCTGGAATCGGACCCTGGCTGTCTGACGGTCCGTGCGTATGAGCCTGACGATCCCGTCCAGTTAGCAGGTCTTCGCTAGTTAGCAGGCCCTCGCGCACGATCCGGTGCCTGCGAGGACGGTGCTATCCAACGGACAGCAGGTCTTCCCGAACGGGGAAGAGGGAAGTGGA
>CAWEUD010000010.1:0-7052 GCA_963812115.1 uncultured Chloroflexia bacterium
CGGCCGCTGAAGGTCTCGCGGGGTGCATCCTGGCCGCGAAGGGTGAGGGCCGGCAGCAGAAGGATCGCGGCCATTGCGCAGCAGGCCCCCGTGCACAGACCATGACGGGCGGGCCGTCGAGTACGACGCCTCATCCCCAGACTCCTCGGTACTGCCCCCAATATCGCAACCAGTGTACTACGGTCCGTCGCCGACCCCCCATCGGGAGGGGTTCGCCCCGCGCCGTCGAGCGGGCGTATACTAGGCGGACCAAGCTGTCGAGAATCACCGCCGGTCCGTCGGCCGGCGCCATACCGCAAGGGGGTCGTCTCACCATGCGTTCAGCCCAGCATCCCGCCCTTCCCCTTCTCGCCGCCGGTCTGTTCCTCGTCACCGGCCTCGTCGCCACCACCTCGCCGGCCCTCGCCAAGGAGGACGCCTCCGACGTGCCGCCGTTGGTCGAGGAGATCAACGTCGAGGTGGTCAACGTCGACGTCGTGGTCACCGACGGCAAGGGCCGTCCGGTCACCGGCCTCACCGCCGACGACTTCGAGATCTACGAGGACGGCGACGCCGCGCGCGGTCAGCAACTTCTTCTCCTTCCGCAACGGCGAGCTGGGCACCCCCGGCGAGGCGACCGCTTCGACCTCCAATGCCGAGCAGGCGTGGCCCGAGCAGCGGATGCGCCGCCGCATGGCGTTCCTGTTCGACAACAACTCGCTGGAGAAGCGCGACCGGCGCAAGGCCATCGAGCAGCTCGAGCGCTTCGTGCTGGAGCAGTTCGACGGCACCTACGAGTGGGCGGTGATCGCCTACGACGACGAGCTGCAGCTGATGCAGCCGTTCACCAGCGACAAGACCACCGTGCTCGGCGCCCTCGGCCGGGTCGACGCGCTGCCCATCCCGGTGCGCCGCCGCCACGCCTCCGACCGCGGCATGCTGGAGCAGATGCCGGTCGTCTCGCGCGGCGACTTCCGCCGCGGCCGGCGCGGCATCGACCAGGTGCAGCAGAACCTGACCTTGCGCGACTTCGACCTGCGCGAACGGATGATCGACGGCCTCAACACCTTCGACCACACCACCGCCGCGATCCTCCAGACGGTGCGCGCCTACATGGGCCTCGACGGCCGCAAGTCGCTGGTGCTGGTCACCGGCTCGCTGCAGACCCTGCCCGGCGGCGCCCAGCTCATCGGCCGCGGGCTGCCCGCCGAGGGCAGCAACGAGCAGGCCGACCAGTTCATCTCGGTGATCAACGCCGAGCTGCTGCGGCGCTACGAGGCGATCATCAAGATGTCCAACGCCGCCGGCTTCTCGATCTACCCGATCTCCGCCGACGCCCTGATGCAGGCCCACTCCTCCTACCTCGACGTCGACCGCAACCCGACCCTGGCCTACAGCGCCGGCTTCGACGCGGCGCCGGCCGACATCGACGTCGAGACCGCCTCGCGGACCATGGCCGACGGCACCGGCGGGCGCTTCTACAGCACCACCAACTTCTACGGCGCCTTCGACGACATCGACGACCGCACCGCCAACTCCTACGTGCTCGGCTTCGCCACCGACCACCCGGCGGAGGGCAAGTACCACTCGATCCGCGTCGAGGCCAAGCGGCCCGGCCTCAACGTCAACTACCGCCAGGGCTACATGCACCTGTCGCGCGAGCAGCAGATCGCCGAGGAGCTGTCGACGCCGCTCGCCTTCCCCAAGGACCGCGGCGACTTCCTGGTCAAGACCGAGGTCTTCCTGCCGGAGCACATGCAGCACAAGAAGGTGACCCTCACCGTCGCCGGGCTGGTGCCGATCCGCGACATCACGCTGATCCCCCGCGGCGACGAGATGGTGGGGCGGGTGCACGTCTTCGTCGCCCTCTACGACCCGCAGGGCAACCTGGTCAACCTGTTCACCGACCAGCAGGACGTGCAGGTGCCGGCGCAGAAGATCGCCGGGGTGAGCGACGACGCGCCGGCGCGCTTCGGCATCACCCTGAAGGACCTGCCGCGCGGCGACTACACGGTGACGGTGACGCTGATCGACGACGTCACCAACCGCTTCGGCACCGGCCTGCAGGCGATGCAGCTCTAGGCCGGACCGGCCGGGCCTGGCCCTCACCCTCCCTGCTGCAGGATCTCCAGCAGCTCGCGGGCCTCGCGGTCGGAGGGCTCGATCTCCAGGGCGCGGCGCAGATCCTGCTCGGCGCCGGCGGGGTTGCCGAGCTGGAAGCGCATCTTGGCGGAGGCGACGTAGACGCGGGGCGTCTTCAGCCCGTGGGTCGAGCGCCGCCTGGAAGGCGTCGAGCGCCTCCTGCGGCCGGTTCTGCGCCGCCAGCATGGCCCCCAGGTTGAAGTAGTTGCCGGCGTTGTCCGGGTCGCGGGCGACGGCGTCCTGCATCACCTTCGAGCCCTCGGCCATCTTGCCCTGCTGCGCCATGCGCCGCCGCCAGGTTGGCCAGCACGCCGGGGTTGCCCGGGTCGCTCTCCAGCACCTCGCGCAGCAGCCGCTCGGCGTCCGCCGGCCAGCGCTGGCGCAGCGCCACCACGGCGAGCCGGTTCATCGCCGACACCGACCTGGCGCGGTGGAAGCTGGCCTCGAGGAAGTCTCGCGCCTCGATCTTCCTTGCCGAGGCGGCGCAGCACGCTCACTTTCTGCTCCACGGAGAGACTGTCCAGCGGGTCGATGGACAGCGCCTGCTCGTAGGAGGCGAGCGCCCCCTGCAGGTCGCCGCGGGATTCCTTGAGCAGCCCCCAGGCGGCGTGGTAGGCCGCGTCGTCGGGAGAGCGAGCGTCGCATGCCCTCGAGCACGCGGGCGGCATCGTCCAGCCGGCCGGCCGGCTTGGCCTCGTCGACCAGGCCGGTGATCCCGGATCGCGGCATCGAACCGCTCTTCGAGAAGCCTTCCACCAGGCGGTCGAACGCGAGACTGTGTTTGCCCTGCACCGACGCCACCTGGGCGAGGCTGCCCCACGCCATGCCGAAGGACGGCGTGCGCTCGACCGCCTCGCGGAAATGGCGCTCCGCCTCGTCGTAGCGGCCGGCGCGAAGCGCGATGCGGCCCAGGTTGTAGGCCTCGGTGGCGAGACCCTGGGTGTCGCCGCCGGCGGCGCCGGTGCCGGCCGCGGTCCCGGCGGTGGACGGCGGAGGGGACGGGGCGTCGGACGGCGTGGAGGCCGACGTGGCCGCCTTCCCCTGGTCGACGGTGGCCTGGGAGATGTAGCCGAGCGCCGCCAGCTCGCGCAGCCTCTCCTCGTCCTCGGCGCCGCGGCTGGCGGCGCTCTCGGCACGGGCGCGCGGCAGCACCTCGTAGCTGGCGAGCTGCGGTCGCCGCTGCCGGCTGGCGCCGGGCGACCGGCGGCAGCAACTGCGCCAGCGGGTGCCCACTCATGTCCGCGGGCACCGGCAGGCCGAGGGCGGCGAGGATGGTGGGGGTGACGTCGAAGATCGAGGCGCCCTCGACCGTGCCCTTGCCGATCCCCGGCCCGTCGCCGGCGATGATGCCGTAGAGGCGGTGCCACTGCGGCGCGCCGCCCTCCCAGTCGGCCGGGTCGCCCTCCGGCCGCGCGCGGCCGGTGAAGAAGCCGTGGTCGGAGACCAGCAGGACGAGGGTGTCGGCGATCCGCCTTGGCGAGCAGCTCGCCGAGCAGCTCGTCGGCGTACTCGTAGAAGCGTCGGCAGGGCGTGGCCGTAGCGCTCGCACGTCCTCGGCACTGACCTCCGGCATGCGCGGCGGCAGGTAGCGGGCGAAGAGGTGGCCGACCGTGTCGGTGCCCTCGTAGTACACCATCGTCAGGTCGGTCTGCTGGTCGAGCAGCGACAGCGCGATGTTCTGGTAGCTGCGCGTGGTCGCCAGGATCTTGCGCAGGTGGTTGACCGGGTCCTCCTGGCGGCGGTCCGCCGGCAGCGCGTTCCAGCGCCGCTCGAGCTCGTCGGCGGGGACGTCGACGAAGCGCTGCACGTCCCGCCACGACACCTCCTCGGGCGGCACGAGCTGCTCTGCGATCCGCGGCCACGCCGAGGTCGGATAGACCTTGCCCTCCGGGTCTTTCTTGCGCTCCGCGGCGTAGTCGAAGAGCTGGTAGGCGACGCGGTCGGTGACCATGGTGCCCTGGGTCGTCTCCGCCGGCCAGGTGGCCCACCAGGCGACCACGTCGGTGGACAGGCCGAAGGCGGGGAGCATCGTCCACAGGGCGTGGACCTTGCGCGACGTCGAGCTGATCGGCACCAGCGTGCCGGTCGCCGCGTCGCGCACCAGGAAGTCGGCGATGCCGTGCTCGGACACCGGCTTGCCGGTGGCGATGGTGGTCCACACCAGCGGCGACAGCAACGGCTCCTGGCTGCGCAGATCGCCCGAGACGCCGCCGGCGACGAGCTTCGCCACGTTGGGCAGGCGGCCGGCGGCGATCAGCGGCTTCATCATCAGCCAGTCGGCGCCGTCCCAGCCGACCAGCAGCACCTTGAGGCCGGTCTCGTGGGCCAGCTTGGCGACCCTGTTGCGCGCCACCGCCACCGCCACCGGGTTCTTGTCCACCGGCGCCGCCAGGGTGAAGCCGGAGACCTCGGCGCCGGCGTCGGTGAGCGCCGTCTTCGCCGCTGCGGCAAAGCTCGCCAGGCTCCCCTCGTCGAAGACCGAGGCCGGATCGGCGCCGCGAATGCGCGGCTCGAGCGCGTCCCGGGTCACCGCCGACAGCCCCTCGACGAAGGGGACGAAGCCAGCTTTGCCGATCCAGGTTTCCTCGCGTCCCGGCGCGACGCGGAAACGGCCGCCGACGTCGAGCACGATGGCGGCACCCTCGGTGGTGGTCAGCGTCACCTCGGGCGACGCGTCGATCGCGGCGCGCGGCAGGGGCAGCGGGTCGGAGCGCCAGGGCAGGTG
The DNA here is from genome assembly GCA_963812115.1 of uncultured Chloroflexia bacterium. Taxonomy (GTDB): domain Bacteria; phylum Chloroflexota; class Limnocylindria; order QHBO01; family QHBO01; genus JAPSGM01. The sequence goes on from CAWEUD010000010.1 coordinate 4,847, forward strand.
CCAGTGCCAACCCGGCTGCCACACGGCGGCGACGCCGCCGGAGCCGTCGGGGAGCACCTGGACCTGGTCTTCGGGAACCTCGACCATGCCGGTCCAGGCGAGGGAGAGGAGGAGCACCGCCACCACGGCGGCGACGAGGAGGAGAGGGGTGCGGCGGGAGCGTTCGGCCATGGTTCCTACGATATCGGTTGGTGAGGCGGGATCGGCGCGTGCGATCCCGGGGTCCTCATGGCTCAACGCGGCGGCGGCGGGAGGAATTGCCGCCGCGGGCGCGGCGAGAGGCAAAAGAGGGGGGCCGGAGCCCCCCTCTTTCCGCGCGTCCCGGAGGACGCGCTCAGCTCAGCTCGAAGTTAGAAGCTGAGGCGGGCGCCGAGACGGATCGTCCGCGGCGTCTGGTAGGCGGTCGGCGTGCCCCACAGCGGGTTGCCGGCGGGGCAGGCAGTTCCCGGACCGGTGCCCGGGCCGCCGCAGTCGCCCGCGAGGCCAGGCAGCGCGTTGCCGTCCGCGTCCGTCCTCGCGTTGGTCCAGCGCTGGTCGACCGTGCTGGCATCGGCCTGATCGGTGATGTTGAAGATGTCAGCGATCAGCTGCAGGTCCACGCCACTGCCGAAGGTCAGCGGGTACTGCAGGTGGACGTCCAGGTTCCACACGTCCGGGGTACGGCCGGCGCTGCCACGCGCGGTGACGAAGCGCTCGTCCAGGCCGTAGATCGGGTGCGCGCCGAGCTTGCTGATCGGCGTGCCGTTGAGCCACTGGAAGTAGAAACCGGTGGTCAGACGGATCGGCCAGACGTACGAGCCGTACGCCTTGAACTGGTACTCGCGGTCGTTCGGCAGCAGGCCGTCCGCGCCCTGGAGCAGCGACGGCAGGTCGTAGAGCGAGGTGATGTTCGGGTCGAGCTGTCCGTTGTCCTGCCGGAACAGACCGCCGTAGTTGCCCTCGTTCTTCGAGTACACGGCGCTGGCATAGAGCTGCCAGTTGTTGGAGAACCGCTTGTTGAGGGTCAGCTCCACCGCCTCGTAGTCGCGGGTCGGCTCGGGGAAGACGGCCGGCTCGGCCAGCTGCGCGCCGGTCACCGGGTTGACGCTCACCGGACCACCCGGGTTGGTGATGTAGTAGGTCTGACCACCGTCGACCGAGATGTCCTCGATGACGTTGTTGATGTCGCGCTGGGTGCCCTTGATGCCGATCGCGAGGTTCGGCATCACCTCGTACTCGAAGCCGACCAGGGTCTCCTCGGTGTACATCGGGTCGAGGTTGGGATCGACGCCGGTACCGCCACCGAGGATGTAGATGTAGAAGTTCGCACCCGGGTTCTGGGCGGTGGGGAGCAGGCGTGCCGCTGCCGTCTCGGGTAGTAGAAGTAGTAGAAGTTGAACCGCTCGTTGCCGAACGCGCGGACGTTGATGTCCAGCGGCACCGACTCGTAGAAGCGGCCGTAGTGGGCGTAGAGCTTCGAGCGACCGTTCTGCGCCACGTCCCAGGTGAAGCCGATGCGCGGCCCCGGCGTGTCGCTGAGGCCGAAGTCCAGCTCGCGGGCCAGGCCGGTGTTCTGGCCGGACAGCTCGCCCTTGGAGTTGTAGGCGTCGAAGCGGACACCCAGGTTGAGGGTGAAGTAGTCGTTGAAGCGCACCGAGTCCTGCACGAAGGCGGACTGCTCGTCGGTGTCACCCACGGAATCCTGCTGGTACTCGAGCAGGAGGGTGAAGCTGGGGAACAGCAGCCAGCGCTGGCCGCGCAGGCCGGTCGGGTCGACCAGCACGCCGTTGGAGTCGTAGAACGGCTCCGGCGCCGGGCCCGGGTAGCGGGAGTTGTCGGCGTAGGAGACGCTGCGGTCGACGCCACCGACCTTCACCTCGTGGTCGATCGCGCCGGTCTGCCGAACCAGGTCAGCGACGCGCGGTACTCGTCGCGGTCGCGCTTGTCGATCTCGGTGGCGAAGGTCGCACCGGTGCAGCTCGGGTCCAGCGTGGCGCTGAACGGGCGAGAACGGGTTGTTGTAGCTGCTCAGGTCGGAGCAACCGGAGTCCTGCAGGAAGCCGGCGACGGGACCGCCGAGCGAGCGGATGTCGTAGCGCGGCACGTCGTTGTATGGCGTGCTGGTGACGTCCTCGGAGTAGAAGCCGGCACCGGCCTCGAGGAACACGCTGGAACCCAGCGTGCCGTTGTAGGTCAGGCCGTAGGACTCGGCACCGAAGTCGTCATT
>CAWEUD010000011.1:0-3406 GCA_963812115.1 uncultured Chloroflexia bacterium
GGCTGAGCAGGCGGTGACGAGGACCGGCTGACGAGAACGGGGTGAGAAGGACGGGCGAAGGGGGGAGCGGCCCGGGAGGCGTGTGGTAGCGTTCGCGCGAAGAATCCCCACGATTTCCTGCCGGAAGGAGCCGCTCCGATGCGAGACGTCCCTCCTCGTTCCGGGCTCGGCCGCCTGGCGGTCCGGGCGAAGCGGTATGCACCGATCGTCGTCGCGGCGTGCGCCCTGCTCGCCGCGCCGCAGGTCCTGGCGCAAGGCGGATCGCAGGGTGACTCCGCCGCCTCGGCGGCGCCGGGGATCTGGGACCTCGGGACCCTGAGCGCCGGCCGCGTCTACGACACCACGTTCTCCGCCAGCAACGCCTCGTGCCCCGGGCGCCACGACTTCGAGATCCGGGTCGAGGGAGCGCCCTGGCTGCGCGTCACCGGGCCCGCCCGGCTGGAGGACGTCGCCGCCGGCGAGACGAAGTCGACCGCCGCCGAGGTGGACCTCACCGGCGTCGCGCCGGGCGCGCACCACGGCACGCTGGCGATCCGCTGCCTCGACTGCCCGCCGACCTGCAACCAGGACCTGACGACCTTCGAGGTGCGGCTGGTGGCCGTCGCCGACCGGCGGCGGCTCCCCGGAGGCGGCTCCTCCGGCGGCGGCACGGGCGGCGGCGGCACCGCCGACGGTCCGCCCGGCGCACGCTTCGGCCGCTTCCTCGAGCTCGCCGACGCGCTGCTGGTGCAGACCTCGCGCGACGCCCTGGCCATCGCGCCGCGGGACGAGCACGCGCGCGACGTGCTGGCGGCCTACTCGCGCTTCGCGCTGGCGCCGCGAGCGGAGATCGAGCAGCTCGACGCAGCCGTCCAGGCGCTGCCGGCGGCGAATCGCTCGCAGCTCGACGCGGTGGTGGTCGACGGCGTGCCGGAGATGCTGGCGACGGCCACCGCCGGCAGCGCCCGCGCCCCGAAGCTCCAGCTCCAGCTCGACGGCGAGGGCAACGAGGCGGTCTCCACCGTCCTCGGCAAGGCCGGCGAGCTCGCCGGCTCGTTCGGACCCCTCGGCACCGCGGTCAAGCTGCTGCTCGACGACGTCGGCAAGCTCTTCGAAGGGGCGTCGGAGATGGCGGTGATGCTCTCCGGCATGGCGCTCGCCGAGCACGAGCTGGAGCTCAAGCTGGACACCCTGGTCGCCGGCCTGTTCGGCGTCTCGATCGACGAGTCGAGCAACGAGACCGAGCTGCGCAGCCTGCTCGAGCAGGTGCCGAGCGGCGCCTTGCCGGGATGGTTCGAGGAGGTCGAGTCCGCGCCTGGACCAGGTCGACCAACGGCAGAGCGTGACCCAGCACAAGGTGGACGCCTTGGCGCACGAGGTGGGGGTCAGCCTGCGCGGCGTGCCGTACGCGGTGGAGCCGGACGAGCCGCAGCCGGAGTACGACGGCCCCGATCCGTTCGGCGACTCGGTGCTCGACCAGGTGGAGCTGCTGCGCGTCAAGATCGACAACCTGGCCCGCATCCTCGGCCTCTCCCTCTACGGACCCGAGATGGGCTTCCCGCAGGGTTTCGACGTCGAGCCGCCCGATCCGCACACCACGGTGGTCGTCGGCGACGGGCCCGACTATCCGGCGATCAAGCCGGAGATCGAGAACCTCGAGCGCAAGTCGGAGACCATCATCGACCGGCTGAAGCGCATCGAGGAACGCCAGGGCGGCGGCGCCGGGCGGCGGTCCGGGTGACCCCACGCGCAAGCCGCCGACGAAGATCCCTCCCGACGGCGGCACGACCTGCTGCGAGGCCAGCCTCGCGCAGCTCGCTCGGACCAAGAAGATCTACGTCTACGACGAGGGCACCTTCGCGGCGACGGAGGGCGACGACGAGAAGGAGATCGTCGTCCGCACCGCCGCCTTCGACCTCGCCGGCTGGCTCGACCTGACGGCGCTGCGCGACGGCGACGCGGTGGTGGCCACGCTGGAGGTGTCGGTCGCCGGCGGTCCCTACCGGCCGTGGAGCCGCGCCGAATTCCGCGGGCGCCCAGGCGCGCGGTCTCAAGTACTGGACCGAGCTCGCCGACGGCCTCCAGGAGGTGGTCGGCACCGACGTCCGCCTCACCCTCACCCAACCCCGCTCCGCCGACGCCTGGCAGACCCCGGTGCCGGTGGGCTACCAGCTGATCGTCGAGTCGCAGGACTAGGGAGGAGAAAACGCGTTGGCGCGTTGACACCCGCCCCCGGCGGTTGCTATTCTCCTGTGCTCCCGCGGGGGTTCGCCGCGGGGTCGGCGGTACCGGAGGCCCGTAGCTCAGTTGGTTAGAGCGCTACGTTGACATCGTAGAGGTCAGCGGTTCGAGTCCGCTCGGGCCTACCACTCCCTCGACAGCACCCCCGTAGGCGCTTAGCTCAGCTGGTTAGAGCGCTACCTTCACACGGTAGAGGTCAGCGGTTCGAGTCCGCTAGCGCCTACCATCGCTTGCCTTCCAGCCGGCCACCGTTCCCGCTTGTCGGAAGAAGATCCTCACCGTCATCCCATCCTCGGTCGAAATTGACTTTCGGGGTCGAAAGTACGAGGATATGAGCATGACGGATTGGGCCGCACGCTTCATCGCCGACAAGGCGGAGGGCACGGTGCTCGTGCTCTTCGTGCCCAGCGTCGACCGTCTGGAGGAGCCGATCGACCAGGAGTACTGGGAGACGGAGTCGCTCACTGTGCTCGGTGACCTCTTCGGAGGCGCAACCGCATTCCCCCAGGGACGAGGCGTTTGGCGGGACGATGAGCGCGGCGGTGAGCTGGTCTTCGACGCTCCGGTGATCGTCCAGTGCTACACCAGCGTCGAGGCGATCGAAGGCGCGCCGACGAGCTACGTTCGTTCCTCGTGCGCATGGGAGAGGAAACTCGCCAGGGCGCCGTCGGTTTCGTCATCGACCGGACCTACCTCGAGATCAAGTTCCCCGACGAAAGGGAGTGACCATGGCTGGGAAGATCGAAGATCTCGCCGACAAGCTCGGCGCCGAGGTAGTCGGCACCGTGCCGGAGTACTCTGCCGGGGCCTTCGGAGTCGCCAAGCTCGCGCGCACCTTGCGGCAGCGTCTCGAGCCCGGCCGCGGGAAGCGCCCGGGTCGCCCGAGCAATCCGAGCTGGAGCAAGCGATCGAAAGTGCCGCTGGCCGCCGAAACGGAGGAACGCCTGGAGCAGCTCGCGCGGTTGCTGAGCGACGAGCACCGTAAGGTCAGCCCGATGCAGGTGGCCGCTCAGATCCTGGAGGAGGCGACGGCGCGCTACTTCCCGCAGGACCGGCGTTCCGGACCGCGTCGATAATCGGCTCACTCCCCGCGGTTGGCCACCCCGCCCTTCGAGAGGCTCGGGATTATCGGAGGGAGGAGGAGATCCTTGCCTTCTCCCGGCGGCTTCGCTATGCTTCCTTCTTC
>CAWEUD010000012.1:0-19560 GCA_963812115.1 uncultured Chloroflexia bacterium
GAAGCTCAATGAGATCTCTCGCTGTGTTGATCGTCGCTCTTCTCGGGCTCTCCTGCGTCGCCTCGCCTTCCTGCTTCGTCCGCACCTTCGGCCGACCGTCACCCGAGAACCTCGCCACCCTGTTGCTCTACGCAGGTCCCGTCGAGCCTGAGCCTGGCGGCCGGCCGTCGGCTGACATTGCGATGTGGGAGCTATTCGAGCGTGGCGCTGCGATCCGGATCGCCGCCGATGGCCAGATGGTGGTTTCCAGATTGAACATGTGGCCCGAGAGATGCCCGCGGATTTCCCGGAACGATCTCATCGAGGTATCAAGCCTGTGGCAGCCCATCCTCGAAAGGCTGGTCGTTCCTCATGCATATGCCTTGAGGATCGCAGACCCTGAGCTCGATGACGACTGGCGCCCCGATGGTCCCCTCGTCGAGCTCCTGCTCGGCTCGCCCTCGGACAAGAGCCTGGTGCTTCTGTGGGACGGACGTTCGGACATCCCGAAAGACCTCGAGGGGGCGCTCTTCGAGACACTGGAGTTAGCCTGCTCCAACAGCCCCTTGGCCAAGAGGTATTTACTGAGAGATCTTCCTCGGGAAGTGGCCATCAGGCTCGACTGTCCACCTAAATAGGAGACGCCATGAAAATAACTTACTGTTGCTCCATCATCGCGCTACTCTGCAGTCTCAGTGTCGTCGTCGCGCCACCTGCCGAGGGGCAGGAATGTACTCTCGGTCTGCCAGTCAGCTTCGAGAATGACCTGAACACTCTATTGCTGGGAGCTTGCGAACGACACGATGCATGCTGGCGAACGAAGAATCCCTGTGGTGGCCCCTACCTCGGCCTCACCTGGAAGGCGGGCTGCGACGTTCAGTTTCTCGCAGACTTGACAGGTGTGTGCACGACGGCCACTACCCTGTTCGCCTTTCCCAATCCAGATTTTTCCAGCGTGGAGGCGTTTGCAGAAGCTTGCGAAGCGGGAGCCGCTGCAGCATACGCTGGCGTGTCGGTGAATATTCCAGGCTGGCATAGCACGCAGTGCACCAATGGGTGCAACCTCGAAGCTTGCCAAGCCCTGGGCCTTCCGCTTCCGTATAGGTGCTGCTTCAGCATCGCATGTCAGTGCTTCACGAACGAAAACTGCGACTTCCTACCCTCCCCCGAGTGGGGTACGTGGGAGTGCTTGGGCTGCCGTTGTGTACTGACGAACAGCCCTCTCGTCCTCCACCTTCCAGACTACTACTCCTCCATGGAAAGCGGCCGGAAGCAGAATTGGTGGAAGGATGGATTCTGCGGGTCGGAAGGGTCCACCATCTGCCTCGACTGGCGTGGCGATGGCACGGTGACCTGCACCGCATGGACTGACCCAAACAGCGGAGTGTCCTTCCTGGTCAACCTGAGCGCGAGCGATGTCTCGGATGTCGCCATTGGTCTTCCCGTTCGCGCTGAACCGAGCCGCCACTTCTTCGGAAACGTAACCAGGAGTCCCGATGGCGAGAATCCCTTCGCGAACGGCTACGAGGCCCTGGCCGAATATTGCGGCCAGGACCCAGTGAGCAACAATATCGATTTCACGGAATGCGGCACATTGCTGCACGTCTGGACAGATCTAAGCACAGATGGCTATATCGACCCCGGAGAGCTGACCCCATTTGGAGACCTCGGAATCGTGTCACTCGGGAAAGTGCAGAGGACGGGCAAGCGAGACCGCTGCGGTAACACCTTTTCGGCGGAAGCGCACGCCATCTGCTTCGACCGTCCGGGCACTTGTGGAACGTGGATCGACGCTTTTTGCGTTTCACGCTACCCCGAAGCACCTCGAGCGTACTCAGCCGGGCTGCTGAAGGTCGACTTTCTCGGTGCAGAGACATCACCCGGTAAGACGAGGGGCACCGCACCTCCAGCGATTCCCATACACTAGAGTGACTGGCCAGCTTCGCCCTAACACCCGAGGACGGGCCTTGATGGTCGGCGGCAGGCCTTCCTCGAGTTGCCGCGGTAACAATCGAGTTCTTCGTCGCTCGACTGCCGTCGAAGCTGACGATTGGAGGCTCAATGAGATCTCTCGCCCTGTTGATCGTCGCTCTTCTCGGGCTCTCCTGCGTCGTTCCCCCCTCCTGCTTCGATTACACCTTCGGGTTCGGGGCCCCCTCCAAGAACCGCCTCGCAACCCTGTTGGTTCTTTCGGAACCTGTCGATGCACCATCGCAGGCCGAACCCTGGACCGATCCCTGTTGTCAGAGCTCTTCGAACAGGGCGCAAGGATCACCATGGACACCGGCGGTGGAATGGCGGTCTACCGATTAAGCTCGTGGCCCGAGAGGTGCCCACGGATCTCTCCGGACAATCTCTTGGAGGTGTCTCGATACTGGCAACCGGTTCTCGACCGGATGCGCGTCCCCCACGAGACTCTCCATGCAGTCGCGTGCGCCGGCTGTGGCGAGGCCTGGCAGCCCGACGGACCAGTCCTGTCTCTTTCGTTCGGCTCGCTCTCCGGCAGGAGCTTCGAGCTCCTTTGGGACGGCCGGACGGCGCTTTCCAACGACCTCGACACAGCGGTCATCAGAACGCTGGAGACCTTTTGTTCCAACAGCCGACTTGCCAAGAAGTACCTGTTGAGAGATCTACCTCAGGAGGTGGCCAGGCGGCTCGACTGTAGGCAACCCTAGGAGAACCCCGCCAGAAAAACACTGTGATTGCGACGCTGATCGCTCAGCTCTTCGTCCTGAGTCTCGCCATCGGGCGACCTGCGAGCGCGCAGCACTGCAGCCTCGGGCTGCCGGAGAGCTTCCAACTTGCGCTGAACAGTTTGCTGCTCGGCGCTTGCGAACGTCACGACACGTGCTGGCGAACCCGCAACCCTTGCGGTGGCCCCTACCTCGACCTTAGTTGGAAAGCGAGTTGTGATGCCCAGTTCCTCGCCGATCTGACCGCGGTCTGTGCGACCGCAACAACGCTTTTCTCGTTTCCAAACCCGGATTTCTCCAGTGTCACGGACTTCGCAGAGGCGTGCGAAGCCGGCGCGGCAGCGGGCCTACGCTGGGGTTTCGGTTGCCGTACCGTTCTGGTACAGCACGCAATGCGACCCTGGATGTAACCTCCAGGCGTGCCAAGCCATCGGGGAAACCCTGCCTTCGAAATGCTGCTTCTCCTTCCCCTGTCAGTGCTTCACAGATGCGATGTGTGATTTTCTCCCAGCTCCAGAATGGGGCACTTGGGAGTGCATCGCGTGCCGTTGTATCCTGACGAACAGTCCTCTCGTACTCCACCTCGGACTACCTCTCGACGGTCGACGAAGGGCACCAGAACTGGTGGAGGGATGGATTTTGCGGGTCGGAAGGGCCCACGGTCTGCCTCGACTGGAACGGTACTGGCGACATCTCGTGTACCGCATGGACGGACCCTGGGAGCGGCGTTGCCTTCGTTGTCAACTTGAGCCAAGCCGACGTCTCCAACCTGGCGATCGGACAGCCTGCTCGAGGGGAGCCATGGCGCCACTTCTTCGGCAACGTAACACGAGGACCAGAAGGGGATTACCCTTACGCCAACGGTTTCGAGGCCTTGGCGGAGTATTGCGATAGAAGCTCCGAGACGGGCGAGAGATCGATCTCTTCGAATGTGGGACATTTGATCCACGCGTGGAGCGACATCAACGTCGATGGCTACATCGATCCCGCCGAGCTCATCGAATTATATGATCTCGGTGTCGAAGCGCCGCTTGGTTCTGTCCGGAAAACCGAGAAGAGAGATAGGTGTGGGAATAGATTCTCGGCCGAATCGCACGCCACCTGCTACAACCGCCCGGGGAATTGTGGAACCTGGCTCGACGTGTTCTTCGAATCTCGCTATCCCGACGCGCCGTGATCCCACTCCTGAGGCGGACGCCCTACCGCCCGAGAACGTGCTCGACCGTCGGGGGCAACCCCTGCGCCAGAGACCGCGGGTGCCAGTCGAGCTCGTGGCGGGCGCGGGAGTCGTCGAAGGCCCAGTGGCGGCCGAGGCTGTCGAGCTGGCCGGGGGGAGCGGGGGCTTGAAGCCGCGCAGGCGGTAGTAGGGGGCGGCGGCGGCGAGGCCGAGGCGGGCCAGCCAGAGCGGCAGGGCGAGGCGCGGCGGACGGGTGCCGGCGAGCTCGCAGGTGCGTTCGACGACGGAGCGCACGGTGGCGACGTCGCCGGTCATCAGGTAGTCGCGGCCCGGCTCGGCGCGCTCGATGACGCGCACCAGGCCGTCCACCAGGTCGTCGACGTGCACCCAGCTCGTGCGCCGGTCGGCGCCGACCAGCACCGGCAGCCGGCCCTTGGCGAGCATGCGCAGCAGGGCGTTGGCGCCCGCCTTCTTGCCCGGCGGGCCGTAGACCAGGCTCGGCCACACCACGTTGAGCGCCAGGCCGCCGCCCCCCTTGGCGGCCCAGGCGCGCACCGCCTCCTCGCCGGCGCGCTTGGTGGCCGAGTAGAGGCTGGGGAAGTCGTCGCCCTTCGGCGTCTCCTCGGTCGCCGCCGAGCCGTCGGCCGGGCTGCCGGTGAAGGCGGCGATCGAGGAGAGCAGGCAGGAAACGGCCGCAGCCGAGCTTGTAGGCCAGCGACGCCACGTTGTCGGCGCCGTCGACGTTGATGCGCCGCACGCGCTCCCGGCGGCGTGGAAGTCGAGGTCGGCGGCGGCGTGGATCACCCAGTCGGCGCCGGCCATCCCCTCGCGCATCGAGACGCGGTCGGTGACGTCGCCGTCGCAGGTCTCGATGCCGCGGCGCGCAGGCGCGGCGACCTCCACCGGGTCGGGTCGGCCGCACCAGCGCCCGCACCGTGTCGCCGGCGGTGGCGAGGCGGCGCGCCAGGACGCCGCCGATGTAGCCGGTCGCGCCGGTGAGGAAGACGCGTCTCGTCACGCTGCTCCTTTCGGGGCCGCCGGTGCGCACCGGCGCGGCGCGTCGGAATCGCGCCCGGCCCGATCCTTGTTCTCACGAGTAGACGGGCCGACGGGAGTTGGGCCCGTCGCGGGGCTCGCGAGCTCCGCTTCACTCCTTCAGCTCCCTCTCCTCCCCCCGTGACCGGTTCCCTCCCCGGCACGGGGCTTTTTCTGGCGCGCCGGCCCACCCGGCGCCGTCCTACGCAGCTGGCGCAGCACGTACTGGAGGATGCCGCCGTGGCGGTAGTACTCGACCTCCTGCGGCGTGTCGAGGCGCACCGCGGCCTGCGAAGTCGACCGTCGAGCCGTCGTCGCGCGTGCGCGCGCACCCGCACCTGCCGGCCGCCGGCGAAGCCGTCGGCGAGCCCCGCCGCCAGGCCCTCGACGTCGAAGCGTCTCGTGGCCGGTGAGGCCGAGCGACTCGGCCGACTGCGCCGTCGACGAACTGCGAGCGGCAGCGACGCCCATGCCGATCAGGTTGCTGCGGTGGATGCGCTCGTAGCTCTCGGCGATCGACCGCCCGCACGCCGAGCAGGCGCGGGCCCTTCGCCGCCCAGTCGCGCGACGAGCCGGTGCCGTACTCCTTGCCGGCGAGGATGACCAGCGGCACGCCCTCCTCGCGGTAGCGCATCGCGGCGTCGTAGATCGACATCGGCTCGCCGTCGGGCAGGTGCAGCGTCCAGCCGCCCTCGACGCTCCGGCACGAGCCGGTTGCGCAGCCGCACGTTGGCGAAGGTGCCGCGCATCATCACCTCGTGGTTGCCGCGGCGCGAGCCGTAGGAGTTGAAGTCCTTCGGCGCGACGCCGTGCTCGATCAGGTACTGCCCGGCCGGGCTGTCGCGCTTGATCGCGCCGGCCGGCGAGATGTGGTCGGTGGTGACCGAGTCGCCGAGCAGCGCCAGCACGCGCGCGCCCCGCGATGTCCTCGACCGGCTCCGGCTCGCGCGGCATGCCGCTCGAAGAACGGCGGGCTGCTTGACGTAGGTCGAGTCGGCGTCCCAGGCGTAGGTGCTCGCCCGTCGGGCACCGGCAGCGCGGCCAGCGCTCGTCGCCGGTGAAGACGTCGCCGTACTCGCGCTCGAACATCTCGGCGCGCACGGCGCGGCCGACACCGTGTCTCGGATCTCCTGCTGGCGTCGGCCAGATGTCGCGCAGGAAGACCGGCTCGCCGTCGCGGCCGGTGCCGAGCGGCTCGTTGTCGAGGTCGACGTCGATGCGGCCGGCGAGCGCGTAGGCGACCACCAGCGGCGGCGAGGCGAGGTAGTTGGCGCGCACCTCGGGGTTGATCGCGCCCCTCGAAGTTGCGGTTGCCGGAGAGCACCGAGACCGCCACCAGGTTGCCGCTCGTCGATCGGCGTCGCGAGATCGCGTCGGGCAGCGGGCCGCGAGTTGCCGATGCAGGTCGTGCAGCCGTAGCCGACGAGGTTGAAGCCGAGCTGCTCGAGGTACGGCGTCAGGCCCGGCCTCGTCGAGGTAGTCGGTCACGACCTTGGAGCCGGGCGCGAGGCTCGTCTTCACCCACGGCTGCATCGTCAGGCCGCGCTCGACCGCCTTCTTGGCCAGCAGCCCGGCGGCGACCATCACCGACGGGGTTCGAGGTGTTCGTGCAGCAGGTGATGGCGGCGATCACCACCGAGCCGTGGTCGAGCGGCTCGCAGCTCTCGACGTCGCGTCGCGTTCCTCGCGCCGTCGGCGCACCGCGCCTCGGCTCGGCGACGCGCCCGCCGGTCGCCGTCCGCGGTCGCCAGGCTGCCGTCCTGGGCGGCCTCGGCCGATCAGCGCGGGCATCGCGTCTCGGAAGCCGCTTGACTCGCCAGCGGGATGCGGTCCTGCGGCCGCTTCGGGCCCGGCGAGGCTCGGCTCGACGGTCGCCGAGGTCGAGCTCGAGCGCGTCGGTGTAGCTCGGCCTCCGGGGTGTCGGCGGTGTGGAACAGGCCCTGCTCCTTCATGTAGGCCTCGACCAGCGCCACCCGCTCGCGGCGTCGCGGCCGGTGAAGCGCAGGTAGCGGAGCGTCACCGCGTCGACCGGGAAGAAGCCGCAGGTGGCGCCGTACTCCGGGGCACATGTTGGCGATCGTGGCGCGGTCGGCGAGCGGCAGAGCTGGCGAGGCCCGGGCCGTAGAACTCGACGAACTTGCCGACCACGCCGCTTGCGCGCGCAGCATCTCGGTGACGCGCAGCACGAGGTCGGTGGCGGTCGCGCCCTCCGGCAGCGTGCCGGTGAGCGTGAAGCCGACGACCTGCGGGATCAGCATCGAGATCGGCTGGCCGAGCATCGCCGCCTCGGCCTCGATGCCGCCGACGCCCCAGCCGAGCACGCCCAGGCCGTTGATCATCGTGGTGTGCGAGTCGGTGCCGACCAGGGTGTCCGGGTAGGCGCACGTCCGCCGTCGCCGTCGCCGACCATGCACCACGCGCGCCAGGTACTCGAGGTTGACCTGGTGGACGATGCCGGTGTCCGGCGGCACGACGCGGAAGTTGTCGAAGGCCGTCTGGCCCCAGCGCAGGAAGCGCGTAGCGCTCGCGGTTGCGCTCGAACTCGCTCTCGGCGTTGATCAGGAAGGCCGTCGGCCGTGCCGAACTCGTCGACCTGCACCGAGTGGTCGATCACCAGCTCGACCGGCTGCAGCGGGTTGATCTTGTCCGGGTCGCCGCCCAGCTCGCGCCATCGCGTCGCGCATCGCCGCGAGGTCGACGACCGCGGGCACGCCGGTGAAGTCCTGGAGCAGGACGCGGGCCGGCATGAAGGCGATCTCGCTGCGACGGCTCGGCCGGCGGGATCCCAGCTGGCGACCGCCTCGATGTCGGTCGGCGGTGACGCTCGCGCCGTCCTCGCGGCGCAGCAGGTTCTCGAGCAGGATGCGGGTGGCGTAGGGGAGGCGCTGCGACGTCGAAGCCCGCTGGCCTCGAGGGCGTCGAGGCGGGCGATGCGGAAGCGGCGCTGCCCCACGGCCAGCTCGCCGTGGCTTGCGAAGGAGTCGTTCATCGGAAGCTCTCTCCCGGGTGTTGTCGAAGACGGTGCTGGTAAGACGGTGCCGGGGACAGAACCGGCCTCGAAAAGGTCCGGCCGGCGGCAGGCCCGGATCGCGGAAATGGCCCGGTCGGCGCGCGGCAGCCGCGGTGCGGCACCGGGTGGACGACAGGCTAACACAGCGCCTGCGCCGCGAGCGCGGCGCCATGTCCCGGTAGACTCGGAGGGCCGATGGCCACCGACTCCGCCGACTTCCAGACGCCCGTCCTGCTCGTCGCCATGCCGCAGGTCCAGGACCCGTTCTTCCACAAGAGCGTGGTGCTGCTGATCCACCACTCCGAGGAGGGCAGCGTCGGCCTGATCGTCAACCGTCCGACCGAGATCGCGGTGCGCGAGATCCTCGAGGGCATGGAGATCGAGTGGGGCGGCGACGACGGCGCCTTCACCTGGTTCGGCGGCCCGGTGCAGCCGCAGATCGGCACCGTGCTCTACGCTCCCGCCGCCGACGGCGACGAGCCGGGCATCGAGGCGTCGCTGGCCATCGCCGCCGGCATCTCGGTCACCCAGCACATCGGCGACCTCGGCCGCCTGGCCGACGCGCCGCCGGAGCGCTTCCGCCTGCTCCTCGGCTACGCCGGCTGGGGCGAGGGTCAGCTCCTGGAGGAGATGCTGCGCAACGACTGGCTGCTGGCGCCGGTCGACCCGGACCTGGTCTTCGCGGCGACGCCGGAGGAGGCGTGGACCGGCGCCCTGCGTGTCGGTCGGCGTCAACCCGGACTCGCTGCCGTCGTGGACCGCCGGCCGCGGCCGACGGGGGCGCCAACTGAGCGCCGCAGCGGGAGGAACGAGGCGGTGAAGACGGAGCACCAGCGTTCGGCCGGCGGCCTGGTGGTACGCCGCGGCGAGGTGCTGCTGATCTCGCTGCAGGAGGGCCGGCGCTGGCAGATCCCCAAGGGCCACCTCGAGAGGCAGGAGACGGTGGAGGCGGCGGCGGTGCGCGAGGTGCGCGAGGAGACCGGCGTCACCGGCCGGCCGGTCGGGCCGCCTGCCGAGCATCGAGTACTGGTTCGTCGAGGACGGCAAGCGCATCCACAAGCGGGTGGACTTCTACCTCCTCGACTACGTGGAAGGCTCCAACGAGAGCTTCGATCCGCGCGAGGTGTCGGGTGCCGAGTGGTTCCCCTGGCCCCGGGCGCTCTCGCAGATCACCTTCGACAACGAGCGGCGGGTCGCCGAGTCGGCGCACCAGGAGTGGCGCCGCCGGCATGGAGAGGAGGTACCGTGACGCGCGCAATCGTGCAGGTGGTGCTCAACGGCATCGCGCTGCTCCTCGCTTCCCTCCTGGTGCCGGGGATCGACTACCAGGGCGGCATCCTCTACCTGCTGCTCGCCGGCCTGGTGATCGGGCTGATCAACCTGCTGGTCAAGCCGCTGGTGACGCTGCTGTCGCTGCCGCTGCTGCTGGTCACCCTCGGCCTCTTCTACCTGGTGATCAACGGCGCCATGCTGTGGCTCGCCGGCTGGCTGCTCGACGGCCTCACCGTCGACGGCTGCGGCGCCGCGGTGCTCGGCGGCCTGGTGATCGCGCTGTTCAACTGGCTGGTGCGGGCCTTTGCGAGGGACGAGTCGTGAGCGAGCAAGACGAGACCCAGGGCGGCCGGTGGCGGTGGTCACCGGCGCCAGCTCCGGCATCGGCGCCGCGGCGGCGCGGGCGCTGGCGGCGGCGGGCTTCCACGTCGTCGTCGGAGCGCGGCGGATGCCGCGTCTCGAGGCGCTGGCGGCGGAGATCGGCGGCACCGCGGCGTTCCTCGACGTCACCGACCCGGCCAGCGTCGAGCGCTTCGCCGCCGCCGTGCCGCGGCCGTTGCGCCTGCTGGTCAACAACGCCGGCGGCGCCCTCGGCCTCGACCCGGTGGCCGAGGCGCAGGACGAGCGCTGGCGCACCATGTTCGAGACCAACGTGCTGGGCACGGTCCGCGTCACCCGGGCGTTGCTGCCGGCGCTCGTCGAGTCCGGCGACGGCCACGTCGTCAACGTCGGCTCGACGGCCGGTTTCGAGACCTACCGCGGCGGCGCCGGCTACACCGCCGCCAAGCACGGCCTGCGCGCCTTGACCGACACCCTGCGCCTCGAGCTGCCTGGGGCAGCCGGTGCGGGTGACCGAGGTGGCGCCGGGGCTGGTGGAGACCGAGTTCTCCCGCGTCCGCTTCGACGGCGACGAGGAGCGCGCCGCCGCCGTCTACCGCGGCATGACGCCGCTCACCGCCGAGGACGTCGCCGACGCCATCGCCTGGGCCGCCACCCGCCCGTCCCACGTCAACGTCGACCGCATCGTCCTGCGCCCGAGCGACCAGGCCACCTCCACCGAGGTCTTCCGCCGCGACGACTGACCGCACGCACTCGACCATCCCGACCACCCCGACCACCCCTTCCGGCCAGCCCTGAGCCCGGCCTGTCGAAGCGCCGGCCGACCGCGTCCGCCATCCCGATGCCACGCCTCCGCCCCGCCCTCGCCGCCCTCTGCCTCGCCGCCGTCTGCCTGGCCGCCGGCCTCGCCGCTTGCGGCCCCGACCCGAAGAGCCCCGAGGGTCTCTACCGCCGCAACTGCGCGCGCTGCCACGGGCTCGACGGCCGCGGCAACCCGCGCGCGGTGAAGGCCAAGCCGGGCCTCGACCTCACCCTCTCCGAGCTCGCCGCCAAGCGCGACCGCGCCGAGATCCGCCGCCGCATCGTCGACGGCGAGGGCACCATGCCCGCGTTCGGCGACAAGCTGACGGCGCAGCAGGTGACGGCGCTGGTCGAGCTGTCGTTGCGCCTGGCGGGGGTCGAGGGCGAGCGCAACCGCCGGGCCGGACGAAACCGCGGTGGACGACTCGGCGCCGGCACCGCGGTAGGCTTGCGCCGGACGACCCGGAGGAAGCCCGTGGATCCCGATCGCCTCAAGCAGGCCTACGCCAAGCTGCGCTACCTCGACGAGCGGCTGACCTACAAGGTGCGGCCGCGCACCGGCGGCTCGCTCACCCGCCCCAGCCTCGACCAGCTCGAGGAGCAGCACCGCGCCCTCGCCACCTACACGGTGGAGCTCAAGGAGGTGGTGCAGGAGCTGATCGTCGCCATCGGCAGCCGTCCCAAGGCTCCGCCCGCCGGCGGCGAGGACGCGGCGAAGCGGGCGACTAGACGCCGGGCGAGCGGGCGAAAAATGGGCCGGCCCGCGGGAGCGAACCGGCCCGAACTGGACCTCGGGAGAGGTCCAGCGCGTGAGGCTTCCGGGGGGTCGTGTGGACCCGCCCATCGCCTCTACGCCGCCCGTTGCACTCCAGCGGTTCACTCATCACGGAAGAAATGTCGCACCGAACGACGCCGGCCGGCCGGGCCTTCGGGTATACTCGGCGGACCAATGTGGACGTCCAAGAACGAAGGTGGGGGTGTGCGATGCCGCTGTGCAGAGCCGGAGCAGGCGGGAAGATCGGGCTTCTCGCGGTGCTGACCGCGATCCTGTGTGCACCAGCGGCCCTGGCGTTTCCCGGCGGCGGGCTCGGCCCCGCGGTCGGCATCAAGGTCACCGTCACCGACGTCCGGCCGGAGGTGCTGGAGGCCGACATGGACCTCACCTGGTACACCCGGGTGGGGCCCTATCCGTCGACCACCGCCGGCTATCCGGCCGCCGGTTTCCCGGCCCTCGATTACGGCGACGGCGTCACCGTGCCGTACACCACCCTGGCGCTCGCCAGCACCGGCGGCGGACCGGGCGGCAGCAACGTCTACCGCAACCTCGCCTCGTTCACCCACAGCTACCCGTCGACCGGCGTCTACACCGTCACCGGCGCCTCGTACTGCACCTACTGCTTTCGCTCCCAGTACGTCTTCTTCCCGCCGGGCTCGCCGGTGCCGGCGACCTTCACGGCCAGCAACGACTACGTGCCGACCCTCGTCGTCGGCAACCTGGCGGGGACCCTCGGCGGTACGGGAACCGCCGACCTTGTTTGGACTTCTCGGTGCACTACCTCTACACCTACTACCAGGCGGTGACCAACACCGCCCAGGTGGCGCTGGAGGCGACTCCGGTTCCGACCGTCTCCACCTGGGGCCTGATCGCACTCGGGGCCATCCTCACGCTGTGCGGCCTGTGGCTGCTGCGCCGGTTCCGCACCGGGCCGTCGCCCCTCGCTCCGGCCTGAGCCCGTTTCAGGGCGCCAGCTCGGCCAGCCGCTTCCGAACCTCCGCCGCCTCCGGCCGCCGCGGCGCCTGCCGCAGGAAGGCGTTGAAGTGGGTGCGGGCGCGCGCCGGGTCGGCGAGCGGCCCGGCGTAGAGGCGGCCGAGCTCGAGGTGGGCGTCGACGATCTCCGGCTTCTCGCTCACCAGCTCTTCGAGCAGGGCCGCGGCGCGGCGAGCGGGCGGCTTCGAAGCGGTGGGGGGACCCGAGACCGTACGGCGGGCCAGCAGCTCACCCAGGTTGAGGCGCGCCTGCCAGTAGTCCGGCGCCAGCTCCGCGGCGTGCTCGTAGTCGCGCTGCGCCGCCGCGTCGTCCCCCTGGGCGGCGCGGGCGAGCCCCAGGTTGTTCCACCCCTCGGCCATCCGCGGCGCCAGCTCCACGGCGCGCCGGGCGTGGCGCTCGGCGTCGGCCGGGCGGTGCTGGTCGAGCGCGATCGCCGCCAGGTTGTTGTGCGCGTCGGCGTGGCGCGGTTGGCTCTTCACCAGCGCCTCTAGCGCGGCCTCGGCTTCGTCCAGCCGGCCGCTGCGGTAGAGAGCGATGGCCCGGTTGTTGAGCGCTCCGGGGTGATCCGGCTCGACCGCCAGAGCGCGGTCGTAGTGGGTCATCGCCTCGTCGAGACGACCGCCCTCGGCGAGCAACGCTCCGAGCGTCACCTCGGCGTCCGGCCGCGGCTCCGGGCTGAGCCGCAAGGCCTCGCGCAGATGCACCTCCGCCTCGGCCGCCGCCCCGCCGCGGCGCGCCAGGGCGCTGCCGACGCGGGCGTGCAGGTCGGCGTCGTCCGGCTGGCGCCGCAGCCCCTGCCGCCAGGCGCCGAGCGCCTCCTCCGGCCGGCCGGTGACCTGCAACACCTCGCCGAGGATCTGCCAACCGGCGATCTGGAACGGGTCGCGGTCGAGCGCGGC
Source organism: uncultured Chloroflexia bacterium (assembly GCA_963812115.1). Lineage (GTDB taxonomy): Bacteria > Chloroflexota > Limnocylindria > QHBO01 > QHBO01 > JAPSGM01. The sequence goes on from CAWEUD010000012.1 coordinate 12,974, forward strand.
GCGCACCCGCGCCTCCGCCGCCGCCGGATCGTGGCGTAGCTCGAAGAGGCGGGCGAAGAGGACGTTGGCCGGCGGCGAGTCGGGGTCGGCGGCGAGCGCCTCGTCGAGCGTCCGGCGCGCCTCCTGCGCCCGCCCGAGGCGCGCCAGGTAGACGGTGCGGCGCAGCCGTGCCTCGACCGACCGCGGCTCGGCGTCGAGCGCCAGACCGGTGAGCTCGACGGCGCGCTCGAGGTTGCCGCGCGAAGCCTCGAGGGTGGCCATGCGCAGGTGGATCTGCGGGTAGCTCGGGTCGAGTGCCAGGGCGCGCGACAGCGTCGCCTCCGCCTCCTGGTCGCGCCCCGCCGAGCTCTGTACCTCGGCGAGGTCCATCAGCGCCGCCAGGTTGTTCGGATCGCGGCGCAGGACCCTCTCGAGCTCGGCCTCGGCGGGACCGAACAGGCGGTCGAGAGCGAGGAAGCGCGCCCGTTCGAGGCCGACGTGGACGCCGATCATCGCCTTCGGGTCGGGCCGCTCGCGGTCGCCGCCGCCGGGCGTGCTGCCGACGGCGAGGTAGCCGAGGCTGCGCAGGCGTTCGCGCGCCTCGTCGTCGAGCGCCAGTTGGTTGCCACCGCCGCCGTCCCCGCCGCGCTCCTCGGCCGCGCGTCGCGCCGCCAGCTCGCGCGCCATGTCGTGCGCGATGCCGGGCTCCTCCGTCACCAGATTCGACAGCTCGTGCGGATCGCGCCGGGTGTCGTAGAGCTCCGGCTGCGGCGCGTCGATCCACTTGAAGCGGCCGCGGCGCAGGACGGTGAGCTGCGACCAACCGTAGGTGTAGAACGGCAGCAGGGTCTCGGAGTAGAGCGCGCGGTCCGGGTCGTCGCGAACGAGCCCTTCGAGCAGCGGCACCAGGCTCGTGCCGTCGCCGTCGGAGGGCCATTGGTCGAGCAGGTCGAGCACGGTCGGCACCAGGTCGACCTGGCCGACCGTCGCCGCCACCCGCAGGCCGCGCGGACCGCTCGGGATGCACAGGATCCACGGCACGTGGAGCGTCGCATCGTAGGCGAGCAGCGCGTGGGTCTGCTCGCCGTGCTCGCCGAGGCTCTCGCCGTGGTCGCCGATCACCGAGACCAGGGTGTCGTCGCCGATGCGCGGGTCGGCGAGCAGGCGGCCGATCTGCTGGTCCATGTAGGCGATCTCGCCGTCGTAGAGACGGCCGGCGTAGCGGTCGCGAAACGGCGGCGGCGGCGAGTAGGCGGCGTGCGGGTCGTAGAGGTGCACCCAGAGGAAGAAGCGCTCCCCCTCGGGCAAGGCGTCGAGCCAGGCCATGGCGGCGGCCACGGTCGCCTCCGCCGGCCGGTCGGCGACCATCCGCGGGTGCCGCTCGCGGCCCGCCGACAGGTCGTCGTCGTAGACCTCGAAGCCCTGATCGAGACCGTAGCGCCGGTCGAGCACCGCCGCCGACACGAAGGCCGCGGTTCGCCAGCGCCGGGCCCCGAGCCGCTCGGCGAGGGTCTCGACGTCGGCCGGCACGTACTGCAGGCCGTTGTTGCGCACGCCGTGGCGCGGCGGGTCGAGGCCGGTGTGGATGCTGGTGTGGGCGACCAGGGTGATCGGCGCCACCGAGTATGCGTTGTCGAAGGTCACTCCGCGTGCCGCCAGCGCCGCCAGGTTGGGCGTCTCGACGGTCGTCGCGCCGTAGGGCTCCAGGTGGTCGGGGCGCGTGGTGTCGACGGTGACGAGGAGGAACGACCGCGGGGCGCGCGCCAGCGGCCGCGGCGGCGGCCCGCGGCGGAACCGCCGGCCCGCCAGCGCAGCACACCCCAGGCGCCGAGACCGAGGCCGGCGACGATGAGCGAGCCGGCGGCGAGACGGAGGAGCGAGTGGCGCATGGCGAATGGGTCGGCGAAGGACGGAAGAGGAGCGGGACGCGCGCCGTGCATGGTACAACAGCGTCAGCCAACGACCGGAGGAAGCCGAAGTGCCCATCGACCGTTCGCCGTCCCGTACCGCAGCCGCCATCTCCCGGTCCCACCGCATGGCGGCCCTCGCCGCTCTCGTCGTGCTGGCCAGCCTCGTAGCCGCCCCGGCGTTCGCCGCCCAGGGGTCGAAGGGCACCACGCCGGGAGCGGCGGCCCAGGGCCCGGGCGGCCGCATGGCGCACCTGCCCAGGGCCGATCCGGCGAAGCGGATGTGGTGGAACCGCGAGCAGGTCGCGGCGCGCCTGACCCTCCGCGAGGAGCAGCGCAAGGCGATGGACGAGCGGTTCACGACCTGCATCGAGCAACGGCGCGAGCACACCGCGCGCTACGCCGAGCTGCGCAAGGCGATGGGCGAGGCGCTGGTCGCCGGCGACTGGAAGACCGCCGAGGCCAAGGCGCAGGCGGCCGACGCCGAGATCGCCGCGGCGAGCGCCCTGGAGACGGCGCTGGTCGTCGAGGTGATGAAGATCCTCAGCGACTCCCAGCGCCGCCAGCTGGTCGACGCCTACCCCCGCCTGCTGCAGCGCCCCTGGCTCGTCGGCGGCTTTCGCGGCCGCTGATCCCGGCGCCGCCGGTCCTCCAAGGCACGAAAAAGGGCCGCGAGGCTTTCGCCCCGCGGCGCTGGCGGCGGAGATCGGCGGCACCGCGGCGTTCCTCGACGTCACCGACCCGGCCAGCGTCGAGCGCTTCGCCGCCGCCGTGCCGCAGCCGTTGCGCCTGCTGGTCAACAACGCCGGCGGTGCCCTCGGCCTCGACCCGGTGGCCCAGGCGCAGGACGAGCGCTGGCGCACCATGTTCGAGACCAACGTGCTGGGCACGGTCCGCGTCATCCGGGCACTGCTGCCGGCGCTCGTCGAGTCCGGCGACGGCCACGTCGTCAACGTCGGTTCCACGGCCGGATTCGAAACCTACCGCGGCGGTGCCGGCTACACCGCCGCCAAGCACGGCCTGCGCGCCTTGACCGACACCCTGCGCCTCGAGCTGCTGGGCAGCCGGTGCGGGTGACCGAGGTGGCGCCGGGTCTGGTGGAGACCGAGTTCTCCCGCGTCCGCTTCGACGGCGACGAGGAGCGCGCCGCCGCCGTCTACCGCGGCATGACGCCGCTCACCGCCGCGGACGTCGCCGACGCCATCGCCTGGGCCGCCAGCCGCCCGTCCCACGTCAACGTCGACCGCATCGTCCTGCGCCCGAGCGACCAGGCCACCTGCCACGCCTCCGCCCAGCCCTCGCCGCCCTCTGTCTCGCCGCCGTCTGCCTGGCCGCCGGCCTGGCCGCTTGCGGCCCCGACCCGAAGAGCCCCGAGGGTCTCTACCGCCGCAACTGCGCACGCTGCCACGGGCTCGACGGCCGCGGCAACCCTTTTCCGATCGCCGCCGTGTTCATCCGCCGGCCGGCGGCGCGACAGGGTGGTCCGCGACCGCCACAACGGGAACTGAAACCACCCCTCCGGGTGGTCTATAACACTTACTTGCGAAATAAAGTGCAATACGGTACGTGGGTAATCTCAGACCTCATCCCAAACAACGAGGAGACGACAATGCAAAGAAACCATAGGCTAATTCACTTGTCCCTGATCGTGGCTGCTCTCCTGGCCAGCCCGCTGGCATTGGCGAAGGCGCCGCTAGAGGCTCTCTTCCCCTCGAAGCCCGACCAAAACCAGGCTTTCATCGCCGCCCCGATCGATCTAGCGGTCGGGCTCCATAGCTTCAATGCAAGCTACACGGCCGGGCCCCGCCTTTTGTATGAGGAGGCCGTTCTAATCGAGGTTCCCCATCCCGGTATGCTCGGTGCCGTCGAGTTACTAGCCACTGCTCCCCGCCGATCAATCAACCTGATCGAGCACTCCGCCAAAGGTAGCGGCGTGACCGTGGAGATTTCCTTCGATGGCGCCGCTGCCATCCCTTATGACTTCAGCGACCTAGTCGCTGGTACAGCAGAACTATTGATGCAGGGTCATGAGCCACTGGCGCAATCCATTGAAGGTACGGACTTCACGACAGGTGGGATCGGGAAGGTCACAAGCGCTGTTACCAATCCAGAATGTTGGGACTTCTGCGATGACCAGTGCGACTACTGCGTCTACCATCGGTGCGACTACCAGTCCGACCCCTGCGACTTCTGCTACGACGAACGCGTAGAATGCGTATTCCAGTGCTCCTGTCCTACGTTCTACGACACCGTAAAGACGAGCACAATCGTAATCAGTTATTCCGGCAACTCAATCTGCGCTGGCGACATCCTGCGGCCATACCCGCTCAAGAGCTTGTACGATGTCGTGACGGCGAAGACGAAGTACACCACAAAGCGCGTGACGGAAGACTGCAGCCACCACACGACCACTACGGTCATCGGCGTCACCTACAGCAGTCCCTACACCTGCTATGTGTACCTCGACTATCCGTGCTCCGGTGGAACCACCACTTGGCCCACCTGCGCAATCGGCTGACCCATTGCGCCCCGGCCCTGAGCGGCCGGGACCGCTGAGAAAACAGAAAAGGGCCGCGGGGCTTGCGCCCCGCGGCCCTCGGTGCTTCAACCCTGTAGCTGGATCAGAAGGTCCAGCGCAGGCCCAGCTTGGCACGCCAGCGGGAACGCTCGTTGTCGAGGTTGTACGGCGTTTCGAGGTCGCCGAGCTCGTAGATCGGCTTGCCGTCGTCGCTCAGTCCACGATACTGAGCCACTGTCACGGTACCGAAGTTGACGTACTTCACCAGGCCCGCGTCCTTGTCGAACAGGTTGGCCAGGTTGTTGACGTCCAGGGTCACCTCGGCGCTACCGAAGCCCACCGGGATGGCCTGGGCCAGCCGCAGGTCGAGCGTGCTGCTCCACGGACCCGCGCCGCAGTTACGCGGCGCGATGCCGCCACGGCTGCGCGACAGGCAGGGCTCCGACGAGATGTACTTGTCGAGGTCGGCGTAGGTGCCGCCGCTGTAGATCACCACGTCGTCCGGGCCCGACGGCACGTAGAACAGGTCGTTCGAGAAGAAGAACCCGTCTCCGTTGAAGCTGCCGAAGCCGGTGTAGCTGCGAGACGTGCCCAGAAGGTAGGTGTAAGGCCTACCGGACTGGTGGTTGTAGAACAGGCTCGCCGTGGTCGACCACGGCGAGCGGCGGTTGAAGATGTAGGCCACCGAGGCGGTGAAGCGGTGCTTCACCTCGTAGTCGGAGGTCGACAGCGGCGGGTCGTTCGGATTCGGCGCCTCGTTGAACTGCCAGTTGGAGACCGCGCGGCTCGACGTACCGTCGTTGACCACGTTGGACTCACCGTAGACGTAGGAGACGAAGCCGGTGAAGCCGTCGCCGCGGTAGGGCCGCTCGAGCTTGACCAGGACGTTGGTGGCGTCACCCTTGTCGGTGTTGGTGATCAGGTAGGCGCCGTCGACGTTGGGATCGACCTGCGTGAAGACCGGCCGGCCGTCGAAGGGCAGCGTCCCAACCTGGCGGAGGTTGACGTTCTTGTAGGAGATCTCCTGGATCGAGTCGGAGTAGATGCCCTCGATGGTGCCCACCAGGCCGAACCAGGGCAGCTCGCGGTCGTAGCCGAGGTCGAGGCGCAGCACCTGCGGGAACTCGAAGTCCGGATCGATCAGGTTGAACTCACCGATGGCGGTCCTGCCGCCGCCCGGCACGGTCTGGTTGTTCGGGTCCGGGTTGAACGGGATCGAGCCGGTGACGGTGATGAACTGCTGCTCGATGCCGGTGCGGCCGTAGTTGTTGGAGATCCACACGTACGGGCGTGCGGCCGGCGAAGATGCCCGCGCCGCCGCGCAGCTGCTGCTTGCCCTGGCCGGTGATGTCCCAGTTGAAGCCGAGGCGCGGCTGCCACAGCGGCTGCCCGCTCGGCATCTCGTCGGTGCGGTAGCCGTAGGTCGCTTCGGTGAACGGGTTGCGGGTCGGGTCGTCCGGGAAGAACGGCACGTCGACGCGCAGGCCGTAGGTCAAGGTCAGGTCGGACCGCACCTGCCACTCGTCGCCGGCGTAGAGGCCGAGCTGGTTGACGTCGAACTTCTGCGCCCGGTCCTGGCCCGGCGGCACCACCGTGTAGGAGAAGCGATAGGCGTTGTCGTTCAGGAAGTCGTCGAGCGTACGGTACTCGTAGGCACCGAAGGCGTTCTGGATGAACAGGTTCTCGAAGCTGAACAGCTCGTTGTGGGTGCCGACCACGAAGGTGTGGTCGCCGTGGATCCAGGTGAGGTCGTCGGTGATCTCGAGGATGTCCTGGTCGAGCGCGTTGGCGCTCGAGAACGGCTCGGTGCCGGCCTCGAAGGCCCGGGAGTTTCCGCCGTCTGCAGCACCGAGCACGTCCTCGACCTGAATCCACGGGAACCGCACGCCACCGCGGCCGGCGCGGCGGTCCTTGATCGTCTGGTAGGTCAAGCGCGCCTCATTGAACATCGTGGTGCCGATGACGCTGTTGAGCTGCACGACCGTCGAGTTGGTCTCGTCGGAGAACGCGTACGCCTGCGACGGGAACTCGAAGGTCGTGGAGCCCGGACGGGCGATCGCATTCTCCGCGTCCACGTAGTTGTGGCGCAGCGTGAGCTGGTTGCTCGACGAGATGTTGAAGTCGAGTCGACCGAACCACTTGTCGGAGGGCGTGTCAACAGTGTCCTCGCTCAGGCTGCCGAC
>CAWEUD010000013.1:0-223284 GCA_963812115.1 uncultured Chloroflexia bacterium
CCGCAGCCCCTCAGCTGCCCTCGCTGACCTCGAACAGGGTGTGAGCCTCGAGGCCGTGCGCCTCGCGGTGCACGCGGGTTGCCGTCTCCTTGTCCGGCGCCTCGACCAGGCAGAAGACCTTGCCGTCCGCCTCATCGACCCAGTACGACTTGTAGTCGACGCCGTACTTGCCCTGCACCTTGAGATCGGCTTCGTGGGCGCCGGCGACATCGTCGGCCTTGACCCCGGGGATGTCGTGCATGTCCATGTAGGTCGGCATGTTGAGGGAGCTCCTGTATGCGGCTCGACTGCTCGCCGTGGAACGGCTGGCTGCAGGTCGGCCGACGGGCAGCCTACACCCGACTGGCCCCATTCAGCGAGGGCGGGCTCGAGCGAGAATCTGCTAATATCAGGTAGCCGATTTCACATCGGTCTCATGATCGCCATTCGAAGGTCCGACTGCCCACCATGAACGCCATCTCCCGCCGGATCGGCCTGGGCCTTGCGGCCCGCGGCGAGGTCGACGAGGTCGTCGCCTGGAGTGCCGCCGCCCGCAGTGGCGGCCTCGACTCGGTCTGGATCCACGACTCCTACTTCGAACGCGACGCGGTCAGCTACGTCAGCGCCATCGCCTCCGAGCTCGGGACCGATGAGCGCGAGGACGGCTTCCGCATCGCCCTTGGCGCGGTCAACCCGTTCACCCGCCATCCCGTGGTGCTGGCCATGACCGGTTCCGCCCTGGACGAGATGGCTCCCGGTCGCATCGTGATGGGGCTCGCGACCGGGCTCCCCCTGCGCCTGAAGCAGATGGGCATCCCGTATTCGCCCGATGGCGCGGTGGAAGGTGTCAGCCGCGCCATGGACCAGCTGCGGGCCCTGTGGGCGGGTGAGCGGCTGCCATCGGCCACGGAGGGTCTGCCGCCCATCCAGCCGATGTTTGCCCCACCCCACCACATCCCGCTGGTGATTGCCGCCTATCGCAAGGAGTTCGTCCAGCTGGCCGCCGAGAAGGCGGACGGCTACCTCGCGCGGCCGGCCGAGTCGATCCCGTCGCTGAGCGGCATCCTTCGGCGCCTGCGCACCGCCGCGGAGGCCGCGGGCCGCGACCCGGAGAGCATCGAGACGGCCGGTTACCTGCTCTCCCTGGTCGACACCTCGCGACGCGAGGCGCTGAACCGCGCCAAGCGCGAGCCGTTCGTGATCTACATGATGAGCGTGCTGGGCGACGTCTCCCTGGCGCGTGCCGGCTTTGATCGGGAGCTTCGCGACCGGATCGCCGCGGCCTGGCGGGCGGAGGAGTTCCACACCGCCGCCGGCCTGATCCCGGACGAGCTGCTGGACGCGTTCATGCTGTGCGGCACCGCCGAGCAGGTGGCCGAGGGGGCGCTGGCCTTCCACGACCGTGCTGGCCTCGAGCTGCCGCTCCTGCAGCCGATCCTCCAGGAGGAGGCCCAGGTCGGCGCGCTGCTCGAGGCCGCCGAGATCTACGGCCGGCTGCCGGAGGCTGCCGCCGAGCGCTGGGGGCAGGCCATCGATAGGCCCGAGGCCGATGGCGTCGGGGCGGCGGCCGCCACCGCCGCCCTGGCCGACGAGCGGCTCACCCCGGCGGACTGGCTGCGGCGCCGCACCGGGGCGATCTGGGAGGTGCTGCGTCCCTTCTCGTTCACGGCATCGCTGACGCCGGTGGCAGCCGGCGGGGCGCTGGCCTGGTTCGACGGCAAGTTCAACCTCGGCCTCTACCTGCTGGCGCTGCTGGGCGGCGTCCTGTTGCACATCGGCACGAACGTGGTCAACGAGGTCTACGACGTGCGGCAGGGCATCGACACCATCACCTCGCCGCGCGCCAGCCATGCCGTGCTGAAGGGCCGATTCAGCGAACGCGGCGCGCTCCAGCTGGCGTTCGTGGCGTTCGCGATGGCCGTCGTGGTGGGGATCGCCCTCATCGCGTACCGTGGCTGGCCGATCGTGGTGCTGGGCCTCATCGGCCTGGCGGGGGGCTACTTCTACACGGCACCGCCCTCCCAGTACAAGTTCCGCGCTCTCGGGCTGCCACTCGTCTTCCTGCTGATGGGCCCGCTCATGACGCTGGGCGGCTACTACGCCGTCTCTGGCGAGTGGTCACCGGCGGCCCTGGTGCTCTCGATCCCGATCGGCTTCCTGGTCACCGCCATCCTCCACGGCAACGAGTGGCGCGACATCCGCGAGGACACGCGCGCCGGAATCAGCACGATCTCGGCGCAGGTCGGTCGCGAGTGGGCGCACTACGGCTACCTGGCGCTGACGCTGGGCGCCTACATCGTGCTGACGCTGGCCGTGGTGGGCGGCATTCTCCCGGCGGCCACCATGCTCGCCGTGCTCTCGCTGCCCTTCCTTGTCGTCGTGGTCCGCTCCGCGGAGCTGGGCGCCACCGGCCAGGCACGCGCGATCGCGATGATCGACCTGCAGACGGCGCGGCTGCACGCCGCCTTCGGTGTCCTGCTGGTCATCGGCCTGTTCGCCGCCGAGATCTTCCGATGAAGGCTGCCGCCGGGACGGCTGGCGCTCGGCATCGGCCTGGCGGCCGCGCAGGTCGCCTTCGCGCTCACCTTCCGCGGCCCGCGGCCGCGCTTCTGGCAGCGCATGACGCTCACCGGCCTCTCGCTGGGCTCCTACGCGCTGGCGGTGAGCCCGCCGTCGCGGCGCGTGCGCATCGGCCCGCGCGAGGTGGCCCTCGGGCTGGCCTCGGCGGCGACCCTGTACGCGACGTTCCAGGTCGGCGACCGGTTCGCGCGGCGATTCGTGCCCGGCGGCGAGGCGCAGATTCGCGACATCTACACGCTGCGCACGCTGCGGCCGCGTGGTGAGATCGCGGCGCGGCTGGTGGCGGTCATCGGTCCCGCGGAGGAGCTCTTCTGGCGGGGGATGGTGCAGGCGGCCTTCATGCGCTGGCTGGGCCGATGGCGTGGCGCGGCGGCCGGTGCCGCCGCCTACGGGGGGGTGCACCTGGTGACCGGGAACTTCACGCTCTTCGGGGCGGCGGGGATCGCCGGCGCGCACTGGTCCGCTCTGTACGCGGCGGGGGTCCCGCTGGGGGCGCTGATCGTCAGCCACGCGGCGTGGGACGTCTGGATCTTCCTGCTGCAGCCGACCATGGAGCTTCCCGAATAGGGAGCCAAGATCCGATGTTGCGAGGGCAGACCTGGCGAAGCTGGGGAATCGGGCTGCTCTTGGGCGCCGTCGTGGGATTCATGGCGCTGGTGGGCGGCGCGCCGTTGCTGGCGCTTGGGTTGGCGTTCCTCGCCCTCGCGTTCGCAATTGCCCGCGGTATGGCGTTCCTGTCCGGCGTCTTCCTCGGCGTCGGCGGGCTGTGGTTCGCGCTGGCGGCACGCGCCCAACTTGCGTGCGACGCGGATCGGACATGCCTGGGGAGCGAGGGTGCTGGTCAGTTCCTCGCGCTCTGCGCAGTCGTCTTCGGCGTTGGCCTGTTGTTTGGGGCGCTGGCCTGGCGGCGGGGCAGGGAGCCGCAGGAGTGGTAGCGCGCGGTGACGCTACCAGCCCTCGGTGCCGGGCTCGCCCTTGAAGGGTCCGACCACGTCGGACGTCACCCAGCCACCGTAGAAGCCGCCCGGCTGGGGCGTGACGCGCTCGCCGTCGACGAAGGCGTCCACCCGGCCGGCGTAGAAGGCGACGTGGTCGCGAATGGCCTCGTAGCCGGCCGACGGGCGCGCATAGCTCCACGCACTGACCGGGGAGGCGTGGTCTCCGACTCGGAGATCGAAGTAGGTCGCGACGCCCTTCCACTCGCACACGGTGCGCCGGCCGATCGGGAACAGGAGGTCCACCCGAACGTCGTCGGGCGGCAGGTACCAGACCGGAGCGCCGGCCGTCTCCAAGACCCGGAACGCACGGCTCGTCTCGGCGACGACCATGCCGGCGAACTCCACCCGGACGAGGCGACTGCTGGGTTCGATCCGCGGCGGACGGGGATAGTCCCAGGCGGATTCCTGGCCGGGGCTCGGCTCGACGCGAACGGAGGCATCATCACCCCGAGATACGCGCCGAAGGGCCGATCCGATCAGGCGAACGACCAGGCCGATCCGTCCCACCAGGCATGCACCAGCTCGCCTGCCTCGTCGCGGCCGAAGACGTCGATACGATCCGGCCCCCACGAGCAGGCGGCCGGGTCAGAGGTCAGATGCACGTCCAGCTGCTCCCAGGGCTGCCAGCCCGCGGGCTCGTACCAGCAGTGCCAGAGCCTCCCGTCGTTGCCGCGCGCGAAGAGGTCGATGCGATCCGAGCCCCACGAGCAGGCGGCCGGGTTCCCGGTCAGCTCGCCCCCGAGCGTCTCCCACGGGATGCCACGCCTCACCGTCCCAGTAGCGATTCCAGAGCTGGCCGTCTGCGAAGATGCAGAAGGTCTGCATCTCACCCTCCGCCCACGACGTGACGGCCGGAGCCGACGCGGGTGTGCCGCCCAGTGATTCCCAACGCTGCATCTGTGCATGATGGCAGCGCCGGGCGGCCGACATAATGCGCGGACGGCCACCACCTGGAGGAGCAGCCCCGTGCGCGCACTGGTCATCGGCGCCGGAGAGCGGACCCGCGCGATCCTCGGACGGCTCGGCGACCGCTGGGACGTGGTGGTCATCGACTCCGACGCGGCCGGCTGGAGCGGGCCGGCAGCGATCAGGCCCATCACTGCCGTGCAGGGCGACCCCTCGAGCCGCGTCGTGCTGCGGCGCGCCGGCCTGCAGGAGGCAGATGCGGTGGTGGTCGCCAGCCTGGACGATGCGATCGGGGTGGAGGCATGCCGCTTCGCCAAGGAGGCGGGGATCGCGCGGATCGTGGCCGTGGCGGCGGAGCTGGAGAACCTGCCGCAGTACCGACGGCTGGGCGTGCCCGCCTTCTCCGCAGCGCAGCTCGCGGCGCGGCACGTCGAGATCAACCTCGATCCGCGCCGCGTAGCATCCGCCGCGTTTGCCGACGGGCAGGCCGAAGCGGTCGAGTTCCGAATTGCGCCGGACTCGCAGCTGCGTGACCGCCCGCTCGGCGAGCTGGGCCTGAGCCGCTGGCTGGTGGCCGCGGTCCTGCGCGACGGCGAGCTCATCGTCCCCAACGGCAAGACCGTGCTGCAGACCAATGACCTGGTCACCGTGGTCGGGTCGGCGGCGGACTACGGGGCCATGGTTGCGACCTTCACCCACGGCGAGGCCCGTTTCCCGCTGGGCTTCGGGCGGCAGGCCGCGGTCCTGCTGGGCGAGAGCGCGGAAGCCGAGCGCACGATCCACGAGGCTGCCCGGTTCGTGCGCGACACGGCGGCGGAGGCGTTGCTGCTCATCCACGACGATCCAGCGCGCATGGACGAGACCCGCGCGAAGGCCGATGCGAAGCGCATCGAGGCCATCGTTGAGGCGCATCCCAACGTCGATATCCGCCCCACGCCCAGCCGGCTCGCCGGCCATGAGGCGCTCGCCGCTGTGGCGGCGAAGGAAAGCGTGGGACTCATCGTCCTGCCGCTGCCCTCTGGGCGGCTGTCGTCGGTTCGGGCGCTGGAACTGCTGCGGCTCGCGAAGCGCCCGGGCTGTTCGCCGCCGGCCTCGAGGCCTACGAGAGCGTCATCACCCCGGCGCGCGATACCGATCGGGGGTGGGCGGCGGCGTGGGCGGCCATCGACTTGGCGGCCATGGCGGACCTGCCGCTGGTGGGTCTCGGGGTGGTGCCGCCACGCTTCCTGGCCGGCGACCAGACCGAGGCAGCGGTGCGCGCCTCGGCGGCCCGCATCCGCGACGAGGCATCGGTCCACGGCGTCACGGTCTCCGGTCGGATCGCGCATGGAAACCCGGTGCGCATCTTCGGCGAGGTTCCGCCCGGGGCCCTCATCGTGCTCGGGGCCGCCGACCGGCGACGCAGCTGGCTGGTCCCCGGCAACGCCGGGCACATCCTGGCGCGGGTGCGTACCTCGATCGTCATGGTCCCGGACCAGCCGCAGCCGTGACGGGGCCGGGCGCTGCGGCCCTGATCCTCATCTCGATCGGGGCCTTCGTCCTGCCGCTCATCGCCGTGCGCATCGGGGTTCCCGCAGTCGTGCTGGAGATCGTGTTCGGCATCGTCATCGGGCCGGTGCTCGGACTGGTGCACGGAAACGTGTTGGTCGCCTCGCTGGCGAGCCTCGGGTTCCTGCTGCTCCTCTTCCTTGCCGGCTTCGAGATCGATTTCGGCGTCTTCGAACGCCAGGGCGCCGGCCCCGTCGTCCTGGGCTGGCGGTCTTCGCTGCGACGCTCGCCGCGTCGTGGCTGGCGACGCAGGCCCTGGGCCTCGGTATCTTCAGATGCTGGTGCTCTCCACCACGTCGGTTGGGCTCGTCGTGCCGACCCTGCGCAGCACCCGTCAGATGACGACGGCGCTCGGCCAGCACATCCTGGTCGCCGCGCTCCTGGCCGACTTCTTGACGCTCATGGCGGTCACCGTGGGTGCCCTCCTCGTGGAATCCGGGGTGGGTCCGCGGCTGCTGGCGTTGCCCGCCTTCCTGCTCATCGCGGCCGCCGTACTGCTGGCCCTGCGACGTGCGGCGTGGTGGATGCCGGAGCGGTTCGCCCGCCTCTTCGATGCGGACGACCCCGACGAGGTGGGGATCCGCGCCGTCCTCGCGCTGATGCTGGTGGCGGTCGGCGTGGCGATCGTGCTGGGCATCGAGCCGATCCTGGGCGCCTTCCTGGCCGGCACGGCGTTCGCCGCCGTCTTCCGTAACCGCGGGGACCTGGATCGGAAGCTGACCGGCTTTGGCTACGGGTTCCTGATCCCGATCTTCTTCATCAACGTCGGGATCAGCTTCGAGCTGTCGGGCGTGGCCGAGCCGGGGGCGCTCGGCTTCACAGCCCTGCTCCTCCTGGCCGCGATGGTCGTCAAGGTCGTCCCGTCGCTGCTCTTCGTCCTTCGCCGCCACAGCTTCCGCGAAGCGGTGGCGGCCGGCACGCTGCTGGCCGCGCGGCTCTCGCTGATCGTCGTCGTCGCGGAGCTGGGTGTGCAGCTCGGGCTAGTGGACCGGACGCTGCAGGCGCAGATCATCCTGCTGGCCGTGGCGACCGCCACGCTGGCGCCGGTGCTCTTCCGGCGGCTCCTGCCCGCTGCCATCGACCTCCGGCGGGGCCGATTCGTAGGAGACTGCCGACGGCCGGGAGCGCGTCGAGGCAGGTTCCCGAGGTGCATACTCCGAGCCATGGACCGATGGACCACGATCATCGAGCCGCACCGGATCAAGAGCGTCGAGCCGATCCGGATGACGACGGTCGAGGAGCGCGAGGGCTACCTGCGCGACGCGGGCTGCAACCTCTTCAACCTGCACGCGGCGGACGTGCTGATCGACCTGCTCACCGACTCCGGGACGGGGGCCATGAGCGCCGAGCAGTGGGCCGGCATCCAGCGCGGCGACGAGAGCTACGCCGGCTCGCCGTCGTGGTACCGCTTCCTGGCGGCGCGTCCAGGAGCTCTTCCCGTTCAAGCACGTGATCCCCACCCACCAGGGACGCGCCGCCGAGCGGATCCTGTTCAGCGTGGTCGGCGGTGCCGGCCACTGGATCCCGTCAAACACCCACTTCGACACGACCCGCGCCAACATCGAGCACACCGGCGCCGAGGCGGTCGACCTCGTGATCGAGGAGGGGCGCCACCCATCGGTCATCCATCCCTTCAAGGGCAACATGGACACCGATGCGCTCGACGCCTTCATCCGCGAGCGCGGCGTCGGAGCACGTCCCGCTGGTGATGATGACGGTCACCAACAACTCCGGCGGCGGCCAGCCGGTGAGCCTCGCCAACCTGCGCGCCGTGCGCGCCGTCTGCGACCGATACGGCCTGCCGCTCTTCCTGGACGCCTGCCGCTTCGCCGAGAACGCCTGGTTCATCAAGCAGCGCGAGGACGGCTATGCCGATGCGGCCATCCGCGACATCGTGCGCGAGATGGCGTCGCTGGCCGACGGCATGACGATGTGCGCCAAGAAGGACGGGATCGCCAACATCGGCGGCTGGCTGGCGATGAACGACGATGCGCTGGGCCGAGCAGGCGCGCAACCTGGAGATCCTGACCGAGGGCTTTCCGACCTATGGCGGCCTGGCGGGCCGCGACCTGGAGGCGATCGCGCAGGGCCTGCGCGAGGTCGTGACCGACGACTACCTGCACTACCGCATCCGCTCCACCGCGTACCTCGGCGAGGCGCTGGTCGCGGCCGGGATCCCGTGCGTGCAGCCCATCGGCGGGCACGCCGTCTACATCGATGCCGGATCGCTCCTCCCGCACATCCCGCCGCTGCAGTACCCCGGGCAGTCGCTGGCGGTGGCGCTCTACCGGGAGGGCGGGATCCGCGGCTGCGAGATCGGCAGCGTCATGTTCGGGATGCACCCCGACGGCCACGAGGAGCCGGCCGCGATGGAGCTGGTGCGGCTGGCGATCCCGCGGCGGGTCTACACCCAGTCGCACATCGACTACGTGATCGAGGTCGCCCGCTGGGTTGGCGAGCGCGCCGCACAGCTGCCGGGCTACAGGATCGTGGAGCAGCCGCCGCAGCTGCGCCACTTCACCGCCCGCTTCGAGCCGATCGCGCGGCTCGTAGACTGACGCAATGGAGGAACGCTGCGAGCGCTGCGGGCAGGACGTCGCGATCGGTTCGCCCCTCTTTGCCGGGCGTGTGAAGCTGATCAGCGAAGACGACCCGGGCGTGGCCTTCGTCTGCCTGGACTGCCGACGCGACGACCCGCTGCTCGACGCGGCGGGCAATCTCCTGAGCGAGGAACAGCTGGCCGGGATGAAGTACGTCGTCGGACGCGGGGGCCACGACTAGCCGGGTCGGGGCACGCCCGGAGCGCGGACGGCGGCTGGTAGGCTTCGCGCGGTGAGCCGGCGGACCTGGACCCTCATCGCGGTCGTGCTCGGGTCCGGGATCGTCTTCCTGGACTCGACCATCGTCAACGTAGCGCTGCGCGCCATCGGCGACCAGCTGCCCGTCAGCTGGTTCGGCGTCCTGGAGGGGCAGTCCTACATCGTCAACGGCTACCTGTTGACGCTCTCCGCACTCCTGATCCTGGCTGGTGCGCTCGCGGACCGCTACGGCCGTCGGCGCATGTTCGTCATCGGTCTGGCCGGCTTCGGCGCCTCCTCGCTGGTCTGCGGGCTGTCGCCGACGATGGAGCTGCTGATCGGTGCGCGGCTGGTGCAGGGCGCGTTCGGCGCCCTGCTCGTTCCGACCTC
Organism: uncultured Chloroflexia bacterium; assembly: GCA_963812115.1. Lineage (GTDB taxonomy): Bacteria > Chloroflexota > Limnocylindria > QHBO01 > QHBO01 > JAPSGM01. Next base: position 9,200 of record CAWEUD010000013.1, read on the forward strand.
GCTGGCGCTGATCAACGCCAGCTTCGAGGGCGCGGAGCGCGGACGAGCCTTCGGTGTCTGGGCGGCCGCCACCAGCGCGCTGACCGTCCTTGGGCCGCCGATCGGCGGATTCCTGGTCGACAACCTCGGCTGGGAGGTGGCATTCCTAGTGAACGTGCCCCTCTGCGCGCTGGGCGTCGCCATCGCCGCGACCCGCGTCGAGGAGAGCAGGAACGCGGAGGCGTCCGATCGGTTCGACTGGCTCGGGGCGGTCGCGGTCGCGCTGGCAGTGGGCGGGCTGGCGTACGGGGCGATCCGCGGCCAGGAGCAGCAGTGGCAGGACGTCAGCGCCTGGATCGCCCTGGCGGTCGGCGCGGTCGCCACCGCCGCGCTGGTGCCCTTGATGGTCTATCGCCGAAACGTGCTGGTGCCGCCGTCGCTCTTCCGCTCGCGGAACTTCAGCATCACCAACGTCTCGACGCTGCTGATCTACGGCGCCCTGTACATGTACTCCTACTTCCAGGCCATCTTCGTTCAGCAGGCCCTCGGCTACACGGCGACGGGCGCCGGGCTGGTGGGGCTCCCCATCGGGGTCCTCCTGGCGTTGCTCTCCACGCGCGTGGGCGCCCTCGCCGGCCGCTACGGTCCGCGCCGCTTCATGGCCATCGGTCCGGCCATCATGGCCATCGGCCTGCTCTGGTACGTGCGACTGCCGGCCAGCAGCACCGGCTGGGACGCGAGGTTCTCCGAGCCGTCGACGCTCATTCCGCCGGCCAGCTACCTCGTCGACTTCCTGCCGGCCGTGCTCCTCTTCGCCGTGGGGATCGCGATCCTGGTGGCTCCGCTCACCACCGCGCTGATGACGTCGGTGCCGGTCGGCAACTCGGGACTTGCCTCCGCCATCAACAACGCGATCAGCCGCATCGGTCCGGTCCTTGCCAGCGCCGTCGTCTTCATTGCCGTGTCGGCCGCGTTCTACGGCGGCATCGATGCGCGCCTGCCGGGGACCGACACGTCGTCACCGCAGGTCCGCGAGGAGTTCCGGCCGCTGCGACTCCCTGACGACGCCGGCCAGGAGCAGACCCAGGCCGCGCTAGAAGCCTCGACCGATGCCTTCCGCCTGGCGATGCTCATCGCCGCCGCGCTCTGCGGGGCGGGAGCGGTCGTCAACTGGTTCGGGATCAAGGACGAGGAAGCCGACGCTCCCGAGCCGGACCGGGGTCAGGTGGCCGCGGCGGCCTGAGGCGGGGCGTCCGTCAGAAGATCGCTGGAGCGCCAGGTCCGCGCCGTCGAGGGTCGTCGTGACGCGCGCACGGCCCCCTCTCGATCACCGCGGCATGATGCCGCTCGCCGGGTGCCGGCCAGATCCTGCGCTAGCATCGGCCCATGCTGGAAACCGAGCGAGCCGCGATGGGCGATCCCGGGCTGTTCGGGCCCGGAAGCATGTCGTGGCGCATCGACCGCGAGGCGCTGCTGCTCGCGGGCGGCACCTGCGCACTCCTGATGCAGCTGGCGCACCCCTCCGTGGCCGCTGGCGTCGCGCAGCACTCCGACTTCCGAGCCGATCCGTTCGCTCGCCTGCGGCGGACGCTGACTGCCAGCTACGCCATCGTCTTCGGGACGACCCGCCGAGCAGAGGGATCTCTGGCCCGCATGAACGCCATCCATGCGGCCGTCCGAGGCGCCGTGCCGGAAACGGGCGCCGGCTACCACGCGCTCGAGCCCGACCTGCTGCTGTGGGTCCACGCCACCCTGGTCGACACCGCCATCCGCCTCTACCACCGCTACGTGGCGCCGCTTCGCCCGGAGGAGGCGCAGGCGTACTACGCCGAGTCGCGCGTCATCGCCATGCGCCTCGGGACCCCGCCACGCGCAGTACCCGAGACGCTCGACGAGCTGCGCTCGTGGATGGCGCGCCTCATCGCCGAGGGGACCGTCGGGGTATCCCCGACGGCGCGTTCGCTGGCGCCGTCGGTGCTCTATCCCACCCGCGTGCCACCACGCTTCGTCTGGGACGCGGCACACCTCATCTCGGTCTCCGTGATGCCGCCGCCCATCCGCCGTGGTTATGGCATCAGCTGGTCCGCGTCGCGCAGCCGCGCCATGGATCGCGTGGCCTTCGCCTCGCGGAGGCTCCTGCCCCTGCTGCCCGGCTTCCTGCGCGAGATGCCCCAGGCGCGCTCCGCCGAACGGCGGCTGGTGCTCCGAGGCAGTTCGTGACGCGGTCCAGCGGCCTCGGTATCATGCCCCTGCCCGCTGCGCAGCCCGACGCATTGCGCCCCGTGCCCGGAGGATCCTGTTGAGCCGATTCGCCCGCCTGGCCGTCGCTGCCGCGATCGCGACCTACGTCCTGATCGTGGTCGGCGGGCTCGTGCGCGCCACCGACTCCGGCTTGGCATGCCCGGACTGGCCCGGCTGCTTCGCCTTCAACGACTGGATCCCGGCGGCCGATGCCCACGTCTGGATCGAGCACACCCATCGGCTCATCGCCGCCGTCGCGGTCGGACCCATGGTGGGCGCCATCGGCCTCATCACCGTCTTCACGCGCAAGCGTCGCGACCGCGCCCTGCTGGCAGCGGCCGTCGTCGCCGGCGTGCTGGTCATCGTGCAGGCGATCCTCGGCCGGCAGGTCGTCTTCGAGGGGCTGGCGCGCGAGCTGGTCACCGCCCACCTCGCGATGGCGCTGACCGTGCTGGCGATGACCATCCTGATCGCCGATCGCGCGGCCCACGGCCCGCTTCCGGCGCGGCGTTCGGCCCTGCCCATCGGCCTGATCACGGCCACCGGGGTGGCGGTCTTCGCGCAGATGCTGCTCGGCTCGTGGGTGACCGGCCACAACGCGGGGCTGGTCTACGCGGACTTCCCGCTCATGAACGGCGCCGTGATCCCGGACATGGTGATCGTCGAGCAGGCGATCCAGTTCGCGCATCGCGCGGTGGCGTTCGGGCTGGTGGCGCTCGTGCTGTGGATGGCCTGGGCGGTTCGCCGCTCCACCGATGAGCCTCGTCCGCGCCGCCTCGCCGCGGCCGCCGCGGTGCTCATCGTCGTCCAGATCGGCCTCGGCGCCGGCAACATCTGGTCGCAGCTCTCGGCCGCCTTCGTGGTGCCGCACCTGGCGGTCGGCGCCGGACTCCTCGCCGTCGTCTTCTGGCTCCTCCTGGTGGGGCTGCGGCTGCCGATGACCCGCCGCCAGCCGGCTGCGCGCGCGCAGGACGCGGCCGCACCGTACGGCGGCGAACCGGCCGCCGGCGGCGAACCGGCCGCGAGGGCACGGCCGAGCACCATGGAGACCGTTCGCGCCTACGTCGCGCTCACCAAGCCGCGCATCATCGAGCTGCTGCTGGTGACGACCGTGCCCACCATGGTCCTCGCCGCGCGCGGGTTCCCGTCGCCCTGGCTCATGGCGGCCGTCGTGCTGGGCGGCACCCTGGCCGCCGGCGGCGCGAACGCCATCAACCAGTACGTCGACCGCGACATCGATCCGCTCATGCGCCGCACGCGACAGCGGCCACTGCCGCGCCAGGTCGTGACCCCGCGCAAGGCCCTGGTCTTCGGAATCGCCCTGAGCATCATCTCGTTCGTCTTCCTGACACTCGCCGTCAACCTGCTCTCGGCGCTCCTGGCCGTCTCCGCCATCGCCTTCTACGTCTTCGTCTACACGATCTGGCTGAAGCGTTCGAGCCCGCAGAACATCGTGATCGGTGGCGCGGCGGGCAGCGTACCGGTGCTCGTGGCGTGGGCAGCGGTGACGGGGGAGGTGGGCATCCCGGCCCTGGTGCTCTTCGCCATCATCTTCTACTGGACGCCGCCGCACTTCTGGGCGTTGGCCCTCCGCTACAAGACCGACTACGAGACCGCTCGCGTCCCGATGATGCCGGTGGTGCGGGGCGAAGCGGAGACGGCGCGACAGATCGTCCTCTACTCGTTCCTGCTGGTGGCCGTGAGCCTGCTCCTCTATCCGGCGGGACAGATGGGGCTGATCTACCTCGTCACGGCAGTGGTGCTGGGGGCGGCGTTCGTGTGGTACGCCTTCCGGATCCTGCGCGATGCGCACGACGGCCTGGCGGCCATCGGCCTCTTCCGCTTCTCGATCGGCTACCTGACGCTCCTCTTCGTGGCCATCGGCGCCGATTCGCTCTTCCGGCTGCCGCTCGGCTGAACGGAGGCCGCTGCCGGGACATCGCAGGGGTCGGTGGAGCGGCGCCTCAGCCCTCCAGACGCCTCCGCGTTATCGCCGGGGCTGATCATCAGGCGGACGAAGGCCGCTGCCGGCGCCGGGATATCGCCGGGGCCGATCATCAGGCGGACGAAGGCCGCTGCCGGCGCCGGGATATCGCCGGGGCCGATGAACCGACGGTCGAATGGACCTCCAGGGCGGCTCGTCAGCGCTCCAGCCGCTGGTTCATCGGTGGGACTGATATCGCGGTGCTGCCGGCCAGCTTGCGCCAGCGCGGTATCCGGGACGCTAGCGCGCCTGCGCCTCGAGGCGCTGCCGTTCCTCGGCGTCGAGGCGGGCGTCCAGGCGGGCGGTGCGGCGATCCTCCTGCCGCACCCAGGCTGCCACCACCAGGCCCATCGCCACGAGGAACATCATGTCGCCGCCCACCCACATCAGGATCCCGCCCAGATTCTGGTCGGCGAGGGGCGTCGGCCCCCAGTTGCGGACGTTCGTCAGGTAGTGAGGGTAGAGGACCGTGCTGGCGCTCATGATCGCCACCCCCAGGAAGGAGTTCTGGGGCATGGCCAGGAAGAGGTAGAAGAGGCGCGCCGGATGCGGCAGCCGCCAGCGTGACGGGTCGGCGCCGACCACCGGCCACCAGAACAGCAGCGCCGCTCCGAGGAAGGTCGCGTGCTGGACGTAGTGGAGCGCCTCATGCTCCAGCGCCTGGTCGTAGAGCGAGCTGAAGTGCCAGCCCCAGTTCACCGCAGCGAAGGCGAGCCAGCCGAGCAGCGGGAACGAGACCACCGCGACGACCGGGCTGTGGAGCACGCGCAGGAGCACGCGCCGGACCGATGGCGAAGACGCTCGCAGCGCAACGGTCGCCGGCGCCCCGAGCAACAGCAGCGGTGCCGCCACCAGCATGAGCAGCATGTGCTGCACCATGTGGTCGCTGAAGAGGACCCCGTCGTAGGCCTCGATGGGAGAGCTGAGCGCCAGCAGGATCGCTCCCAGGCCTGCGAGGAAGCTCGCCGTGCGCCAGGATGGGTGCGGGAGCCGGTTGCGCGCCGCGATGCGGCGCGTGGCCCACAGGTAGGCTGCGGCCGAGAACGCGACCCCGAGCAGCGGCATCGGGTCGGCGGACCACATCAGCAGGACGTCGGGAAAGGTCGGCGCGTCGACAAGGTCGCCGTGGGCAAGGGCAGCCCCTGGCAGCGCCATCCCGGCGAGCGAGGTTGCGGCGGCGAGCAGGGCTGTGGACCGGAATCTCACCCGGTCATTCTCCCCCGGATGCCGCCTCACCGCCACGCAGCCGCCTCTGGCAGCTTTCCCGGCTCCGTGGCTACAATAGGCGCCGTGCCGCCGTCAGCCCGCCTGCACGTGCGCGCCCCGATACGAGTCGACGCGGGTCCTGCAGGGATCCGTCCACACCCGTTACCTGAGGAGCCCGAGACGAGCTGATGGGAGGAAGTACGGCGTTTTCCCGGTGGCGGCCCGCGCTGCGGGTCGGGCTGCCGGTGCTGCTGATCGCCCTGCTGACCGGGTGCGGGATGATCCCGCCCGAGCCGCGGACGGAGAATGCCAAGGACGTGTTCGGCCTCTACCTGATCGTCTTCGGCATGGGGCTGGTGGTCTTCATCGGCGTCGAGGCCTTCATCGTCTACGCCATCTTCCGCTACCGCCGCCGGGACGATCGGCTGCCCGACCAGCTGCACGGCAACAACGTGATCGAGATCGTCTGGACCGCCATCCCGACCGTCATCGTGCTGGTCCTGTTCGCGGTCTCGATGGTGACCCTGGGCAAGCTCGACGCGAAGGCCGCCAACCCGGGCGTCACCATCGACGTGACCGGCTTCCAGTGGCAGTGGCAGTTCCACTACCTCGACGGCGACGGCAACCCAGACAACGACTACACCCTCATCGGCAGCCCGGCCGCGCCACCCGCCATGGTGGTGCCGGTGGGCGAGGTGATCCACCTCAACCTGACCTCCGCCGACGTCATCCATTCCTTCTACGTGCCGCACTTCCTGATCAAGCGTGACGTGTTCCCGCTCTCCGGGGACCAGAAGCCGAACCAGCTCGAGTTCACCGTCTCCGAGGCGGGCACCTACTCCGGGCAGTGCGCCGAGTTCTGCGGCGACCTGCACGCCCGCATGACGTTCACCGTGGAGGCGCTGGAGCGGGCTGACTACGACGCGTGGCTGGAGAAGGCGAAGGCGGGCGAGACGCCGGCGCCGTCGGGCGAGCAGAGCGGTCCGACGCTCGAGCTGTCGGCCGAGAACATCGCGTTCGACACCCGCGAGCTCAGCGCGGCGGCGGACCAGGGCTTCCAGATCCATTTCACCAACCTGGAGGGCGTGGTCCACAACGTGTCGATCTTCGACGCCGACAACAACAAGGTCTTCACGGGTGACCCGATCACCGGTCCCGATGCCGAGATCACGTACCAGATCCCGGCGCTGCCGGCCGGGCAGTACACCTTCATCTGCGACTTCCACCCGGTGCCCGACATGACCGGCACCCTGACCGTCGAGTAGCGAGCGAGGAGCCGATGGCGACCACAACACTTGCACCGCAGGCCGGGACCACGAATCGATCCTGGGTGCTGGATTGGCTGACCACCGTCGACCACAAGAAGATCGGGATCCTGTACATCCTCAACAGCTTCCTGTTCTTCTTCGCGGCCGGGATCCTGGCGCTTCTGATCCGCTCCGAGCTGGCGGTGCCCGGTCTCCAGTTCCTCGACGAAGCGACCTACAACCAGGCCTTCACGATGCACGGGACGATCATGATCTTCCTGTTCATCGTGCCGGTCCTGGCCGGCTTCGCGAACTACATCGTGCCGCTCATGATCGGCGCGCCGGACATGGCGTTCCCACGAATCAACGCCCTCTCCTTCTGGCTGCTGCCGCTCGGCGGACTGCTGATCTTCTCCGGCTACCTGTTCGGTGGCGCCGCCGCCGAGGGCTGGACCGGATACGCCCCGCTCTCGAACGCGCGCTACGCCCCGGGTGTCGGCACCGACCTGTGGCTCATCGGCCTGACGCTGGTCGGGACCGCCTCGATCCTGGGCTCGGTGAACTTCATCGCCACGATCTTCAAGATGCGCGCGCCGGGAATGACGCTCTTCCGGATGCCGATCTTCGTCTGGACCGTGCTCGTCACCGCCACCCTGATCCTGCTCGCCACGCCGGTCCTGACCGCGGGTCTCATCGCGCTCTTCATCGACCGCAACTACGGCGGCAGCTTCTTCGATCCGACCACCGGCGGCAACCCCATCCTGTGGCAGCACATCTTCTGGTTCTTCGGCCACCCCGAGGTCTACATCGTGATCCTGCCCGCCATGGGCGTGGTGAGCGAGATCCTGCCGGTCTTCAGCCGCAAGCCGCTGTTCGGCTACCGGGCCTTCGTGTATGCCACCATCGGCATCGGCCTGCTCAGCTTCAGCGTCTGGGCGCATCACATGTTCACCACCGGCCAGGTCTTCCTGCCCTTCTTCGCCTTCATGACCGCCCTGATTGCGATCCCGACCGGGGTGAAGATGTTCAACTGGATGGCGACCATGTGGCGAGGGTCACTGAGCTTGACGACCCCGATGCTCTTCGCCATCGGCTTCATCACGATGTTCCTGATCGGCGGCATCAGCGGTGTGATGCTGGCCTCGCCGCCGGTCGACTTCCACGTGCAGGACACCTACTTCGTGGTGGCGCACCTGCACTACGTCTTCTTCGGCGGCAGCGTCTTCGGCGTCTTTGCCGCCACCTACTTCTGGTTCCCGAAGATGACCGGGCGCCGCCTGAACGAGGGCCTGGGCAAGGTCCACTTCTGGATCCACTTCATCGGCTTCAACCTCGCCTTCTTCCCGATGCACCCGCTGGGCATCAGCGGCATGCCGCGCCGCATCGCCGACTACTCGCCCGATGCCGGCTTCACCTTCTGGAACATGGTCTCGACGGTCGGCGCGTTCATGATCGCCATCAGCGTCCTGCCCTTCCTGGTCAACGTGGTCGCCACGCTGATCAACGGGGAGCGGGTCGGTGACGATCCATGGGAGGCGAACACCCTGGAGTGGGCGACGAGCTCGCCGCCGCCGCCGTACAACTTCGACAAGCTGCCGCCCGTTCGGAGCGAGCGGCCGGTCTTCGACCTGCGGCACCGGCACGACGCGGTGCACGGCCTGACGGTGTCAGAGACCCCGACCGCAGAAGGAGGTGAGGCGTGACCGCCGACGTGCAGACCACTCCGCCCCTGGTGGAGCCCGCCCGCCGCGAGACCGGCATGCCGACCCCGCTCGTCGGGATGCTCCTCTTCATCGCCAGCGAGGTGATGTTCTTCGGCGGCCTCTTCGCCGCCTACTTCAATGCCCGGGCCTCGTTCGTCGGTACCTGGGGACCGCCGGACGGCGCCGAGCCGCTCGAGATCTTCCCGGTCGCCCTGCCCATCACGCTGATCCTCGTTGCCTCCAGCTTCACGATGCAGTTCGCGGTCTGGGCGATCCGACGTGGTGACCAGCGGTCGATGCGCCTCTGGACCGGCGTGACGCTGCTGCTGGGCGTCATCTTCCTGATCGGCCAGCTCTACGACTACTCGGTCCTGGAGTTCGGTATCTCCGACGGGGTCTTCGGGACGGTCTTCTACACGCTGACCGGGTTCCACGGTGCGCACGTCTTCGGAGGCGCCATCGGCCTCACCATCCTCTTCGCACGGGGCATGCAGGGGCAGTTCAGCGCCCGCAACCACGTGGCCGTCGAGGCCATCAGCATGTACTGGCACTTCGTCGACGTGGTCTGGATCGCCCTCTTCACCACGCTCTACTTCCTGAGGTAGACCGATGCCCAACGACACCACCATCGGCTTCCTGATCCTTGGTCTGGGCATCGTCGCGGTGCTGGCCCTGGTCTTCGCGGTCACGCTCCGCGGCGGTCGGCGGTCCCACGGCGCGGCGGTCCCGCCACAGGGCGTCCACCTGCCCGCGCCCAGCCTCCTGCCGGTGGTGATGTCGGTCGGGGCGGCGCTGCTGGCGGCCGGCCTTGCCTTCAAGCCGGACGAGCCGTGGGACGTCCCGGTGCTGGGCGCGATCTCCGACGTCATCAACCCGATCATCGGCCCGCTGGGACTGCTCGTCCTCCTCGTCGGCATCTGGGCCTGGGTGCGAGCCGCCGGGCACGAGTGGCGCGACCAGGAGCACGGGGCGCACGACGCCGCCGGCCACTGATCCCCATGACCACGGCCGCCGGCCAGCACACCGGAAGCTCGCTGCCGCGCGGCTGGTTGGTGGCGGCCGCGGTGCTGCCGCTCATCCTGTTGGCGGTCCTGGCTGCCGTGCTGATCAGCCGCGGCGGCGCGTCGGTCGGTGGCAGCATCGGCTCGCAGGCGCCGTCGTTCGAGCTCATGGACCTCGATGGCGAGACCGTCCGGCTCGCAGACTTTCGCGGCCGCCCGGTCGTCGTCAACTTCTGGGCGAGCTGGTGCGGGCCGTGCGTGGAGGAGTTCCCGCTCCTGCAGGAGGCGGCGGCCGCGCACGCGCCGGATGGACTGGCCCTGATCGGTATCGTCTACCGCGACAACGCCGACGCCGCGCGCAGCTTCATGCAGGAGATGGGCGCGGACTGGCCGACGGTCATGGATCCGGGAGAGACGGTGGCGGACGAGTTCGGCATCCTGGCCGGACCGCCCGAGACCTTCTTCATCGATGCCGAGGGCACCGTGGTGGCCCGCCAGATCGGTCAGCTGGCTGCGGGGGACCTGGAGCGCCACCTGGCCGCGATACTTGTCAAGGAGTGAAGAGATGACCAGCGAGAACCTGCCGGCCACCCGCAGCGAGCAGCCGGCGCCAGACCTGCACGCGGGCCATGAGGATCCGCAGCACCAGCAGGTGCAGCAGAACATCGGTGCCGGGTTGCTGCCGCTCGCGCTGATCATCCTGCTGGTCCTGGCTTTCGTCGCCGCTGCCTGGACCTTCCTGGCCGCTCAGCCGGCCTGACGACATGGCGGAGATGCCGGCTATCGAGGTCCGCGGGCTTCGGAAGAGCTACGGGGCAGTCGAGGCGGTTCGCGGCATCGACCTGTCGGTGGCGCACGGCGAGGTGTTTGCACTGCTCGGGCCGAACGGCGCCGGCAAGACGACGACCGTCGAGATCCTCGAGGGCCACAGGGCCAGGTCCGCCGGCGAGGTTCGGGTCATGGGCTACGATCCCGCCCGCGGCGTGCGAGCCATGCGTGAGCAGATGGGGATCGTGCTGCAGTCGACCGGCCTCGGTGAGTACCTGACCGTCTGCGAGGTGGTCGCCATGCACGGCGGCTACTACCCGCATCCGCGCGACGTGGACGAGGTCATCGCGCTGGTCGGCCTGACCGATCAGGCGAACCGGCGAATACGCAAGCTCTCGGGTGGGCAGCGGCGTCGCCTCGATCTCGCGGTGGCGCTCGCAGGCGATCCGGAGCTCCTCTTCCTGGACGAGCCCACCACGGGGTTCGACCCATCTGCGCGACGCCAGGCGTGGGAGATGCTGCGCGAGCTCACTCGGCTGGGCAAGACCATCTTCCTCACGACCCACTTCATGGACGAGGCGCAGCTGCTGGCGGATCGCGTGGCGGTCATCGCCAACGGGGTGATCGTGGCCGAGGGCAGCCCGAACACGCTGGGCGGGCGCAACGCCGGCCAGACCGTGATCCGGTTCGGGCTGCCCGACGGCACGGAGCTGCCGGACCGCTTCGGGGCGGTGCTCGAGGGTGCCCGCTATGCGCTGACCTCGGATGCGCCCACCCGCCTCCTCCACGAGCTGACCGACTGGGCCCTCTCGGCCGACATGGAGCTGGAGGCGATCGAGGTAGCGCGCCCGTCGCTGGAGGATGTCTACCTGCAGCTGACCGACGACGAGGGGGCCGCGGCGTGAACGACGCCGCCCTCGCGCTGCGGCAGGTGCGCTACGAGAACCGCTCGTTCTGGCGCAACCCCGCGGCGGCCTTCTTCACCTTCGCCTTCCCGCTCCTCTTCATGGTGATCTTCAACGTCATCTTCGGCGGCGAGGCCGAGGGCCAGTTCCACGCCTCCGACTTCTTCACCCCGACGATCATCGTCTTCGCGGTCATCACCGCGACATACACGAACATCGCCATGACCGTCTCGATCTCGCGCGACAGCGGCGTCCTGAAGCGAATCCGCGGCACGCCGTTGCCCTCGTGGGCCTACCTCTTCGGGCGCATCGCGCACGCCGTGCTGATCGCGCTGCTGCTCGTCGCCATCGTGGCCGCGTTCGGCGCGCTTGCCTACGACGTGAGCTTCCCCTGGGAACGCCTGCCGCAGCTCCTGCTGACGCTCGGCCTGGGAGCCGCCACGTTCTGCGTGCTCGGCCTGGCCGTCAGCGCCCTCGTCCCCAACGCCGATGCCGCTCCGGCCATCGTGAATGCCACCATCCTGCCGCTGCTCTTCATCAGCAACGTCTTCATCAGGATCGAGAATCCGCCGGCCTGGATGGATGTCGCGGGCAGCATCTTCCCGATCCGGCACTTCGCAGACGCGATGCTGGCCATCTATTCGCCGGGGCTGGCGGGTGGGCCGATGGAGTGGCAGGACCTCGCCGTGATCGCTGTGTGGGGCATCGGCGGCGTTCTCTTCACGTTGCGATTCTTCAGCTGGGAGCCCCGAGGCTAGGCCGGCGAACGTACGAAAAGCCGGCAGCAGCCGGCATGAAGTGAAGTATCGTCTCGGCGAAGCGGCCCCCGGGTCCGTGGGCTGCTCACCCGAGCGAGGAGAAGGAGGAGCTGCATGTCGATCAGCGGAGGGCGGTCGAGGGCGACCCGGAGGGGGCTCCTGCTGGCGATCACGGCCACGGTGCTGGTGCTCGCTGCCTGCGGCGGCGGGGGAGATGGTGGCGGGGGCAACGGCGACGTCACCGACTACGTGATCCGGGTCGCGATCGCGAACGAGACCACGGAGCAGGCGACCGTGCAGCTCGACGATTCCGAGGTGCAGACGCTCGAGACGTGCACCGGCGCCGTCTTCATCTTCAACCTGCCGGCCACCGACTGGGTCCTGACGGTGAACGGGCAGCCTGCAGTCGATTCGCTCGATCTCGACCCTGCCTACCTCGACAAGAACATCGTCGCGAACCTGTGGCTGCACGACGACGGGACGCTCGAAGTCGAACGCGTCGTGCCCGGATCCAACATCCAGGCGCCGGCCAAGCTCAGCATCTGCACCTGAAGCAGCTCGACGCCGGCGGCGCGCCGCTGCATCGGCCTAGGACCGGTAGCGTCGCTCGACGTATCCGTCCAGGATCTCCAGGAAGCGTGGCACGATGTCGTCGCCGCGCAGGGTGGTCTCCAGCTGTCCGTCGACGAAGACCGGCGCCACCGGGTCCTCGAAGGTGCCGGGCAGGCTGATCCCGATGTCCGCGTGCTTTGACTCGCCCGGGCCATTGACCACGCAGCCCATCACGGCCACCTTCAGCTCCTCGACTCCGGGGTGGGACTCGCGCCAGGTGGGCATCTGCTCGGCAAGGTAGGCGCCGATGTCCCGCGCCATCTCCTGGAAGAAGGTCGACGTGGTGCGCCCGCAGCCCGGGCAGGCGCTGACCTGGGGCGTGAAGCTGCGCAGGCCCATCGACTGCAGCACCTGCTGCGCGACCTGGACCTCCTCGGTCCGGTCGCCGCCGGGCGCTGGCGTGAGGCTGACCCGGATGGTGTCGCCGACGCCTCGCTGCAGCAGGATCGCCAGGCCGGCGGTCGACGAGATGATGCCCCGGCTGCCCATCCCGGCCTCGGTCAGTCCGAGGTGCAGCGGGTAGTCGCAGCGCGCGGCTAGGCGCGCGTAGACCTCCACCAGGTCCTGCACCCCGGAGACCTTGGCGCTGATGAGAATGCGATCGTGGCCGAGCCCGGTCTCCTCCGCCAGCCGGGCGGAACGCAGCGCCGACTCGATCATGGCCTCGATCATCACTTCCCGCGCGTCGCGCGGTTCCGGCAGCGAGGCGTTGGCGTCCATCATGTCGGTGAGCAGCTGCTGGTCGAGGCTTCCCCAGTTGACGCCGATGCGGACCGGCTTCCCGTTCGCGACGGCCACCTCGATGATCCGCTGGAAGTTCGCGTCGCGGTGCTTGGCGCCCACGTTCCCGGGGTTGATGCGGTACTTGGCCAGCGCCCTGGCCGCATCGGGATACTTCGCCAGGAGCAGGTGGCCGTTGTAGTGGAAGTCGCCGATGATCGGCACCGCGATGCCGAGCTTGTCGAGCTTCTCGCGGATGATCGGAACCGCCTTCGCAGCCTCGTCGTTGTTGACCGTCACGCGCACGAGCTCGCTGCCGGCGTGCGCCAGCCGCGCGACCTGGATGGCCGTGGCGTCGGCGTCCGCGGTGTCGGTGTTGGTCATGGACTGGACGACGACTGGATGCCCTGAGCCGATGAGGACTCCACCCACGTCGACGGTCGGGGTTGTTCGGCGCTCGATCACGCTCCGCATCGTACCGGTTGCCGCATCGGCACGCCGATTGCACTTCCGGGGGAGGCATGGATTTCGCCGATCTCCTGCCCGCCCGCATCGTGCGGGCCGCAGGCCGCGATGCGTCGGAGTTGCCGGACGTCGTCGTGCTCGAGGACGAGCGCGCACTGGCCGACCTGGCCGTGGAGGTCTGCGGGCACCTGGGGCTGCGCGCGGTGGTGTTCCGAACCTCGGCCGCCTACAGCGGGGCGCTCGGTGCCCGTCGGCCGAGACTCGTGATCCTGGATTGGCGCCTGGAGCGGGAGGTTGCCGCGGCGGTCTACCTGGCGCTCCGCCACCGATTCCACGATCTCCAGATCGTGCTCTGGACGGCCACCGGCGAACGTGAGCTGCCGGGCATGCTCGGCGCCGATCCCCACACGCGGGTGGTGAGGAAGTCGAGCGGGCTGGACGCACTGGAGATGGCGATCCGCGAAGCGATCGCGGTAGCTCCCGTGCGCGGCGATGAACAACAGGAGGACCAACCATGATGGAGGGCTTCAAGGTCCCGCGGGACCCGCATCCGGGTGAGCCGGACGAGTTGACGCCGGATACGCTGCCACTCGACGACATCGAGCGGACGCACGACGGCGGCCAGGGCGCGGATGACCCGCCGGAGGACCCGGCCAAGGACCTCGATGAGCCCGGGGACGCCGACCGGACACCACGGCCGTAGCCTTTCGGCGCCGGGGAACGCCCGTAACCATTCCTACATCCGATCGTCACACCGCGACCGTATGGTGGGCGCATGCAGCACCCAGATCGCGTCCGCCGCGGCCCGCTGACGGGCCTCCTGGCGTCGGCCTTCGTCCTTGCCGCCTGCTCGGCAGGCGCGAGTGTCCGTGGCACGCCGTCCGAGCCGCCGATGAGCGGCGTGCCGGCGCCGTCCGCCTCCCATGCGGCCTCGATGCCCGCGAGCACCGCCGCCTCCGAGCCTGCGGCCTCAGCGGCACCGCTGAACACCGATCCGCTGCACGCGCTGGTGCTGACGGACGTGCGGACCGGCGAGGAGATCAGCATCGGCGCCCTGGCCAGCGACAAGCCGCTCCTGCTGGAGACGATGGCCATCTGGTGCAGCAACTGCCGGGCCCAGCAGAGCAATGTCGTCGCGGCGCACAACGAGGCCGACTTCCACTCCATCTCGCTCGACGTGGACCCTGGCGAGAAGCCGGAGGACCTGGCCGCGTACAGCGAGCAGCAGGGATTCGACTGGCACTTCGCGATGGCCAGCGCCGAGCTGCTGGGCCAGCTTCGCGAACGCTTCGGGACGGCCGTGGCAGTCCCACCGGGGATGCCGAAGATCCTGTTCCGGACCGACGGCAGCGTGGAGATGATCGGCCTCGGAGAGCTCTACACCGCGCAGCAGATCGCCGACGCGGTCGGCGCCTGACACGCGGTGGGCGAGCTCCTGGGGGCGGTGGGGCTGGGCATCGGCGCCACCATCACGCCCTGCATCCTGCCGCTCTACCCCGCCTTCCTCGCCTACCTGACCGGCGCCACCACCGTCTCCGCGGTCGCCGCCGGGCCGAACCTTCGCGGCCAGCGCCTCCCGCCGCTCGCCGCCGCGGCCCTGGTCTGGGCGGGGGTCGTGCTCGGGATGGCCGTCATCGGCGCCCTGCTCGCCGTGCTCACGCTTTCGCTCGGATCGGTCATCCGCTACCTGCTTCCCGTCGCCGATGGCCTGCTGGTCCTGCTCGGCGTGCTGCTCCTGCTCGGCCGCAACCCCTTCGCGCGCCTGCCCCAGATTTCCCCGCGCGGCCTCGGGGCGGCAGGCCCGGCCGCCGGGGCCCTGCTCTACGGGCTGCTCTTCGCCCCCATCGCGCTCCCGTGCAGTGGGCCGTTCATCATCGGCATCTTCGTGTACAGCCTCTCCATTGCCGACGCCGCCCAGCAGCTCCTCTTCTTCGCCTTCTTCGGCATCGGCTTCGGGCTCCCGCTGTTCGTGCTGGGAGCGCTTGGCCAGGTCCGCGGAGCCCAGCTGGCGCGCGGGATGGTGCGCTACGAGCGGCCGCTGCAGCTGGTGATCGGGGTGGCGCTGGTGCTGATCGGCGTGTGGGACTTTCGCGAGAACGCCGCCAACATCTTCGGGTGATGACAGGTTCGCTATGCTGGAAGTGATATGACCGCGACCGCACCCCCCAACACACCAACCGACGCAACCGACACCCGCCACCGCAAGGTCGCGATCATCGGCTCCGGCCCCGCCGGCCTGACCGCCGCCATCTACGCGGCGCGCGCCAACCTGGAGCCGATCGTCTTCGCCGGCAATACGCCCCTCGGGCAGCTCATGATCACCTCCGACGTGGAGAACTTCCCCGGATTCCCCGGCGGGATCCAGGGTCCCGAGCTGATGCAGCTCTTCCGTGACCAGGCGGAACGCTTCGGCACGACCATGGTCGAGCAGGACGTCACCCGCGTCGACTTCGGAGAGCGTCCGTTCCGCCTCTGGGTCGGCGACGACGAGTACCGCGCCGACGCCGTCATCGTGGCCACCGGCGCCTCCGCCCTCTGGCTGGGGCTGCCCTCCGAGGAGGAGTTCCGCGGCCGCGGCGTGAGCGCCTGCGCCACGTGTGACGGCTTCTTCTTCCGCGAGCGCGAGATCGCGGTGGTCGGCGGCGGCGACACCGCCCTCGAGGAGGCGCTCTTCCTCACGAAGTTCGCGTCCAAGGTCACCATGCTCGTGCGACGCGACCAGTTCCGCGGCAGCAAGATCATGCAGGACCGCGCATTCGCGCACCCGAAGATCGACGTCCGCTGGAACACCGAGGTGACCGAGGTGCGGGGCGACATGACCGTTCAGCAGCTCGCGCTCAAGGACACGCAGAACGGCGACGAGTCGACCCTCGAGGTGCAGGGCCTCTTCGTGGCCATCGGCTACAAGCCGAACACGGACCTCTTCAAGGGGCAGCTGGACCTGGACCCCCGGGGCTACTGCAAGACCTCCGACGAGGGCGACACCACCACGAACGTGGAGGGAGTCTTCGTTGCCGGCGACGTGCACGACCACAAGTACCGGCAGGCCGTCACGGCCGCAGGCGAGGGCTGCAAGGCGGCGATCGACGTCGAACGCTGGCTGGAGTCCGTGGGCGAGATCGAGGCGTCGACCGCCACCAACTGGTAGCGGTCGCGGCGGCCCCTAGGGGGCCTCGCCGATGCGCGGTCGCCAGGGCCGGACGTTGACCGTCAACAGGGCCGTCGGCTCAGTCCTCCGCGCCGAGCAGCTGCTCGGCGAGCTCCGGGGTGACTCCCTGCCGGTTCGCATCGGCCAGGTGCTGCAGGGTCGCGCGCCAGCGCTGATCTGCGGCGAAGGCGATCTGCAGCTCTTCAC
Source organism: uncultured Chloroflexia bacterium (assembly GCA_963812115.1). GTDB lineage: Bacteria > Chloroflexota > Limnocylindria > QHBO01 > QHBO01 > JAPSGM01. The sequence goes on from CAWEUD010000013.1 coordinate 26,144, forward strand.
GGGCGCCGGGCACGTCGCCCTCGACCGCCAGCTCCACCCCGCGCCAGAAGACGAGCTCGTACGCCCCCGGCGACAGCTCGCGCGCGCTGGCGTACCGTTCGGCGGCGCTCAGCCCTGCCTGCGCCGCGTCGCCGTTCTCGTCGAGGAGGTCGTAGGCGAGCTGCATGGTCGCGATCCGGCGCAGCTCGGGGACCGGGTCGGGGTGGTCCTCAATGCGGATGTCCATCAGGCGACCGCGCCAGGCCGCCGAGTGCAGCTTGCCATCGACGACCTGCATCGCCGCCGACTGGCGACCGCGCACGTCGCCGCCCTCGCGTTCGGCGGCCTCCAGGCTGAGCAGCAGCCGTTCGACGAAGGGGAGGCCGCGAGCCAGCGCCGATTCGTACGCCTCCGCCATGGCCGGCCAGCAGGTATCGCGCTCGAGGAGGTTGCCCTGCACCGTGAACCCGTCGCGGACCAGGTGGCCCGCAGCGGGGATCGTGTCGGCGCCGGTGTGTGCCGCCGCGCGGCCGTCGGCGTCCACCACGCCGAGCTGGCGCACCTGGGGTGTCTCGTCGGAGGCGACGAGCGCAGCAACCACCTCCTCGGCAGAACGTCCCGACCGGAGCAGCTCGAGGCCGATGGGACCGAACGAGGTGTTGACGCTGGCCTGCGTCGCGACGCCCCCCACGCCTGCCTCCAGCCAGGGCACCACGGGCCCGACGCCCAGGTAGTGCGACTGGACGGCGATCGCGAAGCGGCCGGTCGCCGGATCGCGAGCGACGATGCTGTAGGTCATGCGCGGCAGGATAGCGAGCCGGGCGCCACGTCAGCTGCCCGCCGAGGCGCGCGCGATCGAGAGCAGCTCCTCCAGCGACTCGCCGGCCGGGAGTGCGCGGACCACGCAGGAATCGAGCGACGACCGGTACGGCGCCAGCAGCGCCGGCACGGCGGCCGGGTCCACGGCGGCAATCCCGGGGACCCGCGTCTCATCGGTCTCCTGCGCTTCGAAGAGGCGCGTGTACGGTCGCGGTCTGCCCCGGTAGCGATTCGCCTCGCCGACGAGCCGATCGGCGGCGTCCGGGCCGATGGCCACCCGCACGTAGGACGCGACGACCGGCATCCGCCGATTCGCGTGGTCCGCGCCCTCGGCGATGCGCTCCCGCGCCCAGGCAATCCGCCCGGGGTACGCCCAGTTCAGCAGCACGACATCGGCGATCTCGCCGGCGAGGTGGCACATGCGCGGGCCGAGGGCCGCGATGCAGATCCGCACGTCGGGCAGGAGCTCGCGCAGCTGTGCGACGCCGCGGCGCACGGTGTCCAGCGACGACCCACTGCCCGTCCCAATGCCCAGCACCAGGCGGTCGTGCGGCATGCGGAGGGCGTCGACCTCGGCGGCCAGCTGCCGCGGCGACTTGTCGGAGAGCGGCGCCACGCCCAGGCCCAGCTGCAGCCGGTCGACCCTCGCCGCCGCGGCGGCGAGGGTGGCCAGTCCGGAGCGGGCGGCGTTGTCGTTGGCCCACAGCTCGTCGTACCCGAGGCTGGCGAGCTGCTCGCCAAAGCCGGCGAGCGCCGTCGAGCTCGCCGGAGACCGGGCCACCAGGCCGAAACCGAGGTGCGGCGGATGCGGGCCATCCATGCGACCGATCATAGCCGCCCGCCACGGCGGGTCAGGCCGGTCGCGGTCCCAGCGCGGCGCGGGCGACCTCAGGGACGTCGGTCACGAAGCCCCACAGCCGGTAGGCTGCCAGCTGCTGCATCCGCTCCGGCTCGTTGACCACGTAGCAACCGATGCGCCGGCCGTAGGCGAGCGCCTGCGCCAGGACCGGTGCGGGATCCAGGCCGAGATCGCCTTCCCAGGGGTTGACGCCGATGTGACCGTGCTCGACGGCCCAGCGCAGCGCCGGTTCGATTGGCTGCGTGGGGACCAGCAGGTAGCCGGTCGCCAGCTCCGGGTCGAGGCCGTGCGCCAGATCGATGGAGGCCTCGTCGAAGCTGATCACGCTCACGGCGCCGGCTCGGCGCACCGGCGTGTCGCGGAGGGCCCCCACCGTCGCCTCGACCGCCGCGCGCGCCTTGATCTCGACCACCAGGCCGATGCCGTCGGGCAGCCACTCCAGCACCTCGGGGAGCGTGGGGATGCGCATACCGCTGCCGCGGAACGGGGTGCCGCCCTGGGCATCAGCGAAGCGGAACCCGGCATCCATGGCCCGGAGCTCATCCATGCTGCGGCCCGCGACCGGGCCCGTCCCGTCGGTCGTGCGGTCGAGCGTATCGTCGTGGATCACCGCCAGCTGGCCGTCGCTGGTCAGGTGAACGTCCAGCTCGATGGCGTCGGCACCGACCTCCACAGCCCGGCGGTAGGCCTCCATGGTGTTCTCCGGCCGCTGGGCCGATGCGCCGCGGTGGGCGACCACGATGGTCATGATGCGCGCTCCCCGGGCGGGACGATGGCCGGCTCCAGGGGGCGGCCGGGCCGCTCATCTGCCGGTGTTGGCGGTCCGCCCTCCGGGACGCCGCGCACGATGAGGAAGCCGATCACCATCAGGACCAGCAGCGAGGCGATGGCGACCTGGTAGGCCCCCTTGCCCAGCGGACCGAGCAGGAGCGAAACGAGGCCGCCGTAGGCGAGCGGGCCCACCACGGCGCTCAGCTTGCCGACCAGGCCGTAGAGCCCGAAGAACTCGCCGACCTGGCCCGGCGGCGCCAGGCGCAACATGTAGACGCGATCGGAGGTCCAGACGCCGCCGAGCCCTGACCCGAGCAGGACCCCTCCGATCAGCAACGTCGGGACGCTGAGCACCGACCCCACGATCAGCAGGCCGACGCACCACGAGGCCAGCACCGTCAGCAGCGTGCGCTTCGGCCCCCAGGCCTCGACGGCGCGACCCCACAGGAAGCTGGCGATCACGGCGACCACGGTCAGGAGCAGCAGCACCAGGTTCGCCTCCCCCTTGGTCATGCCGATCGCCTGCGTGGCGAAGACGGCCATGATCACGATGGCGGTGTTGATGGGGTCAGTGTAGAAGAGGCGGCCCACCAGGAAGCGCGTGAGCCCGGGGATGCGCCGCGCGTGCGAGATGGTCGTCGCCACCTGGTTCCAGGACCGGGCGGCATCGGCCAGGTGGAAGGGATGCCGCCCGGCCGCCGGTTCGCGGACGGCGAGGAAGATCGGCGCCGAGAAGAGCGCGAAGAGTGCGGCCACCATGAGGAAGGTGAGCGGGCTGGAGCCCGCGTCGAGGACCAGGATGAGCACCGCGATCAGGACAGTGCCGAGGTAGCCGACCGCCACGCCGATACCCGACATGCGGCCGAGCGCGTCGGGTCGGGCCACCTCGGGCAGCGTGGCGTCGTAGTAGATCAGCGCGGCCTGGTACGAGAAGTTGGCGAGCGTGAACAGCCCCAGCCCGACCAGTGCCAGCAGCGGAAACTCACCGCCGGCCGAGACGAGACCGATCGCAGCGGTAGCGGCGATGGCGATGGCGGTGAAGAAGAGCAGGTACGGCAACCGCCGGCCGGTCCGATCGCTCATCGCCCCCAGCACGGGCGAGACGGCTGCGTTCAGGCCGACGCTCAGGGCGGTCGCCACGCCCAGCCAGAGCTGGCCCGATCCCTCTCCCAGCCGGTCGACCGACCAGAGACCGATGGCATACGAGACGACGCCGTAGCTGAAGATCGTGTTCGCGAAGTCGTAGAGGCTCCAGGCCAACCCCTCCCCGGCGTTCCCGGAACGGGTGAGGCCCGCCAGGCCGCGCCACCAGCCGGCGGCGGGCGCGTGGGCGGTCATGCGGCGCTGCCTCGCATCACGCCGCGATGATAGCGACGTCCGTCACGACGACGGGGACGGCCGCTGCAGCGTCCAGCAGAGGGCGGTCGCAATGGCACGCCCAGCAGTGAGACTGGCGGCCGCCGCGATCTCGGGTATGCTCGTGGCACGGAAGCCGGCACCACCGAAGGCGCGGTCGGCGGCCTTCCATGACTGAACGCCCTTCCATCAACGTAGCGGAGTTCCGATCGCACATGCGCAGGCGCTTGCTGGCCACCGGGCTGGCGATCATCGGCCTCGGAATCCCGGTGCTCGCCGCCTGGTTCAGCCGGCGCGAGGCTTCATCGGCCCCCGTCGACGAGATCACGCAGTCGCGTGATGGGGCGCACGAGACGTCGCCGTCTTCCGGTGGACCGACGCCGCAGCCGCTGGATCCCGACCACGTGCTCGAGCCGCACCCGACCGGCATCTTCGCTGCCGTCGGACGATTCGACTACCGCTTCCGCCGCTGGCTGCCGATCTTCGGTTTGGTCCTCGTCGTTGCGCTCAATGTCGCGGCCGGCGCGGCGGGCGGCAAGCTGATCCAGGGCGGGTGGGTGATTCCCGGATCCGAGGAGCAGCAGGCTGCCGGGCTGCTCGCCGACCGATTCGGGCAGCAGGCCACCAGCGTGCTCGTCCTGTACCGCGCGCCGTCCGGCGATGCCACCGATCCGGCCTTCCAGTCGGCCGTCGCCGATGCCCTCGCGCCCGTCGCGGACGATCCGGCCGTGGATCGCATCAACACCTGGGCCGATACCGGCTCCGACCTCCTGCTCAGCACCGATGGTTCCATGACGATGGCGGTCATCGTCCTGGACAAGGACGTGGAAGCCTCCGTCGAGGACGCCTCGCGCATCGCCGCCGAGGTCGGCTCCGCGGATGGTGCCGAGCCGATCATCACCGGCATTCCCCAGCTCTACCACGAGTTCAACCAGCGCATCGAGCGCGACCTGGTGCGGGCGGAGATGGTGAGCCTGCCGATCGCCCTGCTGATCCTGCTGACGGTCTTCGGCACGCTGGTGGCCGCCGGCCTGCCACTCCTCATCGCGGCCCTCACCATGCCCAGCGCGTTCGCGGTGATCGGCCTGCTCGCCGGCGTCTTCGAGATGAGCATCTTCGTCAACAACCTGGCGACCATGATCGGGCTGGCACTGGCGATCGACTACTCGCTCTTCATGGTCAGCCGCTACCGCGAGGAGCTGCGCCACCACTCGGTCGAGATCGCACTGGAGCGGATGATGGGAAGCGTCGGCAAGGCGGTCGCCGTCTCCGGGGTGGCCGTGGCCGTCGGGCTCTCCTCGCTCGTCGTCTTCGACGCCGCGGCCCTGCGCTCGATGGGAATCGCCGGGATCGTGACCGTCCTTTCGACCCTGCTCTTCGGCCTCACCGTGCTGCCCGCGCTGCTCGCCCTCCTCGGTCGGCGTGTCAACCGGCTGCGTATCCCCCTGCCGCGCGCGATGCGCCTGGTGGAGGCGGACATCGACGCTGCCGATCGTCGCCAGGGGCGGGGCGTCTGGGCATGGATCGCGGCGCGCGTCATGCGGCGCCCCATGGTCATCGCCCTGCCCGTGCTCGTCCTGCTGCTGGCGCTCGGTTCACCGTTCTTCTCCATCCAGCTGTCGACAGGCCAGAACCTCGCCGACCTGCCGCCCACCCCGGCGCGGCTGGGTTTCGAGACCATGCTCGCGGAGTTCCCCGGCGGCGAGAACGACCCCATCACGGTGGCCGTCACCTGGGAAGGCGCCAACCTGGAGGACGGCATCGCGCCCGATCGTCTGGACGCGCTGGATGCCTACGTCTCGCACCTCGAGGCGGTCGCCGACGTGAGCGAGGTGGAGTCGCTCCTGCAGTCCCCTCCCGGCCTCGACGAGGCGCAGTACCGGCAGCTGCTGGCGCTGCCGCGCAGCCAGTGGCCTGAGCAGGCGCGCGGCGGACTGGAGCAGTGGCTGGGCGACTACGTGGCCGGCGACACCACCAGGCTGCGCGTCTTCACTCCACTCCTCCCCGATTCCGACGCGGGGCGCGGCCTTGTCGAGCGGGTCCGCGAGGTGGCGCCGCCGGCCGGGGCGCAGGTGCTCACCGCCGGACTGCCCTCGCGATCAGCCGATTTCATGGCCAGCTTCTGGCAATCGGTCCCGATCGCGGTCCTGATCGTGGTGGTCGTCACCGGCGGCGTCCTGTTCCTCACCTTCGGGTCGCTCCTCCTGCCGGTCAAGGCGGTGCTGATGAGCCTGATCAGCATCAGTGCCTCCTTCGGGGCGCTGGTCTGGATCTTCCAGCAGGGGCACCTCTCCGAGCAGCTGGGCTTCGAGCCTTCGGGGGCGCTGGGGGCGTGGCTGCCGGTGATCATGTTCGCGATCCTGTTCGGCCTCTCGATGGACTACGAGGTCCTGCTCCTCTCCCGGATCCGGGAGCGCTACATCGCCACCGGCGATAACACGCGGGCCGTGGCGGAGGGGATCGGCCTCACCGGCGGGATCATCACCGGGGCGGCACTGATCATGGTTGCCGTCTTCGCCGCGTTCGCCCTCTCGTCCATCACCTTCATCAAGGCGCTCGGGCTGACGATGGCGCTCGCCGTGCTGATCGATGCGACGGTCGTCCGCGGGATATTGGTCCCGGCCTTCATGCGCGTGATGGGCTGGGTGAACTGGTGGGCCCCGCGCTGGGTGCAACGAGCGGTCGGGCGGCTGGGCCTGTACGAAGATGCCGGCGCGGTCGCGCGTGGCCCGACGCCGGGCTCGGAGGCGACTCCCGTCGCCTGAGCATCGGCTAGGCTGCCGCGGGATGGATCACCGCAGGCAACGGCTCGACGAGTTGGCGGAGCGCTGGCGCGCCAGGCACGATGCGCGGCGGGACGCCGCTGGCGCACAGCGCCCCGCGGCCGATGCCGAGCGCCAGCTGCGGGCACGCGCGGCCTTTCCCTACCGCGAGCAGTCGCCGGGCGACTACGCGGACCTGCACGCCGGGAACATGATCGGCTTCACCTACGACGAGTACGCGTACGACGATGCTGAGCTGGACGCCTGGCTGGTGGAGCTGGGAGCGATCCTGCGACGCCGGAGGGAGATGAGTGGCTGAGGTGCCGGCATGGGCCTCCGAGCTGGTGGTGCTCACCTGCGCGGAGGCGGGGGTCGCTCCGCCTCGCCTCGCCTGGCGCATCCGCGAGCGCGTCGCCTCCTCGGGCGTCACCCGGCGCGGGACAGGCAGCATCTCCGTGGTCGCCGGCACGGATGTCCTCGACCAGCGCATCACCCTGCTGCACGAGCTGGCGCACTGGCTGACCCTGCCCGCCGTCCGCGCGCGCCGCGGCCGGGTGCCGCACCATGACGCGTCGTTCTACCGCGCCGCCTTCGCCCTCTACGCCCGTCACGGGGTGCGGGCCGACACCGCCCTCGCGGCCGAGGGCGCTCGCTACCCCAGCTCTCTGGGCCACGCACGCGCCCTCGGCGTCGAGGGCGCCGAGCAGGCTTGGCAGGTGCATCGGGCTCGGTTGCGCGAACGGGCGCGTGAACGCTCGCCGCTGCGCGTCCTTATCCCGGAGCACCGCGTGCGCCTGGTGCGCGACGGTCGTTGGACCCGCTGCTCGGTATGCGGAGTGCGAGTCGTGGGGCCGGTGCTGCGTCGCCTTCGCCGGCGTGGTGGCAGGCACGTGCTGCTGTCGCGCGCCTAGGCTCTTGCCTCGTCGCGGGCGAGGGTCACGGCACGCGCGAGGTGGCGCACGGCGTCGGGCGTACCTGGCTCGATGGCAGCGATGAGGTGCGCTGCGCCAGCGCGCCGGTAGGCGCGAAGCTCCCCGGCGATCTGCTCCGGGGTACCGGTCAGCGTGCTCTCGTTGACCTCCAGCGGCTGGTCGGAAAGCTCCGGAAGGACGACGTTGATGCCCACCGTGACGGCGAGGCTGGCCGGATCTCGGCCGGCCGCGGCAAGGGCATCCCGAAGGCCCATCATCCGCGGCTCCAGGTCGGCCGCCGGCCCGAGCCAGGCGGTGTTCCACGCGTCGGCGTGCTCCGCCACCAGGCGCAGCATGCGCGGCCGCTTTCCGGCGATGAGGATCGGCATGGTCGAGCCGTCGGCGCGCCGGTGATGCGGCACGAGCTCGACGTCGCGCGCCGTGTGCCAGCGGCCCTCGAACGAGACGCTGCCGGTGCGCACCAGCGGCGCGAGGATCTGCAGTGCCTCCTCGAAGCGGCCGACGCGGTGGTCGAACGGGTAGTCAAAGGCATCGAACTCCGGCTCGTGCCAGCCCGCGCCGATCCCCAGGATCAGGCGGCCGCCGCTCACCGCGTCCAGCGTGGTGGCCATCTTGGCCAGCAGCGCCGGATTGCGGAACGGCATCGCCAGCACCAGGACGCCCAGCTCCACCCGCTGCGTCACGCCGGCCAGCGCGGAGAGCACCGTCCAGGCCTCGTGGATGCCCTGCGTCGGTCCGTCGAAGCGGAAGAGGAGGTGATCGTAGACCCAGATCGAATCGAGCCCCGCTGCCTCTGCCGTCTCGGCGACCTGGCGGAGGTGGTCCCAGCCATACACAACCCGGCCGGGCGCATCGGGCCCGTGGGGTATCACGACGCCAACCTTCATGTGCGAAGCGTACGGGGTTGGGGCGCGCGGCGCGACGACATCGGTCTAGCCTGTGCGATGACCATGGGTGAGCCGAGCCATCCCCTCGAGGGTATCCGCATCCTTGACTGCGCGCGTGTCTACGCCGGTCCGATCGCCACCATGCTGCTCGCCGACCTGGGCGCCGAGGTCTGGAAGCTGGAGCCGCCGGGCGGCGACGAGACCCGTTACTGGGGCCCGCCCTACTGGGGCGAGCCGGCCGATGGCCTCTCCGCCTACTTCGGCGCGGTCAACCGTAACAAGCGAGCCATCGCCGTCGACCTCAAGACCGATGCCGGGCGCGAGCTGCTCGACCGGATGGCGGCCGTATCGGACATCCTGTTCCACAACTTCCGGCCCTCGACGGCGGCGCGCCTGGGCCTGGAAGCGGAGCGGCTGCGCGAGCGGCATCCCCACCTGGTCGTCGCGCACGTGGGCGGATTCCCCGGTCGCGGCCCCGAGGCAGAGCGCCCCGCCTACGACCTGGTGGCCCAGGCGTTCAGCGGGCTGATGGCGGTGACCGGCGAGCCCGACGAGCCGCCGACGAAGGTGGGCGTCGCGCTGCTGGACCTCGCCGCCGGCCTGCAGGCCGCCGTGGGTGCCCTGGCCTCCCTGCTGGGTCGCGAGCGCGGACGGACGCCGAACCCGCCCGACGTGTCGGTCAGCCTGGTCGAGTCAGGCGTCACCGGGCTCACCAACGTGCTGGCCTACCTCCTCGCCTCCGGCGACGAGCCGCGTCGATGGGGCAACGCCCACCCGGACATCGTGCCGTACCAGGTCTTCGAGGCCCGCGATGGCTACCTGGTCGTCGCCGTGGGCAACGACGCGCAGTTCGGCCGGCTGCTCGCCGAGCTGGGACTCGATCCCGATCCGCGCTTCGCCACCAACCCGCTCCGCCTGGAGCACCGCGATGCGCTGATCCCGCTCCTCGCCTCGCGCATCCGCGAGCGGACGCGTGACGAGCTCGTTCGGGCCCTGGAGGGAGCCGACGTCCCCGCCGGTCCTGTCAACCAGGTCTCGGAGGCGCTGGCCGCCATGGAGCGCGTCCACGATGGGCCGTGGCTGCAGGAGGCGGGGGGCGTGAAGCTGGCCCCGAGCTCCATCCTGATGGATGGAGTCCATCCGCCGCTCTACGCCCCGCCCCCGCGGCTCGGGCAGCACACCGACGAGATCCTGCGGGAGCTCGGAGTGCCCGACGACGAGGTGGCGCGGCTGCGGGCCGACGGTGTCGTGGCCTGAGGCCGATACCGTCACCCGCTGGCGGGAGCCCGCCTACCGCCCGGCCATGACCTCCAGCAGCGGCGCCATGCTCTCGGCGGCGTGGTGCGGGATGGCGTAGTGCGAGACGCCGAGGGCGTCTCGCCGCCGTTCGAGCTGATCCCGGAGCGAGCCGACCGTTCCGTACAGCAGGTAGGGTGAGCCGATCGGCGCGACCAGCGCGCGCTTGACCGCCGAGCCGAGGGAGCCTGGCAGCGAATGGCCGCTGCCCACGATGCCGGCATCGGCGCAGTAGATGGAGAGCTCGAGCTCGTCGACGCGGGCGCCCGCCGCCTCACGCAGCATCGCCACCTTGCGGGCCAGGGCGCCCTCGGTCACATCGGTCACGCGCGGGATGCCCCGCTTCGAGAACTGCGGAATCAGGCCCACGATGTTTGCCTCGCGCGCCGCGATGCGGAGCATGCGTGGGCCACCGGCGCCGATCTGGAGCGGAACGGGCTTCTGGACCGGCATCGGCGCGATCCTCGCCCGCTCGAGGGCGTAGTGCTGGCCGGTATGCGTGACCGTCTCGCCGGCGAGCAGCCGCTTCACCAGGCCAACCGACTCGACGAGCCGATCGATGCGGCGACCGGGCGCCGCGTACGAGTACCCCAGCTGTCGGTAGTCGGATCGGCGCCAACCCGCGCCCATGCCGAGCTCCAGTCGGCCGCCGGAGAGGAAATCGAGCGTCGCCGCCTCGCGGGCCATGACCAGCGGATGCCGGAAGTCATTGGCGAAGACGTAGGGGCCGATGCGGAGCCGCGTGGTGACGGCGGCCGCGGCCGACAGGGCGGCGATGGGCGAGATCTGGCCGCTCAGGTGGTCGGGAACCAGGAGCGTGTCGTAGCCGAGCGCTTCCACCCGCTGCGCGAAGGCCAGCCAGGCTGTCCCGGTGGGCGCGTTGAAGGCGTACACGGCGAAGCGGAACGGCCTGGTCACGGTTCGCCGATGTCCTCGTTCCACAGGTCGGGCCGGGCGGCGATGAACGCCTCCATCAGCTCCACGCACGACGGATCATCGAGCACGAGCACCTCGACCCCACGAGAGCGGAGCAGCTCCTCGGCGCCCAGGAAGGTCCGGTGCTCGCCGATCACGACGCGCGGGATGCCGTACAGCAGGATCGCGCCGCTGCACATGTCGCACGGCGAGAGGGTCGTGTACATGGTCGCCCGCCGATACACGGAGGCCGGCTGGCGGCCGGCCGCGTCGAGCGCATCGGTCTCGCCGTGCAGGATGGGACTGCCGCGCTGGACCCGCCGGTTGTGCCCGGTGCCGATGACCCGGCCGTCGGCGACCAGCGCCGCGCCGATGGGGATGCCGCCCTCGTCCAGCCCGGCGCGCGCCTCCTCGATCGCAACACGAAGGAAGTCGGCGTCAGCCACGGCGGCGTGTCACCAGGACGCGGAACAGGTGCTCGAAGGTTGCCTCCGGGTCCTCGGTGACACCGGTGTGGATCGGGCCGGGCTGGACCAGGGTGCTGCGCGGCGTGGTCAGCCAGTGGAATCGCTCCGACTGGTCCATCCCGTCCATGGGCGCGGCGGCGGGATCGCCGGCCGCGATGCGCTCGACGAGCCGCAGCTGCCCGCGGATGCCATCGAGGTCGGAGCCATCGCGCATGGCGTGCAGCGCGGCCTCGTCCAGGTCGGTCCGGGCCGCCAGCCAGCGCCGGGGCCGGCAGAAGAGCACCAGGCCCGCATTCAGGAACTCCTCCCGCTCGATGTCGGGGACGACCCGCATGCTCGCGTACGAGAAGGCCTCACGCGACGACGCCACGCTGCACCTCCGCGCGCGCGGCATCGGCGAAGCCGACCCACGTCGCCCGCGCCTCCAGGCGCGTGAGCAGGTAGGATCGATACGCCTCGCGGCGCTCCCCCTCGGCCAGCCACTCGTCGGGGATCGCGGCCAGGATGGCGTCGAGCGTCGCGCCGTCGAGGCGAGGCGCCAGGCGCGCATCGGCGTCGGCGATGGGAGAGGCGAACGGCAGCAGGACGTGGTCGGCGATCCGTTCGAATGGCCGCCGCGCATGCGCGGTCGGCTCGGACCAGGAGTGGTGGATGTAGAGCGCCGACCCGTGATCGATGAGCCAGGTCTGGCCCTCGTGAACGACCAGGTTCGAGTTTCGCGGCGTGCGATCCGGGTTCGTGATCAGGTCGTCGAACCAGGCGACATCGGCTGCCCAATCGGGGCCCTCGGGTGGAGGCGCCGTGAAGTCGGTCGCCAGCGCGCCTGGCACGAAGGCAAGCCCGATGTTGAGCCCCACCGACCAGCCGAGCAGGTCGCGGACCTCCTGGTGCGGCTCTGCCCGGGCAATTGCGTCGGGGAGCGTGGCGATCACCAGCTCCGGGACGCGCAGGCCGAGTGCGCGGCCGATCTCGCCGCCGACGAGCTCGGCGATGAGCGCCTTCGCGCCGTGGCCCGAGCCGCGGAACTTGATGACGTACTCGCGGCCGTCGTCCGCCTCGACGAGGGCGGGGAGCGAGCTCCCCTCGCGCAGGGGCGTCACGTAGCGGGTGATGGTCACGTGCCGCAGCATGCGAGGAGTGTAGGGGGAGCGCTGCGCGCCGTTTCGCCGCCTCCCCTGGCGCGTGGCCTACACTGAAAGGCGTGAAACGCCGGCAAGCGCGAGAGCAGGAGCAGACCGATGCCCGCGAGCGATCGGATCGGCACCGAGACGAGCTGATCGCGCGCCTGCGCGGAGGCGCCTCGACGGCGCCGGGCGGGTCGCTCGACCAGCCTCTGCCGCCTGCCGACGAACCCGTCGAGCCCCAGGAGGACGCCATGTCCGACAAGACGCCGAAGCGGCCGCCGAAGAAGAAGAAGCCAAAGGCCCCACCACCGGCTGGCTGATCCGGCCGCTCACTCGGGGAAGGCCCGCGGAAACGAGACGACCCCTCGCAGCTCGGGTGTCCCGTCGGAGAGGCGCAGGGCGAGCCAGTTCGCATCGGGCCACGGCTTCGGCGGCTCGAGCCCGATGGAGCGCGCCGGCACGAAGCCGAAGCGCGGGTAGTACTCGGCGTGACCGACCAGGCAGAGTGCGGGCAGGCCAAGCTCGCGCGCCGCGTCGATGGCGCGCCGCATCAGGGCCGCGCCGATGCCCTGGCGCTGCCTCCCCGGCACGACCCCAACCGGACCGATGGTGCCGATGGCCGCCGCCGATCCGTTCTGACGCGTCAACGTCCCGCGACTCAGCAGCAGGTGCCCGACGACCAGGCCCTCTGCGTCGAGGGCAACCAGGGAGCCGGTGGGGATCCATTCAGGGGTCGCGCGCAGGTCATCGACGATGCGACCCTCCGTCGAGCCCCCAAACGCGGCGTCGTGCACGCGGCGAATGCCGCTCACGTCATCGGCCTGTTCGGGGCGTATCGTGATCCTCAAGGCTCACACCCCGAAAGGACTGCCCGATGACCCAATCCGGCCTCCCCAGCCTGCTCTTCGGCTACCACGTGGCGAGCCAGACCTTCCCCGCTACGCCGCCGGAGCAGCTCTTCGACCGGATCGTGACGAACGCGCGGGCGGCGGAGGCGGCGGGGTTCGACCTGGTCACGGTGATGGACCACTTCTATCAGATCGCCGGGATCGGGGCGGAGGCGGAGCCGATGCTCGAGGCGTACAGCACCCTGGCGGCGCTCGCCACACAGACGGAGCGCGTTCGACTGGCGGTGATGGTGGCGGGGGTCACCTACCGCAACCCGGCGCTGACGGCGAAGATGATCACCACCCTCGACATCGTCAGCAAGGGTCGCGCCGTCCTGGGGCTGGGCGCCGCATGGAACGAGGACGAGCACGCTGGCTACGGCTGGGAGTTTCCGCCCATCGGCGAGCGGATGGATCGGCTGGAAGAGACGCTGAAGATCTGCCAGCTCATGTTCACCGAGGCCCGGCCGACCTTCGAGGGTCGCCACCACCGGATCGAGCGCGCGCTCAACGAGCCGAAGCCGCTCCAGCGCGGAGGCCCGCCGATCCTGATCGGCGGGACCGGGGAGCGCAGGACGCTGCGCATGGTTGCCGAATACGCGGACATCTCCAACTGGTTCGGACCGATCGAGATGCTGCGCCACAAGGTGGAGGTGCTGGAGCGCCACTGCGAGGAGGTCGGCCGCAACCCCGACACCATCCTGCGCACGGTGAGCGTTCCGATCGTGGTGGTGGCGGATTCGGGCTCAGCCGATGCGGTTCGCGCGTCGCTGGTCCCCGAGCGCCGCGCCCAGGCGCAGATCGTGGAGCCCGACGAGGCGGTTGAGCTGCTGCAGCCCTACCTGGGGCTCGGCTTCCGCGGGATCATCTTCCGCAACCCGGGCATGGCGGATCCCGAGTCGATTGGCCTGCTGGGCGAGGTGATCCGGCAGATGCGCCCCGCATAGCAGCCGGTGCCCACCTGCAAGGCAGGCGGCCCGAGACGGGCCTCCCGTGCCGGCTGGCCGAGGCCCCCTGCACGGGGTGGCGTAGACTCGTGCCATGGCCGAAGAGCTCCGCCCAGAGTCATCGTTCGGCCTGCAGGGTGCCAACGAGAACATCTGGCACATCGCCTCCGACGAGCGGTGGAGCGACGGGCAGCTCATTGGCCACCGGACGTACTGCGGCCGCAACTACGCAGAGCCCGTTGCACGACACGATCTTGCAGGGATCAGCCAAATCTGCTCGGACTGCACGGCCCAGGTCGCCACGCGCCACTGACCAGCGTGCCGTGGAGTGGGCTGGATACCCGGAGATCGATGCCTAAGCAAGAGCCGCCCCGAGACGCCCGATGGAGGGGGACGGGGCAGGCGATGACGACGCCCACCGTCGGAGACGCATCGTCCCTGGCGGGCGGGTACGTGGGGACCAGGCGTCGCGAAGGCGCTCATGCCGCCGGGCGAGCGCTGGCACACGCCGACGAGCCGTCCTCGGGTTAGGACCTCCACGCCGTCAGCGGGTTGAGGTGTGGGCAATTCCGGTCGAAGGGCAGGATCGAAGGTGTGGAGCGGGAGACGGGGATCGAACCCGCGACATTCAGCTTGGAAGGCTGACGCTCTGCCAACTGAGCTACTCCCGCCCGGAATCGAGCGTGGGAGACATCATAACTTGGCGGCCGACTGCATTTCGGAGTGCGATTCCGGTAGCACAGCGCTCCTGGAGGGCATAACTGTCGTGCCTGAATGCGGATAACAGCCAAGCCGCCGGTGGTCTTCCTCCACTGGCGGGCCAATCTGCAGAACAGAATGGGGTAGTTGACGGCTCTACCCAAGTCCAGGGCCGCGTAGCTCGGTATCCGAGCGCTCTGTCGTCGGCGAAGCGTAGAACTAGGTCCGCGGGTCAGCGGATTGACAGGCGGGCTGATAATTTGTCCGGACATCCGGACAAGCAAGGCGGCATGAGCGCATCGATCATCTCCGCAGCACGGCCCGTGAGCCGGGCGGGCGGCATTCCCCTCTACCTCCAGGTCATGGATCGGGTCCGCGAGATGATCGGGGCCGATGGCCTAGGACCGGGGGATCCGCTGCCGGGCGAGCTGGAGCTGCAGCAGCGCTTTGGCGTGAGCCGCGCGACGGTCCGACAAGCGCTGGCCGAGTTGACGCGCGATGGTCAGATCGAGCGCCATCAGGGCCGGGGCACGTACGTCGCAATCCCGCGCCTCAAGCGTGCCCTGCCAGAGCTCACCTCGTACAGCGAGCACCTTTCGGATCAGGGCCTGCGCTCGACCAGCCGGCTGGTTGCGCTGGAGCACCTTGGGCCGCGCGAAGCACCGCGCGACCGATACAGCGCGGATGAGCCCGCCCCGGCCGACGCGTTTGGACGCGTGAGCGTGGTTCGCTTCGTCAGGCTTCGGATGGCGAACGGCACGCCGATCGGCATCCACAGCACCGCGACGCCGCGGGCGGTGGCTGATGACATCGGCTTGTCGCGGGCCAACCTCGAGAGCCAGCAGTTCTCCTTCTATGCCGCGCTGGAGCAGAACGGGCATCGGCTGTCGTGGGCGGAGGAGCACCTCGCCGCGCGTGGGGCAGGCGACTGCGAGGCGCAGCTCCTGGAAGTGCCGTCCGGAAGCCCGGTGATGAGCGTGCTGCGCCTCAGCCGGGACGTCCACGGCGACCCGGTGGAAGTGGTGAGGGCGGTGTACCTGGGCGACAAGTACGACTACGTGGTTCAGCTGGAGCGACGCCTGGAAGAGGCCGCGTTTGGAGTTCCGAGGAGGAGATAGGCACATGCCACGCTTTAGCAGGGGAGTCCCATTCATCGTCGGCCTGCTGGTGCTCGCCGCCTGCAGCTCCGGGACGTCGGCATCGCCAGGCGCGAGCTCGCCGGCCAGCGTGGCCGCCAGCGCGGCCAGCGTCCCAGAATCGGCTGCCGAATCGATGGCGCACAGCGACCTGAAGGTGGCCATGGTCATCGCGCAGGGCGGGCTGGGGGACCAGAGCTACAACGACCTGGCCAACTCGGGCCTCATGCGGGCGGAGACCGACTTCGGCCTGACGGCTCAGCGCATCGAGTCCCCGGACATCGTCAGCCAGGGCGAATCGATCCTGCGCCAGGCGGGCCAGGCGGGGTTCGACGTGGTCATCGATCTCGAATTCAGCACCTCCGATGCATTGACCGCGGTCGCCCCCGACTTCCCCGATACGCAGTGGACGTTCATGAACCTGCCCCTGGAGGGGGACAACATCACGTCCTACGTCTTCGCTGAGCACGAGGGTTCCTACCTCGCCGGGGCGCTGGCGGCGCTGGCCACCAGCGACACCTCCATCCCGGGCATGAACCAGCAGAAGGTCATCGGCGCGGTGGGCGGCACCAAGTCGACAGGTATCGACAAGTTCCTGGTGGGCTTCATCCAGGGTGCCCATGACGTCGACCCCGATGTCCAGGTCCTGACCGGCTACACCAACGACTTCGGCGACGCCGCCAAGGGACGTGCCGCGGCGGAGGCAATGTTCGAGCAGGGGGCCGACATCGTCTACCAGGTCGCCGGAGGAGCCGGCCTGGGCGTCATCCAGGCCGCGCAGGACGCGGGCAAGTGGGCCATCGGTGTCGACACCGACCAGAGCTCCATCGCGCCGGAAGCGGTGCTGACCAGCATGGTGAAAAGGACCGATAACGCGGTGTACGAATCGGTCAAGGGAGCCATCGATGGCACGCTGGGCGGCACGACCGTCAACCTGGATCTCAAGGCCGGGGGTGTCGAGCTCGGAACCATCAGCGACAAGGTTCCGCAGGACTACGTCGACCAGGTGGATCAGCTCAAGCAGAAGATCATCAGCGGCGACATCGACGTGTGGAACGTCATCGAGCAGGGGTACCCCGACTTCTTCTCGGAGTAGCCTCGTCCGATGAGCGGCGAAAGACCGCAGGGATACGTCTCGGTCGGCGGCGTCAGCAAGCGCTTCGACAGCGTGGTGGCCAATGACGCCGTCGACCTCGACGTGCAGCAGGGCTCCATTCACGCCGTGGTCGGAGAGAACGGGGCCGGCAAGACCACGCTGATGCGGATCGTGGCCGGCCTGGAGCGTTCCGATGTCGGCCGGGTGCTGGTGAACGGCCGCCAGCTGCCCGTCGGCGATCCGGGGGCGGCCATCGCGGCCGGGATCGGCATGGTCCAGCAGCATTTCCAGCTGATCGATGCTCTCAGCGCTCTCGAGAACCTGGTGCTGGGGGCTGAGCCGGCCCGTGGCCCGCTGCTGGACCGCGGTCGGGCGCGCAAGCACGGAGAGGAGCTGGCCAGGCGCATGGGCGCCCGCGTCGACTGGGACGAGGCAGCCGGACGGCTGTCGGTGGGGGAGCGGCAGCGCCTGGAGATCATGCGCCTTCTGTACCGCGACGCCCGGGTCCTCATCTTCGATGAGCCGACCACCGTGCTCACCCCGCACGAGGTCGATGGCCTGTTCGCGGTGCTGCGCGACCTGGCCGCCGAAGGTCGGACGATCATCTTCATCAGCCACAAGCTGCGGGAGGTGCTGGCCATCGCCGATCGGATCACCGTCATGCGTCGCGGACGGGTGGTGGAGGAGGTGCGTCCGGCTGAGACGGACGCCAACCGGCTCGCGGCGCTCATGGTGGGGGAGAGCGAGCTCGCCCGGGTCGCGGAGGACGAGGCCACCGTGGAGCGGCCGGCCGTGGCCGGTGACGCGCCGCCCGCCCTGGAGCTGCGCGACGTCGAGCTGCATGGATCGGGCGGCCGCCTGGCCCTGCGGGACGTCGATCTGACCGTTCGGCGTGGCGAGATCGTGGGCATGGCCGGCGTGGAGGGCAACGGCCAGCGAGAGCTGATCGACGTGGTGCTCGGCCTTCGACGCCCAGCCAGGGGGCAGGTCCGGATCGGCGGCATTGAGGTGACTCGCCTCGGCGTCCAGGGTCGCCGCAGGCGTGGCCTGGGCTACGTGGCCGAGGACCGCCGCTCGGAGGGGTGTGATCTCTCGGGCGACGTCCTGCGCAGTGCCGTCGCGCTGCGCATCGGGCGGCCGCCGCTTTCGCGCATGGGGATCACCTTCCCTGACCAGATGCGCGCCTTCGCGCGTTCGATTCTCGAACGCTACGGCGTGGTGAGCGCGGGCGTGGACGCGCCGATGCGTTCGCTGTCGGGCGGCAACGCGCAGCGCCTGGTGGTGGGCCGCGAGCTGACCGATGCCCAGACGCTGCTGCTCTGCGCGCATCCCTCGCGCGGGGTCGACGTGCGGGGCACCGCCTTCATCCACGAGCAGCTGCTGGCGCTGCGCTCGGAGGGCGTGGGGATCCTGCTCATCAGCGAGGAGCTCAGCGAGCTGCTGCGGCTGGCCGACCGCATCGCGGTGCTGTACGAAGGCAGCATCGTGGGCCGATTCGACCGCGCCGACGTGAACGTGGAGCAGCTGGGGCGGCTGATGACCGGCCTGGACGCGGCGGCGTGATGCAGCGCGCCGTGGTCTCGCGGCTGGTGCGCTGGGGCACCCTGCTGGCGCCCTTTGTCATCGCCCTGCTGGTGGGCGCCGTGGTCCTGGGCCTCACCGGCCGCAACCCGATCGACGTCTATGGCCTGCTGCTGGAGCAGTCGTGGGGGAGCGGATCAGCAATCGCCAACAGCCTGGCCCAGGCGACGCCCATCCTGCTGACCGGCCTGGCCACGGCCTTCGCCTTCCGCGCAGGCGTCTTCACCATCGGCGTGGAGGGGTCGCTCTACGTGGGTGCCTTTGCGGGCGCCTGGGTTGGCTTCACGCTGACCGACCTGCCGGGACTGGCGATCATCGGCATGGCCATGGGGGCGGCCGTGCTGGTCGGCGCGGCCTGGGCCTTCGTCCCGGCCGTGCTGCGCGCCTGGTGGCGAGTGGACGAGGTGGTCACCACCCTGATGCTGAACTTCGTGGCCATCAGCCTGACGTCCTACCTCGTCAACGGCCCCTTTCTCGCGGTCGGCACCGCGAACTCCATGAGCCCGCAGGTCGCCCCCGCGGCACGTCTCGGCTCACTGGCGCCTCCCAGTCAGCTGAGTGCCGGCTTCGTCATCGGCCTGCTGCTGGCGGTCGCCTTCTGGTTCGTCTACAGCCGCACCACGCTGGGCTACCGTCTCGACGTCACCGGCTCCAGCCCTCGATTCGCCGCGGCAAGCGGCATCGATCTGCGACGGGCGATCCTGGTTGCCATGGTCGTGGCCGGGGCCGTGGGCGGCGTGGCCGGCGCGATCCAGGTCCTGGGCGTCAACGGCCGGTTCATCGATCACTTCTCGCCGGGGTTCGGCTTCACGGGCATCGCCGTGGCGCTGCTGGGACGCAACACCGCGGTTGGCTGCGTGCTCGCCGCCCTGTTCTTCGGCGGCTTGACCAATGGCGCGGGCATGATGCAGCTCTTCAGCGACATCCCGCTGGACCTGGTGAACGTCCTGTCCGGGACGGTCATGATCCTGGCCGTCCTTGACTTCACCCGCCTGCGGCTGGTCCGTCGTTCCGGCGTGACGCCCCCCCTGCCGACACCGGCCGGCACCGCCGGCGCGGAGCGCGGGGTGCAGGCCTGATGGACGTCCTCTACAACTCCCTGGTGGCGGCCGCCACCGTCAGCACGCCGATCCTGCTGGCGGCGCTGGGCGGCGCCGTGAACCGCCAGGGTGGAATCGTGAACATCGGCCTGGAGGCCAAGATGCTGGCCGGCGCGTTTGCGGCGGTCGTGGTCAGCTGGCAGACCGGCAACGTGCTGCTGGCGGTGCTGGCGGCCGGCGCGGCGGGCGTGCTTGTGGCCCTGCCCTTCACGCTCATCATCACCCGCCTGGGCGCAAACGAGATCATGGCCGGGCTGGGCCTGAACGTGGCGGTCGCCGGGCTGCTCGGCTACCTGCTGCCGGTCACCTTCGGCGTGTTCGGCACGCTGGCTCCCCAGGGCCTCGCGCGCCTGCCGCACTGGCATATCCCGCTGCTCGATGCCGTCCCGGGACTTGGCCCCATCCTGTCGGGGCGCGACCCGCTCACCTACCTTGCATGGCTGGCGATTCCGCTGACGGCCTTCTTCCTGTACCGGACCACCTGGGGCCTCCGCCTGCGCGCCGCGGGGGCCGATCGCAGCGCGGCGGAGGCGGCCGGCATCCGTGCGCTGCGCTGGCGTGACGTGAGCACCCTCATCGCCGGGCTGCTGTGTGGACTGGCCGGGGCCCAGCTGGCGATCGGCGTGGTGGCGCTGTTCAGCACCACCATCACGGCCGGCCGCGGCTTCATCGCGCTGGCCGCCTTCTACTTCGGTGGCGCCCGACCGTGGCCAACCGCCTTTGCGGCAATCCTGTTCGGCCTGTTCGACGCGGCCCAGGTTCGCATCCAGAACCTGGGGATCCCGGTGCAGCTGGTCCAGATGCTGCCCTACCTGGTCGTGGTGGTCGCTCTCACCGTGGTGGCCATCATGCGCCAGCGGCGTGACCCCGGAGCGCAGCCGGCATGAGCGCCGTGCCCTTCCCGACTGCGGGTGCGCGGCATCGGCTGGGGCTGCTGCTGGTGGACGTCAACAACTCCTTCTTCGACCCGGCCGGCGAATTCCACTACCCGGAGGCGACCGATATCATTCCGGCCCTGCGCCACCTGCTGGACGCCGCGCGCAAGGGCGGCCGCCTGGTGGTCCACGCCCGGGAGGGACACCGGCCGGGGCTGGCCGATCACGAGGGCACCCGGCTGTCCGGCCATACCCTCGCCGGTTCGTTCGACGCCGCACCCTTCCCCGGCTTCGAGGCGCTGGCCGGCGAGCCGGAGATCCACAAGCGACGCTATTCGGCCTTCTTCGGCACGGACCTCGCGCTGCTGCTGGCCGAGCAGGGCACGCGCGAGCTCATGATCGGCGGGGTGAAGACCAACGTGTGCATCCGGGCCAGCGTGCAGGATGCCTTCGCCAACGGCATCCGTCCCATCCTGGTGGAAGGCACCGTCAACTCCAACCGGCCGCATCTGCACGAGGCGGCGCTGGAGGACGTGCGCCGCTACTTCGGCGAGGTCATCGGCATGGACGAGGCCCTGCGACGCCTGCTGGCGGAGGACGAGCCATGACCGCGGCCGGGCTCGACGTCATGACCGTCGGCTATGCCAGCCTGGACCGGGCCTTCCGCAGCGCGCGCATCGCCGGCCCGGCTCAGACCGGGCTGCTGGCCGATACCGCCTCCCCACCCCTGCGCGACGGAGGATGCGGACCGAACACCGCGCGCTGGCTTGCCCTCTTCGGGCTGCGCTCCGGGCTGATCACCTGGGTCGGTGACGATGCAGAGGGCATCGCCTTCCGCGACCGCCTGCTGGCCGATGGCGTGGATCCGGTCGGAATCGAGCTGGGGGCGGGGGAGAGCCCGCGCAGCCTGCTCATCTATGACGAGACGGGCCACGCTGCCTGCTACTTCTATCCGGGCCGCTCGGCGGAGCAGGTCCTGAGCTTGGAGCTGCAGCAGGCAACGGCAGGCGCGACCTGGCTGGCGATCACCGTCGCACCCGAAGGGGTGACGCGACAGGCACTCGCGAGCCGGTCGGGGAGCGACCTGCTGGCCTGGAACGTCAAGGCCGATCCCGACGCGTTCCCGCCCGACCTGTGCGCCCGCCTGTGCACCGCCCGGGTCGTCTGCCTCAACGACGCCGAGCTGGAGTTCGTGCTGACGCAGCTCGGCGCGCGACCGGCGGACGGGGTGGGGGAGCTGCTGCGTCGAGGGGCCGAGTGGGTCGTCGTCACCCGGGGTCGTGACGGCTGGAGCATCCACACCCGCGACGGGACCGTGCAGGGGCCGGCCGAGTTGGCCGAGGTCAAGGATGCAACCGGGGCCGGGGATGCCTTCTTCGCGGGGCTGCTGGCCGCCAGGCTGCGCGGGGCGGAAGCTGCACAGGCCGGCGCGCAGGCGGCAACCACCTCGCGGCGGGCTCTCACCGGTGAGCTGCGACCGACAACGGGAGGCGCCTCGTGAGCGGGCGAGCCTGGTACCTGAACGTCACCCGCGCCGATGTCGCCGATCGGGCCATCCTGGTTGGCGACCCCGGCCGCATCGACATCTTCGCGGAGGCCATGACCGATGCGCACCTGCACGGAGGCGACCGGGCGCTGCGGACGCTGACCGGCAAACACCATAGCCGTGACGTCACGGTCTGCTCGTTCGGGATGGGTGCACCCATCGCGGCGGTGGTGCTGGAGGAGCTCGCCGACCTGGGCGTGGGCCTCGTGCTGCGGGCAGGAACCGTGATGTCGCTGGGTGACGTGCCCATGGGCGAGCTAGTCCTGGCCCGCGACGCGCTGCGCACCGAGGCGACCAGCGACCTGTACGTAGACGGCCCGGACCTGGAGGAAGCCGATCCCGCGCTGGTGGCCCACGCCTGCGAGGTGCTGGATCGGTCCGGACAGCCGCACCGGGCCGGACGGATCGCGTCGCTCGACGGCTTCTACACCGATCTGGTGGCGCTCCGGCCCCAGGTCGCTGAGCGGGTTGAGCAGCGTGCAGCCGAGCTCCGCCGACGGGAGGTCATCGCCACCGACATGGAGACCTCAGCGGTCCTGGCCGTGGGCCGCGCGCTGGGCATGCGTGCCGGGTCCTTGTGCCTGTGCAGCGTCGACGGCCCGTCCCTGCAGCGCATGCCGGCCAAGGCCCGGCGGGCCGCCGAGCGGTCGTTGGTGGACGTGGCACTGGACATCATCTCGACATTCGAACTGGAGGAATCGTGAGTGCATCCGCCTTCTTCGCACGGGCCAGGGAGCTGCTCGAGCAGCTGGACCGAACCCAGGGAAATGCCATTCATGAAGCTGCCGAGGCCTGCGCCGGGAGCATCTCCGCCGGCAAGCTGGTGCACCTGTTCGGCACCGGGCACGGGGCGATTCCCGCGCTGGAGGCATTCCCGCGCAGCGGCAGCCTGGTCGGGTTCCACCCCATCGCCGAGCTGCCGATCACGCTGCTGCACCACGTCTGGGGCGACATGGGGGTGCCGCAGTACCGCTTCCTGCATCGGCAGGAGGGCTACGGCCAGGCGATCCTGGAGGCGCACCGGCTGGATCCGGAGGACACGCTGATCCTGTTCAGCCACTCGGGTATCAACGGCGTCATCCTGGACATGGCCCTCACCGCCAGGGAGCAGGGCCTCACGGTCGTCGGCGTCACCTCCATGCTCCACTCGTCGGCTGTCCAGCCGCGGCACAGCTCGGGAAGCACCTGTACGAGGTGGCGGACATCGTGATCGATACCGGCGCCCCGCTTGGCGATGCCTGCGTGATGTCCCGGCCTGGACGACCGGCGGCATCGTGCTCGATGGTGCTGGTCACCGCCATAGTGGACGCGCTGGTGGCCGAGACGGCCGCCATCATGGTCGCGGCAGGCAGCCCGCCGCACGTGGAGGTGAACCTGAACCTGCCGCGCGAGACCTCCGCCCGCGCCCACAACAACGCCGGCTATGCCGAGCTGTGGCGGCGAGTGGCCGAGCGAATCGGACGTGAGCGAACCGCTCCACGCCGACCTGCTGATCGGCGGCCGATGGCAGCCCGCCGCCAGCGCCGCAACCTCGGACATTCGAGACCCCGGCAATGGCGAGCTGGTCGGCACGGCGGCGCGCGGCTCGGCGGACGACGCGCGTGCTGCCCTCGCCGCCGCCGCAGATGCCTTTCCCGGTTGGGCGGCCACGCCAGCCGTCGAACGCGCCGCCATCCTGCGCGGCGCCACAGCCCTGGTGCGCGAGCGGCTGGACGACATCGGTCGAACCCTGACCCGGGAACAGGGCAAGCCGCTGCCGGACGCCCTCAAGGAGATCCGCTTCGCCTGCGACGTGGTGGACTACT
The DNA here is from genome assembly GCA_963812115.1 of uncultured Chloroflexia bacterium. Classification (GTDB taxonomy): domain Bacteria; phylum Chloroflexota; class Limnocylindria; order QHBO01; family QHBO01; genus JAPSGM01. The sequence continues at coordinate 49,983 of CAWEUD010000013.1, forward strand.
ACGCCGACCTGGCGCCGACCATCGGCGGTGAATGGCGCCCGACGCGCTCGCCCGCCGTTCGCAGCCTCGTCCTGCGCCAGCCGGTGGGGGTGGTGGTCGCCATCGTGCCCTGGAACTATCCCATCGACCTGCTGAGCTGGAAGATCGGTCCGGCCCTGGCAGCCGGCTGCACGGTGGTGGCCAAGCCGCCCAGCCAGACCCCCCTGGCGGCAGCGCAGTTCATCCGATGCTTCACCGATGCCGGGCTGCCGCCCGGCGTGCTGAACTACGTCATCGGCCCGGCTGCGGAGGCGGGGGACGAGCTGGTGGCAAACCCCCAGCCGCCTCATCACCCTGACCGGATCGACGGAGACCGGGCGCCACGTCATGCGCCTGGCCGCCGACCACATCAAGCGCCTGTCGCTGGAGCTCGGCGGTCAGTCACCGCTGCTGGTGCTGGACGACGCGGACCTCTCGAAGGTGGTGCCCGCCGCCGTCCGTCGCAGCTACTCGAATTCCGGGCAGATCTGCATCGCGGTCAATCGGGTCTTCGTGGCCGATGCCGTGGCCGATGACTTCGCCGATGCCTTCGTTGACCTGGCGCGCAGGCTGCGCATCGGCTACGGGCTCGATGAAGGCGTCGAGTTCGGCCCGCTTGCCAACGAGCCGACCCGCCAGCGCTCGGCCGATCACGTGGCCGATGCGCGCGCGCGGGGCGCGACGGTGGCCCTGGGCGGCGCACCGCCCGAAGGGGACGCGTATGCCCGCGGCTACTACTACGCGCCGACGGTCCTGACCGGCACCGACCAGAGCATGCTCGTCATGCGCAGGAGACGTTCGGGCCGGTGACCGCCATCGCGCGCTTCGATCAGCTCGAGTCGGCCATCGCGGCCGCCAACGCGACGCCGTATGGCCTGGCGGCCTACGTCTTCGGCGGCGACCTGGAGCGCTGCCTGTGGGTTGCTGAGCGCCTCGAGGCGGGTGGCGTGGGCGTCAACCTCAACGACGTCACGGAGCTGGCCGCGCCGTTCGGCGGCTGGAAGGATTCCGGCTTCGGCCGCGAGCTTGGGCCAGAGGGGCTGGAGCACTGCTACGAGCTGAAGCACATCCGCATCGGCCTCCGCGAATGAACGGCGACGGCCAACCGCTGGCCGAACGGCTCGAACTGTTCATGGCAGTGCGGTTTCGGCCTACCTTCATTTGTTGTCCCGGCTCGGAGAAACCGGTCGCGTCACCGAGGGTCTGGTGACTCGCAGGGTGACTCGCAACAGGCGCCAAACAGGCGGCTGTGAGCACGAGATTTGGGAGGTCCGGCGGCTGTTAACCGCTTGGTCGTAGGTTCAAGTCCTGCGCCCTTGAGTCAGACCCACTCCCAATCGAGTCCATTCAAGCCCAGTCTTGGCCACCCGAATTCGCGTTCGCGTGACTCTCAAGATGACTCTAGACGACAGGGCTTCGCTGAAGGGCCTCGGTCGCTGCGGGTGCCGGTCGGCGTTGCGTTCGCTTGTCGGCCGGCGAGCAGTTCGGTGCGGCGTTGGACTACCTCGCCGCTCCACGTACCAGACCGCCCTCTCGCCGCGAGCCGCGTGCCCGGCGTCACCCAATCGAAGCGAGCATGCGTGCCTCTGGGCGTGAACCAGGCTCATGTAATCGGCCAGCCGGTCGGCGTGGACGGCCCGAGTGGCGGCCGGAGCTGGACCGTCGGAGGTATCAGCTGCCCATGTAGTCGTAGTTGGCCTCGACTGGATCGTGCGTGCGGCCATGTACGCTCCAAGCGGTCGGGGGCCAGGGCAGCCGCAACCGCGATGCGGTCGGCATCAGTGCTGAGGCCACCAATCCGTGAGTGCAGTCGAGGGCGCCGCGTGCTTGGGCAGGGCTCACAGGATCAGCGCGATGGACATACGGATTGCGAACCTCGACGAGGCTCTCGTACGTCGACCACAGCGGCTGGCCATTGGCGAGCTTGAGGGCATTGAGATCGATGTCCCACGCGGCGCATGCGATGGGAAGAATTGCTCGGTCAAGGTTGTGCTGTCCGCGGCGGAAGGGGTCACGGATGAGGCGCATTGCCAGTCGAGTCTCGAAGACGAGTCCCGCAATCAACGGCCGCAGCAGCAGGAAGCGAATCAATAATTCGGCGGCGGTGATGCTGGAAACGATCGAAGACGCCGGGTGGTTGGTCTCAAGCCGTTCGGCATCTGCGAGGCTCTGCTGAACGCGACTCCACACCGCTGAGCCGTTCATCGCTAGGTAGCGGCGGATGCGCTTGCGGGCCTCCGACCGAATGCCGACAGCCACCAGGCTCGCCGCATCATCGATGTCACCCCACTCCGCAGTGTCATCGGGGTCGACGTAGAACTCTTCGGATTCATACAGAGGAGCGTACGTTGGCCAGACGTCAGCCAGCTCGTATGGGTCGGACGTTGGATCTATCGATGAGTTCCTTCCCTCAACCACGATTCGACTCTACAGCGGCGCTGACGATGCCGTCTACCTGGGGGTCATGCCAACCGGCTTCGCCCCAGGTCTCGCCTTGAGTGGACGGCCGCGAAACAGCGAGCGCCAACGGCCGGCGCACACTCCTCAGTAGGACACGGTATGAGCCCACGAATCGTCCACTCTTCCGGGCAATTTGCTTCCGCTTGCCCCGCCTTCGCCCACGGCTCCCAAGCTGCCTAAGCTGGTTCGAGCCTCACGTTCGAACCGGCGCCACCTCTCACTACTACTCGCCCCGGCCAGTGGGAGAAATCGCACCAGGCACGAGGTCGACCCTGGTCGAAAGCGGCGAGCGAACCGGAAAGCGGGTAGTGGATGAGTTTGGATCTGAGGCCTTGACGCCTCGCCGATGACGTGATGCGCCCTCATGAAGCTAGCAGCCCGAGGCTCAGATCCGGCGCCTGTACGGTTCGGTGTCGATCCACCAAGTAATCACCAGCGTGAGGAGCACCAACGCAGCGCCGATGCCGATGGACCAGAAGGCCACGATGTTCTCCGCCTCATCGCTCGTGGGGGTCGGTTTGAGCGTTTCGGCGAATTGATCGATCTGCGCTTGATAGGCGATGGCGGCTAGCTCGACAGGTGAGTCGAACTGCGGTTCGGGGAACTCCACTGTGCTCGTGGCCGCCGGCTGTTCCGCAGTGGGCAGCGCGGAGAACGTGTGCACGATGTTCAGCTGTCCAGGAGACCCATCGGCGCGATATCGTGAAGATCGACCAGTCCTTCATGCACGGACTGGGTCGGGGGGCCGCATGGACGCTCTGCTGCGCGGGATCATCGCGCTCTGCAAGTCCCTGAGCCTGGCAACGTTGGCAGAGGGCATCGAGCATGAGTCGCAGCTGTCAGAGCTTCGAAGAATGGGTTGCCGGACTGGCCAGGGGTACCTCTTTGGGCGGCCGACCCGCGGCGCGCCCCTCGAGGCACGGTTGATTGCGAAGACTCCCGGCGATGGTCCGCGCTCATTGTCACCGGCGACGAATGGACACGCCCGCGTGGACGTCAGAGTGGCCGTGTAGCTGAGCCCGATCCTCGGCGTTGAGGGTTGCATTTGATCGCTTCGCCCTGCCAGGCGGGTCGGGAAGACGATGGCCGTCAGCTGGCGTCCGGCCAGGCCGCGGGCGCAGCATCGGTGCTTCGGCAGAGCGCATAACTCGAGCCGGCTACGCTCAGGTCCCACTCGGGAGGAGCACAGCGCTTGGGCCGAGAGGCTTGGAAGGCTGACGCTCTGCCAACTGAGCTACTCCCGCCCGCAGTGCACGCCGGAGACTCGCCGGCGCACCTCTCGGATGCGTCCCGCGACGATACCACGCGGCTTCGGGCTCACCTGGTCAACCCGGTCGCTGGAACGTGGGATACACCTCGCTCAACGCTGGCCCGGCACTGGCAGTCCATCATGAGCATCGCCTGGTGGCGAGCCTGTGAGAGCCTTGGTTGACCGCCCCGCCGATACTGCACCGCGCGCCTACATCACACCCGGAGCCTGATGAACCATTCAGCGAACGGCGAGCCAACCGAACCGCCGGCCAGCGGCCAGTCGCACGCTGCGCACGACAAGCACGCCGGGCACGACCCCGACGCCTATCGTCGCCAGTTCTGGATCGTCGCGCTGCTGACCATCCCGGTCGTCATCTGGAGCCCACAGGTCCAGGAGATCCTCGGATACACGGCACCGGTCTTTCTCGGCTCGGACTGGGTCGCGCCGATCCTGGGCACGATCATCTTCGCGTACGGCGGCCGCGTCTTCCTCAACGGCGCTCGCGTGGAGCTGGGCGATCGGCAGCCGGGGATGATGACGCTCATCAGCCTGGCCATCGTGGTCGCCTTCGTGACGAGCTGGGCGGCCACCCTTGGCCTGTTCGAGATCGACGTGTGGTGGGAGCTGGCGACGCTCATCACCGTCATGAGCCTCGGCCACTGGCTCGAGATGCGCTCGATCATGCAGGCGCGAGGCGCCCTCTCCGCGCTGGCCGAGCTGCTCCCCGACGACGCGGAGCGCGTGACGGATGGCGGGACGGAGATGGTCAAGACGTCGGACCTGCATGCCGGCGATGTCGTCCTGGTGCGTCCCGGCGCGCGCGTCCCGGCCGATGGCGAGGTGGCCGAGGGCCGCGCGGACGTGGACGAGTCGATGATCAGCGGTGAGTCGCGCCCGGTCGGCAAAGAGCCCAGCGACCGGGTTGTCGCGGGCACGGTCGTGGCGGGCGGGAGCCTTCGGGTCAGGGTCACCGCGGTCGGTGAGGAGACGGCGCTGTCGGGGATCATGCGCCTGGTGGCCGCGGCTCAGTCTTCCAAGTCGCGCGCACAGGCCCTGGCGGACCGGGCCGCGGCGATCCTGTTCTTCATCGCCCTCGGCTCGGGCGTCATCACCCTGGCCGTCTGGCTGCTGGTTGGGCAACCGGAGGACGCGCTGGTCAGGACCGCCACCGTGCTGGTCATCGCCTGCCCCCACGCGCTGGGCCTGGCCATCCCGCTGGTGGTCTCCATCAGCACCACCCTGGGGGCTCGCAACGGCCTGCTCGTCAAGGATCGGCTGGCGTTGGAGCGCGCCAGGGAGCTGCAGGTCGTCATCTTCGACAAGACTGGCACGCTGACCCTCGGCCAGCCCGTGCTGGCCGAGGTCGCTCCGACGCCGGGGATCGACGAGGACGAGCTCCTGGCCCTCGCCGCCGGAGTCGAGGCCGACAGCGAGCACCCGCTGGCCAGGGCGATCGTCGAGGGGTCCCGGCGGCGGGAGGTGACGCCCGACCAGGCGTCGGAGTTCGAGAACCTGGCCGGACGCGGTACGCAGGCACGAATCGGCAGGCACGTCGTCCACGTCGGTGGCCCGCGCCTGCTCGACGAGCTGGGCGTCGAGCCGCCGTCGTCGCTTGCGGCCGTCACCGACGGCTGGGCCGATGCCGGTCGCACGGTCATGCACGTGATCCGCGACGGCCAGGTCATCGGGGCCGTGAGCGTCGAGGACGAGATCCGGCCCGAGTCGGTCCAGGCAGTGCGACACCTGCACGAGATGGGGCTGCGCGTCGCGATGATCACCGGTGACGCCCAGTCGGTGGCCGACAACGTGGCCGATCGCATCGGCATCGACGAGGTTGCTGCCCAGGTGCTGCCGGCCGACAAGGCCGATGCCGTCAAGCGCTTCCAGGCCGGCGGCAAGCGGGTTGCGATGGTGGGCGACGGGGTGAACGACGCGCCGGCGCTGGCGCAGGCCGATGTCGGCATCGCCATCGGTGCAGGGACCGACGTGGCCGTCGAGTCGGCGGGGATCGTCCTGGTCAGCGACGACCCGCGCGACGTGGCCGGGGCGATCGAGCTGAGCCGGGCCACCTACCGCAAGATGATCCAGAACCTGGTCTGGGCGACCGGGTACAACGCCCTGGCCATTCCGGTCGCGGCCGGGGTGCTGGCACCCATCGGTTTCGTGATGCCCATGAGCCTGGGTGCGTTGGCGATGAGCCTGTCGACCATCATCGTGGCCGCCAACGCCCAGCTGCTGCGGCGGCTGCGGCTGCGACAGCGCGAGCCCGCCCCGGCCTGACGCGGTGGCGGTAGCATCGGTTCCGTGGACGACACACACTCGCGGAGCGAGCTGGCGCCGCTGGCCGCACTGCGGGTGCCCGGCCGTCGGAACGGCGAACTTTCTCAAGCGGGTGGAAGCCGCCGCGTCGAGCTACCGGGTCGGGCCCATCAGAATCAGCTCCTCTCCCTTTCCTTGGCCGAGTGCCAGCGGGCGTCCACGGCGAGCGTGAGGAGAAGCAAGAGCGCAACGATGGCCAGGAACAGAGGCAAGGGGGCCCCGGCCGCATCACCCCGGTAGGCCGTGTTCGGCGTGCCGCTGACCGGGGTTGGCGATGCGGCGGGTGCAGGGGTCGGCGACGCGGCGGGTGCCGGGGTCGGCGACGCGGCGGGTGCCGGGGTCGGCGACGCCGCGGGTGCCGAGCACGTCGACGCGTTGATGCTGTCGTTGATCAGGGTGACCTGACCGTTCCGAGCAAGAGCTCGACCGTTGATCACCACCCCGTCGGCCATCGTGATCGAGGTCAGGGCCATGATCGTGCCCACGAACGTGGAGCCCGATCCGAGGGTCGCCGAGCTGGTGACCTGCCAGAAGACGTTGCACGGGCTGGCGTCGTTGATGAGGTTCACCGAGCTGGACGACGCGGTGACGAGGTCCGAGGTCGCCTGGAAGACCCACACCGAACTCGGGTCGTTCTGGCCGTCGAGAGTGAGCGTGCCGGTCAGATCGAGGGTGACTCCCCCGGCGTTGTAGACGCCACCGACGAGCGTCAAGCCGCCGAGTGTTCCGTGGGTAGCCGTCGCCGGCAGTCCTTCTGCGTCGGTATACGCGGAGGTCAGGTCGGTCTGGGCCTGCACGGCGACGGCGTCGGCCGCGTGGACCGTCCCCGTGACCGTCCCGGGCGGGAATCCGGTCACCGCGCTCCCCGGGGAGATACCCAGGTCTCCGGTGATGATAGTCGGCCCGGTATTGGTCACCGCCGGGGTGCCGGCCAGGACCGCGAAGGACGCGGCGGTGCCGAGGTCGACCGGCGGCGGACCTGCGGCGTAGGCCATCGGTGCTACGGCGAGGCCGCTGATGGCGAATGTGGTAAGGATGCCGGCCCAGAAGGGCAGCCTGGCGCCGGGAAAACGTGTATGCATCGTCTGCATCCTGTTCTTCCACCCTCGCGACGATCAGCGCCAGGGGCGATTCTGCACGCGGTCGGACGCGCGCTGTCAGCGTAGGCGTGCGCGCCGGCGGCCGTTCCCCGCAGCATGTGCCGGGGCCACGGTCACGTCATGACAGTCTGTCATGTGATCCCTGACGGTCAGGTGCCGGCGGCTGGCTCCTCGCCGGTCCATCCGAGGTTGGAGAAAGTGGGGATGAACCGATAGCCCTGGCCGGGGACGGTGGCGATGAAGCGCGGGTGGCGATAGTCGTTCTGGAGCTTGATGCGCAGGCTGCGGACGTGACGATCGACGATGTTGCTCTCCGCCACGAAGTCGGTGCCCCAGATGGCGTCCAGGATCTGCTCCCTGGTCACGACCTGGCCGCCACGACTGGCGAGAAGGTAGAGCAGGCTCTGCTCGATGCCAGAGAGGTGCACGACCGAGTCACCGGCGCGCACCTGGCGGTTGAGAATGTCGATCTCCATCTCGCCGAGCCTAATGGTGGGAAGGATCGGCCGGCCGGTTCCCAGTGCACGCCGCGTGATGACGATGGAACGGGCGAGCAGCTCTTCGGGTGAGAAGGGGACGGTCAGGATATCGTCGACCCCCAGGTCGAAAGCCTGCAGCTTGGTCTTCAGGTCACCGCGTCGCGTCAGACCCAGGACCGGCGTGGGGCTCCCCGTCAGGGAGCTCGCGGCGCCGAGCCGCTGCAGCAGGGCGGTGCTGTCATCGTGGTCCATGTCGACCACGGCCATGTGGGGCCACCAGTCGGCGAGGAGCGCCTCCGCCTCGGCGAGGTTGCTCGCACCACGCACGCCGAAGACGCCGTGGTTCAGCGTCAGGGTGATGAGGTCCACGACCAGGGGGCGGTCGTGGAGCACCATCGCGCGGCGCGCCTCCAACTCAGCCGGATTCCCCTGATGGTGTGCCATGTCTCAGATGAAGACCTCCCGAAGGCTCAACCAGTCCGATCCGTCCAGATTCGCAATTCTACGCGTCGCAGCGTCCATGCCTCCCGGTGGGCAACCGGGCGACGAGACCTGGAACGATCCGGCCTGTCGGAGCACCAGCCGGGCCGGTAGCATCGGGCCATGAACAACTCTGGTGCTGGGGCGGCAGTCCGGGAACTGGCGGACCGCTACTGGGAAGAGCACCTGCGCGACGATCCACTGAAAGCGACCGAGGTCGGTGATCGGCGCTATGACGATCGCCTGGCGGAGATCCGGCCGGAGGCCGTGGCTCGCCGGCGCCGGCGACTGGCCGACCTGGCTGCGAGCGTGGAGCACATCGACCCCGGCACGCTGGACGACGCCGGGCGGACGACCCGCGACGCGCTGCTGCAGGTGATCGAGGGCGACCTGGCCGTGATCGACGCGGATCTCCTGCGGCACACCGTCTCCCCCGCGAGCGGCCCGCAGGTCGCCTTCCTCAACCTGGCGGACTACCAGCCGACGGATACGGTCGAGGCTCGCCAGGCGATGGCCGCCCGTTGGCGCGCCATGGGGCCATGGGTGGACGAGCTGATCGCGAACCTGGATCGCGGCCGGCGCGCCGGGGCGCTGGGGGTCCGGATGCTCGTCGAGCGTTCGGTTGCTGAACTCGACGAGCTCCTCGCGCAGCCCAATGAGGCGTGGCCCCTGGTATCGCCCACTCAGAAGCCGTCGCTCGAGGCCGATGAGCGCGCCCGTTTCCGTCGCGAGCTGCTCGCCGCGATCGCGGAGAGCGTGCGTCCCGCGTTCCGCCGATACCGCGAATTCCTGCACGGCACGATCGCCCCGGTGGCGCGCGACGACGACCACCCGGGCCTCGTCCACCTTCCGGCGGGCGACGAGGCGTACGCGGCGTTGGCCCGGCTCCACACGACGACGGATCTCACGCCAGAGCAGATTCATGCGATCGGACTGGGAGAGATCGCGCGGATCGACGAGGAGCTGCGATCGCTGGGCGAGCGGCTGCTGAACACGAGCTCGCTTTCAGGAACGCTGGAGCGGCTGCGTGGCGACCCGGCGCTGCACTTCGCCACCCGCGACGAGGTCGCCGGCGTTGCACAGGCCTCCCTCGATCGGGCCAACGACGCGGTTCCCGGATGGTTCGGTCGCCTGCCGTCGCTGCCGTGCGCTGTGGTGCGCATGCTTCCGCACGAGGAGGAGCATTCGACGATCGCCTACTACCGCGACCCGGTGCCCGACGGGTCGCGGCCCGGCCGCTACTACATCAACACCTCGGCTCCCGAGACCCGGCCGCGCTACGAGGCTGAGGCGCTGGCCTTCCACGAGTCGGTTCCTGGGCACCACCTCCAGGTGGCGCTGGCCCAGGAGCTTGCCGAGCTGCCCGCCTTCCGCAGGCACGGCGTGGTGACTGCCTACGTCGAGGGCTGGGGCCTCTATGCCGAACGGCTGGCGTACGAGATGGGCCTCTACTCCGGAGACCTGGACCTGTTCGGCATCGCCTCGTTCGACGCGTGGCGGGCCTCCCGCCTGGTGGTGGACACCGGGATGCACGCACTGGGATGGACGCGGGACCAGGCCATCGGCTTCATGCTGGAGCACACCGCACTCGGGCCGAACAACATCGCCAACGAGGTGGACCGATACATTGCCTGGCCCGGCCAGGCGCTGGCCTACAAGATCGGCCAGCTGGAGCTGCTGCGGCTGCGCGAGGAGGCGAAGGATCGGCGGGGCGATCGGTTCGACATCCGCGCCTTCCACGACGTCCTCCTCACCGCTGGGCCGCTTCCGCTCGGGACCCTGCGAGGGATGGTCGAGCGCCGGCTGGCCTGAGGGTCGCGTCCACTAACCACGGCAGGCTCGTCCTCACCCGGGCGCCCGGAGAACCGGGCAGATGGCACTCCCGGCCTTCGCTGCGCAGGCGCGCATGGCGAAGGGGTAAGTCGCGCGGTACCGACGTCCGCCGGTCCGGTACTCGATGCTGAAGGCGCGGAATTCGTACGTGCCCTCGTCGGCGGCCCGTAGCTCGAGGAGCACCTGGACCTCGCCGGACGCGTCGAGGGTGAAGCCGTTGAACGGCCGGAGTCCGGCGCGTGGCAAGCCGGGAGGCGGGAAGCGCTCGTAGCTGAACCAGAGGCCGTCGTTGGTCTCGGCGATGGGCAGGACGTACGCATCAACGACTTCGAGTCCCGGACTCAACTCCTCGAGGCGGACGCCCTCGAGCGTCACCGCGCCTGCGGACGCGTTCGGGCGCAGCTGGACGCCGCCGTAGGTGAAGCTGGCACCCGCCGTGACCGAGACGGTCACGGCGTTCGGGGCGAGCTGCTCGGCGAGGGGGCCACCATCGGCCGGCGCCGCCGAGAGCTCCACCGCCGCGATGCTGAGCAGGACGACGCCGCACCCGAGCGCGATCCAACCTTTCACGGCCCGGCGAAGACCCGCGTCGCCCGGGCGGGGTAGTCATCGACGCCGCAGATTCGGTGGTAGGAGGTGGCAGAGCCAAACGTGTAGGTGACGTCGGCGCTCCGGGACGCCCCGGTCTGCGCCCGCAGCCCGGCGCCGAAGACGGACGCAGCGAGTGCCCAGTTCGTGAAGTCGCTGCTCGAGCGCGACCAGCTGGTGTTCCTGCCGTAGAGGTAGTACTTCGGATAGGTGCTGCCGCACTGGCCGTCGAACCGTGTCTGGCTGGAGCCGGCGATGATCCCGCCGCCCGTCCAGCGCCATGGGGCCTGGTAGACCGCGTCGTCGTAGCAGAACCACCCGGCGTAGTGGTACTTCACGTATTCGAACTGCGATCGGATCGTGCGGCCGTAATAGTCGCTGCTCACCGTCTTCGTCGATCGCGTGCTGGTCGAGTTGCCGACGTGGAGCTGACCGGCCAGGGTCCAGCTCGAGCCGCCGTCGAACGAGAAGCCGGCGCTGATGTCCGAATCGGCCGAGGTGCCGTACCCGAAGGTGGCCGTCATGTCGCGCCAGGTATGGAGCTCGCCGATGACGGTGTACGCAGTCCTGAATTCGTCGTTGACACGGTAGCAGTACGGGTTGTCGGAGCCGATGGCGGACGCCGGGACGCTTGGCTGTCCGCCGGCCATGCGTCGTTCGGCCGCCGCCGCGCTGGCCCGAAGGCGCGGAAGCTGGGCAAGCTGCTCGTCGCTCAGCGGAGCATCGGCAGTCAGCGAGATCTCGACGCCGGGCAGGTTCCCGAGCCATCGGCCGCGATCCCAGGTCCGGGAGAGCATCGCGATCCCCTTCGCGCCGTCGCTCACGGCGAGCAGCCGAAGGTTGAGGTAGCCGCCGTTCTTCGCGGCCAGTGACCGCAGCTCGGCCGACTGCTCGAGCCTGAGCTGGAAGCGCCCACCGGGGCCGACCTGGCCCATCGCCAGCAGGGGCGCCGTGGCGGCCCCGGGGTCCAGGTCGATCAGGTTGAGCATCAAGGTGCCGGAGACTGGCCGGCCCTGCGTATCGCGAAGCACGCCCTCGGCGATGACCGGAGCCCTCGGGACCGCCGAGACCGGGGAGGTGGCCTGCGCCAAACCAACCAAGATCGCGACGAGGAGCGGGACGGCGAGCGTGCGCGGGTACGAGTGCATGGATCTCTCCCAGGTTGCTGCCCGACGTCGGAGGCTCGCCTGGGGCCGATCCTAGGGATGGACGGCTTACCGACGCTTATCGAGCCGCTTATCGAGCCGTTACCCGGCGCACAGGGCCATTCGGCCCTTGCCGCGTGGCTCCTCGCGTCCGAGCCTCGTGCGCATGACTCGACTGCTCGTCGTCCACCCCAATCCGCTGATGGTCTGGGATCGGGCCGCCGCCCTCGAGCACGCCGGCTACGAGGTCGAGACCTGCCCTGGCCCGTCGACCAGCGAGTGCCCGGTCCTCGACGACCAGGCGTGTCCGTTGCTCGACCACGCCGATGCGCTCGTCTACGATGCCGCGCTCGGCTCTGCCGATGACATGCGCTACCTGGTCGCGCATCTCCGGGAGGAGTACGCCGACCTGCCGCTGATCCTCATCGGCGCCGATGACTCGCCGCGCTGGTCGGACCTCGACGCCCACCACGTCTGGCGCGTCCCATCCGTCACGACCGTTGCCGACCTCGCACGCGTGGTCGAGGCGGCGATGAGCGAGCAGGGGATGGCCGTCTAGGACCTCGGTGCTCATCTGAGCGCTTGCCGCGCATGTGAGCAGCGGCGTAGCATCGCTGCGTGGTTGTCGAGGAGCTGCGCGCGTCCGCCGTCGCGACGTTGATTCGAGCACATCGGCTCATCGTCGTCCTGCGTCGCATCGACCCCGAACGCCTGGCGGCAACGGTCCGTGAGCTTGCGGGGATGGGCGCACGAATCTTCGAGGTCACCATGGACGCCCGCGAGGCCGCCGATGCCATTCGCGCCGTCCGGGCGGCCCTCCCCGGCTCCCGGACCGATGAGTGCCTGGTCGGCGCCGGCACGATTCGCAGCCGAGAGCAGCTCCGCGCGGCGATGCAGGCGGGTGCCGACTTCGGCGTCAGCCCCATCCTCGACCGGACCGTGCTGGAGGACGCGCTGGCGTCCGCGCTGCCGTTCATGCCGGGCGCCTACACGCCCACCGAGGCGGATGCGGCGTGGCGGGCGGGCGCCACGTTCGTGAAGCTCTTCCCCGCGTCATCGCTCGGCCCCGCGCACGTTCGCGAGCTGCGCGGACCGCTGGGAGAGATCCAGGTGATCCCCACCGGCGGCATCGACCAACGGAACGCGGCTGCCTACCTGGAGGCGGGGGCGAGTGCGGTTGGCATCGGCTCGGCGTTGGTGACGGCGGATGCGGCCGGGCGGCGGGCGATCATGGCCGCGGTGCGGAGCGGACGATGAGCCCGGTCGGGCCGGTGGGCAACGCGGTCGCAACCCAGGTCGCCCGCCTCTTCTTCGATCGGCAGCTGAGCAAGGTGGAGATCGGCCAGCGCCTGGGGATCAGCCGCTTCCGGGTCGCGCGTCTGCTGCGAGAAGCGCGCGAGGTGGGCCTGGTGCAGGTCGAGTACCGCGACGTCGCCTCGCGCGACGTGGACCTCAGCAGGGAGCTGGAGGTCCGTTTCGGGGTGGACCTGTGCGCTGTGGCCGCCGGCAGCCGCGATCCCGATGCCGCTGCCCTGCTGGGGGCCGAGGTCGTGGGGGACCTGGTGACACCCGACGAGACGCTCGGGATCGCCTGGGGCTCGACGCTCGCTGCGACCATCGGCCACCTGCCACGCCGCGCCTATGCGGGCCTTCGCGTCGTCCCGCTCGCGGGCGGCTGGCCGGGGCTTGCCCACGACCGCGCCCCCGGCGAGCTGGCGCGGCGCTGCGCCGAGCGACTGGGCGGCACGCACCTGGAGCTCTACGCGCCCGCGTTCGTCGCCTCGCCGCAGCTGCGGGACGCGCTTGCCGAGGAGGCCGGCGTTTCAGCCGTGCTGTCCGCCTACGCGCAGCTGTCCACTGCCGTCGTCGGGATCGGCGCCTGGGGCGGGAGAGGCCGCCCGGCGGGTTCGTCCCTGCTCGCGTCCGGCGCCGTCTCCCGCGGGGAGCTGAAGGCGCTGAGAGGGGCGGGTGCCATCGGTGAGCTGGTGGTCCACCCCTTCGACGCTGCCGGCCGATTCCTGCCGACCGCGCTGACCGGCCGGGCGGTCGCCATACCGCTGGATCGGCTGCGGCGGGTGCGTCGCGTCGTTGCCATCGCGTCCGGCCGCGAGAAGGCCGGTGCGATCCGGGCCGCACTGGCCAGCGGGATCGTGCACGTGCTGGTGACCGATGCGGCCACCGCCGCTGCCGTGCTGGTGCAGGAGGCCACGTGACCGGGCTCGTCCACCTCGTCACCGGTTCCACCGGGATCGGCGCCGCCACCGCGCAGCGGCTCGGCACGGCGGGCGACGCCGTCTTCATCGCCTCGCGCACGGGCGAGCACGGAGCGCAGCTCGTCGAGCGCCTCGCGCAGCTCGGCGTGGCGGCGGCCTCCGTGGCAGCCGACCTCCGTGAGCCGGACCAGGTCGACGCGGCCGTCGCCGCCTGCCTGGACCGTTTCGGTCGCATCGATGGGCTGCTCTCGGTTGCCGGCGGCAGCGGCCGTCGGTACGGCGACGGCCCCATCCATGAGCTCAGCATCGACGGCTGGGATGCCACCGTGGAGCTCAACCTGCGCACCCAGGCGCTGGTCGCTCGCGCGGTCGTGCGCCACATGCTCGAGCGCGGTGGCGGAGGTTCGGTCGTGCTCGTCAGCAGCGTCCTGGCGGACCATCCGGAACCGCAGCTGTTTGGCACGCATGCCTACGCCGCCACGAAGGGCGCCATCGACTCGCTGGCGAAGGCGATGGCCGCCGCCTACGCCGCTGACGGCATTCGCGTCAACGCGCTCGCTCCGGGGCTCACCGCCACGCCCATGGCCGGCCGCGCCGCGCAGGACCCGGAGATCATGGCCTTCGCGGCGCGCAAGCAGCCGCTCGCCGGAGGCATGGTCCAGGCCCATGACGTGGCCGAGGTCGCCGCGTTCCTGCTGGGAGCCGCCTCGCGGATGGTGACCGGGCAGGTGCTCGCGGTGGATGGCGGCTGGTCGGTGACCTCGGTTGGGCCGTCGTGAGCCCGCCGCTGCTGGCGCAGGTCGACGTCTGCGTCGTCGGCTCGGGCTCGGCGGGCGCGACCGCCGCGATCGCCGCCGCTCGCGGCGGCGCATCGGTCCTGCTGCTGGAGAAGCTGCCGTTCCTGGGCGGAACGAGCACCGCCGTCCTGGACACCTTCTACGGCTTCTACACACCCGGCAGCGCGGCGGTGAAGGTGGTGGGCGGCATCGGCGACGAGGTGGTGGCCGAGCTGCGCCGACTGGGGAAGGTGGTGGAACGGCCGAACACCTACGGTGCGGGCACCGGGATCACGTACCTGGCCGAGCATCTCAAGGTCGCCTGGGAGCGGCTGGTGGAGATCGCCGGGGCGCGCATCCTCCTGCACGCCTTCGTGCAGGCGGCAACCGCGGACGACGGCCGTGTGGAGGCGGTCACGGTCGCCACCAAGGCCGGCCTGGGGCGGGTGACCGCACGCGTCTTCGTCGATGCCTCCGGCGACGCCGACCTGTGCCACTTCGCAGGCTTCGGCTACGAGACTGCCGGTGAGCTCGATCCGGCGCAGACGCTGACGACCACCTTCCGCATGGTCAACGTGGAGATGGAGCGGCGTCGCTCCCTCGATCGCGCCGCCTTCGCGGCCCTGATGACCGCGGCAGCCGAGTCGGGCGACTACGACCTTCCGCGCCGCGAGGGGAGCGACCACGTCACGCCGATCGGCGGCATGACGGCCACCGTCATGACGCGCATCGACTCCACCCGGGAGCGCGGCGGCCGCCTCGTCAACTCGACCGATCCCGAATTCCTCACCGCCGCTGAGATCGCGGGCCGGCGGCAGGCCGTCGAGTACGCGCGCTTCCTCGTGGATCGGGTGCCCGGCTACGAGCACGCCTCGCTGGCGGCCGTCTCCACCCAGATCGGCGTCCGAGAGACGCGGCGGGTCTACGGCGATGCTCGCCTGACGGGCGACGACGTGCTGGCGGCACGCCAGTTCGACGACCAGGTCGGCCTGTGCGGTGCGCCCATCGAGGACCACCGTGCTGGGCCCGACACCCGCTGGAGCTACCTCCCCGATGGCGCGGCGGTCGGCATTCCTTACCGCACCCTGCTGGTCCGGGACGCAGCCAACGTGCTGGTCGCGGGCCGGTGCTTCTCGGCGACGCACGATGCCCATGCATCGGTGCGCTCGATGGCCCAGTGCATGGCGATGGGGCAGGCGGCCGGCACGGCCGCCGCGCTGGCCATCGGCTCCGGCTGCATGCCGCGCGAGGTCTCGCCCGCCCGTGTCAGGGAGCGATTGCGCCGCGATGGCGCCATCCTGGAGCTGGGGGCAACGTGACGTTCGCACGAACGGTCCTGGGCGACGTGCCGGCCAACGAGCTGGGGATCACGTACGCCCACGAGCACCTGGTGATCGATGGCGGACGGCCGGTGGAGCGCGAGCCGGAGTTCCTGCTGAACGATGCCGACCGCCTGACGCGTGAGCTCGACGACGCCGCCGCCCACGGATTGCGCACGGCGGTCGACGCCATGCCGCTGGATGCGGGGCGTAACGTGACCCTGCTGGCGGAGCTCTCCAGGCGGAGCGGTGTCAACGTCGTGTCGGTCACCGGCTTCCACCACGACCGCTACTACGGGCCATCGCACTGGAGCGCCCGCGCCAGCGAAGCGGAGCTCGCCGACCTGTTCGTGGCGGACATCGAGGAGGGCGTGGATGCCAACGACTACGCCGGCCCCATCGTACGACGCACCGCGCACCGGGCCGGGGCCATCAAGGTGGCCGGCAGCGAGGGCGGACCGTCCGAGCGCGACACGCGGATCATGCGTGCGGCGGCCGAGGCGCATCGGCGCACCGGAGCCCCCGTCCTGACGCATTGCGAGCACGGCACCGGCGCCCTCCAGCAGCTGCGCCTGCTGACCGACGAGGGGGTGCCGCCAGGGCGGATCATCCTGGGACACGTCGACAAGGTGCTCGATCCCGGCTACCACCGCGAGCTGGCCGGCGCCGGCGCGACGCTCCAGTACGACCAGTCCTTTCGCTGGGGAGAGAGGCCGAATGGCACGTTGGACCTGCTCGAGATGATGGTGCAATACGGCCTGGCTGACCGCGTGGTGCTCGGCATGGACGCCGCCCGGTTCCGCTACTACCGCGCCTTCGGCGGTGCGCCGGGGCTCGACTACCTGCTCACCGGCTTCAGTGCGCAGATGGCGGCGCGCGGGCTGGACGACTCGTTCCGCCATCGGATCCTTGTCGATACACCGGCGAGGGTGCTCGCCTTCGCACCCCCGGCCGCAACCCGCCAGGAGGAGACCAGATGACAGCACACCAGATCACCCTGCTCGGCACCGGGCTGATCGGCGACTTCTACGCGCAGACGCTGCACGCACAGCGGGGGCGGGATCGGATCCGGGTCGTCTACTCGCGGTCCTCCGAGCGCGGAGTGGCTTTCAGCGAGCGCTGGACGATATCCGAGCACACCACCGACATGGCGGAGGCGATCAACCACCCGGAGACCGACACGGTGATCATCGGCCTGCCGAACTTCCTGCACGAGGAAGCGGTTGGCCTGGCGGCCAAGGCCGGCAAGGCGGTGCTCCTCACCAAGCCCCTGGGACGCAACGCCGAGGAGGCGAAGCGGATGCTGCAGGTCGTGGAGGAGGCCGGCGTCTTCGGCGGCTACCTGGAGGACCTCGTCTACACGCCGAAGACGCTCAAGGCGCTGGACGCGGTGCGCGGTGGGGCGATCGGCGAGGTCACCTGGGTGCGCTCGCGCGAGACGCATCCCGGGCCGCACTCGGCCTGGTTCTGGGACGGGCGGCTGACCGGTGGCGGCGCGATCGTGGATCTCGGCTGCCACTGCATCGAGATCATCCGCAGCTACGTGGGCAAGGAGAATCGCCCGGTCGAAGTCCTGTGCACCACCGACACGCTGGTGCACCCCATCGCCGACGAGGACAACGCCATCGCGCTGATCCGCTTCGAGTCGGGCGCCACGGGCCAGTTCGAGGTGAGCTGGACGTTCCGCGGCGGCATGGACCTGCGCGACGAGGTGGCCGGGACGCATGGGACGATCTGGACCAACCACTTCCTGCGCACCGGCTTCGAGATGTTCACCGCGGGCGGCGGCGGCGGATACGTCGCCGAGAAGTCGGAGGCGAGCGCCGGCTGGCTCTTCCCCGTGGGCGACGAGGTGAGCGAGCTGGGCTACGTCGACATGTTCGAGGACATGTTCGACTCGATGGACGAGGGGCGCATGCCACGCGAGACCTTCTACGACGGCTACGTGGTCAACTCGGTCATGGATGCGGCGTATCGGTCGGCGAAGGCCCACGCCTGGGTACCGGTCGAGCTCGACTGGCGCGGCGGGAGCACGCCGCGTATTGCCAGCAAGCCGGAGACGCTCGACGGGATGGTCGTCATCAAGCGCGAGATCCTGCCTGACGGTCGCGAGAAGCTCATCCTGAAGGACCCGGAGACGGGCGACTTCGTGGACCGCGTCGTGGCATCGAGCGGCGGTTCCTGAGCCGATGGCGGAGCCGATGCCACCTTCCCTGCGCTGGCTCGAGGAGGCACGCGGCGTCCTCGACCGCCTGGCCGCCACCCAGGCCGGCGCGATCGAGCGGGCGTCTGCGTGGTGCGCCGATGCGATCGGCGGCGGGGGACTGGTCCACCTGTTCGGGACCGGACACTCCCGCATCCCCGTCGAGGAGATGTTCCCGCGCTACGGCTCGTACCCGGGGTTCCACCCCATGGTCGAGCTGTCGATGACCTTCCACACGCAGGTCGTGGGGTCCAACGGGCAGCGCCAGGCGATGTTCATCGAGCGTGTGCCGGGGCTCGCGGAACAGATCCTGGGCAACTTCCACTTCGGCGAGCAGGACGTGATGATCGTCTTCTCGGCCAGCGGCCTCACCGCCGTGCCGGTCGAGATGGCGCGTGGCGCTCACGCCCGCGGGCTCCGGGTGGTGGCGGTGACGTCGGTTGCGCAGTCGGCCTCCGGCGAGCCGCAGCCCGAGGTCGGTAGCCGGCTCATGGAGGAGGCCGACCTCGTGATCGACCTGTGCACGCCGCACGCGGACGCGCTGGTGACGCTCGATGGGCTCGACACCCCGGTTGGCCCGGGCTCCACCATCTCAGCGGTGGCCATCGTCAACTCGGTGAAGGTACGCACTGCCGAGCTCCTGGTCGAGCGCCGGACGATGCCGCCGGTGCTCACCCGCCCATCGGTCGTCGGTGAAGCGCGTTCGCGCGAACTCTTCGAGGAGGCGTACGACGAGCATGCCCGGCGCCTGGCACGGCTGATCGGGAAGCCGTGACCAGCCACCTGGGGCTCGATTTGGGCGCCACCAACGTCAAGTGGGCGGTGGTCGAGCATGACCTGGCTGGCTGGCGGGCGGTCGAGCACGGGCAGGCGCCGACGCTGGCCCACGAGGGGGCCGATGCGGTATTGGGCCGCATGGTCGCGCTCGCGGCAGCGGCCCGCGAATCCCACGATATCGGGTCCGTCGGCGTGGGCGTGCCTGGCCTCTACGACCCCGAGACGGGGGTGACCCGCGACCTGATCAACATGCCGGGCCGGTGGGTCGGGCAGCCGGTCCGCGAACGGATCGAGCTGGCGCTGAGCCTCCCGACGCGGCTCATCAACGACGCTCGTGCGTTCGGGCTGGCCGAGCTACGCCTGGGCGCCGGCCGCGGCGCGCGCTCCATGATCGGCCTGACGCTGGGCACGGGCATCGGCGGCGTCGTGGCGGTTGGCGGCGAGGTGATCCAGGGCCACGACGGTACCGCAGGGGAGCTGGGCCACCAGACCATCGAGGCCGACGGCCCGCCATGCAGCTGCGGCAATCATGGCTGCCTCGAGACGCTGGCGAAGGCCGAGCGCCTGGCCGCGCTGTGCGGCACCGCGACGGCGGAAGCGGCGGTGGCCGCCGCCCAGGCCGGAGATGCGCGTGCCCGCGAGGGACTGGCCGAGGTCGGCCGCTGCCTCGGCATCGGGATCGCGAACATGGTCGTCGCACTCACGCCCGACCGCGTGGTGCTGGGGGGCGGCATCTCGGCTGCCGGCGCCCTCCTGCTCGACCCCATCGCCGCCGAGCTCCGGCGTCGCGTGTACGTCACCTCGCTCGACGAGGTCGAGCTGCGGATTGCGGAGCTGGGGACCTGGGCGGGGGCGATCGGTGCGGCCGTCCATGGCGCGCCGCCGTCGGGGGCGTGACGATGGAGCTCGCCGGACGGCTGGTGCTCGATGACGAGGTCCGTCCGGGACGCCTGCTCATCGAGGACGGTTGGATCGCCCAGGTGGCCGCCGACGCCGCGGCTGCTGGCGGGCCGCTGCTGGCCCCTGGCTTCATCGACCTGCACGTGCACGGCTGGGGAGGCCACGACGCCATGGGCGGGGCCGATGCCCTGGACGGCATGGCGCGGGCGCTCCTGGCGCGCGGCGTGACGTCGTTCCTGCCGACCGCCGTCACGGCGTCGCTCGAGACGCTGCGCACGTGGGCGCACACCGTGCGCGGCTGGATCGACGCAGCGCCGGCCGATGGCGCCGAACCGCTCGGCTTCGGCATGGAGGGTCCCTTCCTGGCGGCCGAGCGGCGCGGGGCGCACGACGAACGGCACCTCCTGCTCCCATTGGACGTGCCGTTCGTGGAGCTGCAGCCACTCGTCGACGGCCTGCGGCTGATCCACGTGGCGCCGGAGCTTCCCGGCGCGCCGGCGCTGATCCGCTGGCTGGTGCAGCGGGGCGTGGTCGTCTCGCTGGCCCACTCTGCGGCGACGCTCGACGTCGCCCAGGCCGGCTATGCCGCCGGCGCCACGTCGACCACGCACCTGTTCAACGCCATGAGCGGCGTCGCGCACCGTGATCCGGGCCTGGCCGTGGCCGCCCTGGCCGACGACGCCGTTGCCGTGGAGCTGATCGCCGATGGGCAGCACGTGCACCCGGCGCTGTGGCCCATCGTCGCGCGCTCGAAGCCCCCGAACCGCCTGCTACTGGTGAGCGATGCCATCTCCCTGGCCGGAACGGGTGATGGACGGACCACGCTCGGGTCACTGGAGGTCGAGGTTTGCGCCGGCCGGGCCACGCTCGCTGGGACCGATA
Source organism: uncultured Chloroflexia bacterium (assembly GCA_963812115.1). Classification (GTDB taxonomy): domain Bacteria; phylum Chloroflexota; class Limnocylindria; order QHBO01; family QHBO01; genus JAPSGM01. The sequence continues at coordinate 70,727 of CAWEUD010000013.1, forward strand.
CCCTCGCTGGCTCGGTCATCGCGCTCGACAGCGCCGTGCGCAACCTCGCGCTCGCCGGACTTGCGCTGCCGACCGCGGTGCGGGCCGCGAGCGCCAATCCCGCACGGCTGCTGGGCCTCGCCGACCGAGGGCGGATCGCGGCGGGGATGCGCGCCGACCTGGTGGAGCTGGACGAGGAGCTGCAGGTCGTGGGCGTGATCCGCCGGGGCCAGCGAGCGGCCTGAGCAAGGCAGGCCTGCCACCCCCCAGCCGTTCACCCGCGTTCGGTTGGCTACCCCTCGTCCGCGCCGTCCTCCGACAGGAAGCGGTACGGGAGGCGGGCGGGGAAGCGGATCGCGATCTCCTGCGGAATCGTCTCCGCGGCCGACGCCATGGCGTTCCCGGTCAGCTCGTCTCCCCCCTGGCGGCCCAGGACGGTGAAGAGGTCTCCGCGCGTCACGCCCTCCACGTCGGTCACGTCCACCGCGATTCCATCCATGCTGATGCGGCCCACGAGCGGCGCCCGCTGTCCGCGCACCAGGGCGTTCCAGCGTCCGCTGCCGAGCGAGCGGAAGAGGCCGTCGGCATAGCCGAGCGGCAGCGTCGCCAGCAGGGTCGGCCGGTCCGTGACGTAGGTGCCGCCGTAGCCAACGGTGGTGCCCGGTGCCAGCCGCGCGATGCGGACCGGGCGCGCATGGACGCTCATGCCTGGCCGCATGCCGGCTGGCAGATGAACGCCACGCGCGAGCGCTTCGTCAGGGGCGAGGCCGTACAGGGCAAGCCCGGGCCGCACGGCCTCGTAGCCGACGCCCTGGCCGGTCAAGATCGCCGCGGACGCCGCCGCGTGCCGGGTCGCGCGCAAACCGGCCGCGGCCAGCTCCTCGACCGCAGCGTCGAAGCGAGCGAGCTGCGGCGCCGCCGAATCCGGATCGGCCCCGTCGCGCAGGTGGGTCCATAGCCCAACGACCGCTGGCTGGAGGCGGCTCGCCTGGCGCGCCGCCAGTGCCACGTCGGCGGCGAGCAGGCCCTGGCGGCTCATGCCCGTGTCCACCTTCAGGTGGAGCGGCGGCAGGTCCTCGCCAGCGGCGATGGCTTGCTCGAGACCCTCGCGGCTCGTGACGGCGATCTCAAGCCCAGCCGCCGCCGCCACGGGCCAGGCGGAAGCCGGCGGTTCGTAGAGCACGAGGATGGCGGCTCGCAGGCCACCGTCGCGCAGTGCCAGCCCCTCGTCCAGCGTGGCGACGCAGAAGCGCTCGTAGCCGGCCTCCTCGAGCGCGAGCGAGACGGCGGCTGCGCCGTGGCCGTAGGCCTCGGCCTTGACGACCGGGGCGAGGCTCGTTCCTGACGGCACCAGGCTCCGCAACACGTGGGCGTTTCCCACGATGGCCGGCAGGTCGATCTCGACCCAGGCATCCCGGTTGCCCGTCGAGCGGCGCCCGAAAGGTTGACTGCTGCGAGGCACGGGAGATAGCCTAGCAGGCACGTTGCAAACCTTTTCCACGTGACCTCGATCCTCGACGTTGCGCGCCGCGCCCACGTCTCGCCGGCCACCGTGTCGCGCGTCCTCTCGGATGCGAACCACGCGGTCAGCGCCGCAACCCGCGCGCGCGTCCTGCACGCCGCAGAAGAGCTCGACTTCGTGCCGAACGCGCTCGCACGCGGCCTGCTCAAGAGCCGCCTGCCGATCGCGGGCGTGATCGTCCACGACATCACCGACCCGTACTTCGCCGAGGTGGTACGTGGCGTCGAGGATGCCGCAACGCGCTCCGGCTACCTCGTGATCACCTGCAGCTCCGACCGCGACCCCGAGCGTGAGCTCTCCTACATTCGGCTCCTGCGCTCGATGCGGGCGGCCGCCATCGTGTTTGCCGGCAGCGGCATCGTCGACGCCGAGCTGGATCGACAGGTGCAGCGGCAGCTGGCCGCCATGCGGGGCTACGCAGCGGCCGTGGTTCACCTCTCGCCCCACGCCGGCGGTGAGCCAACGGTCGGCATCGATAATGCTGCCGGCGTTGCCGCCATGGTCGTTGCGCTCACGCGCCTCGGGCACCGCCGGATCGCCTTCCTGGCGGGACCCTCGAACCTCTACGTGAACCACCAGCGCCTGGCGGGCTTCCGATCCGGCCTGGCCGATGCCGGGCTCGCCTACGATCCGGCACTCGTCGTGGAGTCAGGCTTCGATGCGAACAGCGGAGCGGTGGCGGTCGATCGGCTCATGGAGCGCCAGACCGGCGTCACCGCCATCGCCTGCTCCAACGACCTGCTCGCCATCGGCGCCCAGCAGCGCCTGGCAGAGCTGGGCATCGGGATCCCGGAGGAGATGTCGATTGCCGGATTCGACGACATTCCGGTCGCGAGCCGGGTCGCCCCCGCCCTGAGCACCGTCAAGGTTCCGTTGCACGAGCTGGGCTACCTCGGGTTCCGGCATGCGGAGCGATCGCTGGCCGGGCACAAGCCTCGGCGACGAACGCTGCCGACGGAGGTCATCCTGCGTGCCTCCACCGCCCCGCCGGGAGCGCGGCGCGGGCACTCGCCCGCCGCCGAGCAGGCGGAACCGCTGGTGCCGGCATGACCGCCGAAGCAGCGGTGCAGCAGGCGGGACCCCGGGACGGTCGCGAGCAGATCCTGGTCAGCGGTCTGGGCAAGGTCTATCGGACGCGCCGCGGTCAGCACCAGGCGCTGCAGTCGGTCGACCTGGCCATCCACGCCGGCGAGTTCGTCTCGTTGCTCGGCCCATCCGGCTGTGGCAAGACGACCCTGCTGAAGATCATCGGCGGCCTGGTGCGGCGTAGCAGCGGGGAGCTCACCGTCGACGGGGGCAGCGTCGAGGACGCGCTGCGAGCGCGCAAGTTCGGCTTCGTCTTCCAGGACCCGACCCTCCTGCCATGGCGCACGGTGCAGAAGAACGCATCGCTCCTGCTCGACATCACCGGGCAGGGGCACGAGCAGCAGCGGGTGAGCGACCTGCTGACCGTGGTGGGGCTGAAGGGCTTCGAGGATTTCTACCCCGAGCAGCTGTCCGGCGGGATGCGGCAGCGCGTGGCACTGGCGCGTGCGCTGGCGCTGCAGCCGGAGATCATCCTCATGGACGAGCCGTTCGCCGCGCTCGACGCCCTCACGCGCGACCGGATGGGGGAGGAGCTGCTGCGGATCTGGGACGGGAGCCGGACGGTGGTCTTCGTGACCCACTCCATCCCGGAGGCGGTGCTCCTCTCCGATCGCGTGGTGGTCCTCTCGTCCGCCCCGGGACGCATCGTGGCCGACGTCAGGATCGACCTCCCGCGGCCGCGCGGTGGCGAGACCCGGACCAGCCCGGAGTTCGGACGCTACGAGGCGGAGCTGCGGAGCCACATCGAGGAGACGAGCGATGAAGCGCGCACCTGAGCCGGCGGCCGCCACCGGCGTCGCCCGTCCCGCGGCCGGCGACGGCGTCGAGGAGCGCCAGGAGTTCCTGCCCGGCGCCGGCGGCAGCTGGATGACGGCGCTCCTGCCAGCCGGCTTCCTGCTCCTGCTGGTCGTCGTCTGGGAGCTGGCGGCCACCTACACCGAGGTCCCGGAGTACATCCTGCCGGCACCCACCGCCATCGTCGCGCGGCTCTTCGAATCGTGGAACCTGCTCGGCAGCGCCACATGGGTCACGACCACCGAGATCCTCATCGGCTTCGGCGTCGGCGTGGCGCTCGGGATCGCCCTGGCCATCCCGATCGCCTACTCGGACCTCGTGCGGAACACGCTCTACCCGCTGATCGTGGCGTCGCAGGCGGTGCCGAAGATCGCCATCGCGCCGCTGCTGGTGCTCTGGCTCGGCTTCGACCTCACGCCGAAGGTGGTCGTCACGGCGCTGATGGTCTTCTTTCCCGTCACCGTCACCGCAGCCGAGGGCCTCTCGAGCGTCGACCCGAACCTGCTCGACCTGCTGAGGTCGGTGAACGCCAGTCGAACGCAGATCTTCTTCCGCATTCGCTTCCCCCACGCCCTGCCCCAGCTCTTCGCCGGGCTGAAGATCGGCATCACCCTGGCCGTGGTCGGCGCGGTGGTCGGGGAGTGGGTCGGCGCCGACTCTGGACTCGGCTACCTGCTGGTGTACGCCAACACACTGCTCGACTCGACGCTGCTCTTCGCCGCGCTCCTGTTGCTCATCGTGCTCGGCGTCGCGCTCTTCCTGATCGTGGGTGTCCTGGAACGCGTGCTGCTGCCCTGGCACCGTGACCGCGCGACCTATCTGGGAACGTAAGACCACCGCTCACTACTGCACTGGAGGTGAACAGGCGTGTTAGGAAAAGGATTCCCATCCAAGCATCAACCCGGCACTGGAGGCTCCCGAATGACCATACGACTACGCTTGCTGGCAGTCTGGACGCTGGGCGTCATGGCGCTGGCGGCCTGCAGCAGCGGCGGCTCGGCCTCGCCGGCATCCAGCGATGAGCCGATGACGAGCGCGAGCGAGGCGGCGAGCATGGCTCCCACCGAGGAGGCCACCGCGACCCCCGTGGAGATGACCTCCGTCGACTTCCGTCTCAACTGGGTCATCTCCGGCAACCACGCCCCCTACTTCCTCGCCAAGCAGGAGGGGTACTGGGAGGATTGCGGCCTCGACGTCAGCCTGGCCGCCGGGCAGGGCTCGGGTGACACCGCGCAGCTCGTGGCGAACGGCTCGCAGCAGTTCGGCCTGACCGATGCCGTCTCCATCTCGGCGGGTCGGGTGAAGGGCCTGCCGGTCAAGTCGCTCGGCGTGATCTACCAGTCCAACCCGTCGGCCATCGTCTCCTACAAGGACGCCGGCATCACCGAGCTCACCGATGTCGAGGGTAAGACCTGGGGTGCCGTGCCGGGCGGCTCGCCGTACCTGCTGCTCCAGGCGCTCTTCGAGAAGAACAACATCACCGATGTGCGCGAGGTCAGCGTCCCGGCGCCGGGCATCGCCCAGCTGAAGGCCGGCCAGGTTGACTTCATCACCTTCTTCGGCAACGAGGCCGCCAACATCGACGCGAGTCCGGACGAGAACCTGAACGTCGTCCCCTTCAAGGACTACGGGCAGGACATCTACGGCCTCGCGATCGCTTCGAGCGACGACTACATCGACGGCCACCCCGATCAGGTCAGCTGCTTCGTGGATGGCATCCGCAAGGGCTGGCAGGCGGCGGTGGATGATCCGCAGGCGGCGTTGGATGCGCTGTATGCGGCCGCGCCCGAGACCAAGGATCGTCCCGACGTGATGCAGGCGCTGCTCGACGGCGCGTTCGAGTACGCCGGTGACAACCTGCTGGAGCAGACGGCGGACAAGTGGGATGCCACGCAGACCACCCTCGCCGACGCCGGGATCATCGACGAGACGCTCGATCCCACGGAGTTCTTCACCAACGACTACCAGTAGTCGCTGGTCATGCCACGGTCCGGGCGGGGCGTTGCCTCGCCCGGACCAGTCGAATCACGAGGAGGACACGTGCAGCTGTCACTCGAAGGACGGGTGATCCTGGTGACCGGCGGCAGCCGAGGCATCGGTGCAGCCATCGCCCGTGGCGCGGCAGCAGCCGGTGCCGACGTCGCCGTCGTCTACCGCGAGAACGCCACCGCTGCCGACGCCGTGGTCGGCGAGATCCGTCAGCTCGGCCAGCGGGCTGATGCGTTCCGCTGCGACGTTTCCGACCGTGCGCAGGTCAGCGCGGTGGTGGAACGCATCCAGGCCGATTTCGGCCATCTCGACGGCCTCGTCAACAACGCCGGGCTCCCACAGGTCGGTCCGTTCCTCGAGCTTGAGCCCGACGAGTGGGAGCGCGTGATCGCGACCGATTTGAGTGCCGCCTACTACACCATCCGGGCCGTCGTGCCGCAGATGCTCGAGCAGGGGAGCGGTTCCATCGTCAACATCGCCTCGCGGCTTGGGCAGATGGGCATCACCGAGTCGGCGGCCTACAGCGCCGCCAAGGCCGGGCTCATCGGCCTGACCCGATCGCTTGCCCGCGAGCTCGGCCCGCACGGGATCCGGGTCAACGCCGTCGCCCCGGGCTTCACCGTGACCGAGATGACGGCCGACCTGGCCGAGAGCGATGCCGGCCGGTCGCGGCTGCGCGACATGCCGGTCGGACGCTTCGGACGCGCGGAGGAGGTGGCCGACGCGGTCATCTTCCTCCTCTCCGACGCCGCATCGCTCTTCCTGGGGCAGACGCTCAACCCGAACGGCGGGGGGTACATGCCGTGAAGCTGGTCACTGCCGAGGAGGCGGTCCGCCTGGTCCCCGACGGTGCGACCGTGGTCGTGGGTGGGTCGGGTGCCGGCCACGCGCTGCCGCAGCGCTTCATCGACACGCTGGCGGAGGTCTACGCCCGCGATGGCCGGCCTCGCGACCTGACCACGGTGCGGGTCGTGGGCATCGGAGACTTCGCCGACCGCGGCTTCAGCCAGCTCGCGCTGCCGGGGCTGCAGCGCCGGACCATCGGCTCCAACATCGGCAACGAGCCGAGGCTGGGCGCGCTGGTCGAGGCTGGCGAGGTCGAGTCGTACTCCTTCCCGCAGGGCGTGCTCTCGCAGCTCATGCGAGAGATCGCCAGCGGGCGACCGGGCCTGGTCACGCACGTCGGCTTGGGGACCTACGTCGACCCGCGGCAGACCGGCGGACGCCAGAACCAGCGCACGACCGAGGAGCTGGTCGAGGTGGTCGAGCTCGCCGGCCGCGAGTGGCTCTTCTTCCGCGCCTTCCCGATCCACGTCGCGGTCATCCGCGGTTCCACCGCCGACGAGGACGGCTCGATCACGATGGAGGACGAGGCGGTGCAGGGCGAGATGCTCTCGATGGCGATGGCGGCGCGGAACTCCGGCGGGATCGTCATCGCCCAGGTGAAGCAGCTGGCCCGCGCGGGCAGTCTGCCGCAGCGCGACGTCCGGGTGCCGGGCGCGCTGGTCGACTACGTCTACACCGATCCCGACCAGTGGCAGACCTACATCACGCACCACTCGCCCTACTACGCGGGTGCCATGCGCCGCCCGGCGACCGGGCCGGAGGAGCCGATCCCGCTCGACGTGCGCAAGGTGATCGCCCGCCGCTCACTGCTGGAATTCCGGCCGGGCGACATCTGCAACCTGGGCTTCGGGATCAGCCAGGGCATCGGCCGCATCGCCTGGGAGGAGGGGATCGCCGATCAGCTGGTGCTGACCGTGGAGCAGGGCATCTTCGGCGGCGTGCCGGTTGCCGGCAACGAGGGCGGCGCCGGCTTCAACTTCCAGGCCATGATCGATCAGCCCTACATGTTCGACTTCTACGACGGCGGCGGCCTGGACGTGGCCAGCCTCTCGTTCGCAGAGATCGACCCCGACGGGAACGTCAACGTGCACGCGTTCGAGGGGCGACTGCGCGGCCCCGGCGGCTTCCCGAACATCAGCGCACGCACGAAGCGCATCAACTTCGTCGGCACCCTCACCTCGCGAGGGCTGCGGGAGACCTTCGGCGATGGCCGCATGGCCGTCGAGAGCGAGGGGTCGCTGAAGAAGTTCGTGCCGGAGGTGCCCCAGATCAGCTTCAACGGTCGGCTTGCGCTGGAGCGTGGCCAGGAGGTGCGCTACATCACCGAGCGGGCCGTGTTCCGCCTAACGGCGGAGGGTGTGACGCTCGCCGAGGTCGCCCCGGGAGTGGACGTCGAGGCCGACGTGATCGCGCAGATGGGCTTCCGTCCGCAGCTCGCCGAGCAGATCGCCACCATGGACGCCCGGATCTTCACCGATGCGCCGATGGGCCTGGCGGCCGACTTCGATGCCATGCGCGATGAGGAGGAGGCCGATGGCTGACCTGGTACACCTGCAGCCCGGCACGGTCGCCGAGCTGACGCTCGACAACCCCCCGCTCAACCTCGTCTCCGCGGAGCTCACCGAGCAGCTGCGGGCAGCGCTGACCGATGTCGGCGGGGACTCGCGGATCCGCGTCCTGCTGCTGACCGGCGCCGGAGAGCGAGCCTTCTGCGCCGGCTCGGACATCGGCGAGTTCGCCGACCTCAAGGGGCGGGTGGCCGAGGGGAAGCTGCTGCTCGAGAAGCTCGTCTACCGCCAGCTGGCGAACCTGCCGATGCCCACCATCGCGGCGATCGGCGCCAACGCGCTCGGTGGCGGCCTGGAGCTGGCGCTCTGCTGCGACCTGCGCATCGCGGCCGCGTCGGCACGGCTCGGCCTGCCCGAGGTGCGGCTGGCGGTGATGCCGGGCAGCGGCGGGACGCAGCGCATCACCCGGATCGTGGGACCTGCTCGCGCCAAGGAGCTGATCCTGACCGGGCGACTGCTCGACGCGCAGCGAGCCGCGGAGATCGGCCTGGTCAACGCGGTGGTGCCCGGCGGGCAGGCGCTCACCGTGGCGCGGGAATGGGCAGCCGAGATCGCCGAGCGCGGACCGCTGGCCGTCCGAGAGGCGAAGCGAGCCATCGACATCGCGTTCGACAGGGACCTGGATGCGGGGCTGGCCGAGGAGCTGGACGCCTCGGAGCGCCTCTTCTCGAGCCGGGACATGGAGGAGGGGGCCGCGGCGTTCTTCGAGAAGCGTCCGCCGGAGTTTCACGGTGAGTAGCAGCGGGTGCCCTCGCTGTCTGCGCGTGCCCGCAGAAGGAGCAGGTAATGGATCAGATCAGCCGGTTCGGTGTCTTCCTCCCCTCGTACATCTGGGAGGGCGACGGGCAGGAGCGGGCGCGGGGAATCCGTGCACTTCGCGCGGAAGGTCGAGGATCTCGGCTTTGACTCCATCTTCATCACCGACCACCTGCTTGCGGCCAGGCGCTTCTACTCGGTGTCCTGGCTCGAGCCGGTCACGGCGCTTTCCGTGGTCGCGGGGGTGACCGAACGAGTGCGCCTCGGCACCTCGATCATGATCCTGCCGCTGCGCAACCCGGTGATGCTGGCCAAGCAGCTGGCGACCCTGCAGTTCCTCTCCGACAACCGCTTCATCCTGGGGGCCGGCGTCGGCTGGTACCCGCCGGAGTTCGAGGCGGTCGGCACGCACAAGAGCGAGCGCGGCAAGCGCACCGACGAGATCATGGACATCATCATCCCGCTGCTCGAGGGCGAGCACGTCACCTACGACGGCCAGTTCTACAAGGTCGACGACGTCTTCATCGAGCCGCGCGCCTCGCAGCGCCCGGAGGTCTGGATCGGCGGTGGGTCGCAGCTGTCCGACCCGAACTCGCCGGACCTGCCCCGATTCGTCGAGTCGGTCAAGGCGCGCGTGCTGCGCTCGGAGGGCTGGATTCCGCGACCGACCTGCCCGCCCGAGGACATCGCCCGCGACTGGGCGGAGCTGCAGGACGTACCTGGCCGACGCACGGCCGCGATCCCGACTCCCTGACTCGTCTCCCACGAGAACTTCCTGCACCTGGTCATGACCACCGATCCGGACAAGGCCCGCGAGGAGCAGCACCGTGCCTTCGGCAAGGTGATGAGCGGCGAGCGCGGCGACAAGTACCTGGAGTCCGTCTACCTGTTCGGCACCCCCGACGAGGTGATCGCCTCGCTCCAGCAGCGCGCCGACGCCGGCGTCGAGTACTTCATGCTCCACACCATGACCCCTGATCCGGCGCAGCTCGAGCTGTGGGCGAAGGAGATCATCCCGAACGTGCGGTTCTCGCGAACGAGCAAGCCGCTCGCCGCCCGGCTCGGCTGAGGCGGGGCCGATGCGACGCGTCGCACTGATCGGGCATCCGCTGCGCAGTCGCCATAGCGAGGTGATGCACAACGCCGCCTTTGCGGCGCGCGGCATCGAGGCACGCTACGAGCTGCGCGACATCGGCGCCGATGAGCTGTCCGCGTTCGTGGCCGAGACGCGTTCGCCGGACTGGTTCGGTTTCCAGATCACCGCGCCGTACAAGCAGGCGATCGTGGAGCACCTCGACGGCGCGGAGGAAGCGGCGCGCCTGATCGGCGCCGTCAACAGCGTCGAGCGGCGCGCCGATGGCTCGCTGATCGGCTTCAACACCGATGCGCCCGGCTTCCGTTCGGCGGTCGAGGGGCAGCTGGGGGTCGATCTCGACGGGGCCACGGTCGCCGTCGCAGGCGCCGGTGGTGTGGCCCACGCCGTCGTCTACGCGCTGCTCGACGCGGGGGCCGCGCGGGTGACGATCGGCGCGCGGCGTGAGGAGGCGGCGCGGCGCCTCGCCGGTCGCTATCCGGCGGCCGGCGGGCGAGTCACCGCGGCCGACCTGGCCGATGCCGCATTCGGCGACGCCCTGGCTTCCGCCGACCTCGTCGTGAATGCCACCACGGTCGGCATGACCAGCGCCGGCAGCGCGTTCGCCGTCGACCGGCTCGCTGATGGCGCGGCGGTCTTCGACTGCGTCTACATCCCGGCCGAGACGGATCTGGTCCGTGCGGCGCGAGCCCGCGGGCTGCGGGCCGCGAACGGCGCGGCGATGCTCGTCCGGCAGGCGGCGGTCGCCTTCGAGCGCTGGACCGGCATCGGCGACGTCGAGGAAGTGATGCGCACCTCGATCGAACCGCTGCTGCGCGAGGCGAGCGAGGCGTAGCGATGCGTCTCGCAACGGTCCGCCATGGCGGTCGGGTGGGCGTTGCCGCCGTGCGTGGGCGTGACCTCCTGCTCCTCTCGCAGGCGGGTCGTGGCTGGCCGGTCGCCATGCAGGAGCTCGCCGCCGCCCCGCGGCTCCTCGACGAGATCGCTGCGTGGGTGGCCGAAGCCGGTGATGGCGTGTCGCTCGGCAACGCCGAGCTCCTCGCGCCGATCCCGCTGCCGCCGGCGATCTTCACCATCGGCGAGAACTACCGGAAGCCAGGAGCTGCGCCGGGCGGCCGTCGCGACGCGCCGCTCGTCTTCGGCAAGCTGCCCTCCTCGGTCATCGGGCCCGATGCCGAAGTCGCCTGGGACCCATCGGTCCATCCCAGGCTCGATTACGAGGCGGAGCTGGCCGTCGTGATCGGCCCGGCGGCCCGCAACGTGAGCGAGTCGGAGGCGATGGATCACGTCTTCGGCTACACGTGCCTCAACGACATGGCGTCGCGGGACGCGCGCTTCGACGGCGACCAGTGGCTGCTCGCCAAGTCAGGTGACGGCTTCTGCCCGCTCGGCCCGTGGATCGTCACACCCGACGAGGGACCGTTCGACGACGTGGCCATCCGCTGCGGCGTGGCGGGCGAGCTGCTCCAGGATGGGCGTACCTCGCAGATGCTCTTCTCGGTGGCCGAGGTGATCGCCGCCCTGAGCCGGCACGTGACGCTGCTGCCGGGCACCGTGATCGCCACCGGCACGCCGGACGGCGTGGGCGAGAGCCGAAATCCACCCCGCTTCCTGCGCGATGCGGAGACAGTCACCGTCTCCATCGACGGCATCGGCGAGCTGACGACTCGGATCCGGGCCGCCCGCCCGGCGGGCTGATCAGGCCGGGACGGCAGGCCGCAGGCCGACCTCTTCGAGCACCGCCGCCAGCTCACGACGCTCGACGTCGGAGATCGGCAGCAGCGGCTCGCGGACGGTCGCGTCCTCCAGGATGCCCAGCATCACCAGCGCTTCCTTCAGCCTGGCCCGGTAGTTCGCCACGGGGGGCGCGAAGACGGCATCGGCCAGGCGTTGGACGCGCGCGGCCAGCGGCGCGGCCTCCTCGTAGCGCTTCTCCCTGGCGAGGCGGATGAGATCCACCTGCTCGCGGATCATCACGGCACCGAAGCCGATCAGGGCGCCGTCCGCCCCAAGCAGGAACGACTCGTAGATGAAGTTGTCGTTGCCGGTCAGGAAGGCGATGCGTCGGGGGAGAGCGTTGATCGTCGCCACGGTGTCCATGTAGCGCCGAGCGTCGAACGACGCCTCCTTGATCGCCACCACCTCGTCGATCGCCGCGAGCTGTGCCAGGGTCGCCTGGTCGAAGTTCACGCCGCCCAGTGCCGGCTGCAGCTGGAACAGGATCATGGGCACGCCGGCGCTCGCGATCGCCTGGTGGTAGCGCACGGGGATGGCGGGATCGAGCGGCGAGGAGAGGTAGGCCGGGATGGGGAAGACGAGGAGCGCATCGGCTCCCGCCGCCCGGTAGTCGTGCGCCTGCTGCACGGCCTGCGCCGTGAAGGGCCCGGCAAGCCCGGCCACCATCATGACGTCGCCGGGGAGCTCCTCGCGCACGACCTCCAGCACCCGCACCTTTTCGGCATGGGTCAGGTGCGCGGTCTCACCCGTGTCGGCATTGATCGCGACGCCGGCAACGCCCTGCTCGGCGACCCAGCGAATGTAGTGGCGCAGCGCTGCCTCGTCCGGCGTGGCGTCCGGCTTCATGGGCAGCACGGTGGCGGAGATGAGGCCCTCGAAGTTCAGCGGCATGCGGCCAGTCCTCTGCATCGGTGTGGTGGTGTCTGGCCAGATGATACCCCCGGCGGAAACCCTTTTCTACCGATCCTGCTTTACGCCGGGCGGCGTCGCGCTAGGATGTGGCGACTACGGCACTGTGGGAGGCATGCCAGGCCCGATGACACCGGACGTTGCGGGCGATCCGCGCGAGCAGGTGGAGGCTCCCGTCGTTGACGCACTACATGGCATCGCGGTGCGGGCCTACGTCGGCCTCGCGGTGGTGGCCGTGGCGTCACTGGCGCCGCTCATCCTGCACCTCGAGCCGCCCATCCACCAGCTCACCCACTTCGTGGTTCCCGGCGGCTGGGTCGCCTACGCGGCACTGACTGCCGGCCTCCTCACGTTGCGCGCCACGCCCGTGGAGGTCGATCCATGGGGCCGGGCGAGGGAGGTCGACCCGGACCTCGTCCGGTACGTGCGGCGGGTCTCGACGCTCATGCTCGTCGGCTGGCTGGCGGCGCTGGTGGGGGTGCTGGTGCACCACCACCTCACCTCGCCACGCGAGATCTTCGTCACCCTGGGCATCATCGTGCCACTCACGCTCGCCGCATGGCTGCTGGCGGCGCTGGCCTGGCGTGCATGGTGCCACGCAACGTTGGCGCGCGCCGAGGACGAGGCCTCCAGCCGCCTGCGGCGCTACTGGAGCGGGATGGCTCCTCCTGCCGGGCGACGCTGAGGAGCTGTCGGCGAAGCCAAGGGAGCCGAAATGAAGGAGCCCGCCCGCCGGGGAGACCATCGGTTCGATGGCTCGCCGGTCGGGACAGGCTCCTCGCGAGTCCCTTCCTCATCGGGCCCCTGGCCCGATCGGAGTATTGCCGCTAGGCGGGGACGTTCACCTTGGCGGGGCGGAGCTCCGGAACCGGAACCTCCTGCGCCCGGGTCACCCAGACCAGGCCGATGCCGGTCAGGAGGAACGTGGCGCCCACCCCTGCGAACAGGCCAGCCAGGCCCAGGCCCAGCTGGAGGGCCTGCGCGGTCACGGTGCCCACACCCAGCTCACCGATGAGCGCGTGCGCGGTGCCGGTCCAGATCGCCTCGCGCGCCGGGCCCTCGATGGGGTCAGAGCGGTTGAAGCCGGTCCAGTAGCGGCCGTCGTTCTGGAACTCGTAGTCACCAGCGGCATAGGTCGTGCCGTTGAACTCCACGGGTTCGGTCAGCGTGACGGTCGTGGATCCGTGCAGGGTGTGGTAGCTGATCGTGGCCATCTGGTACATGTACTCGGAGGCCGTGTTGACGACGGGATCGTTGGGATCGAGCTCAGCGTCGACGACCGGGTAGCCCCAATCATCCTTCAGCAGGGACATGATGGCCTGGGCGCCGGCGGTCTCGCCGCGGTCGACCAGCTGGCCATCTTCGTTGTAGCTGAGCGAAACGTTCTGGGCTGCGCTGAACTTGTTCAGCGATGCCTGCCCGTCCTGGACCTTGAGAAACGCGAATGCGCCACCGGCCACGAAGACCAGGCCCAGGATTGCGAGTGCGATTCCCACACTCTTCAGCCGACTGATCATTGGGTAAACCCTTCCTTTCGGGAGCTCATTGATTGGCTAATGCAACCATCGCCGCTGGAAGGGTGTCCGCGCATGTGACACAAGGACCCGATTGCCCGGCCATCGGCCCGTAGGCCGCATGCCCTTGAGCACGGCCTGCGAAGGTACTTCGGCCCGGGCCGAAGGACAGGGGGGTGCCAACTGGACCGTCAGGCGCGGCGCCCCCGGGGCCGAGCGTTGGTAGCCGGCTGGCGCCGCGCGGCATCGGGCGGACGGCTGCCTGTCGCCTACGTCAGCTGTCGCAGCAGTCGCTGGTCCGCGTATCCTTCGACCATGGATGACGACGCCGCAAAGGTCCTCTCCGCGCTGCGCCACGCGCGACAGGTGCGCCAGTTCACCGACGAGACCATCTCTGTGGAGGACCTCCAGGAGATCCTGAACGTCGCCCGTTGGTCGGGCAGCTCGACGAACTGGCAACCGTGGCGGTTTGGCGTCATCCAGGACCGCGTGAAGCAGGAGCGCCTGGCCGAGCTGGCGCCCCACGCCCGGCACGTCGCTGGAGCAGCGGCCGTGCTCGTGATCGTGATGCCCGGCGAGCGACCCGAGTGGGAGATGTACGACGAGGGCCGCTGTGCCGAGCGGGTCCTGATTGCGGCTGGCGCGCTCGGCCTCGGAGCCGGCATCGGATGGGTCACCGCGAAGAATCGCAAGGGCGTGGCGGACTACCTGGGGCTGGCGGAGCCTGCCTACGTGCGGACGCTCATCTCCCTCGGGCATCCAAGCGCCGCGGCGCGCCAGCCCAAGTCGGCCTCCGGAGCGGCGCGCAAGCCGCTCGCAGAGCTGCTGGTCGACCTCTAGGCGCCAGGTTCCCAGCCGACGTCGCGCACGGTGACCCGGCCGATGATGCGGAGGAGATGCTGGGACGCGCATGGGAATCGTTCCCATGCGGCTCCCATCTTTCAGGCCCACCATCGGCTTCCGATATACCCTGTCGCGTAGCTGACGATTGGATCCGCTGCCATGCACCTGCTCGTTGTCGAGGACGACCCAAAGCTCGGCCGCCTCCTGGTTCGGATGCTGACCGACGAGCGCCATCTCGTCGAGCTGACACCATCGGGCGAGGAAGCGCTGGAGATGGCCGAGGCCGGCGGCGGCCTGGACGCCATGATCCTCGACATCGGCCTGCCCGACATCCCGGGCACCGAAGTAGCGCGACGACTGCGGGCCGGTGGATCTTCCCTGCCCATCCTGATGCTCACCGCACGTGACGCCGTCGAGGACCGGGTCAGGGGCCTGGACAGCGGCGCGGACGACTACGTGGTCAAGCCGTTCGCCTTCTCGGAGCTGTCAGCGCGGTTGCGGGCGCTGCAGCGCCGCGCCGCAGGACGCGCCCCGAACGGCAACGTGCTGCGCAGTGGCTCGATCTCCCTCGACGAGCGCCGTCGGATCGTCATGGTGGGTGATCGCACGGTCGAGTTGAGCCCGCGTGAGTTCAGCCTCCTCGAGTGCCTCCTCCGCCATCGCGGACAGGTGCTCAGCCGGGACCAGTTGCTCGACTACGCCTGGCCCTACGGCGACATCCTCACCCACAACACGGTGGATACCTACGTCCACTACCTGCGTGACAAGCTGGACGAGGCAGGCTCCTCGATCGTGACCGTGCGCGGCGTGGGGTACCGGATGGCGGAGGGCTGACGCCGATGGCCACCGCCCGAGCGCAGGCGGGTGACGCACGCTTGCTACGGCGCGTCCGCTGGCGGCTGGTGGGGTGGAGCGCCGGGTCGACCCTGGTGCTGCTGCTCATGCTGGGCATGGCCCTCTACCTCAGCGTCGATGCGTCGCTCAACGCCGCTGCCCGGACCCAGCTGGAGCGCCAGGCGAACGACGTGGTCGGCTTCCTGTCGCGCATTCCCGGCGGCGGCTTTCCGGACCCCGATGATCGGCCGGACAACGACCCGCGCATCGGGCAGCCGGAGTTCGCCGGCCCGGGCTCCGGGACGATCACCCTGGTCGTCGACGCCAACGGCACCTTCGTGGGCCAGGAGCCGAACGACAGCACCGACCTGCCGGTCATGGGTGGCGTGCAGGCGGCGCTCTCCGGCGAGACGGACGTGCGGAAGGCGACGGTCGAAGACGTACCCGTCCGCGTGCTCTCCGAGGCGGTGACGATCCAGGGCGCTCCTCACGTCGTGCAGGTGATCCAGCTGCGGGCGGCAGAGCAGCGCACCCTCAATACGCTGCTGCTGGTGCTCGTGGGCGGCGGCGTGGCGGTCCTGCTGCTGGCGGCGGCGGTCGGGTTCGTCTACGCCGGAAGCGCCCTCGTCCCCATCCGCGAGTCGCTACGTCGGCAACGCGAGTTCGCCGCCGATGCGAGCCACGAGCTCCGCACGCCGCTCACCATCGTGCGCGGCAGCGTCGAGGACCTGCGACGGCACGCCGACCAGCCGGTCCGCGAGGTGGGGGAGGCACTCGGCGACATCGAGAGCGAGGTGGTCCACCTGACCGGGCTGGTGGAGGACCTGCTGTTGCTGGCCCGCAGTGACTCCGGCGCCGTGGAGCTGCGTCGAGATGCGGTCGACCTCGACGAGGTCGCCGGGGAGGCGCTGCAGCGTCTGCGCAGCGTGGCCGACGCGCGAGGCGTCACGCTGCAGCTGGACGCGGCACCGGCGCGCCTGGCAGGTGACGCCGACCGGCTGCGACAGCTGGTCTCGATCCTCGTCGACAACGCGATCCGACACAGCCCTGCGGGCGGCAGGGTGACCGTCCGGGTGGCGCCCTCGCCACCCACCGTTCGGGTGGATGACGAGGGCAAGGGAATCCGACCAGAGGACCTCCCGCACGTCTTCGACCGGTTCTGGCGCGCTGCGGATGCGCCCACCGGCGGCACCGGTCTTGGCCTGTCGATCGCCGCATGGATCGCCGAGCACCACGGCGGCGCCATCCGGGCCGTGAACCGCCCGGCCGGAGGGGCGCGCTTCGAGGTTCAGCTGCCCGGCCGCTGAGCCGATCCTCCTAGGTTCGCAGCCAGCGGAAGGCGGCGCCGATGCGACGGCGGCTGAGCGCCACCACGACCGCGGTCAGCACGAAGTACACCACCGTCACGGCACCGCGGGTCTCGGGCAGGATCATCTGCGTGATGAAGAGCCCGAACAGCGCAGCGGCACCCACCAGGGACAGGCGCAGGTCGAGCAACAGCGTCACCGCGAAGAGCGACTGCGCCGCGGTGAGGAGGACCTCATCGCGTTGCCGGGCGTCGAGCGGAAGGACCTCCGGCCGGCCCAGCGCCACGCTGTAGACCAGCGGCAGCATGGCGATCAGCAGCGTCCACTGGTTGATCTTGGACGAGACCAGCGTGCCGAGCGCTGGCGTGCTCTCGCCACGCCAGGCGAAGAGCCCCACCACGACGAACTCGGGCGCCTCCGAGGCGAGCGGCGCCAGCCATTGGACGAGCAGGAACTCGTCGATGCCCAGCGAGACGCCCGTACCCACCAGTGCCTGCGCGAAGGGCTTGGCCACCAGCAGGATGGCGGCTGCCGCGCCGACAGCCAGCACCGCGGTCACGCCCCGCCGCCGCGTTGGCGGCAGCTGGCCGATCAGGGCCGCGGGCCCGACCAGGTGCGGCTGCTCGGCGGGAAGGCGCGCCACGCGCCAGATGTAGAAGATGAACATCGCCACCAGCACCGCCATGTCGACGAGGCTGATATCGCCCTTGATCGGCAGCCAGAAGGCGTACAGCGTCGCCGCCAGCAGGACCACCAGCTCCAGGCCATGGCCGGCCTCCAGCTCCACGTGGCGGCGTCGGAAGCGCAGCCAGGCGATCACGATCACCATCGGCCAGGCGATGCCGATCAGCAGCCGGTTGGCCCCGGTCATGTTGGCCACCGCGTAGCCGGCGTAGGCGGGATCCTCGGCGGCCAGCCAGGCGAAGGTGGCGTCCACCACGTACTCGGGCAGAATGGCGATCAGCGCAAGGAGCGCGAGGGCGAGGCCCTGGGAGAAGTCGAGCTGGACGGCCTCCGCGGCCCACGAAAGCAGGAACGCGGCGCCGACGATGGCGACGCCGTAGATCAGCGCCCGCACCGGATCCGGCCCGCCAAGGAGTCCCAGGGTGGTGAGGATGCCCGGCACGGTCACCACCGCCGCGACGCCGATGGTCAGCCAGCCGCGATTCATGTGGGGCGGATGCTAGGGCAGATTCGACTCGCCGGTCTGTCGGGGCGAGGCGGCGCGCGACCTTGCCACCCCGCCCGTTCCGGTCGTCAGGCCGGCAGGTATGGCAACCCCGCGTTGCCGTTCCCAAAGACGGCGACGACGCCAAGCACCTGCAGGATCCAGACGACCAGGATGATCAGCAGGATGAGGCTGACGATGTCCCACAACGCTCCGGCCGCCCCGTACCAGCCGGCTCGAGGGCCGACCGCAGCCAGCAGCAGCACGACGATCACGATCAGGATGACCCAGTCCATGCGTACCTCCGTCAGTTCCGGTTCGGCGAGCCGGCAATGGCTCGCTCGCTGGACGGCTGTGCACGTTCGATGCCGACTCAGCCTTCCCGCCTGTCGGCCGCGGCCTGTGGACCGAGCAGGGGGCGATACTCGGCGTGGCGCTCGATATAGGCCCGGATGAACGGGCAGCGGGGCACGACGCGAAGCCCGCGGGCGGCCGCATCGTCCAGCGCGCCGGCGGCAAGGCGGTTGCCGAGGCCACGACCGGAGAACGCGCTGTCGATCTCGGTGTGCACGAAGATGCGACGGCCGGCGCGATCGCGGTAGTCGGCCACACCGGCCAGCTCACCGTCAACGGTCAGCTCGTAGCGCCCCCGCTCTGCCCGGTCACGGACCTCGACTGCTGGCTGGCTGCCGGAGGCGGTGCGATTCATGGCGGGAAGACTAGCGCTACGCTGACCACCATGCCCGACGGCGGATTCGATCCCTACCGCCTCCTGGACGTGCCACGCGATGCCAGTGCCACGGAGGTCGCGCGCGCCTACCGGCGGCTCGCCAAGCAGCTCCATCCCGATCTTCACGGGGCGGATGTGGGGACTGCCATGCAGGAGCTGAACCGAGCCGTCCGCGTGCTCACCGATCCCGACCGGCGCAGGGCGCTCGACGAGGAGTCGCGCCGACCCGACAGGCATCGGCACTGGACGCCGATGCCTCCGACGCGCGTCGATCCGGGACGAGGCGCTGGCCTCGGCATCGATGCCGGGTGGGAGCAGGCGCACAGCCTGGGGGCGAGCGCCACCCACGGTCGCGTGCGGCGGGCGGAGGCGTGGCCTCGCGCGCAGCCTCCTGCGCCGGCGCAGGGAGTTCGCGACAGCGCGTGGCCGGCCCTGATCGTTGGCCTCGTCGTCGTGGCCGGGGCCATCGTGCTCGCCTGGATGGCCTCCACCGGCAGCGTCGCGACCACCGCTCGGAGCGCCGTGGCGCGTATCGGCGTGGCGCCCATCAGTGGGTTCCAGCCTGACCCCGATCACGAGGTCGACGTCTATCGCCGCCCGGACGGCATCGTCGGGCTGGTGGCAGCAGCGCGAGACGAGAACGGTTGGGCAGCGCGGGTGCTGACCGAGACTGAGATCAACGATCCGCTCTCCGTGCGGCTCTACGTCGAGGGCTCCGTAGGGCAGGAGCCGTTCCCCAGCATTGCCTTCGGTCGCGCGGAAGGCGGCGTCGTCGAAGTCCGGGTCGCGGGATCCCGCGACCAGCGGACGAGCGTCGTGGACGGCACCTGGGTCATGCCGGTCCCGGGAATCCTCGACGCGACCGGAGTGGAGTGGGAGTTCGTCCTGGTGGACGGCAGCGTGATCACCGGCGGCGAGGAGCCGCCTGACTGAGAGGCCGGCCACGGTCGCAAGGTCCCGCCGCTTCGGGACCTTCGGCCGGTGTCCCGCCCGCGGTGCGACTCCATCCTCCGGCCATGAACGGCTCGTTCCCCGCCGCGCGCTGGCGCGCGCTGGCGCTGCTCGCCTCGATCTTCGGGGCGGGGGTATCGCTCTACCTGCTCGTGGAGTACACGACCGGCCAGGCCGGCCTGTGCCTCACCGGGTCGGGCTGCGACGAGGTCCGTGGCTCCGAGTTCGCCTACCCGCTCGGCATCCCCCTGCCGATCTTCGGCGTGGCCTTCTACGTCGGTGCCGCATGGCTCGCCTACCGCAGCTTTGGCGGCGGGTCGCAGTTCGGGTTCTCGCCCCGTACCGCGCTGGCGGCGACGGGCCTCCTGGGAGCGGCCGTGTCGGCTGCGCTGACCGCCGCGGAGGCGTTCGTGATCCACGCGTTCTGCACGTGGTGCCTGGCATCCGCGGTCGCCAGCCTCGTGCTGCTCGTCGCAGCCGCGGGCCTCGCCGTGACGCCCGATCCAGCACCACCCCCCGGCGGCTCCAGCCGTGCGCGTCACCAACGGGAGCGCGTCCTGGATGCCGAGCGAGGCGCGCTGCGAAGGCTCGCAACGGTTGGGGCAACGGTCACCGCGCTGCTCTTCGGCGGGCTGCTGGTGGTCGGTGCCGCGGGCGGTGGCGCAGGTCCCGAAGGCACCGCCGCGAACCTCGCGCCGGCGAGCAGTCCTCGGCTCGGGCAGGGGCAGGTGACGGTGGTCGAGTTCGCCGACTTCCAATGCCCGGGCTGTGCGACGGTCGGGCCGATGCTGGCGCAGATGGCTGCCGGAGACGAGATGACGCTCGTCTACCGCTACTTCCCGCTGGAGACGATCCACGCCAACGCCAACTCGTCGGCGCGCGCGGCTGAGGCCGCCAAGCTGCAGGGCGGCTTCTGGTCGATGTCCGACCGCCTGTACGCACGGCAGGCTGCCTGGGAGAACCTGTCCGCAGCCGACGCCGAGGCCTACTTCGCCTCCCTGGCCGGCGAGATCGGCCTCGACGTGGCGCAGTGGACCGCCGACTTCGGCTCGGCCGCCGTCCGCGACACCGTGGCCGCCGACGCCGCCGCGGCGCTCGATCTCAACCTGCCGGGCACGCCGACGATCTACATCGGCGGCGAGCTGTACGACGGCGAGCGGAGCGTCGCGGGCTTCCGCAGCGCGATCGCGGCGGCGGCCGCCCGCCTCGGCCCGGCGGACGAAGCGACCTCTCCCGGCTAGCGGCCGTCCTCGGCGAGCCGCTCGGCGAGCCAGGCGATGGCCATCGGATAGCGCCACTCCAGGTTGGCGTGGGTCCCCTCGTACAGCTCGAAGCGGACGCGCTCGTCGGGGAGACCGGCCGCACGGACCGCTTGGCGGAAGGCGCCGGCCCCCAGGTCCAGGTAGTACTCGTCGCTGCGCCCCGCGTCGATCCAGGCGCCGCGCAGCGAGCGGAGCCCTTCGCCGCGCCGCTCGGCCATGCGAACCGGGTCCCACGCGAGCCAGCGTTCCCAGATGTCGTCGCGCATGCGGCCCGTGGCCGGTTCGAAGGGCAGCTGCACCCCTCCGTCGGCATCGGCGGAGTAGCAGGCGGCCATGCAGTACACGTTCAGCAGCGAGCCGTCGGTCCGCCGCGGGCGTCCGGGCCGAGAACGGAAATCGGTCCAGAAGGCGTCGTAGTCGCCGTCGTAGTGGTCGCGCAGCGCACGCGCCGCCTCCCGGATGTCGGGCCAGTAGGAGGCCTCGAACAGGGCATCACCGGCGTGCGTGGCCAGGGCGCCGAACAGGTCCGGCCGCAGCATCGGCGTGATCATGGCGCCGTACCCGCCCGACGACTTGCCGGCGACTCCGCGATGCTGCGGTGCGGCCAGGCTCCGGTAGCGCTCGTCGACGAATGGCACCACTTCGTCACAGAGGTAGGTGTGGTACCGGCCGGTGGCCGGCGAATCCAGGAACTGGCTGCCTCCGAGCCGCGTCCAGGCGTCGACGTAGACGACGATCGCAGGCGTCGCCCCGTCGCGCCAGGCGGCGTCCACCAGCTCGGGGACGTTGGGCCCGAATGCCTTGCGGTTGCGCCACGTGTCGACCTGACCGGTGAGCCCCTGCAGAACGTAGACCGTGGGATAGCGGCGCTCGGCGTCGGCATCGTAGCCCGGGGGCAGCTGGACCAGCAGCGGGCGCCGATGCGGGTCGCCGAGCGGGTTGCCGGTCAGCGCCTGGCTGTCGATCACGAGCTGGTCGAGGCGCCCCTCGAAGGGATAGGCCCAGGGTGGACCCACGCCGGGTTCGCTCACGCGGACTCGCCGGCGATCTCGATGTTGGCGAGGCGCCGCCCGGCGAGCAGCGTCGCGCCGACCAGGACCACCGCACCGACGATGAGCGCTGGAACCAGGCCCAGCTGCGCCTCGAAGACGCTGCTCGGAACGTCGGCGATCGCGTCCGCCAGCGCCAGCGTCTCCTGCCGCACGCTGAAGGTCCGCGTCCCTGCGAAGAGCCCGGAGAGCAGGCCCTCCCAGATCAGGACGTAGCCCAGGCCGAACACGAGGGCGCGCCTGGTGACCAGGCTGAGGGCGACGAAGATGGCGCAGTAGACGATCGATCCCACGGCGGCGGCGAGGGTGAAGCCGATCACGAGGCCGTCCGACAGGCCGCCATCCACGATCAGCCCGGCCAGGAAGATCGGGGCGCAGGTCAGCGCGATCGAGCCGGCGCTGGCGACCCCCAGCTTGGTCATGAGGATCGTCCAGCGGTTGACCGGCTTGGCCAGCAGGTAGACGGCCGTCCCGTCCTCCAGTTCGCCGCCGATCGCCCCGGTCCCGAAGAGGAGCGCCACCAGTGGCATCAGCGTCGCCACGCCGAAGTTGTTGAGGAGCGCGGCGGTGTACTCCTGCAGGTAGACCTCGTCCAGGCTCAGGCGGAGCGCGATGGCGACCAGCACCATGATCCCGCCCAGCAGCAGGAGCAGCGCGGTCCGCCGCCGGCTGAGCAGCTGGCGAACGGTGATCCGAGCGATGACCCCGTTCATCGGTTCACCAGGTAGCTGAAGACCGATTCGAGCGACTCATCGGTGGGAAGGAGCTCAAAGAGGCTGATCTTCGCGCGCCGTGCGACGCCACCGATCGAGCGCGACAGGGCCCCGAAGTCCGAGCTGTGCACCGTGATCTTGCCGTCGTCCAGGGAGACGCCGGCGATCGCCGGCACCGAGAGCAGCGCGGCGGCCAGGGCGCGATCGTCGGAGCTGCGGACCGTGAACGTATGCGGCCGGTCGGTCATCAGTCGCCGGATCTCCCGGAAGTCGCCCGATGCCGCCAGGCGGCCGGCCACGATCACCAGGACCCGCTCGGCCAGCCGCTCGACCTCCTCCAGGATGTGGCTCGAGAAGAGGATGGTGCGTCCCTCCGCGGCCATGCTCCGCAGCAGGTCCATCATGTGCAGCCGTTGCCGCGGGTCCATGCCATTGAACGGCTCGTCGAGGAGGAGGATGGGCGGGTCATGGACCAGGGCAGCCGCCACCTTGGCGCGCTGCCGCATGCCCTTCGAGTAGGTGCCGATGGGCCTGTCCTGCGCGTCCTGCAGTTCGACACGCGCGATCGCGCGCGAGACGGCCTCGTCGACCATGTCCGGGCCGATCCCCTGCAGCCGGGCGTTGGCGCCCACGAACTCGCGCGCCGACAGGAACGGGTAGACCGATTCGCGCTCCGGTACCAACCCCACGCTGCGGTACATCTCGGTCCGGCCGCGTGCCGGCCCGCCGGCGACGTTGACCGTTCCGGACGAAGGCGCCAGGAAGCCGGCCAGCATGTGGAGGATCGTCGACTTGCCGGCGCCGTTCGGTCCGAGCAGCCCGGTGACGCCGCGGTCGAGGCGGAAGCTGATGTCGTTGACCGCGACGACGTTGCCGTACCAGCGTGACACCGAGGTCAGCTCGATGGCGCCGCCCTGGGCCTCCGCGGGCACGGATGCGGGCGTGGAGGCGGTCACGCGTCGATCCTCCGGTAGCGGTAGAGCGTGGCACCGATCCCGGCCAGTGCGATGGCGAGCGTCTCCGCGCCGTAGATCCAGAGCGGGAGGCTCCGTGCGCCAATGGAGTCGACGTTTCGCGCCCCGACCGCCAGGTCGCGCGCGCCGTCCAGCGCAACGAAGGGACTGGCGAGGGGGATCCACTGCCCCAGGGTGCCCTGCGATGCCTGCTCGACGATGCCCGCGACGGCCGAGGTGACGATGAAGACGGCGATGATGGCGCCGGTGGCGTAGGCCCGTCGTGGAGTCCAGGCGGCAATGGCGAGCCCCAGCGCGGAAAGCGGGACGGCGTAGATCAGCGGCGCTCCGATGATCTGCGGCACGTTCTCGAGCTGGTCACCGAAGGCCCCGGCCACGTCGGAGGCAGCCAGGATCGCGCCGAGGAAGATGACGAGCAGCGGCAGGAAGCAGATGATGAACAGCGCGGCCGCGAGCGCTGCGATCTTGGCCAGCGCGTAGTCGCTGCGCAGCAGGGCGTGGCTGAAGTAGAGGGCGAGCACGCGGTGCCGCTGGTCCTTGCTCACCAGCTCCGGCGCCTGGGCCGCAACGAACAGGGAGAGCAGCGGCGCCGCCCCGAACAGGTAGTTGTCGTAGGTGAACGGGCTTGCGTTGCCGACCGGGACGAGCGCGGCGATCGCGGCCGCCACCGCCGCCGGGATCAGCATGAAGACGGTCAGGCCCCAGGGGATGATCTTCGCCCGGCCGCTGCGCCCCAGGCCGAAGGCGGCGCGCAGCGAGTCCCAGAAGAGCGTGCTGACGGCAGCGGATCGGCCCAGCCGCGGCCCGTCGTAGCCCTGGTAGCCGAGGTCGTAGATCGCGCCGCCGGCGCTCTCCCGCGTGGTCATGCCACCACCTCCTGCTCCTCCTCGGCACGGAACAGGTCCTCGAGCCGATGGCGACGCTGCTCCATCCGGATGAGCGCCAGGCCCAGGTCGTCGACCGCGTCGCGCACGGCGTCGTACGGCCGCTCGTCCGGGCAGTCCACCAGCACCGTGCGGCCCTGGACCGCCGCGGTCAGGCCGGCGGCCACGAGGCGCGCGGCGAGCTCATCGGCCCGGTCATCGACCTCGACCCCCAGCGTCCCCGTGTTGGTGGTGAAGGAGGCGATGGGTGCGGCCCGCAGCAGCTTGCCCGCATCGATCGCCAGCAGGAAGCTGCAGACTCGCTCGATCTCCCCCAGCAGGTGGCTCGCCACGATGGTGGCGATGCCGAACTCGGTGCCGGTGCGCTTCACCAGGTCAAGCATCTCGTCGCGCCCCGCCGGATCGAGCCCGTTGGTCGGTTCGTCGAGGAGCAGGAGCTTCGGGTCGTGGACGAGTGCCTGGGCCAGCTTCACCCGTTGCTTCATGCCGGTCGAGTATCCGCCGATGGGCCGGTAGCGCTCCTCGTACAGGCCCACGTGGCGCAGCACTTCGGCGGTGCGCTCGCGTGCCGCCGCGCGTGGCAGGCCCGACATGCGGCCCATGTGTGCCACGAACTCGGTCGCCGACACGTCCGGCGGCAGCGCGTCGTGCTCGGGAAGGTAGCCCACGAACTGCCGGATCTCGGGCCCGTGGCGGGTGACGTCCTTGCCCATCACCTCGGCACTGCCCGAGGTCGGCGTCAGCAGCCCGAGCAGGATCTTCAGCAGCGTGCTCTTTCCCGCGCCGTTCGCTCCGACCAGGCCGATGATGCCCGGCTCGACCTCCAGGTTGAGCTCGTTGAGGGCGAGGACATGCTCGCCGTAACGCTTGGTCAGGGCCCGGGTCTGGATCAGCGGCATCGCCGCCGAGTCTAGCGGCCCTCGCCGGGCGTGGCGAGGGCCTCCGCTGCGCCGTTCGCTACATGTGCGGGACGTAGTCCGGGTCGAAGAACCGGTGCGGCTCGTCGCGGAAGTCGAGCAGGCAGCCCTTCCCACAGAAGTAGTAGGTGCTGCCCTCGTGCTCCGTGCTCAGGCCGGCGGCGGCGGCCACCTCGGGGTTGACCTCCATGCCGCAGACCGGGTCCTTGCTGCCGGTGCCGCCGGCTTCTGGCTGATGCATTGCCTTCTCCGTTCCTTCAGGTCAGGGTCGATCTGGCTGGACCGCGCGGAAGCGGCGCAGCCGGAGCGAGTTGGTCACCACGCTGACGCTGGACATCGCCATGGCGGCGGCCGCAAGTGCGGGCGACAGCAGCCAGCCGGTGAGCGGGTAGAGGAGCCCCGCCGCCACGGGGATGAGCAGGATGTTGTAGCCGAACGCCCAGCCGAGGTTCTGGCGGATGGTGCGCATCGTGGCGCGCGACAGGCGAATGGCGCCCGGCACCGACCGCAGGTCATCGCCGACGAGCGTGATGTCCGAGGCCTCCACCGCCACGTCGGCCCCGGTACCGATGGCGATGCCCAGGTCTGCCTGTGCCAGTGCCGGCGCGTCGTTGATGCCGTCGCCGACCATCGCCACCCGGCGCCCGGCGGCCTGCAGCTCGGTCACCTTCGCCGCCTTCTCCTCTGGACGGACCTCGGCCATGATCCGATCGGCGGGGATGCCGACCTGATCGCCGATGGCACGTGCCACCGCCTCGCGGTCGCCCGTGATCATCCAGACGTCGACGCCCGCCTCCCGCAGGCGGCGAATCGCCTCGGCGGACTCCGACTTGACCGGGTCGGCCAGCGCCAGGACGCCGGCCACCTCGCCGTCGACGGCGACCAGCACGGGCGTCCGTCCGTGCGCCGCCTCTGCGGCGGCTCGTTCGCGCAGCTCGTCGGGCGCGATCCCCTCCTCTGTGAGAAAGGCCTCCGTGCCGAGCAGGAGCCGACGTCCGTCGACCTCCGCGCGGACTCCGCCACCGGGCACCGCCTCGAAGCGGCTCGCCGAGCCGACGAGGAGCGACCGCTCCTGTGCCCCGCGCACGATCGCCTCCGCCAGCGGGTGCTCGCTGCCACGCTCCGCCGCCGCCGCCAGTGACAGGAGGGCATCCTCGCCGCCATCGGCCACGGAGAAAACGGCCTGCAGCACGGGCTCGCCACGGGTGATGGTCCCGGTCTTGTCGAGCACCACTGTCGATACGCGCTGCGCCGCCTCCAGGGCCGCGCCGTCGCGCACCAGGATGCCAGCCTCCGCGCCCTTGCCGGTCCCAACCATGATGGCGGTCGGCGTGGCCAGGCCCATGGCGCAGGGGCAGGCGATGATGAGGACCGCGATCGCGGCCGAAAGTGCGAACGGCAGCCGTGGATCGGGACCGAGCAGCAGCCAGCCGAGGAAGGCCATCGTGGCAAGTGCCACCACCGCCGGCACGAACCAGGTCGTCACGGCATCGGCGACGCGCTGGATCGGCGCCTTGGACCCCTGCGCCTGCTCGACCAGGCGCACGATCTGGGCGAGGGTGGTGTCGCGCCCGACGCGTTCGGCGCGCATGACGAAGGAGCCGGAGGCGTTCATCGTCGCACCGATGACGGTATCGCCGGCGCGACGCTCGACGGGGATCGATTCCCCGGTCAGCATCGACTCATCGATCGCGGAGGCGCCCTCGACGATCGTTCCGTCCACCGGTACGCGATCGCCAGGTCGCACCCGCACCAGGTCGCCGGCGCGCACCTGCTCAACCGGGAGATCCATCTCGGATCCGTCGCGCAGCACGCGCGCCGTCGTCGGCCGCAGCTTGAGGAGCGCCTTGACCGCGCCGGCCGCCTGGCCCTTGGCGCGCGCTTCCAGCCATCGGCCGAGCAGCACCAGGCCGATGATGACCGAGGCGCTGTCGAAGTAGGTCTCGCCCGACAGCCCCGCATCCGCGACGACCTCGGGGAGCAGTGTGACCACGAGGGAGTAGCCGTAGGCTGCCATCGTCCCCATGCTCACCAGCGTGTCCATGGTCAGGTCGCCGTGCCGCAGGCCCCGGGCAGCACGCACCAGGAAGCGGCGGCCGAGCACGAACTGGACGAACGTCGCCGGCGCCAGCATCCACACGTTGACCCGCTCCATGGGCCACGGCACGCCGCCAGGCCACAGCATCACGACCATCATGGCCAGGCCGATGCCGGTGGCGGCGAGCGCGCTCCAGAGCAGTTCGCGCCGCTCGGCGGACCGAGCCTTCTCGTCGGCTGCAGCCGCCTCGTCCTCGCTTGCGCCCTCGCCGGCCGCCTCGCGTCCGACCTCGTAGCCGGCCGCCTCGATGGCGGCGACCAGCCCGGCGCGATCGATGCGGGACGGGTCGAACTGGACGGTTGCGCGCTCGTTGGCCAGGTTCACGTTGGCCGCGGCCACGCCATCGGCCTTCGCGAGGAATCGTTCGACCCGATTGACGCAGGAGGCGCAGGTCATCCCGACGACGGGCAGGCTGAGCTCGCTGGCGCCCGCCGAATGTTGTTCACCCACGTCGCCAGCATACTACCGGGGAGTATCGGTGGCAAGCCTCCCGCAGGCTGCCGGGAAGGATGGGGCACGCTTCGTGCATCGCGGTACGCAGCCGACCAGCAGGCGAAGGGGGAGAGGTGGACCAGCAGGGAACGGATCGAGCACGAGCCGTGGGAGAGGCGCTGATCGTCGAGGACGATCCGCTGCTCCTCCAGCTCCTCTCAGACGTCGCCGCCGCCGCCGGACTCCGTCCCGTTCCCTGTCGCAGCCTCTCGGCGGCTCGGGCGGCGCTCGCCGGGCCGGTCCCGTCGGTGGCCATGGTGGATGACGAGCTTCCGGACGGAACGGGCGCCGACCTCGTGCGGGAGCTGAAGTCGAGCCCACGGCTGCGTGACGTGCGCGTGCACTTCTGCACCAGCGCCGAGCCGCAGCGCCGGCGAGAGATCGGTGGCATGGCGCCCGTCATCCGCAAGCCGTTCGCGATCACCGAGGTCGAGCGCGTGATGCGGGAGGCGGCGGGGCCCTGAGCGGCGCTACCCTTGCCGCGGATGAAGTCGGACCTCCGCGCCCTGCTCCTGACGAACGAGTACCCGCCGTCGGTCTACGGCGGTGCAGGGATCCACGTGGGCGAGCTGGCGAGGGAGCTGAGCTCACGCATCGGCCTGGACATCCGCACCTTCGGCCACCATGACCAGGACGATCCACGCCTGCGCGTTCGCGGCTACGAAGCGGCGCACGACCTGGCCGGGGCCGATGAGCGCATGCGCGGAGCGTGGGCCGCCCTCTCGCGCGACCTGGCCATGGCGATCGAGCCGGTCGATGCCGACGTCGTCCACTGCCACACCTGGTACGTGCACCTCGCCGGCCTGCTCGTCCGCGCGGCGTACGGCATCCCGCTGGTCGTGACGGTGCACTCGCTGGAGCCGCTTCGGCCGTGGAAGCGCGAGCAGCTCGGCGGCGGCTACGACCTGTCGACATGGGTCGAGCGGACCGCGCTGCAGACCGCCGACGCCGTGGTGGCCGTGAGCCAGGGCACGCGCGACGACGTGCTGCGCCTCTTCGACGTCGAGGCGGACCGGGTGCGCGTCATCCACAACGGCATCGACGCGGACTTCTTCACTCCCGACCCGGCCACCGATGCGCTCGAGCGCTACGGCGTCGACCCCTCGGTGCCCTACGTCCTGTTCGTCGGCCGCATCACCCGCCAGAAGGGGATCGTGCACCTGGTGCACGCGCTCCGCTACCTGGACCCGGAGATCGGCGTGGTGCTGTGCGCCGGCCAGCCGGATACGCCGGGGATCGCCCGGGAGATGGAGGAGGGCGTGGCCGAGGCGCGTGCGCATCGGTCCAACCTGGTCTGGATCCCGGAGATGGTCACCCGGACCGACGTGCGGCAGCTCTACTCGCACGCCGCGCTCTTTGCCTGCCCGTCGGTCTACGAGCCATTCGGGATCATCAACCTGGAGGCGATGGCCTGCGAGACGGCGGTCGTGGCGAGCGCGGTCGGCGGCATCCCCGAAGTCGTGGTCGATGGCGAGACCGGCAACCTCGTGCCGCTCGAGCTCTCGTCCGATGACCCGATGTCACCGGCCGATCCGGAGCGGTACGCCCGCGACCTGGCGGAGGCCATCAACCGTCTCATGGCGGACGACGGGCTGCGCCGTCGCATGGGGCTGGCGGGCCGTCGCCGCGCGGTGGACCGCTTCAGCTGGTCCTCGATCGCCGAGCAGACGGTCGAGCTGTATCGGTCCGTCGAGGCTGGTCGCCCCCGACGATAGTCGGCCGGATCGCGCGCCCGTCAGCTGGTGGATTCAGCTTGCGTCGGTGTTGCCGATGTGGTGGCGTGCCACGAACGCGGCCGCCTGCGCACGTCGCTGCAGATTCAGCTTGGCGAGAATGCTGCTGACGTAGTTCTTGACCGTCTTGTCGGAGAGGAAGACCTCGGCGGCGATCTCCTTGTTCGTCTTCCCGTCCGCGACGAGCATCAGGATCTTGCGCTCCTGGGCGGTGAGATCGGCAAGGTCGTCGCGGTCGCCCCCGCTGGCGACGCGCCGGACACGCTCCAGCACTCGCTCGGTGACCGCCGGGTCGAGCAGCGAATCGCCACGGCCCACCGCCTCGAGGGCATTCACCAGGTCGCGGCCACGTACCTGCTTGAGGAGGTACCCGCTCGCGCCCGCGATGATGGCCGACAGCACGGCCTCCTCGTCGGGGTAGCTTGTCAGCATCACGACCTTGGTGTCGGGGTACTCCGAGCGGATCTCGCGGCAGGCTTCGATGCCGGAGCCGTCCGGCAACCGGACGTCCATCACGACCATGTCCGGGACGAATCGCCGTGCTGCAGCGAGGGCCTCGCTCAGCGAGCCTGCCTCCGCCACCACCTGGAACTCGTCACGGCGGCCGAGGAGGGCCACGAGCCCCTGCCGTACGACCTCGTGGTCGTCGACCACCAAGATGCGCAGCGGCCGATCTCGCTTCTGCGCCTCGCTCATGCTCTGCCGTTACCCTCCGCCTGCCGATTGCTCCCGCCCTGTGGGGAGCACGAGGATGATACGCGTGCCCGCGTCGGGCCGGCTCGCGACCTCCAGCGTACCGCCAAGGCGCTCGGCGCGTCTCCGCATGTTGACGAGGCCGCGGTGCCCCTCGTCTCGCTCGCTCGTCGGGTCGAAGCCGATGCCGTCGTCGCTGATCTCGATCCGGACGCCCTCGTCGTTCGCCTGCCGCCGAACCGAGAGCGTGGCGTGGGCGGCGGCGGCGTGGCGTGCGGCGTTGCTCAGCGCCTCGCGAACGATGGAGACAACTTCGCGAACCCGTTCGCTGCTCATGACGGGCACCTCCTCGACGGCCACGTCGACAGGCAGGCTGGACTGCAGCCGCACCTCGCCAGCCAGCGCGTGCAGGACGGGGGCGAGGCCCGATTCCGCGCCCGGTGGACGCAGGATGTAGATGAATTCCCTGATCTCCGCGATCGTGGAGTTCAGCGCATCGATCGCCTGTTCGACCCGCTCGGCCGCCTTGGCCGGCTGCGTGGCAACGAGCTCCGGAACCTCGTCCAGCGAGAGGTTGACGCCGTAGATGCGCTGGATGACGCCATCGTGCAGGTCCGCGCCGATGCGCTCGCGCTCCTCGATCACCACCAGCTTCTGAACCTGCTGCGCGAGCCTGGCCTGCTCGATGGCGATGCCCGCGTGCATCGCGAAGCGTTCCACGAGCTCCTGATCGGCCGCGCTGAACTGGACGTGACTCCGCTTGTTGGTCAGGTACAGGTTGCCGACCGACCGTCCACGCGCGGTGACGGGCACGCCGAGGAACGAGCCCATGTGCGGATGGTTCGGCGGGAATCCGTAGCGCCGCGGGTCTGCGCCGATATCCGGGATGCGTATGCTGCGCGCCTCGCGGATGAGGAGCCCGAGGAGGCCGTGCCCGCGGGGCAACGAGCCGATCTGCCGTCGCCGCTCAACCGAGAGCCCGCTGGTGAGGAACTGCCGGATCAGGCCCTGCTCGTCGACGATGCCGAGCGCCGCGTACTCCGCGTCGGCCAGCTCCCTGACCCGGTCGACGATCAGCTGCAGGACGCCGTCGATGTCCAGCGTGCTGGAGATCCCCCGGAGAGCGGCATCCAGCGCGGCCAGGTGCTCGGTGGCGCGGTCCGCAAGGAGGTGGGCCCGGGCGGCCAGCACCGCTGCTTCCACCGCAAGCGCCGCCTCGTCGCCGGCATGCGGCTCGCCGTCGAGCCAGATGGAGCCGATCGCCGTCCCCGCATCGGTACGCAGCTCGACGTCGGCCGGTCGATCGGCTGGCTCTGCCAGGGAACCGTGCCCCACCGCGAGGGACCGCATCGGCTCCTCGTCGGCCAGCTCCAGGCGGATGCCATGCAGGCCCATTCGCGCGGCCACCCGCCCCAGCGCTTCGGCGGCCTCGGCCGCTCCCACGGATGCGGTTGCGCTCGCGCGCAGCGTCGCGATCAGGTGGGGCAGCGGCATCTGCGGGCGCGTCACGCCCGGACCATAGCAAACGGGCGCGCGCCTCAGGCCTCGAGCGAGGCGACCCGGCCCGGCCGTGCCAGGCTGGCGAGCGAGGCGCGATCCAGCTCGTCGAGCAGGGCGTCCTGCCCCGACGAGAACACGTCGTGGACCCGGCAGGTGTCGTCGCCGCCGCACGCCCCACCGCGCAGGATGCAGGTCTTCCGCCGGCTGTCGCCCTCGACCGCCTCCACCACGCCGAGCAGGGAGATCTGCTCCGCCGGACGGCCGAGGCGGTATCCGCCCCTGCGTCCCTGCTGCCCCTCCGCCAGGCCGGCATGCACCAGGTCCCCCATCACCTGTGGCAGGAAGCTCAGCGGGACTCCTGTCTCGCGCGCGATCTGCGGCCCCGTCAGCAGGCCGTCTCCGGCATCGACCAGCGCCAGCATGGCTCGCACCGCGTAGTCCCCCCGCTTCGTCAACCTGAGTCGCATCGTGCCTCGATTGTCTCCCCCTCGATCCGTCCCGGACCCGTGCCAATTGTCCCGTCACTGCCCGATCAGCACGTGACGAACGGCACATCACAGTTGGGTCACTAAAGGTTTATCACATTGGTAAGGCTTTACGAAAGACCAGGAGATCACCGATGACTAGGATCGTGGTATCGATCAGTGCGGTGGCGGCCGTGCTGCTCCTCTCGCTCATCTACGCTCGCATGGACCCGGCGCCAGCGGTTGCCGGCGCGGACCCCAGTGCCGAGGCGTCGGCATCGGCGGCCGAGCCCTCGAGCGCACCGGACGCGCGGGCCGCGGTCGAGAAGGACCCGAATGCGCCCGCCTACGAGCTGCGCGACCCGACGGCGCCGCCGCTCCTCGAGGGTGACGTGCACGACATCGACCTCTACGCGGTCGAGGCGCCGATGACCGTCGCCGACGGCTTCGTGCAGATGACGTACTCGTTCAGCACCACGCCGGACGTGCCGATGGTGCCGGGACCGGTGATCCGCGTGAAGGTGGGCGATACCGTCCGCATCCACCTCCACAACCCGGAGACCAACACGATGCCGCACTCGATCGACTTCCACGCCTCGATGGTGGCCTGGAACGACGAGATGACCGACATCCTCCCCGGTGAGGAGAAGCTCTACGAGTACACGGCGAACTACGCCGGGGTGTGGATGTACCACTGCGGCACGGCGGGCGTGCTGAGCCACCTGATGAACGGCATGTACGGCTTCTTGATCGTCGAGCCGAAGGAGGGTCTCGAGCCGGTCGACCACGAGTTCTTCATCGCCCAGAGCGAGTGGTACCTCGGCCCGCAGGGCGAGATCGGTGACCTGCGCAAGGCATCGGCCACCGTGGCCAACCCGGACTTCGTGGTCTTCAACGGCGTCGCCAACCAGTACAAGGACAACCCGATCCAGGTGCCGACCGGCGAGTTGGTCCGTGTCTTCGTGCTGGACGACGGGCCGAGCCTGGACTCGTCGTTCCACATCGTCGGCACGATCTTCGATCGCGTGATCAAGGAAGGCGTGCACCTCGAGCGCGGCAACCCGGGAAACTGGGCATCGCAGGCCGTGGACCTGTCACCCGCGCAGGGAGCCATCGTCGAGTTCACCCTTGCCGAGGATGGCCTCTACCCGATGGTGACGCACGCGTTCAACCTTCCCGGGCACGGCGCACTGGGCCTCTTCCAGGCCGGCGACGGCGACCCGACCAACTAGGCCGATGAACCTGGCCATTGGCCCGATGCCGGAGCGGGCTGCCACCCCTCCGGCATCTCCACGTGTCAGCGAGCGCGCCATCCTGCGGGCCGGCATCGCGTTGACGATGACCTTCCTCGCCGCCTCGGTGGCGAGCGGCCTGCTTCCGGGTAGCGGCCTGCATGGCTGGGTCTCGACCCACCTCGCGCTGGCCGGCGCATCCACCGTCGCGATCGGCACGTTCATGCCCCACTTCGGCGTCACGCTTGCGGGCACCCGGCCGGAGCCGTGGTGGGTGCGCCTGGCCGGCGTGCTGGCGCTCGCCGCAGGCATGGCCACGGTCGCGATCGGACGACCCCTCGCGGGCGCCGACGTGGCCGGCGCGGGCGGACTGCTGGTACTGGGCGGCATCGGCCTCACCGCCTGGACGACCTACGCGCCGATGCGCTTCGGGCTCGCCCGCCGCCATCCGATCGTCCAGCTGACCTACGGCGTGGCCCTGGCCGACCTGGCGGTGGGCGCCTCGCTGGCGGTCCTCTTCCTGTTCGGATGGGCGCCCGTCTCAGCCGCCTGGGTCGCGCTCAAGCCGGCGCACGCCTGGCTCAACGTCTTCGGCTTCGTCTCACTGACCGTGGCCGGCACGCTGATCTACCTGTACCCGACCATGCTCGGGGCGCGGATCCGGCCGCAGCCGGCGATGGCAGTCGCCGTCATCGGGCTGGTCGTGGGGCCGCCGCTGGCCGCAGCCGGGTACGCCAGCGCATCAGTTCCGCTGGCGCTTGCCGGAGCGTCCGCCACGCTCGCAGCGGCTGGTGGCCTGCTCGCATACGGCCTCGATACGTGGCGGCGCCGGGGACGCTGGACGTCGGACTTCGCGTGGCACGCGGTCTCGACCTACCACGGCCTCGCGGGCATGTCCTGGTTCGCGGTCGCCGCCGCCTGGGCGGCGGTGAGGACCGCCAGCGAGGGGGTCGTGGTCCCCGGCTGGACCCTGGGCCTGCTGGCCGCGCCGATCATCGGTGGCTGGGCCGCGCAGCTGCTGGTCGCCGCGTCCAGCTACCTGCTGCCGGCGGTCGGGCCCGGCGATCCGGCGTCCCGCGCTCGCCAGCGGAGCATCCTGGGCAGGCTCGCGCTACCGCGCGTCGTGGCCTGGAACGCGGGGCTCGTCCTCCTGGTTCCCGGCATCGCGACCATGGCGTGGTGGTTGATCGTGCCTGGCGTCGCGCTCTTCGGCTCGGCCGCGCTCGCGTCGCTGGCCCTGCTGGTCCGTGCGCTGACGGTCACGAGGGGCCGAGACCGGCAGGAAGTGTTGTTTGGGTCATGACGAGCTTGGATTACCCAACGTCAGTCAAACGCTGCGGACGTGGCGTAGCGGCTTGACGCGGCGGTACCGGCGCGGATGATGCGCTCGACGTGAAACGAACAGGCCGGGCCGTGCATCTGAGGGTCATGGATGCGAGCGCCGAAGTGCCGATGGATGAGCCGGCGACGTTGCTGGCGGCTGTGCGCGAACGCGACCAGGGCGCCTTTGCGCAGCTCGTGGCGGCCCGTGACCATGACCTCCTGCGGCTGGCCTTCGTCATCACCGGCAATCGTCATGCGGCTGAAGATGCCGTTCAGGCCACGTGGGAGCGGCTCTGGCGAAAGCCACCGGAACTGCGCGCACCGGAGAAGCTCCGCTCGTGGCTGCTCAGGGTCTGTGCCAACGAGGCCCGGCAGGGACCTACGTCGTCGGAGTGGCACGCAGCATCGACCTGAGCGGGGCGCGGTTGACCGCCGTCAGCGAAGCACGCCAGGACAGCGGGTTCAAGACAGAAGGTTTGACCGCGTACCAGGTGGACGACATCGACCCACGGCAGGTGCTCGTCATGAAGTTGATCCCCGGTGAACACGATGACGCCGGCTCGATTGGCGATTACCTCGTTCTCACGCGGGGCGACGGGTATTCGTTGCTGTGTCCCTACTTCCATCCTGGCGACCCATTGGCGCCGGCCGTCTGCGACTGAAGTAGCGCCGCCACCGAGGCTGCCGCGACCTCACCGACAGCGTGAAGCTGCGCGTGCCTGAACGCGCGCGACAGGGACGTCTTCGTCATCAGGACTTAGCAACATCTCCTGCCCGTCACGAGGGGGTGGCGGCGGCCGGTGGGCTGGCCATTCCGGCAGCCCGTGGAGGCAGCGGCCACGCAACGCGTCCAGCGGGCCGATGCGTAGCGGCTTTCGCCACCCTTCAGCGGTCGAAGACGACCTCGACCAGCGGGCTCTCGTCCATCATCCGGTCGACGTCGCTTCGGTTCCAGTTCCGGGCGACCTGCTCCATCACCCGCCGTCGCTCGTCAGGTTCGGTGATCTCGCGGGCGGTGGCAGGCAGATCGGCCTTGATCGGTCCCTTGAGGTGGAACGTCATGCGCGGGTCGGCGCGCATGTTCTGCAGCCAAGCGCGTACTGCCGGCCGCGGCATCCCGCTCAGGATGACCTGCCCATCCACGTTGTGGAACATGAGCTCGATCCTGCGAGGCTGACCGGTTCGTCGGCCGGTGGTCGTGATATCGATGAGGTGGGGGCGCGCCAGGGCGCGCTGGATCGTCGGATCCGCGGCAGTTGATTGCATAAGCAACCATCATAGCCAGTTTGCACGATTGCGCAAGTGCGTGCGCGGGAGCGCAGCCGTTCCGCAGCGGGCGGACGTACCCCGAGCGGTGACCTTCGCTACGGCGCACTAGACTCTTGCCACCGTGGCCCGCGCAGCTCCTGACCCCCTCGCCCACTTCTCGCAGCCGACCCGCGAGTGGTTCGCGGAGAGCTTCGCCGCACCCACCCGCGCCCAGGCTCTCGGCTGGCCCGCGATCGCCGGGGGCGGGCACGTGCTGCTCCACGCGCCCACCGGCAGCGGCAAGACCCTGGCAGCCTTCCTGGCCTGTCTCGACCGCCTCTTCGCCGAGTCGCCGGGCGGCCACCCATCGGTCCGGGTCCTCTACGTCAGCCCGCTCAAGGCGCTCACCTACGACGTCGAGCGCAACCTGCGGTCGCCGCTGGCCGGCATTCGGCGAACGGCGGAGCGGGAGGGGATCGAGCTCCGCGAGATCAGTGTCGGCTCGCGCACCGGGGATACGCCAGCCGAGGTGCGGCGCAGGTTCGCGAAGCAGCCGCCGGACATCCTGGTTACCACGCCGGAGAGCCTCTACCTGATCCTGACCAGCCAGGCCCGCGAGGCGCTGCGCGGCGTGGAGACGGTCATCGTCGACGAGGTGCACGCTATCGCCGGTACGAAGCGGGGTGCGCACCTGGCGCTCTCGCTGGAGCGGTTGAATGCCCTGGCGACGAAGCCGCCGCAGCGCATCGGGCTGTCGGCGACCCAGCGCCCGCTGGAGACGATCGGCGCCTTCCTCGCCGGCGCCGGGCCAGATCGATCCGTGCAGGTCGTGGACGCCGGGGAGCGCAAGCGCCTGGAGCTGGAAGTCATCGTCCCGGTCGAGGACATGGCGCGCATGGGCGAGGACCTGCCACCCGACGAGCAGCCGGGGGGATCCGCCGCCGGGCCCGAGTCGAGGCGTTCGATCTGGCCGAGTATCTACCCGCGCCTGCTGGCGCTGATCCGGGAGCATCGGTCCACCCTCGTCTTCGTGAACTCTCGGCGGCTCGCCGAGCGGATGGCGGCGCGCCTCAACGAGCTGGCCGGGGAGGAGCTCGTCCGCGCCCACCACGGCAGCGTGGCGCGTGAGCAGCGGCTCGGGATCGAGGAGGCATTGAAAGCCGGCCGCCTGCCGGCGCTGATTGCCACCTCATCGCTGGAGCTCGGGATCGACATGGGGGCGATCGACCTGGTCGTGCAGGTCGAGGCGCCGCCGTCGGTCGCCTCGGGGCTGCAGCGGATCGGCCGAGCCGGGCACCAGGTCGGGGCCCCGTCGGTGGGCAAGATCTTCCCGAAGTTTCGCGGCGACCTGCTCGAGTCGGCGGTCGTGGTGCGGCGCATGCTCGACGGTGCGATCGAGGAGACGCGGGTCCCTCGCAACCCGCTCGACGTGCTTGCCCAGCAGCTGGTTGCGATGTGCGCCCTGGACCGATGGACGGTCGACGACCTGCATGCCCTGGTCACCCGCGCGCACCCGTTCCGCGACCTCTCCCGCGAGCAGCTCGAGGGCGTGCTCGACATGCTCTCGGGCCGCTACCCGTCGGACGAGTTCGCGGAGCTGAAGCCGCGGGTCGTCTGGGACCGATCCAGCGGCGTGGTCGAGTCACGCAACGACGCCCGCGTGGTCGCCATCACCTCCGGCGGCACCATCCCCGACCGCGGCCTGTACGGCGTCTTCCTGCCGGGGGAAGCGGGGACCCCGGGCCGGCGCGTGGGCGAGCTGGACGAGGAGATGGTCTACGAGAGCCGCGTGGGCGAGGTCTTCCTGCTTGGCGCCAGCTCGTGGCGGATCGAGGAGATCAAGCCCGACCGCGTGGTCGTGACGCCGGCTCCGGGCGAGCCCGGCAAGATGCCGTTCTGG
This sequence comes from uncultured Chloroflexia bacterium, assembly GCA_963812115.1. Taxonomy (GTDB): domain Bacteria; phylum Chloroflexota; class Limnocylindria; order QHBO01; family QHBO01; genus JAPSGM01. Next base: position 108,836 of record CAWEUD010000013.1, read on the forward strand.
AAGGGCGACGGGATCGGCCGCCCGGTGGAGCTGGGGCGCGCGATCGGCGCGTTCGTCCGCGAGCTGGAGCCGATGAACGCCGGCGAGGCGGCTGCCCGCCTGCAGGCCGACCATGCGCTCGACGAGCTTGCCGCCCGAAACCTGCTCGCCTACCTCGCCGACCAGCGCGAGGCGACCGGGGTGCTGCCCACCGACCGCCAGCTGGTGGTGGAGCGTTTCCGCGACGAGCTCGGGGACTGGCGCGTCTGCCTCCTCTCTCCGTTCGGCGGCCGCGTGCACGCGCCTTGGGCGATGGCGATCGAGTCGCGCCTCGCCGACGACGGGCAGGAGGTGCAGGCGATCTGGACCGATGACGGCATCGCCCTGCGCCTGCCGCAGGCGGTCGAGGCGCCGGCCGATGACGTCTTCGCCCTCGATCCCGATGGGCTCGACGACCTGCTCATGACGGCCCTCGGCGGCTCGGCGCTGTTCGCCTCGCACTTCCGCGAGAACGCCGCGCGGGCACTGCTCCTGCCCCGCCGGCGCCCCGGCCAGCGGACGCCACTCTGGATGCAGCGGCAGCGTTCGTCGGACCTGCTCAACGTCGCCAGCCGCTACGGGTCGTTCCCGATCATCCTGGAGACCTACCGCGAGGTCCTGCGCGACGTCTTCGACGTGCCGGCCCTCAAGGAGCTGCTGACCGCGGTCCGCTCCCGGCAGGTCCGGGTCTCCGCGGTCGAGACCCGGTCGGCCAGCCCATTCGCGCAGGGGCTGCTCTTCGACTACGTGGGCAGCTACCTGTACGAGGGCGACGCACCACTGGCGGAGCGCCGGGCGCAGGCGCTCTCCCTCGACCGCGAGCTGCTCGCGGAGCTGCTGGGCGCCGACGAGCTGCGCGAGCTGCTCGACCCAGCCGCTACCACGGACCTGGAGCTCGAGCTGCAGGCATTGACCGATAACCGGCGGGCCAGAACCCCCGATGGCGTGCATGACCTGCTGCGTCGGCTCGGCGACATGCGCGGAGACGAGGTGGCTGCCCGCAGCCAGAATCTCGACGCGGACGGGACGCTGGCGGCGCTCGAACGCGATCGTCGACTGGTTCGGATCCGGCTGGCCGGCGAGGAACGCTGGATCGCGGTCGAGGACATCGCCCGCTATCGCGACGCGCTGGGGGCCAGCCCCCCGCCCGGCGTGGCCGAGACGTGGCTCCAGCCGGCCGCGCAGGAGTCGGGGGCGCCGCTGGACTCGCTGCTCCTGCGCTGGGCGCGGACGCACGCACCGTTCGTGGCGTCGGCCCCCGCCGCCCGCTGGGGGATCTCGCCGGCCCGGGTGCAGGAGCGCCTGCGGGCCCTGGTGGCGGCCGGGTCGCTGCTGGAAGGCGCCTTCCGGCCGGGCGGCATCGGCACGGAGTTCGCCGACCCCGACGTCCTGCGCTCGCTGCGCCGCCGTTCACTCGCCCGCCTGCGGCGGGAGGTGGAACCGGTACCGCCCGCAGCCCTCGCCCGCTTCCTGCCCGGCTGGCACGGCATCGGTGGTCGGGCAGGCGGCCTCGACCGCCTGCTGGAGGTGGTCGGTCAGCTGGAGGGCTACCCGATCCCGGCATCGATCCTTGAACGCGACGTGCTCTCCGCCCGCGTTCGCGACTACACGCCGCGCCTGCTCGAAGAGCTGGGCGCCGCCGGCGAGGTGGTGTGGATCGGACGTGGAACCCTCGGCGCCGATGACGGTCGCGTGGCGCTGTTCCGGCGGGACCGCGCCGAGCTGCTCGCCTCGGCCGGAGCGTTCGAGCCCCAGGATCGCCCGGCCATGCCGATCCACGACGCGCTCCGACGCCACCTCCAGCGACGCGGCGCCAGCTTCTTCGGAGCGCTGCGCGCGGCGGCACCCGAAGCCCGCTCGGACGACGACCTGCTCGACGGGCTATGGGACCTGGTCTGGAGCGGCGAGGTCACCAATGACACATTCGCCCCGCTGCGTGCCCTGGCGCTGCCCCGTTCGAGGTCACGCGGCCGCGCATCGCGACCCGGCCGGCCGGCGGGCACGGGCCCGCCGCGGGCCGCCGGTCGATGGTCACTGGTCGCCGACCTGGTCGGAGAGGGGCGCTCGCCCACGGAGCGCTCGCACGCCGCCGCGCTCGGCCTGCTGGAACGCCACGGCGTTGTCACCCGGGAGGCGGTCCTGGCAGAGGGCCTGGCCGGCGGGTTCGCGTCCGTCTATCCGGTGCTCAAGGCCATGGAGGAGGCCGGACGCGTGCGGCGCGGCTACTTCGTGGAGGGACTGGGCGGCGCCCAGTTCGCGCTCCCCGGTGCGGTCGACCGGCTGCGCGCCGAGCGAGTGCCGGGCCTGGAAGGCCCGTCCGCTGTGGTGCTGGCCGCCACCGATCCGGCCCAGCCATACGGTGCGGTGCTGCCGTGGCCGCGCCGGGACCAGGAGGAGCGACTGCCGCTGCAGCGCGTCGCCGGCGCATACGTGGTCGGGGTGGGGGGCGAGGCGGCGCTCTACGTGGAGCGTGGCGGCCGCGGCCTGCTGACCCTGGCAGCCGCCGACGACCCGGAGGTGCTCTCCGCCGCGCTCGCGGCGCTGCCGGTGCTGATCGCTGCCGGGGGCCCGCTGCGTGAACTTCGGCTGGAGCGCGTCAACCGGGTGCCGCCCGGCGAGTCGGCGCTCGCCGAACAGCTGCGAGAACTTGGCTTCCGGCCGACCTACCGATCGTGGCTGCTCCGTCCAGCCTAGCTCCCCGGGGAAGCCGATCCTTCGACCGGCTCCTCGACAACCACGGACGGGAACTCCAGGAGTGTGACCACCAGGATCTCGCGGCAGAAGAGCTGCGCGGGCTCGGCGGAGACAGGTCCTTCGAGGTTGATTTGACACGCGCGTGCCGCCGGATCGTTGAAGTGGCCGACGACACGGATGGCGCTGCCCGGGAAGATGTCGCTCACGCCCGGGGCGATGGAGGCCCTGCAGCAGCCGAGCGGGCGCAACGAAATGTCCCGAAGGAACCTCGCCTCGACCCGTTGATGCAATCTCGGGAATCGCGGCCCGGCTCCTCCGGGACAACCACTACGTTACCGGCGCGGCCGCGTCATGGCTAGGGGCTTTCTCCACGACTTTTCCGGTTTTCGCTCCAGTTCTCCACGACGAATCCACAACCGGGTCGCGGAAGACGCGACTAGGACGCGTCGTGGCGTATCGGCTCCCATGCCAGGACGAGGATGGGGGTGGCGATGGCGGCGAAGACCGAGTTGACGATGATTATCGGCAGGTACTCGCGCGAGAGGTGTAGTCGAATCCCAGCTCGGGCTGGGTGACCAGCTCGATCCAGATGAAGAGGAACCCGAGGACCGTGGCGAGCACCGAGGCGAGGGCAGCCAGCAAGGCGCGCCGCCGGACGGGCGTCGCGGGCGTGACGAGGATGACGGCTGCGGCGCCGCTCAGCAGCCCCACCAGCCCATTGGCAACGCTCCAGGGCCAGGCGGTGGAGATGTTGGTGCCGCTGAGCCAATCCCCGGCCAGGTTGCCGAGCAAGCCGGTGACCAGCCCGACCACGGGACCGAAGGCGAAGCCGAAGAAGGTCAGCTGTGCGTACTGGGGGCGGATCGAGATGTCGTCGGTCCCGGGGATGGGCACCTGGAACGTGGTCCAGTTCGCGAAGGCGTAGAGCGCGGCGCCAAGGAGGCCCACGGCCAGGATCCACCAGAACGAGCGCCCGGCCGCCCGGGGCTCCCGCAGCCTGCCCTGTGCCACTGCCATCGTGCCAGCGCGCCTCCCGCGCGGCTTGGCAACCGGCACATGCCGGCCGCTCAACGCCGAGCGGATGGTACCCGCCCTCGTCAGCGCAGGGTGATCGTCTCGCGGTAGCGGGGAACGTGCGCCTCGAGCTTGAGCTCGCGACGGATGCGCTCCGCGAACGCGGCCGCGGCTTCGGGATCGCCGTGGACGACGAAGACGCGCTGCGGCGAATCGTCCTCTCGTGCGAATCCGCTCAACCACGCGGCGAGCTCGTTCTCGTCGGCGTGCGCGGAGAAGCCCGAGATCGTCTTGATACGGCAGCGCACCTCGTACGTCCCGCCGTCGATGTGCGCTGTCCGCCCACCGTTCTGCAGATGACGTCCCAGCGTGCCCTCGCCCTGGTAGCCGATGAAGAGCAGCGTGCATGCTGGATCCGGGAGGAAGTCCTTGAGGTGATGCATGATCCGGCCCCCGGTCAGCATCCCGGAGCTGGCGACCACCATGAGCGGTCGAGGGGCGCTGCGGATCGACTTCGACTCGTCGACCGAGTTGGTGAAGGTCTGCCCCGGGTATTCGAGCGGTGATTCGCCGCTGCGCAGCAGCTCCGCGGTCTGCGCGTCGTAGTCCTCGGGATGGCGCAGGTAGACATCGGTCGCACGCGAAGCCATCGGAGAGTCCAGGTAGAGCGGCAGCCGTGGGATGCGCCCGCTGCGAACGAGGTCGTCCAGGACCCAGACCAGCTCCTGGGTGCGCCCGATGGCGAATGCCGGCACCAGCATCACGCCCCGGTCGCGAGACACCTCCGTGACGGCTTCCGCCAGCTCACCGATGGCCTTCTCGTGGTCCGCGTGCTCGCGGTCGCCGTACGTGGACTCGATCAGCACGTGGTCGGCGTGCGAGAGGCGCGATGGGTCGCGCAGGATCGGCGTGTCCGTGCGGCCAAGGTCGCCGGAGAAGACGATGGTCGACTCCTGCTGCCCGTCGCTCACGCGCAGCTCGATGATGGCGGAGCCCAGGATGTGCCCGGCATCGTGGAAGGTGGCGTGTACGCCGGGCGTCACCTCGACCATCTGCGCGTAGGGGATGTCATGGAACTGGCGAACCGTCTGCTCCACGTCGCGCTCGTCGTAGAGGGCCACGCGCGTCATGGTCGCACCGCGTGGCTTGGCGCGCCGCAGGTGCCCGGGCATGTCGTCGCGCATCTCCTGCGCAGCATCCTCGGACTCGAGCTCGTCGTCGTAGGCTTCCGCCTGGTCGGGGTGCTTTCGCCGCCAACGGGCCTCCGCCTCCCCCTGCAGCTTGGCCGCGTCCCGCAGCACGATGCCGGCGAGGTCGGCCGTCCCCGAGGTGGTGAAGATCGGTCCGTGGAAGCCGGCCTTGACCAGCGCCGGCAGCCGGCCGCAGTGGTCGAGGTGGGCGTGCGTGAGCAGCACCGCGTCGAGTTCGCCGGGTTCGTAGGCGAAGGGGATGCGGTTGCGGGCGACCTCCTCGGGGGAGCCCTGGAACATGCCGCAGTCGACGACGACCCGGCGATCGCCGGCGACCACCAGGAACTGCGAACCGGTGACGGTGCCGACAGCGCCGAGGAATTGGATCTGGATGCTCATACTGCCGAGTATTGCCGATGGCGTGCCGGGCTATCATCGGCGCCCATGGCGTACCCGATCGAGCCGCCCGTCGAGCCGATGCTGGCCAGGCCCACGCCGGAGCTCCCGGTTGGCGACGGCTGGCGATACGAGCCGAAGTGGGACGGCTTCCGGGCGCTGGCCTTCCGCGACGGTCCCGACCTCTACCTCCAGTCGCGAGACCTCAAGCCGCTCGACCGATACTTCCCAGAGCTCGGCGAGCCGCTGCGCGCGGTCGGCGACAGCGACGCCCGCTTCGTCCTGGACGGTGAGATCGTCATCGCCCGGGACGGCGGGCTCGACTTCGACGCGCTGCTCCTCCGGATCCACCCCGCCGCATCGCGGGTTGCGATGCTCGCCGCGCAGACGCCCGCATCCTTCGTGGCCTTCGACTGCCTCGCCTCCGGAGCCGATGACCTGCGCGCCGCGCCGCTCGACGAGCGGCGTGCGCGCCTCGAGGCGCTCCTGGTTGCTGCCCCGCCATCGGTCCTGCTGACGCCTTCGACCTCGGACCCGGCCACCGCCCGCGTCTGGTTCGACGAGTTCGAGGGTGCGGGCCTGGACGGCGTGATCGCCAAGCGGGCGGAGCAGCCGTACGCGCCCGGCAAGCGCGAGATGGCCAAGATCAAGCACCTCCGGACCGCGGACTGCGTGGTGGCCGGGTTCCGCTGGCACAAGAACGGGCCGGGGACCCTGGTCGGCTCCCTGCTGCTGGGCCTGTGGAACGCCGACGGCCACCTGCAGCACGTCGGCGTCACCTCCTCGTTCACGATGGAGCGGAGACGGGAGCTGGTCGCCCACCTGGAGCCCTACCGCGAGAACGCGCTCGACGGGCATCCCTGGGGTGAATGGCGGGAGTGGGAGCTCGAGGCGCAGGCATCCGGCCGCCGGCGGCCGGGTGCGACCTCACGCTGGAACCGCGGCAAGGATCTCTCGTGGGAGCCACTGCGACCGGACCTCGTATGCGAGGTCGCCTTCGACCACCTGCAAGGCGACCGCTTCCGCCACGCGGCGACGTTCAAGCGTTGGCGGCCGGACAAGCCGCCGTCGGCGTGCCGCTACGACCAGCTGGACGAGACCGCTCCGGCGCTGCTGGCCGATCTGTTCGGTTCCCGCTGAGCCCGCGGGCGCGACTGCGCCATCCCGGTACACTCGCTCTGGGCGCCGTTGCCCGCCGATGCACACGCACAGGAGGACTGGACGTCCGTGACCGCTGCCGACCCGAATGACGCCGTCAACCAGCTCGCCGACCGCTTCTTCGAAACGGTGCTCGAGCGCCAGCCGATCTTCGCCACGATCCTGGGCGACACGCGGTACGACGACCGGCTGCCGGACCTGGGCGCCGACGGTCGGGCGGCCGATGCCGCCACGTACCGCGAGGTGCTGGCTGACGCAGAGGCGATCGACCCATCGGCGCTCGAACCGGAGCAGGTCATCACCCGCGACATGCTGATGCTGGTCGCCCGCAACGGGCTGGATGCGCTCGATCAGCAGGCTCTACCAGCTGGCGATCGACCACATCTCGGGGGTTGGGACCATGCCCATCCAGGTCGCGCAGTACCAGATCGCCGACACGCCAGAGGGCCTCCAGCGCCTGCTCTCCCGCTTCGGCAGCTTCCCGGTCGCCATGGAGCAGTACCTCGACACGTTGCGCGAGGGGATCAGCGACCGCCGCGTGGAGTCGCAGGCGCCGGTCGCCAAGCAGATCGCCCAGATCGAGCGGATGCTCGCCCTGCCGACCGAGCAGTTCCCGGCGGTGACGCTGGCCCACGTCTCGGACGACGCGGCGCGCGAGCAGGTTCGTGCCGCCGTGGAAGCGCACATCTACCCCGCGCTCCAGCGGGTTCGCGACTTCCTGGCCGATGAGTACCAGCCACTCGCTCGTCCCGAGCCCGGCCTGTCGGGGACGCCGGATGGCGAACAGGCGTATCGCCTCGCCATCCGGATGCAGACGAGCGTGGCGACCAGCGCCGAAGAGGTGCACGCGTTCGGGCTGGAGGACCTGTCGCGGATCGAGGCCGAGATGGACGAGGTCGCGCAGCGGCTCGGCAGGCCGGACCGCTTCGCGCTGAAGGCCGCGCTGGCCGAGGACGACGCCAACCACACCGACAACGGGGAGCGGATCCTCGAGCTGGCCCGGGAGCAGACGGCCCGGGCGTACGCGACGGCCCCGCAGTACTTCGGGCGGCTGCCCTCCGCGGACTGCGAGGTGGTGCAGGTCGAGGAGTACCGCGAGCGGGAGACGCCGCCGGCCTTCTACATGCAACCGTCGATCGACGGCTCACGTCCCGGCCAGTACTACATCAACACCTACAAGCCCGAGGAGCGCCAGCTCCACAAGATCGCCGCCATCACCTTCCACGAGGCCACACCGGGGCACCACTTCCAGATCGGGATCGAGATGGAGCTGCGCGGGCTGCCCGGTTCCGGATCCTCGGCGCCCGCATGGCCGGCGTCGCCTACGTCGAGGGCTGGGGCCTCTACTGCGAGCGCCTCGCCGACGAGATGGGCCTCTACCTGGGCGAGGAGGAGCGGCTCGGCATGCTCGACGCGCAGGCTTTCCGCGCCGCACGACTGGTGGTCGACTCGGGCATCCACGCCATGGGCTGGAGCCGCGATCAGGCGATCGCGTTCATGCATGAGCGCGGCCAGCTGCCGCCGGTCGACGCGGAGATCGAGGTGGACCGATACACGATCTGGCCCGGCCAGGCCCTCGCCTACAAGATCGGCCAGCGCGAGATCGAGCGTGCGCGGCGCGAGGTGTCGGAGAAGATGGGCGACCGCTTCGACCTGCGCGCCTTCCACGACGAGGTGCTCGGCCACGGCTCACTGCCGCTGGCCACGCTGCGCCGCGAGATCCCCGGCTGGGTCGAGGCCGCCGTGGCGTCGCCCGCGCGGTGAAGCGTCCCGAGCGCGTCACGCTGTCCGGCCGCCACGTGCGGCTGGAGCCCATCGACGAGCGGCATCGCGACGACCTGCTGGCCGCCGCCGCGCAGGATCCCGCGACGTTCCGGTACACGGGCGCCGATCTCTCGGCTGGCGCCGATCGCCTGGCCCGCCTACCTGGCCGATGCGCAGCGCCCCGAGTTCGTGGCGTGGGCCACGGTGGACGCGGCGAGCGGCCGTGCCATCGGCTCGACGCGGTTCGGCGACATCTCGCCGTCCGACGGCCGGCTGGAGATCGGCTGGACCTGGATCGCCCCGTCGCACCAGCGCACGGCGGCCAACAGCGAGGTCAAGCTGCTGCAGCTGTCGCTACGCCTTCGATGAGCTCGGCGCGACCCGCGTCGCCCTGAAGACCGATGGGCGCAACGAGCGCTCACAGCGGGCGATCGAGCGCATCGGCGGCGTGCGGGAGGGGGTCCTGCGCCGGCACATCCGCCTGCCGGACGGCTTCATGCGGGACACGGTGTACTACTCGATCCTGGCCGACGAGTGGCCGGCGGTGAAGGAGCGCCTCGAAGCTCGCCTGGCGGGCTAGCATGCACCGATGAGCGAAGGGCAGGCTCGAGGCCTTCAGCGACGGCGTCATCGCCATCATCATCACCATCATGGTCCTGGAGCTGCGGCCGCCCGAGGGCGCCATGCTCGAGGATCTCCGCCCGCTCGTCCCGGCCTTCGCCATCTACGCGCTCAGCTTCGCGCTGCTCGGCATCTACTGGGCCAACCACCATCACCTGCTGCAGCGGGCGCGAACGGTGGATGGCGTCGTCCTCTGGGCGAACCTGCACCTCCTGTTCTGGCTTTCGCTCGTGCCGTTCGCGACCGCGTGGGTCGGCGACAGCGGCTTTGCGTCGGTCCCGGTGGCGGGCTACGGCGCCGTTCTCCTCCTGGCGGCCATGGCCTACTACCTCCTGGTCCGTGCCCTCGATCCGCGTGCCCGACCAGGCCGAAGCGATCGCCACGGCAGTCGGGCGCGACACGAAGGGGAAGGTCTCGCCGCTGCTCTACGCCGTCGCCATCCCGGTTGCGCTCCTGGCCCCGTGGCTGGCGATGGCGATCTACCTCTTCGTGGCGATCATGTGGATCGTGCCGGACCGCCGCATGGAGCGGGCCGCCGCCTAGGAGCCGACGCCACTCCACTGCGGGGTCGTAGTCGGGGTCCGGGGCTTCCTGTGCGGGGCGATCCGCCTCCGGGACGTGGCGCAGGTTGACGCGGACGCGGTACCAGAGCGACGACCGGCCGCGCATGCCGTCCACCAGCACGTCGTCCTCGGCGAGGTGCGCCGCCGCCTCAGGGTACCGGGCCTTCCAGCGGTCGAGGCCGGCCAGGGCATCGGCCTTTGCCTTGGCCTGGGAGACGACCAGCAGCGGATGCTTCGATCGGCGCCGGCCGGTTGGCGGCACCGAACCGTCCGCCCGGCGGGCGGTGGTCGGCGGCACCGCCTGCGGCTGGTCGCCGGCGCGCCCACCAGGGGCCGTCCAGGCCATTCGCCGCTTCGAGGGCTGCACTCGCGGCGGCTCCCCCTCGCCCTTCGCGTAGTGCGGCGGCCACGGCGCGTCCCCCAGGCCGGACGCCTCGTCACGGGCCGCGAGCTCCAGCAGCGCATCCAGCGATGCGACCGCCTCGTCGATCCCGGCTCCCACGTCGCCCAGCCGCGCGTAGCGCTCCGGCATGGTGCGGACCGTGAAGTCGCCGAGCTCCGCGTCCGGCACCTCGTCCCAGGTCAGGGGCGCGGAGACCTGCGCGTTCGGGACGGGTCGCACCGAGTAGGCCGACGCCACGGTCCGGTCCTTGGCGTTCTGGTTGTAGTCGATGAAGACGCCGTGCCGCTCCTCCTTCCACCACTTGCTGGTGGCGATCTCGGGCGCGCGGCGCTCGACCTCGCGGGCCAGGGCCAGCGCCGCGCGGCGGACCTCGCTGAAGCCCCAGCGGCGCTCGATGCGCGCGTACACGTGGATCCCGCGCGAGCCGGAGGTCTTCGGCCAGCCGGCGAGGCCGTGATCGGCCAGCACCTCGCGCACGACCAGCGCCACGCTCCGCACGTCTGACCAGGGGACGCCGGGCCCCGGGTCGAGGTCCACGCGCAGCTCGTCGGGGTGCTCCAGATCGTCGGCGCGCACCGGGTGGGGATTGAGGTCGACGCAGCCAAGGTTCACGACCCAGGCCAGCGCCGCCTCGTTCGTCACCACCACCTCGTCCGCGGTTCGCCCGGAGGGGAAGGCCAGCTCAACGGTCGAGACGAAGTCGGGAACAGTCTTCGGCGCGCGCTTCTGGAAGAAAGCCTCGCCGGTGATGCCGTCGACGAAGCGCTTGAGCGCCATGGGCCGGTCACGGACGCCGCGCAGTGCGCCATCGGCCACCGCGAGGTAGTAGTGGACCAGCTCCAGCTTGGTCAGGCCGATCTCCGGGAAGTAGACCTTTCCCGGGTTGCTGACCTTGACCTGGTGCCCGGCCAGCTCCAGGACGATCGATTCGTCACGCGCCATGCGGTGAGGGTAGCCTCTACGGCAACAGCCCACGGCACGCCGATTGCGGGAGCGCAGCAGTTCATGGTCGACCGGCTCAAGCGAATCGCATTCCAGACCGATGCCTGGATCATCCGGCACCGGTGGAGCCGAGTGTCGCGTCGGGCGATCATCGGCTTCATGCGCCACAACGCGCTGAACAACGCCGGCAGCATGGCCTACTTCGCCATCCTCTCCGTCTTCCAATTGCTGGTGCTGGGCGTCGTGGTGCTCAGCTTCTTCCTGGGCGATGGCAGGGCCCGCGAGTTCATCATCGAGCAGATCCAGGCGGGGACGCCGCTGCAGCCCGACACCATCGCGGCCGTGATCGACGGCGTCATCCGCTCGCGGGGCGGCATCGGCCTCATCAGCTTCGTGGCGCTGCTGTGGGGTGCCCTGGGCGTCTTCTCTGCCCTGAACCGAGGCATCGCCAGCGCCTTCATCCACGCCCAGCCGCGCGGCTTCCTGCGCGACAAGCTGATCGGGCTCTCGCTGATCGGTCTGGTCGGGATCCTGGGTGTGCTCTCGGTGGTCATCGGGATCGTCACCGGCGTCCTGCAGAACGGGGCCGACGACATCCTGAGTGCCGTTCCGGGCGGCGAGCTGGCCCTGGCCCTCATCGGCTTCGTCGTGCCGATCCTGCTGATCTTCCTGGCCTTCCTGGCCATCTACCGCATCACGCCAAACCGTCAGGTCACGGTGGCGGAGGTGTGGCCGGGGGCGCTCGTTGCCACCGTGCTGTGGACGATCCTGCGCATCGGCTTCACCTACTACGCCACCGACGTCGCGAAGTACGACACCGCCTTCGGCCCGATCTCCGCCGCCATCTCCCTGCTGGTCTTTCTCTACTTCGCCAGCGTGGTGGTGCTGCTGGGTGCCGAGGTGGCGCGCGCCAACGTCCTCGACGACGAGATTGCGTTCCCGCGGCCGATCATGGCCGATGCGGTCCGAGCGCAGCGCCAGGCCGAGGAACAGCGCCAGGCCGAGGTGCCGAGACACGCCACGCCAGGCGGAGCGGCGGCGCAGCGCAACCTGCCGGGCTGGTCGCTCGCGGTGGGCAGCGCTATCGCCGGCCGGGTGGTGCGGTGGCTCTCCCTGCGCCTGACCGGTCGCGGCCGGGCCTGACGGGGCGGCCCGGCACCCTGAGTGGGGATCGGTCGGGCGCGGGTGCAAAAGGGTAGTACGGTGTAGTACATTCGGGTCCGTCACGCGCCCGGCGCCGCCGGGTAGCATGCCATCCGAGACACGTACACGGGGGCTGGGCAGCACTTGAAGATCACCGGACGTCGTCGCACATGAGGCGACGAGGACGCCTCGCCGTCGTGGCATTTGCCCTCCTGACGGTCGCAGGCAGCTTCGTCAGCAGCACGCCCCGTGACTCCGCCCTGGCCGGGGACCCCATCTCGGATGCGAAGGCCCAGAAGACCGCAATCGAGCGGCAGCTGGCCGACCAGCGCGCGCGCCTGGCGAACCTGCAGGCAACATCGGCCACGCTCGCCACGCAACTCGACGCCGCGAAGGCAGAGCTCGCGTCGGTCACTGCCGAGTACGACCGGGTGGTGGGGCTGCTGCACCAGGTGGAGCAGCAGGTGGCCGATATCACCGCCCGACTCGAGCAGCTGCACCAGGAAATCGACCAGCTCGACGAGCAGCTGGCCGGCGTGGCCGCCGACATCGCGCTCCAGACCGATGATCTCAACGCCCGCGAGACGCTCCTCGAGGACCACCTCCGGTCGGCGTACGAGCAGTCGCAGACCTCGCTGCTGGAGGTGATGCTCAGCTCCGACTCCCTCGATGCCGCCACCAACCAGGTCGGCTACCTGCTCACCGTGTCGGAGCAGGACAAGGCGCTGGCCGAGGAGATCCGCATCATCCGCGACGAGCTGGAGGTGAAGCAGCAGACGCTCCGCGATGGCCGCCAGGCGCTGCGCGAGTCACGCATCGCAGCCTCTGAGCAGCAGAAGCTGTTGACCGAGCGCCAGGCGCAGCTCCAGCGGCTGGAGGCGGACACCGCCCGGCTGAAGGCAGCCGCAGAGCAGAAGCGTGCCGACGCAGGAAGCTGCGCTCAACGCCGCCGTCCAGGCGAAGGGCAACGTGGAGGCGCAGATCGCCGCCAACGAGAAGTCCTTCGTGGCCGCCTCGCAGCTGGTCGACAGGCTGGTGGCGGAGCAGGCGGCCATCGAGGAGGCGAAGCGGCGAGCAGCGGAAGAGGCGCGCAAGAAGGCGCAGCACATCTCCGCCACGGGCTTCCGCTGGCCCGAGGCCGCTCCGCGCGTCACCCAGGAGTGGGGTCCGACGAGCTTCAGCCTGGAGCCGCCCTACACCTACAACGGGACCTACTACCCGCACTTCCACGCGGGCATCGACATGGCGTCGGGGTGCGGAGCGCCGATCGTTGCCGCGAAGGCGGGCGTGGTGGTCGCCTCGGGCCAGCCACTCTGGCCGTACGACCCGGGCTTTGGCGTCGTGCTCGACCACGGCGGGAGCGTGAAGACCTGGTACTGGCACATGCAGCCGAGGGTGATCGTCTCGCCGGGGCAGATCGTCAACACCGGCCAGGTGATCGGCTACGAGGGGAGCACCGGATTCTCGACCGGCTGCCACCTGCACTTCGCGATCAACGCCAACGGCGTCTGGCAGAACCCGCGCTGGTTCCTGCCCTAACCTTATGCCGGGGGGGGTCGCCGGTGGTGGGGCGCCCAGCACGACCCGCTCAGGCGAGAACGCGGCTTGGCGTCCGTGCAGCTGGCAGGTACATATCCGTGACGTACTGGCGGACCATCCGCGCCGTGCTGAACGCCCAGAGAGACGACGCGATGGCCGAGCGCATCGTCGCCACCCACTCCGTGGGGACGCCGTCCGGCCCGAGCGCAAAGAAGCGTGGCACGATCTGCGTCTCGAGCAGCTCGTAGAGAGCCTCCGCGTCGTGCGCGTCCTGCTCGGACTCGTCGCCGTGTGCCTCGCGGCCACCGATCGCCCACCCGTTCTGGCCGTTGTAGCCCTCGTCCCACCAGCCGTCCAGGATGGAGACAGATGGGATGCCGTTGAGCGCGCCCTTCATCCCCGACGTTCCCGACGCCTCCAGGGGTCGGCGCGGATTGTTGAGCCAGATGTCGACGCCGCCCACCAGGAAGCGCGCGATCCGCATGTCGTAGTCCTCGAGCACGAACACGCGGCCGCGCAGCTGCTGCGATCGTGAGAGCTCGAAGATGCGCTGGATGACCGACTGGCCGGGGCGGTCGGCGGGGTGCGCCTTGCCGGCGATCACCACCTGCACCGGACGCTCCTCGTCGGAGAGCATGCGTGCCAGCCGAGCCTCGTCGCGGAAGAGGAGGTCGGCGCGCTTGTAGGTCGCGAAGCGGCGCGCGAAGCCGATGGTCAGCGCGATCGGGTTGAACGCCTTGTCGACGCGCCGCAGGGCGTCGGGCGACTCGCCGTGCCGCGCGAACTGACGGGCCAGCCGCTGCTCGGCGAAGTTGCTCAGCTCCCGCTTCTGCTGCAGGTGAGCGGCCCACAGCTCCTCGTCGTTGAGGCTCGCCAGCCGACCGAGCGTCTCGGCGCTGGAGAGGTCGCTCCCCAGCGACTGACCGATCGCTCGCTCGTAGAGGCGGCGGATGGGGCGGCCCAGCCATGTCGAGACGTGGACGCCGTTGGTGATGGCCCGAATGGGGTGCCCGGCGACCGGCTCCCAGGTCTCGGTGGCGGTCGTCGCGTGCAGCTTGCTGACGGCGTTCGCGTCGGCCGCGTGGCGGAGCACGAAGGCGGTCATGTCGAAGCCGGCATTCGGGTCGTCGGTGCGGCCGCGTCCGAGTTCCATCAGCTCACCGGCCGGCATGCCCATCTCGTCCAGGACCGGCGCCAGATCCTTGCTCGCCAGTCCGCGGTCGAAGACCTCGTTGCCGGCCGGCACCGGCGTGTGGATGGTGAAGACGGAGCTGCTGCCGACGCGGCGCAGCGCCTCCCCGGGGGCCATCCCGGCCTCGCGTGCCAGCAGCTCCCGGGCGCGCTCGAGCAGCAGGAAGGCCGAGTGCCCCTCGTTGAGATGCCAGACGGCCGGATCGATATCGAGGCCGCGCAGGGCGCGTACGCCGCCGATACCGAGGATCATCTCCTGGCAGAGGCGCATTTCGCGCCCGCGGACGTAGAGGATGTGGGTGATCGGTCGGTCGGCGCGGTCATTGGCCGGGATGTCGGTGTCGAGCAGCAGCAGCGGCACCCTGCCGACCTGCGCCACCCAGACCGCCGCGTGCACCTTGCGGTCCGGGAAATCGACGGTGACCTGCAGCGCTTCCCCCAGCGAGCCGCGCGCCCGCCGCAGCGGAAGCTGACCAGGGTCGAGGTCCGGCTGCGCGTGCTCCTGGTGCCCATCGGCGTCGATCTGCTGCCGGAAGTAGCCGCGGCGGTAGAGGAGGCCGACGCCCACGAACGGCAGCGCGGCGTCGGAGGCGGACTTGAGGTGGTCGCCGGCCAGGATGCCCAGGCCGCCCGAGTAGATCTGCATCGACTCGTGCAGACCGTACTCTGCGCAGAAGTAGGCAACCGGGCCCGGCAGCTGGCCCGCTGCATCGGCGTCGGCCGCCTGGCGGTACCACGAGTCGGCGCCGTTCTCCATGTACCGGGTGAACTCGTCGATCAGCCGGCTGGCGTCGACCATGAAGTCCTCGTCGGATTCGAGCTCAGCCCAGCGTGTCGCGCTCGCCGCGTTGAGCACCGCGATCGGGTTGCGGTAGCGCGACCATGCCAGGCCGTCGACCCGGGAGAAGAGCGAGCCGGCGCGCGGAGTCCAGCACCACCAGAGGTTGTACGCGAGCTCGCCGAGTCCCTCGAGGCTGCGGGGGAGCTGGAAATCGTGCCCGGGCAGGACCGGGACGCGAAGGGAGGTGACCATTGATCGCGGATGCTACCTCAGGACGATTGCAGAACGAGGACCAGGCACGCGACTACCATGCTGGCATGACCAGTCGCACCGCTGCTCGCGGGCTCGACGTCGCGGCCGTTCGGGATCATTTTCCGTCGCTCTCGCGCACCGTAGACGGGCGCCGGGTCGCCTACCTCGACGGTCCGGGCGGAACGCAGGTGCCCTCGGCCTGCATCGACGCCATCGCCGCCTACCTGCGCACGTCGAACGCGAACCTGGGTGGTCCCTTTGCGGCATCCGTGGAGAGCGCCGCGCTCGTGGAGGAGGCCCACGCCGCGACGGCGGATCTCCTCGGTGGCGTGGAGGCGGAGGAGGTGGCCTTCGGCCCGAACATGACCACTCTCACCTTTGCCATCAGCCGGGCGATCGGCCGTGACCTGCAGCCGGGCGACGAGCTCGTAGTCAGCCGGCTGGACCACGACGCCAACGTGGCGCCGTGGCTGGCGATGGCGGCGGAGCGAGACCTCCAGGTGCGCTGGCTGGAGGTCAACCGGGACGACTGCACGCTGGACCTCGGCGACCTTGCGTCGGTGATCACCGAGCGCACCCGCCTGGTGGCGGTCGGGCTCGCCTCGAACGCCGTCGGCACCATCAACGACGTGCGCCGCATCGGTCGTGCTGCACACGCCCAGGACGCGCTCCTCTTCGTGGATGCGGTCCACGCGGCGCCCCATCTGAGGGTCGCACCGCGGGAGCTGGGTGCCGATCTCCTCGTCTGCTCGCCGTACAAGTTCTTCGGGCCGCACCTGGGCGTGGCCTACGGGCGGCGCGACCTGCTGGAGCGGCTGATCGCCTACCGGGTGCGTCCTGCCGGGGAAGCGTTGCCGGGGAAGTGGGAGACGGGGACGCAGCCGCACGAGCTCCTCGCCGGGCTGCTGGGCACGTACGACTACCTCGCCAGCCTGGGACGCGCCTACGGCGGCGCGGCCCCGGGCGCCGGGCGCGCGGCGGCCCTGCGCGCAGCGCTGGCAGCGATCGGGACGTACGAGCGCCAGCTCATCGGTCCACTGCTGGACGGGCTCGCAGCCCTGCCGGGATGCACGGTCTACGGCATCACCGACCCCGACCGGTTCGAGGAACGCGTGCCGACGGTCTCGTTCCGGTTGGCTGGCGTTCCGCCGCGCCGGATCGCGGAGCACCTGGCTGCGCGTGGCATCAGCGTCTGGGACGGTGACTACTACGCCTTCGAGCTGGTGGGGGCCCTCGGCCTGCGTGATACGGGCGGCATGGTCCGTGTGGGACTGGTCCACTACAACACCGCTGATGAAGTCGAGCGGCTGCTGGCCGCGCTGGGGGAGCTGGCGCCCGCGTGAGCGTGGCCGGCTGGCAACGCTCTCTCGGCTGGCGTCTTAACCTTCTCGACAGCAGGGGGTACGCTAACGGACCCCATGGACGGATACTCGGTCGAGGAAGCGGCTGAGGTCCTCGGCATCCCGCAGGGGCGCGTCTGGGAGCTGATTGCCCGAGGCGTGCTTTCCGGTGCGGCCGAGGGCGGCGGTAGCATGCGCGTCTACCTGAAGGGCAACGAGCCCGCCGGCTCCCCTGGGGCACGAGCCGATGGCGAGGCGGGCAACGCACATGCCAACTCGGACAACGGGACGCCCCACATCGAGCTGAGCCCGTTCCGCGAGCTGCTGACCGAGTTCCGCAACCTGACCGAGCGCTACGGCCAGGCACTCCTGGCGCTTGGTGAGGCGCGGGGCGAAGTTGCCTCGCTCCGCAGCCGGGTCGACCTGCTCGAGGCTCGCATGGACATGCGAGTGCCGGTGCGGCCAACCTCCACGGTCGCCTGGGAGATGCCGGGCATGCTGCCCCAGCCATCGGCCCCGGCCCGGGATCACGGCAGTGGCGGGGGGACGGCAGCAGGACAGCAGGAGGCAGCAGGCCAGCAGGAGCCGAGCGACGCGCCCGGGGGACCGGTCGCGACGGCAAGTGAAGGACCGGCAGAGGCCGACGGCGTGGCAACGGACTCGACCGAGGTTGAGCAGGGACAGGAGGTCCACGCTGCGACGGAGCCTCGGCCGCGGCGCTGGAGCAGCCACCTGGCCGTCGCGAACCTCGCGGAGGCACTGGCTCGCGCCGACGATCCCGCGCTCTCCGCGCTTCCTGGGGCGCGGGAGGCCGTGGACGCCCTGGCCGCGCTGCAGCGGCAGGTGGAAGAGACCGTCGACGAGCCGGTCGCCACGTCCGCGCAGGAAGCGGCCACGGTGGTCGACGGCGACATGCCGACGGAGGTCGACGAGGTCATCGCATCGACGGCCGCTCCGGCGATCGAGATCTTCGAAGAGGCGGAGCGCCCCGAAGAGGCGGAGCGCCCCGCAGAGGCGGAGCGCCCCGCAGAAACGCGGGAGGCCGAAGCCGGCGGGCCGGAGGACGCCCCGGACGACCGGCCGTTGCCGGTCCAGTCCGAACCCGCTCGGGACCAGGAGCCGCCGTCTCCGTACAGCACAGACGTGATCGAGCCTGACTGGTTCGCCGATGGCGACTTTGCCTGGCTCGATGTCGCGGGACAGGAGCCCCAGCCGGAGCCCGAGGGTCAGGAGCCCGCGCCGCAGGAGCCCGAGGCGCCGGCGTCGGCGGACGTCGTCCCCGAAGAGAACGGGGACGGCCAACCGGCCGGGTCCGTGGACCGTTCCGAGGGGCGACTCGACGCAGCTCCGCATGGTCCTGCCCCGGCGGACGAGGTCGCCGAGGAGATCCAGGAGGCGTTCGATGAGCCCGAGGCGCGGGGCGAGCCGCTCGACGCCGCATCGGCGCGACCGGCCGAGGATTCGGCCCGGACGGAGGCCATCCACATCGAGCTGACCCCGGTGCCGGCCGAACGATCTGGCGGGGGCGGCGAGGAATCGGCCGGCTTCGGCCTCTTCCGGGGCCAGCCCGACGGTCCCGTCGCGGAACGGGGAGCAGGCGGACAATCGACCGCGGTCCGGGACGAGGAAGCCCTGCTCTGGTTTGGTGACGAGTTCGAGGCGAGCGACCTCGAGGTGGCGGTGCCCGGGTGGCGTGACGAGGAACGACGCCCGGATCGGACTTCCGCGCCCGCTGCGCCGATTCAGCTCTCCGACTCGGAGATCGAGCAGCTGGCCAGTACCGAAGGGTGGGATCCCGATGAGGTCGACGCCCTGCGCGGCCTGCTCGGGCGCCAGGACGCTCCGAGGGGCCGCTCGACCGAAGCGGCACAGGCTGCCGACGCAAGCTCCAACGCGCCGGCATTCCCGGAGCCCGAGCCCGATGGCCGGCCCGGACCTCTGCCGCTGCCGGCCAGCCCGCCCGCGCCTGCCAGCTCTCCCCGCCAGATCGACGAGCAATCCGATTGGCTCCATGCACGGCGCGGCCCGGCGGCGACCGCCTACCGTCGACTTCGCCGTCTCTTCCAGAGTTGAGCCGGCGGTGATCACGGCCCACGCAACGGGGGCGCTCTTCGCGTTGGGCGCTTCGCTCGTGCTGCTGGCAGGTGCCGCGCTGGCTGCCTGGCGAGATGTCGCGCACGTCTGGGCACGGCGCCTGGCCCTGGCCGTCACCGCGCTCTTGGCTGCCGTGGCGGTGGCCGGCCTCTTCCTGCTCGCATCCGGCGATGCTCCGGCCGATGGCCTGCACCTGCTCTACGCGATCGCCGTGATCGGGGCCGTGCCCCTCGGCCTCGTCTTCGCCAGCGAGGCACCGCCGCGTGCGCGCTCGGGCGTGCTGGCGGTGGTGGGCTTCTCCACCCTCCTGCTCGTCTGGCGCCTCTTCTCCACCGGCTGACCGTCGCGGCTCGCCCCGGCGCACAGGGTCGGTATCATGGGCATTCGATGCGCACCACTCGGTCGCTCGCGGCGACGCTCCTCGCTCTGACAGCGCTGATGGCCCTGGCGGTGGGAATCGCCCGAGGAGGTGCCGAGGTCCGAGCGCCTCGGGCGCAGCTTCCTCAGGCTGCCCAACCCATCTCCGAGGCTGCCGCTCGCGATCTCTACCTGCAGGCCTGCGCCTCCTGCCACGGTCCCGATGGCGGCGGCACCGCGCGCGGACCGACCGTGATCGGCGTGGGTCCCGCCAGCGTCGACTTCATGCTGACGACGGGCCGCATGCCCTTCGCCGGGCAACCCCGGCAGCAGGCCAAGCGGAAGCCGGTCGCGCTCAGCGACGAGCAGATCGCTGGTCTGGTGGACTACGTCGTCGGGCTCTCGGGTCCGCGTCCTGCCGGACCGCCGATCCCAGCGGTCCATACCGATGAGAACCTCCTCGCCCGCGGGCACGAGGTCTTCATCGGCAACTGTGCGCCTTGCCACGGAGCGACCGGCCAGGGAGGCGCGGTCGGCGGTGGGGCACTCGCGCCGCCGCTGGGACAGGCCACGTCGGTGCAGGTCGTGGAAGCCATGCTCGTCGGCCCCGGCCAGATGCCCATCTTCGACCTGCCACAGCGGGACCTCGATGCCGTGGCGACGTACGTCGACTACCTGCAGTCGGCACCGGATCCCGGCGGCTTCTCGATCGGCGGCATCGGGCCGGTCGCGGAGGGGTTCGTGGGCTGGGTACTTGGCGCCGGCCTCCTGCTCGTGACGGTCTACCTCATCGGTCGCGACTGGCACCGCTCCCGGATCGGGGAGGACGGGCAGTGAGCGTTCATCGCGGCATTGCCCTCGCCTTCGTCGCATCTGCCGCCGCATCGCTGGGCCTCGTGGTGGAGTACGTCACCGGGCTGGGCGGCCCGCAGGCGCAGGGCATCCTGCTCGCGGTGGCCCTCGGTGGCGTTGGGTTGGGGATCGTGGTGTGGGCGATCGGACTGCTGCACGGCCCGCTCGAGAGCGAACAGCGCCACGAGCTTGCATCTTCCCCGGCTGAACGCCGGGCGGCGGCCACGGCGTTGGACGTGGAGGAGATCAGCAGGCGCCGGTTCCTGGTGCGGCTGCTGGTCGGGACGGGCGCATTGCTCGCGGCGGCGATGGCGCTGCCCGTCTTCTCCCTCGGCCCGCAGCCCGGGCGCGCCCTCTTCGAGACCGGCTGGCGTCGCGGCGTGCGGCTGGTCGACGCCGATGGCAATCCGCTTCGGCTCGACGACCTGGCGGTCCAGGGTGTCCGGACCGTCTTCCCGGAGAACGAGGTGGGACGCGCCGACAGCCAGACGATGCTGATCCGGCTGCGGCCGTCCGACCTGCACCTGCCCGACGGCAGGGCAGATTGGGCGCCTGACGGCCACGTCGCCTACTCCAAGCTCTGCACCCACGCCGGCTGTCCGGTTGGCCTCTTCCGCGCGCAGGACCAGGTCCTCATCTGCCCCTGCCACCAGTCGACCTTCGACGTGACTCGCGGCGCGGTCCCCATCTTTGGTCCCGCCGCCCGCCCCCTGCCGCAGCTGCCGCTCGACGTCGACGCCGATGGCTACCTGGTCGCCACCGGGGGCTACGACTCACCGGCAGGTCCGTCCTTCTGGAACCTGACGCATGACGATGACGGCGCCGGGGCCGGGGAGGGCTAGATGCTGACCTGGGTCGATGAGCGGCTGGGGATGGCGTCGTGGGCGAGGACGGGACTGCGCAAGATCTTTCCCGACCACTGGTCCTTCCTGCTCGGCGAGGTCGCCCTCTTCTGCCTCGTGGTGCTGGTGCTGACGGGCGTCTTCCTGACGCTCTTCTACGTGCCCGACGCACAGCTCGTCACCTACCAGGGCAGCTACCGGCCGCTGGCGGGACAGGAGGTGTCGCGGGCCTACGCATCGGTCCTGGACCTCTCGTTCGATGTCAAGGCCGGCCTGGTGATGCGCCAGATCCACCACTGGGCCGCGCTGGTCTTCGTCGCCGCCATCACCATGCACATCCTGCGCATCTTCTTCACCGGTGCCTTCCGCAAGCCGCGCGAGATCAACTGGCTGGTCGGCATCGGCCTGCTGGTGATGGCGCTGGCAATGGGCATCACCGGCTACTCACTGCCTGACGACCTGCTCTCTGGGACGGGGCTGCGCGTCATCTACAGCGTCGTGCTCGGCATCCCGTTCATCGGTCCATACCTGGCCTTCCTCGTCTTCGGGGGCGAGTTCCCGACGGCGACGATCATCAGCCGCCTCTTCGTCTTCCACGTCATGCTGCTGCCGGCGCTGCTCATCGGCGGGGTGCTGACCCACCTCGCCATCCTGTGGCGCCAGAAGCACTCGAACTTCAACGTGCCCGGGGCAACCGAGCACAGCGTGATCGGGCGCCCCTTCTGGCCGTCACAGGTGTTCAAGTCGACCGGCCTCATGTTCCTGACCGCCGCGATCCTGGCCTTGATGGGCGGGCTGGTGCAGGTCAACCCGGTCTGGAGCTACGGGCCGTACGACGCGACCACGGTCAGCGCGCCCGCCCAGCCGGACTGGTACGTCGGCTGGCTGGACGGTGCGCTGCGCCTCTTCCCGCCGATCGAGTTCACCGTGCTCGGGATCACCGTCCCCACCGTCTTCATTCCGGGGGCCGTCATTCCGGGCATCGCATTCGGGGTGATGACGCTCTGGCCGTTCATCGAGCCGCGCATCACGGGCGACCACGAAGCGCACCAGATCCTCGACCGCCCGTACGACAACCCCCTCCGAGCGGCGGTTGGCGTGGCCGGGCTGCTCGTCTTCGTGGTCCTGACCATCGCCGGGGGCAACGACGTGATCGCGCTGGTCTTCGACGTGTCTCTGGAGGCCATGACCAACGTGCTGCGCGTCGCCTTCTTCGTGGTGCCGCTGCTCGGCTTCGTGATCACCTACCGCGTCTGCCGAGAGCTGCAGGGACGAAGCGATGCGCCCGATCCGCGCAGGCCGGTCGTCCTCGTCCGGACGCCGGCAGGAGGATACGAGGAGACCGCCGACGACTGACGCCGGTATCGGTCCGCGGCTGCCATCGCTCGGCCCGCGGGGCGAGGGCTGGGTGGCGGGGCAGATGCTCCTCATCTTCGGCGAGGGTATCGTCAGCTACCCCGCCTTCGCGGCGCTGCCCCCGGAGGACCCCGTCGGATGGGCGCTGCTGCTCGTCGGAGGCGTGCTGCTGCTTCTCGGTGGGTGGCTCGTCTACCGGGGCATCGACGACCTCGGGTCCAACCTGACCGCCGTTCCCGCGCCGGTGGCTGACGCCACGCTGGTGGAGAGCGGCGTATACCGGCGCGTCCGGCACCCGATCTACGCGGGCGTCGTGCTGCTGGCGATCGGCTGGGCGCTCTTCGTTGGCAGCCCCGCGGCGCTGGTGGTCGCGCTGATCCTGGCGGCCTGGCTCGACCTGAAGTCGCGTCGCGAGGAGGTCTGGCTCCGCGCACACCATGCCGGATACGCGGCATACCAGCGCCGGACACACCGCTTTGTGCCGGGACGCTACTGACCGGCCGCCGCTAGGTGGCTGCCAGCGCGTCCAGCTCACCGTGCAGGGTTGCCACGTCGCTGTCCTGCCGCGCCCACTCGAGCAGCTCGGGCCGCAGGCCGAATGCCTCGCGCAGGAGCGATCGCGCCCGATCGTTCCGGCCGGCCAACGACTGGAAGCAGGCAGCGTTGTAAAGCGCCGTTCCGCGGTCGCGATCCGGAAGCGATGCCCGCCGCACGAGGCGCTCGATATCCTCGGAGAACTGTATGACTCGCGCATCATCGAGCCCGATGCCGGCCGACTGCAGCCAGCTGAAGTGCTGCTGCGCGTGGAAGACGCCGTTGCCGTACGTCCCGTCCACCAGCCGCTCGCCGTCGCGCAGCAGATCGGGATCGATGGCCCGGATTTCGCCGGCCAGGCGGTCGTGGACGGCGTCAGCGTCGGCGACCGTCTCATCCCAGCTCCACCCTGCCCGCTCCTGCTGGAGCCGGGCGTTGATCGCGTCGTCCTCGCCCTGCCAATCTTCGAGCTCGGCGCCGGTGCGGGCTGCCGCGAGACGGTCTGCCTGCCGGCCCTTCCAGGCCGCCAGGTGCGCCAGGTGGTCCTTCAGCGACCAATCGCCCTCGCGGATGGGTCGTTCGCGGGCGTCGACGGGTAGCGCACCGAAGATGTCGCGCTCCGCGGTGCGCATGATGGTCAGCATCTCCAGCACGTCGCTGATCAGTTGATCGGTCATCTGTTCCTCGTAGATCCCGACGGTCCCGACCCTGGGCCGATGTGACGGGCCGCGCTCGGCAGGTCCGGGCGATAGGGCCAGACGATACCGCCGGAACCGTCATTTGACACGAAACTTCGCACCGATAAGATAGTTCTCATGCCGCGAACTATTAGCGAAACCCGAAGCAGTGGGCCGCGTCCGGATCTGGCGTCTCAGGTCGCCGACGAGTTCGGTCCATTGATGGCCGGCGAGCGGGCGACCTTCGCCCACCGCTGCCACGAGCGGCAGATCAGCATGGCGCACCTCTTCCTGATGACCAAGATCGAGGGACACGGGGCGATGCCCATGACCCGCGTCGCAGAGCTCATCGGTTCAAGCCTGCCGGCCGCGTCCGGCGTGGTCGGCCGGATGGAGGAGCGCGGCCTCGTCCAGCGGCAGCACGACGATCACGACCGCCGCGTCGTCAACGTGAGCCTCACTCGCGCGGGCGCCAAGGAGCTCAGCGGCCTGCAGGCCGCACGGCGCAAGCGAATCGTCGCCGCCCTCGCCAACCTCACCAGCGAGGAAGCCGCCCAGCTCCTCGAATCCATTCGCATCCTGCGCGCCGCCTTCGAGCGCCTTGACGAGCAAGGAGTCACCGCATGACCCAGGCCACTCCGGCCGCCGCCGCCGATCCGGGCGGCGCCCCCATTCAGATCGACCACCGGGCGAGGATGGAGATCCTCGGCGCCGTGCTGCTCGGCCTCTTCCTGGCTGCGCTCGACCAGACGATCGTCGGGACCGCGCTGCCCCGCATCCTCACCGACCTGCACGGCAACGAGCTGTACACCTGGGTCGTCACCGTCTACCTGCTGACCAGCACCATCACCGGTCCGCTCTACGGCAAGCTCTCCGACCAGTTCGGTCGCCGGCCGCTGCTCATGATCGGCATCGGCCTGTTCCTGCTCGGCTCGGTCCTCTCGGGCCTGAGCCAGACGATGTGGCAGCTCGTGCTCTTCCGCGGCATCCAGGGCCTCGGTGCCGGTGCGCTCTTCCCGATCTCGCTGGCCGTCATCGGCGACCTCTTCAGCCCGCGCGAGCGCGGACGCTACCAGGGGCTCTTCGGCGCCGTCTTCGCGGTGGCGATGCTGATCGGCCCGGCACTCGGCGGCTTCCTCACCGACAACATCAGCTGGCACTGGGTCTTCTTCGTCAACGTCCCGGTGGGCGGCATCGCCCTCGCCGTCATCTGGCGCCTGCTGCCGCCGATCCGTCACCCCGAGCGGGTCGTCTCGATCGACTACGCAGGCGCCGCGGTCTTCGCCGGTGCCATCGCTGCCGATCATGCTCGGCCTGACCAACAAGCAGTCGAGCGACTGGACCGATCCCGCCGTCGGCGGCCTGATCCTGCTCGGGTTCGTGCTGCTGGCCGTTTTCGTCTGGATCGAATCGCGCGCCAAGGATCCGATCCTGCACCTGAGCCTCTTCCGGAACCGAACCTTCACCGCCTCGGTCACGGCGACGGCGCTGATCAGCTTCGGCTTCTTCGGCGGGATCATCTTCGTCCCGCGTTGGTTCCAGTTCGTGCTCGGGTCATCGGCGACCGAGTCGGGGTACCAGATCCTGCCGATGATGGCGGGCCTGATGGTCGGCTCCATCGGCTCCGGGCAGCTGGTGAGCCGAACCGGCCGCTACAAGTGGCTGCTGGTGGTCGGCCTGGTGATCGCCACCATCGGCCTCCTGCTGCTCACGAACCTGCGGGCGGACACGCCGGTCACCACCGTATGGCTGTGGCTGGCGATCATGGGCCTCGGTATCGGCCCGACCATGGCGGTCTTCACCATCGTGGTCCAGAACGCCGTCCCGTTCCGCGAGATGGGCGTCGCCACCAGCGCGCTGACCTTCTTCCGCCAGATCGGCGGCTCGATTGGCCTGGCGATCGCCGGCACGGTGTTCGGCAGCACGCTAGCCAGCGAGATTCCGATGCAGCTGTCGAAGAACGGCGTGCCGCAGCAGATCGTGGACGCCTTCGCGAGCTCACCCGCGTCGAGTGGCAACGAGGCGACCGCCGTGGGCGTCGACCTGGGGCAGCAGATCCTGTCGCAGGTGCCGGAGCAGTTCCGGGCTGCCATCGAGCCGTTCATCGGCCAGATGGTGCAGGGCATCCACCAGGCCTTCAGCCTGGCACTCGACTCGGCCCTCTGGTTCGGCGTGGCCGCGGCCGCGATCGCCGCCGTGGTGGTGGTGATCGGCCTGCCCGAGCTGCCGTTGAGCCACGAGGTCGGGGAGCGGTCCGCCGCGCCCGGCGTAGAGGGTTCGGAGGCAGCGCGGCCCATCGCCGCCATGCACTGAGCCTAGCGAGGTGACTGGAGCTGGGTCACCCAGCTCCAGGCCGCCCAGCCCAGGAGCGTCAGCCCCGGCAGCGTCAGCCAGGGCCCGAATACCAGCCCCAGGCCGATGAGGGTCGCCGCCAGTCCAGCCACCACCGGCCAGACCGACGAGCGTGGCAGCGGGTCGAGGCCGGTCGCCAGCGGTGCGTCGTCCGCCTCGCCGCCCGGATCGCTGAGCAGCAGCCAGCGCCCGATCACGCCGAGCGTGGGTCCCGGTTCTCCGCGCAGCGCGCGTCGCGCGAAGAGGCCCATCAACGCGACGACCGCTCCGGCCGCCAGCACGGTGGCGACCAGGAGCGCCGTCCCGATCCAGTCGTACGTGTCCCCGACCTGGTCGTAGCTGGCGAACCAGTAGACGATCGCCACCACCGCCGAGTAGAGCGCAGTGCGCAGGAAGAAGCGGAGCTCCTCAGCCATGGCGCAGCTCCGGCGACATTCCACCACCTGCCTCGGCCGCCTGCCGGGCGTCCCACGCCGGGCGTTCGGAGCGGATCCGCGGCAGGCTGTGGAAGTTGTGGTGCGGCGGCGGCGAGCTGGTGGCCCATTCCAGCGAGTACCCGCCCCACGGGTCGTCACCCGCCTTGCGACCACGACCCTGCCAGACCGAACGGATCACGTTCCATGCAAAGAGCAGCACGGCCGCCGCGATCACGAACGCGCCGACGGTGGCGAGCACGTTGAGCAGTGTCCAGCCCGGTTCGTTGGGGTAATCCGCCACGCGACGCGCCATCCCCTCCAGGCCGAGGACGTGCATCGGGAAGAAGGTCAGGTTGAAGCCGATCACCAGCAGCCAGAAGTGCAGGCGTCCCATGCGCTCGTCAAGCATGCGCCCGCTCATCTTCGGGATCCAGAAGTAGAACGCCGCGAAGGCCGCGAAGGCCGATCCGCCGAACAGGACGTAGTGCATGTGAGCCACCACGTAGTAGCTGTCCTGGACCTGGTAATCGATCGGCGGTGAGGCGAGGAAGACGCCGGTGATGCCGCCGATCAGGAACTGGAAGAGGAAGCCGAAGATGAAGAGCATCGGCAGCTCGACGCGGATGCGACCGCGCCACATGGTGGCGATCCAGGTGAAGAACTTCACACCGGTCGGGATGGCGATGGCCATCGAGGTTGCCCCGAAGAAGAGGTTGCTGACCGCGCCGGTGGTGAACATGTGGTGCGCCCAGACGCTGAACGAGAGTGCGCCGATCAGGATCGTGGCGAAGACGAGCGCGCGGTAGCCGAAGATCCGCTTGCCGCTGAAGACCGGCACGATCTCGCTCACGATGCCGAAGAACGGCAGCGCCATGATGTACACCTCGGGATGGCCGAAGAACCAGAACAGGTGCTGCCAGAGGATTGGGCTCCCGCCCGTCCCCGGATCGAAGAAGCCGGCGCCCAGGGTCCGATCCAGGAACAGCATCACCAGCGCACTGGTCAGGACCGGGAAGGTCAGGATGATCAGCAGGCTGACGACCAGGATGTTCCAGGTGAAGATGGACAGCCGGAACATGCCCATCCCTCGCGCGCGCATGGTGAAGATGGTGGCGATGAAGTTCACCGCGCCGAGGATGCCGGAGGTGCCGGACAGGATCAGCCCCACGATCCACAGGTTCGACCCGGCACCCGGGGAGTACGTGGCACCCGACAGCGGCACGTAGCCGGTCCAGCCGAAGGCGGCCGCTCCGCCGGCCGTGGCGAAGCCGGAGAAGGCGACCAGCCCACCACCCAGGTAGAGCCAGTAGGTCAGGGCGTTGAGGCGCGGGAAGGCCACGTCCGGGGCGCCCAGCTGGAGCGGCAGCAGGTAGTTCGCAAAGCCGATGCCGAGCGGCACGATGGCGAAGAAGATCATGCCGGTACCGTGCATCGTGAAGAGCTGGTTGTAGAGCGCCTCGTCCACGAACTGCAACTCCGGGAAGGCGAGCTCGGCGCGGATGACCAGGGCCAGCACGCCACCCACCAGCAGGAAGGCGATCGAGGTCACCAGGTACATGACGCCGATCTTCTTGTGGTCGACGGTGGTCAGGTAGTCGACCAGGCGCGGGCGGCCCGGGTGCACCATGCCGCCATCGTGCTCGGGGACGGCGCTGGTCATGGCGCCTCCCCACCGCCAGATTCGAGCCACCGTTGGAAGGCGCTCGCCGAGACCGCTTCTACGGTGAAGCGCATCTCGTTGTGGAGCAGGCCGCAGAACTCTCCGCAGAGACCGGCGTACGTTCCCTCCTCGTCGATCGTCAGCTCGATGCGGTTGGTCCTCCCCGGGATGACGTCGCGCTTGAGCAGGAAGTGGGGCACCCAGAAGCTGTGGATGACATCGGGCGAATCCAGGTTGAAGGCGATGCGCTCGCCCACGGGGAGCACCGCCACCGGCGCCTCGCCGGGGAGGCCGGTGACCACCACGTCGGTCCCCTCGTAGGCGAACTGCCACTGCCACTGGAAGCCGGTGACGTCGACGGTCACGGCCGGGTCATCGGTCCGCTCGTCGACCGTGCCGAGGACCTGCGCGGTCAGGATGAAGAGGATGATCACCAGGAGGGTCGGGATGGCCCACCAGACCAGCTCGAGGGGAATGTTCTCGTGGGTCGTGGAGGCTTCGCGGCCGTCGTCGCGGGCACGGTAGCGCACGATGCTCCAGCCGATCAGGCCCGCGACGATGACGAACACCACCGCGGCCACGACCAGGAAGAGGTCGTACAGCATCTTCACCTGCGCCCCCTGAGACGTGGCGGGCTCGGGTGCGCATCCGGTGAGGACGACGGCTGCAAGGCCAGGAGCGATCGCGAGTCGTAGCAGGGCGCGCAGGCGATCCATCCGGCCCAATCCTATACCGGTGTCGCGTCGGCGCAACCGCATCCCTGGCCTATCATCGGTCCGTGATCGCCTTCGACGCGAAGACCGCCCTGGTGGTGGTCGACGTCCAGAACGACTTCGCCGATCCGGCCGGCAGCCTCGCCGTCTCCGGTGCCGACGCGGTCGTCCAGGCGGTGAACCGCGAGGTCGCTCGGGCGGTGGCGGCGGGTTCGCTCATCGTCTACACCCAGGACTGGCACCCCGCCGTCACGCCGCACTTCGCGAAGGACGGCGGGATCTGGCCGGTGCACTGCGTGGCCGGCGGCTGGGGCGCGGACCTCCATCCAGCGCTGGTGGTCGCCGGGGACTCGGTCCGCAAGGGGAGCGGCGGCGAGGACGGCTACTCCGGCTTCACGATGCGCGACCCGCGCACCGGGGAAGAGATCCCAACCGAGCTGGAGGCGCGGCTCCGCGAGCGCAGCATCGAGCGCGTGGTCGTCTGCGGGCTCGCGACCGACTACTGCGTCAAGGCGACCGTCCTCGACGCCCTGCGCCTCGGCTTTGCGGCCAGCGTCCCGGCGGACGGCGTGGCCGCCGTCAACCTCCAGCCATATGACGGCGAGCACGCGCTGGCAGAGATGACGGCCGCAGGGGCCGAGCTGGCCTAGTCCTCGTCGGGCGAGCTCGGCTCCCCCAGCCGAGCTCGCAGCTCGCGGATCACCAGGGCGAGTCCCGCCGCCAGCGCGGCCGCGCCGATGACGATCCAGAGCGGGTCCGCGGTCATGAAGCTTCCGGGCGCGAACGGCAGGTCCAGGCCCTGGGCCAGCCAGACGGCGCCGGCGAGACCGAGCAGGATGCCAAGTACCAGCAGCACGCGACCGATCCTACCCCCGGGGGACTATTGCGTCCGAGCGCGAGTTGCGTATACTCGCGGGCGTCGGGCCGCCTTCAGGTGCGGTGCCAGCAGACTTCCACTCCCCTCCCACCACGTCCAAGCGTCGGCTCACGGGGTAGCGGCAAGACCCGTGGCCGGCGTCGAACCTGAGGCGACGAAAGCCCGACGTGGCAACCACATTTCTAGGAGGGGTCCTTCGTGGCCTACACCGATCAGGTGCTCACCTGTTCTGACTGCGGGATCGACTTCGTCTTCTCCGCTTCGGAGCAGGAATTCTTCGCGCAGAAGGGGTTCACCTCTGCGCCCAAGCGCTGCCCGTCCTGCCGGGCGCAGCGCCGTGCCTCCGGTGGCGGTGGCGGCGGCGGTGGCGCCAGCAGCTACGGCAACGGGGGCGGTTACTCGTCCGGCGGCTACAGCCGCGGCCCGCGCGAGATGTTCGACGCCGTCTGCGCGCGCTGCGGGAAGGACACCCAAGTTCCGTTCCGTCCCACCGGTGCTCGGCCCGTGTACTGCAGCGACTGCTTCCGGCTGATGCGCGGCTAGGCCGCTCAACCTCCATAGGCGCTCGAGAGGCGGCCCATCGGGGCCGCCTCTCACGCTGTCCCGCGAAGGGTCCATGGGGCCCCGGGCGACCGTTTGGTCGCCGGGCGACCGTTTGTGGTCCGGCCCGTATCATGGTCAGGTATGGACAGGCAAGAAAATTGCGCATTCGGCAGGTGAAATGAACGACCACGAACTGTGGCGTGAGCTCGGGCAGCAGCTGCGCGTCGATTCGGTCCGATCCAGCTCGGCGGCGGGGTCCGGACACCCAACCTCCTCCATGTCAGCCGCGGACCTGATGGCCGTGCTGCTGGCGAAGCATCTGCGCTATGACTTCGACCGGCCGGACGATCCGCGGAACGACCACCTCATCTTCAGCAAGGGCCACGCGTCGCCGCTGCTGTACGCCATGTACCGCGCCGCCGGTGCGATCAGCGACGACGAGATGCTCACCTTTCGGCAGCTGGGCAGCCGCATCGAAGGTCATCCGACCCCGGTCCTGCCGTGGGTCGACGTCGCGACCGGGTCGCTGGGACAGGGGCTCCCGATCTCGGTTGGGGTTGCGTACGCCGGCCGGTTCCTCGATCGGCTGCCGTACCACGTCTGGTGCCTGTGCGGCGACTCGGAGATGGCCGAGGGCTCAATGTGGGAGGCATTCGAAGCGGCCGGTTTCCATGGCCTGGACAACCTGACTGCGATCATCGACGTGAACCGCCTTGGGCAGACCGGCGAGACGATGCACGGCTGGGACCTGGACGCGTACGCGCGGCGGGCGCGCGCCTTCGGCTGGCATGCGATCGAGGTCGACGGCCACGACGTGACGGCGGTCGACGCTGCCTTCGAGGAGGCGCGGCAGACGTCCGGCAAGCCCAGCGTCATCGTGGCGAAGACGGAGAAGGGCCACGGCGTCAGCGCAGTCGCCAACCAGAACGGAGCCCACGGCAAGCCGGTGCCGGACGAGGAGGCCGCGATCGCGGAGCTGGGCGGACGGCGTGATCTGTCCATCGCCGTTGGCAAGCCACAGGGTTCTGAGCAGCCGCACCGTTTCGAGGCTGGTGGCAGCCTGAAGCTGCCGGCCTACGAGGTCGGCACCAAGGTCGCCACGCGCAAGGCGTACGGCGATGCCCTGGTGGCCCTCGGCGACGCCCGCGGCGACGTGGTCGCCATCGACGGCGAGGTGGGCAACTCCACGCACTCGGAGGAGTTTGCGAACGCTCACCCCGATCGGTTCGTGCAGGCCTACATCGCCGAGCAGATGCTCGTCTCGTACGCGATCGGCTTCCAGGTCCGCGGCTGGCGGCCGTATGCCGCCACCTTCGCCGCCTTCCTCGCGCGCGCGTACGACTTCGTCCGCATGGCCGCGGTGAGCCGCGCCGATATCCGGCTGGTCGGCTCGCACGCCGGCGTCAGCATCGGTGAGGACGGGCCTTCGCAGATGGCACTGGAGGACATCGCCTCGCTGCGTGCAGTCCACGGCAGCACCATCCTGTACCCGTCGGATCCCAACCAGGCCGCGCGGCTGGTGGCGGAGATGGCGGATCGCAAGGGCATCGTCTTCATGCGCACGACGCGCGAGAAGACGCCGGTCCTCTACGGGCCAGACGAGGAGTTCAGCATCGGTGGCAGCCGCATCCTTCGGCAGACCGATGGCGACCGGGTGACGCTGGTCGGAGCGGGCATCACCCTGCACGAGGCGCTCAAGGCCGCCGACCTGCTGGCACGGGACGGGATCGCCGCGCGCGTCATCGACCTGTACTCGGTGAAGCCCATCGACGGCGAGACGCTGCGTGACGCCGGTCGCGCGACCGGGGCGATCGTCACGGTCGAGGACCACTTCCCTGAGGGAGGCCTGGGCGACGCCGTGCTTGAGGTCTTCGCGGCCGAGCGGGAGCATCCGATGATCCGGAAGCTCGCGGTCGAGATCATGCCTGGCTCCGCCACGCCGGAGGAGCAGCTGGCGGCCGCGGGGATCGACGCCGAACACATCGCAGCCGCTGCGCGGGACCTGGTGGGCGCAAGCGCGACCGCCGGCTCCCAGCGCTGACCGGCACAACCTGAGGAGGAACCGAGTGAACACGCTGCAGCGGCTGTACGCCGAGCAGGACCAGAGTCCGTGGATCGACTTCATCGACCGTGACCTGATCGAGTCCGGCCGCCTCGCCCAGATGGCCGACGACGGCATCCGTGGGCTGACCAGCAACCCGACGATCTTCGCCAAGGCGGTCGCCACCGGCCAGTACGACGCCCTGATCAGGCGCGAGCTGGAGGCGGGGCACGGCAACCAGGCGATCTACGAGGAGATCGCGGTGGGGGACGTGGGAGATGCCGCGGACGTGCTGCGGAGCATCTATGACGCCGATGCGGGTGCCGACGGCTTCGTCTCGATCGAGGTCGAGCCGGATCTCGCCAACGACACGCAGACGACACTGGATCGCGCCCGCCACCTGTGGAGCCGCCTTGGGCGTCCGAACGTCTTCATCAAGATCCCGGCAACGCCCGCCGGCCTCCCGGCGATCGAGGCCGCCATCGCGGATGGGATCAACGTCAACGTCACGCTGATGTTCAGCGTCGACGTCTACCGCGACGTGGCACGCGCCTACATCGCCGGGCTGCGGCGCCGCCACCAGGGCGGCGGCGACGTCTCACAGGTGGCATCGGTCGCCAGCTTCTTCGTCAGTCGCGTCGACACCAAGGTCGACAAGCGGCTCGATTCGATCGGCAGCGACGAGGCGCTGGAGCTGCGCGGCAGGGCCGCCATCGCCAACGCGAAGATGGCCTACCGCGCCTTCGGCGAGATCTTCGGTGGCGAGGAGTTTGCCGAGCTGCGCGCGGCCGGAGCGCGGGTCCAGCGCTGCCTCTGGGCCAGCACCTCCACGAAGAACCCGGCGTATCCCGACGTGCGCTACGTGAACGAGCTCATCGGCCCGGCGACGGTGAACACCATGCCGACCGAGACCATCGAGGCCTTCCTGGACCACGGCAGCGTGGAACGAACGCTCGATGTGGAGACGGATGCGGCCGCGGCGACGCTCGAGCAGCTCGAGCAGCTGGGCGTGAGCATGCGCCAGGTCACCGATGAGCTGATCGAAGAGGGCGTCACCTCCTTCGCCAAGTCGTTCGACGACCTCATCGAGACGATCGACGGCAAGCGCAAGGCCCTCGCGCCGGCATGAGCCCGTCGCCGCTCGAGCAGGCGATCGGCGAGCGGCTCACCCGCTGGGAGACTGAGCGCGTCGCCGAGCGGCTCTGGGATCGCGACGGCACCCTGTGGGCAGGTTCGGGAAAGGCCCCGGACGAGGTCGCGTCCTGGCTCGGCTGGCTCTCACTCCCGTACGACGCCCACGGCCGCATCGCCGAGCTCCGCCACCTTGCCCGTGACGTGCGCGCGGACGGCTACGGCCGCGCCGCGGTCCTGGGCATGGGCGGATCGAGCCTGGCCCCCGAGCTCTTCAGCCGCGTGTTCGGCGGTCCGCTTGGGGCGCCACCGCCGGACAGCGAGGGGTTGGAGCTGCGCATCCTCGATTCCACCCACCCCGACGTGGTCCGCGGCTTCCGTGCGTGGGCGGAAGGGGAACGCACCATCTTCTGCGTCAGCAGCAAGTCCGGAACGACCACCGAGCCGAACGCCTTCCATGCCGAGATGGCGGCCTTCGCCCCTGCCCTCGACTTCATCGCGATCACCGATCCGGGCTCGTCGCTGGCCCAGGTGGCCCGGGCGCAGGAGTTCCGCGGCATCGTCGAGGGGGTCGCGTCGGTCGGGGGACGATACTCGGCGCTCTCGGTCTTCGGCCTCGTGCCCGCCGCCCTCCACGGCGTCGACCTGGAGGCCCTCCTCGGCAGCGCGGTGGCGATGGCAGATGCCTGCCGACGTCCCGCCCGGGAGAACCCCGGCCTGCGCCTCGGCGCGGCGGTGGCGGAGGCCGCCGTGGCAGGTCGTGACAAGCTGACCATCCTGACGTCGCCGCGCCTCGCCAGCTTCGGCGACTGGGCGGAGCAACTGGTGGCGGAGAGCACCGGCAAGGCGGGCACGGGCATCGTGCCGGTCGTGGGCGAGCCGCTTCGCAGGCCGCAGTCCTACGGCGACGATCGCTGCTTCGTGATCATGACGCTGGCGACGGAACGAGATCCGGAGCTCGAACGGCTCGGCGACGCGCTCCAGGCCCGGGGCCACCCGGTGACCCGCCTCGAGATCGGCAGCCCCAGCGAGGTCGGTGGCGAGTTCGTGCGCTGGGAGGTGGCGACGGCGGCGGCGGGGATCGTGCTGGAGATCGACCCATTCGACCAGCCGAACGTGCAGGAGAGCAAGGATGCGACGAAGGCGCTGCTGGATGCGTACCGAGCCCACGGTTCGCTGCCGGCACCCGCGCCCATCGTGGCCTCCGAGGGCGTCGCCGCGTACGCCGATCCAGCGGCGCTCGGCGACGAACCGGTGACCGTCGACGGTGCGCTGCGCGCGCTGCTCGAACGTGTCCGGCCCGGCGACTACTTCGCCATCCTCGCCTACCTGCCCCAGGACGCCGCGACCGAGTCGGCGTTGCAGGAGCTGCGCGCACGCATCGGCGAGTCGCTGGGCGTGGCAACCACGCTGGGCTTCGGGCCGCGCTTCCTGCACTCGACCGGGCAGCTGCACAAGGGCGGGCCAGCGTCGGGTGTCTTCCTGCAGCTGACCGCCGACCCCCAGCGCGACATGCCCATCCCCGGCTGGGAGGAATCATTCGGGACGCTGGTGGCGGCCCAGGCGCTGGGAGACCTGCAGTCGCTGCAGCGACGCGGCCGCCGCGCGCTGCGGCTCCACTTCGCCGATGCCGTCCGCGTCACCGACCAGCTGGGGCGGTGGCTGCGAGAGACGTTGTCCGACGGTACGGCAAGCTGACAGATCGAAGAGAAGGGCCTGAAGGAGGCGCAGCCAAGATGCAGATCGGGATCGCGGGGTTGGGACGCATGGGCGCGGGGATGGCTCGCCGGCTGGCGCGCGGCGAGCACGACGTGGTGGCCTGGAACCGGACCGAGTCCGTCGCGCGCGATCTCGCCGCGGAGCCGGAGAACGAGGGCCGCATCAGCGTGGCCGAGCCGATCGAGCAGCTCGCCGAGCAGCTGGGCGCGCCGCGGCACGTGATCATCAGCGTCCCGGCCGGGAAGGCAACCGACGACATGATCGAGCAGCTCGCCGGCATCCTCTCGCCCGGGGACGTGATCGTCGACGCCGGCAACTCCAACTTCCACGACTCGCGCAGGCACGCGGACGAGGTCGAGGCCCGCGGCCTGGAGTGGCTGGACATGGGCGTCTCGGGTGGGGTGTGGGGACTGCAGGTCGGCTTCTGCGCCATGCTCGGCGGGAAGCGGCCGGTGTTCGACCGCTTCGAACCGGCGGTGAAGACGCTCGCGCCGGAGGGCGGCTACCTCTACTGCGGACCGGCTGGCGCGGGCCACTACGTGAAGATGGTCCACAACGGGATCGAGTACGGCGTCATGCAGGCCTATGCCGAGGGATTCGACATCCTGAACGCCTCGGACTACGAGCTGGACCTTGCTCCCATCGCCCGGATGTGGCAGAACGGGTCGGTGATCCGCTCATGGCTGTTGGAGCTGGCGGGCGATGCCTTCGAGAAGGAAGGGAACGAGCTGTCGAACATCCGCGGCTGGGTCAATGACTCTGGCGAGGGGCGCTGGACCGTCTTCGACGCGATCGACCATGACGTCCCGGCCCCGATCATCACGCTTGCGCTGATCCAGCGCTTCCGAAGCCGGCGCGAGCCCGACAGCTACGCCGACAAGGTGCTCGCCGCGCTGCGCAACGAGTTCGGCGGGCATGCCATCAAGGCGGTGGCCGGGGACGAGTCGAGCTAGCCCGATGAGCGCGCCGACGAGCATTGGCGTGACGCCCACCGTGACGCAGGGTGCGGCGGCTCCCAACCCGCTGCGCGAGGGGCTGCGCCTGGAGCGCATGCCGACGCCCTGCACCATGGTCATCTGCGGTGCCACGGGAGACCTGACGGAGCGCAAGCTGGCGCCGGCTCTCTACAACCTGCTGCTCGGCGGTTTCCTGCCCCCTGAGTTCACCGTGGTCGGCTTCGCCCGTCGCGACCTCTCCGACGACGCCTTCCGCGACCACCTGCGCGAGGGGGTGAATCGCTTCAGCCGCAACCGGCCCATCAAGGATTCCATCTGGGACTCGTTCGGTCGGGGCGTCCACTACCACCGAGGCGACTTCGACGACCCCGCGGCGTGGGTCGAGCTGGGCAAGCTGCTCGAGCGCATCGACCGCGACCGGGGGACCTCGGGGAACCGCCTCTTCTACCTCGCCGTCCCGCCCTCGCTCTACCCCGAGATCGCACGGCGGATGGACGAGGCCGGGCTGGCGGAGTCGAGCGATCACGACGGCAGCCGGCGCCGCGGCTGGTCGCGCGTCATCGTGGAGAAGCCGTTCGGCTTCGACCAGCCGAGCGCCATCAAGCTCAACCGCGAGCTGACCCGCTTCTTCGACGAGGAACAGATCTACCGCATCGACCACTACCTCGGCAAGGAGACGGTCCAGAACCTCTCCGTCTTCCGGTTCGGGAACGGCCTCTTCGAGCCGATCTGGAACCGGCGCTACATCGACTCGGTCCAGCTCACGATCGCCGAGACGGTGGGCGTGGAGGGCCGCGGCGAGTTCTACGACGAGATCGGTGCGCTGCGCGACATCGTGCAGAACCACGCCCTGCAGCTGCTCGCGGTCTTCGCCATGGAGCCGCCCGTCGAGTTCCGGGCGTCGGACCTGCGCGACGAGAAGCTCAAGGTGCTGCGCGCCATCAAACCGATGTCGCCTCATGACGTGGCGACGCACACGGTCCGCGGCCAATACGTGTCGGGCTGGGTGGAGGGCCATAAGGTGGGCGCCTACCGCGACGAACCGGAGGTGGCGCCCGACTCGGACACGGAGACGTACGTCGCGCTGAAGCTCGGGATCGAGTCGTGGCGGTGGGCCGGGGTTCCCATCTACCTGCGCACCGGGAAGGCGTTGCCGACGCGGGTGACGGAGGTATCGGTCCAGTTCAAGAGCCCGCCGCTCACGCTCTTCGAGCGCGCGGGAGCAGCGCTGATCGACCCCAACATCCTGGCCATCCGCATCCAGCCCGACGAGGGCATCCTGCTCCGCTTCGGCGCGAAGGTGCCGGGCCAGGGGATGCAGATCCGCAACGTCAACATGGACTTCCGCTACGGCTCCAGCTTCGCCGTCGACTCGCCGGACGCCTACGAGACCCTCCTCCTCGACGCCATGATCGGCGATGCCTCCCTCTTCGCACGCGGAGACGAGGTCGAGCGCGCGTGGGCCATCGTGGATCCGATTCGCCAGGCATGGGAGTCGGGAAGCGGCGGCCCGGTCCACTTCTACGGTGCGGGAACCTGGGGACCACCGGCGGCCGACGAGCTGCTCGCAGCCGACGGGCGCACCTGGCGCCGCCCGTGAGCCTGCAGGCGACGGGAATGGGCAATGGCGACGGCCGCCCGGGGCGCGACCTCGCCCTCCATCGACGGCTGATGGAGTATGGGGAGGATGCGACGCGCGTGGCTCCCGTCTGGAGCCAGGAGGACACCAGCGTTGGCTTCGTGGAGGCCCACCTGGCGCGACTCTGGGGCGGCGAGGCCGGCGAGGGCGGCACCGTGACAGAAAAGGGGCTCCCACACGCCCGCGCATCGGTCCTCAACCTGATCGTGACCGTCCCGGATCCGGATGCGGCGGGGCGCGTCCTGGGCACCATGGTCGGCCTCGGCTACCGGCACCCGTCCCGAGCAATCGTGCTGGTGGC
The DNA here is from genome assembly GCA_963812115.1 of uncultured Chloroflexia bacterium. Lineage (GTDB taxonomy): Bacteria > Chloroflexota > Limnocylindria > QHBO01 > QHBO01 > JAPSGM01. Next base: position 146,905 of record CAWEUD010000013.1, read on the forward strand.
CGATCCGGACGCCGACGGCCCGGCGCTCGACGCCTCCGTGAGCGCCCACTGCCACCCGGCCGATGGCCGCGGCGAGCGCGTCTGCTACGAGCAGGTCGCCATCACCGTCCGCGGCGAGGCGGCGGAGCACCTGGATGGCATCGTCGCCCCGCTCCTCATTCACGACCTGCCGACGCACGTCTGGTGGCCGGGCAGCCCGCCGTTCAGCGACCAGATCTTCGACCAGCTGGTCGAGGTCTGTGACCGGCTCATCATCGACAGCAGCGACTTCGACAACCTCCTGCTCGGCTACCGACGCCTCGCCGGCCTGCGCCGGCGGAGCGGGATCGGCGACCTGTCCTGGCGGCGCATCGCCTGGTGGCAGGAGCTGACGGCACAGTTCTTCGATGCGCCGCGCTTCCGCCGCTACCTGCCGAACCTCAACCGGGTGCGGATCATCTATTCCGCGGGCGACGGGGCGGACGGTGGCGCGGCCAGCCCCATCTCCCAGGCGCTCCTCTACGCCGGCTGGGTCGCCTCGCGACTCGACTGGAAGCGGCATGCCACGCAGCGGCGCCTTCGGGACGGCGGGCTGCACCTGCTGCTCGAGGGGCGATACGCGATGGTCGACCTGGAGGTGGAGGCGGTCCCAGCGTCGGGCATCCCGCCGGGTGAGCTCGTCTCCGTTCGGCTGCAGGCACGCGGCGAGACGGGTGCTGCGGAGTTCATCGTGGACCGCGAGGGAAACGAGGCAACCGTCGCCTCCAACGCCGACGGCATGACGGCCCTGCTGCGCCGCGTCCGGATGGAGCCACCGACCGAGCCGGAGCTGCTTTCCGGCACGCTCGTCGGCGAGAGCAAGGACCCCGTCTACGAGGCCGCCGTCCGTGCCGCCGCAATCTTCCTCGCCGCCGCGCGTTCGGGTGAGGCGATCGCATGACGCGCCGATTCGAGGTCCTGCCCGACGTCGAGGCCGTCGCCGCCGCCACCGCCGATCGGCTGGTCGCTGCCGGCCGCAATGCCATTCGGCGTCGCGGCCGTTTCATCTTGGGCCTCTCCGGGGGTTCGACGCCGCTTGCGGTCTGTCCGCTGCTGGTGGTCCCGCCAAGGGTCCGGATGCTGGACTGGTCAAAGGTCGAGTTCTTCTTCGGCGACGAGCGGGCAGTCCCGCCGGATGATCCCGAGTCGAACTACAACACGGCGCGCCTGGCCATGCTCGACTACCTGCCCCGCGTCAGGATGGAGCAGGTCCACCGCATGCCATGCGACCTGGAGGACCTGGACGCGGGAGCCCGCCTCTACGAGCGGGAGCTGCGGCGCGTCATCGGTGGCGATCCGATCCCGGTCTTCGACCTGATCTGGCTGGGCATGGGGCCCGACGGGCACACCGCCTCGCTCTTCCCGCGGTCCGAGGGGCTGGCCGAGCGCGAGCGGCTGGTCGTCGCGAACTACGCGCCGGGGCCCGACGCGTGGCGCATGACGCTCACCTTCCCGGTGCTCAACGCGGCGCGCGAAGCGATGTTCGTCGTAACCGGTGCCGAGAAGGCCGATGCCCTGCGAGCGATCCGCGACGGCTCTCGTGAGCTCCCCGCCGGACGCGTCAACGCGCGCCGGACGCGCTGGCTGGTCGACGCTGCCGCAGCCGGGATCTGAACCCCCCTCCGCCCGAGCGGGTAGCATCCGGTAGCAGGGGGGAGGGCTGAAGGCCCCGCCTGGCCCCAGCGCCTCGAGGAACGTCCCCGTGCTGCTCTACATCATTCGTCGCCTGCTCTGGATCGTGCCGGTCCTGCTGGTGGCCTCGATCGTCACGTTCTGGCTCATGCACGCCGCTCCGGGCAGCCCATGGCTGCGGGAGGGACGGCAGCTCGATCCCGGTCTCGTGGCGTCGCTCAACGAGCGCTTCGCCCTGGATCAGCCCCTGCCGGTCCAGTACGTGAAGTGGCTCACCGGAGTCCTGAGCGGGGACTTCGGGACCTCGTTCGCCTCGGGCGTCCTCCGGGGGACGCAGAGCCCGTTCCGGATCGAGACGCTCGACGTGTCGAGCGTGATCGGGCAGGCCTTCTGGCCGAGCCTGGAGCTGGGCCTTCTGGCATTCGCCGTGGCCGTGGTGCTGGGCGTCGGCCTGGGCGTCATCGCGGCGTGGAACCACAACCGATGGCCCGACCACCTGGCGACCGGCCTCGCTCTCGTCGGCATGGTTGGACCGCCGTTCCTCGTGGCGGTGCTCCTGCAGCTCGTCTTCGACACCGGCTCGCTGCGCGATCCAGGCATCCTGCCCGTCCGCGGCTGGGGAACTCCCGCGCACGCGGTGCTGCCCACGCTGGCGCTGGCCGGCCTGCCGATGGCGATGATCGCGCGCTTCACGCGCGGGTCGATGCTCGAGGTGCTGCACGAGGGCTACGTGCGCACCGCCCACAGCAAGGGCCTCGGGCCGCGACGGATCGCCGTGGTCCACGTCCTGCGCAACGCGATGATCCCGGTCGTCGCCGTCCTGGGGCCGGTCCTCGCGGTGCTCATCACCAGCTCCATCGTGATCGAGCGCGTCTTCGGGATCCCCGGCGTCGGCAGCCTCTACCTGCTGGCGATCACCTCGCGCGACTACGGGGTGATCATGAGCATGACCCTGCTCTATACCATCGCGATCGCCGGCCTGAACCTGCTGGTCGACCTGCTCTACGGCGTCATCGATCCGCGCGTCCGTGAGGCGGGGGTGGTTGCGTGACGGCGATCGAGTCCGCCGGGGCCGCGCGGCAGGATGCATCGGCGAGCGGCCGGCGATCGGTGCTTCGCGACCTGGCGGCCCATCCGCGGGGCCGCATCGGCCTGGTGATCGTCGCGTTCGTCGTGGCGCTGGCGGTCATCGGCCCGCTGGTGGCCGGGTGGAGCGTCAGCGAGCTGGATCTCGGGGCGCAGAACGCGAACAACCATCAGCCCCTGCTTCCGTTGCAGAACATGGCGCACCCGCTCGGGACCGATATCCTCGCTCGCGACATGCTCAGCCGCGTCGCCTCGGCCGTGCGGGTCAGCCTGCTCGTGGCGTCCATCGCGCAGCTGGTGATCCTGCTGATCGGCCTGCCCATCGGTGCCGTTGCAGGCTGGTTCGGCGGACGCACCGAGACCCTCCTGATGCGCGCGACCGATGTCGTGGCCGCCTTTCCGCAGCTCGTCTTCATCATCATGTTCCAGGTCGCGTTCTACGGCACGCCCTTCCATCGGACCCTCGATGGGCTCCTGGTGGTGATGCTCGCCATCGGGCTGCTTTCATGGGTCGTCGTCGCCCGCCTGGTCCGCGCCGAGGTCCTCAACCTCAAGCACCGCGACTTCGTCGAGGCCGCGCGGGCGATCGGCGTCCCGGGACGCCGGATCCTGACCAGGCACCTGCTCCCGAACCTTGCCGGCAGCGTGGTGGTGGCCGTCTCGGCCGGCATCCCGGCCGCGATCCTGGTCGAGTCGACGCTCTCCTTCCTCGGCCTCGGGATCCAGCCGCCATCACCCTCGCTCGGCAGCCTGATCTGGACAGGCACCGAGACGGTGGAGCGCTTTCCGCACCTCGTGATCATCCCCGCCGTGCCACTCCTGCTGATCCTGGTCGGCTTCACGCTGCTCGGCGACGGACTTCGCGACGTCCTCGACCCGAGGCTGCGCAAGCGGTAGGGAGCGGGCGCTACCCTATCGGCATGGGATGGCTGTGGCTGATCGGCGCCGTCGCAGCGGGTGGCGCCGCCTACTACGTCGGATGGCCCGCGTGGACCGGGTATCGGGGACGCGAGGCACGCGACCTCAATGCCGAGCGCTATCTTGCCTGGCGTGGACGCGCGGACCGGAACGCCGCTTCGGCGCGCGAGGGGATGACCTCGGATGAGCGCCGCCGCCTCCTGGTCGCCGCGACGCTGCTGATCGCAGCGGTCATCTGCCTGGTCGCCTTCTTCGTCTACGCCTGATCGTCGGCCGATGCGCGTCGAGCTGCTCTACTGGGACGGCGATCCGGAGTACATGACCGCGCGCCAGCGCCTGGTCGAGGTGCTGACCGAGGATGCCTTCGAGACCCCGATCCAGATGATCAGCGTCAACTCGGTGGCCGATGCAGAGCTGCTCGCCTTCCCGGGCTCGCCGACGATCCGCATCGACGGCGAGGACATCTTCGCGGCCGGCGCCGGTGCAGCCGGCCTCTACCGGCGCAGCTACCCGCCCGACGATGAACCCGAGGGGACGCCCAGCCAACCGGTTCCCGGAAAGGGGCTCATCCGCCGCGCGGTGGAGCGCGCACGCGGCTGGGGTCACGGGCGGCACTCGTAGTCGTCCGGCGTGGGAGCGCACCATCCCCCGCCGGTGGGGTAGCCTGACCCCTGGGCTCCTGCCGAATCGACCAGCAACTGAGGGACGCCGTGCTCGCCACGCCAATGCGCATCTTCTTCGTGTGGCTCTCGCACCGCCGCTGGATGGCGCGACTGGCGCTCCGCACCCCCTTCGTGAAGCGTGTGGCGCTCCGCTTCGTGGCCGGCACCAGCCTGGACGAGGCGGTCGACGCCGTCCGTGCCGTGAACGAGCGAGGCGCATCCGCGACGCTCGACCACCTGGGCGAGTCGGTGAAGGACCGGGCCATGGCCGATACCGCCGCCGCGGCCTACGTGACGACCATCGAACGCATCGCGGCCGAGAAGCTGGACGCCAACGTGAGCCTGAAGCTCACGCAGATGGGACTCGACCTGGGCATCGAGGAGTGCCTCTCGGTGCTGCGCCCGGTGGCCGAGGCGGGCATGCGCCACGGGGTCTTCGTGCGGATCGACATGGAGGGCTCTGCGTACACCGAGCAGACCCTGGAGGTCGTGCGACGGCTGCGGGCCGACGGCTTCGACGTCGGACCCGTCATCCAGGCCTACCTGCGCCGATCGGCGGTCGATGTCGAGGCGCTCGCCGGCGAAGGGGTGCGGACGCGCGTCTGCAAGGGCGCCTATGCCGAGCCCGAGTCGATCGCCTTCCACGATCGCGCCGAGATCAATCGATCGTTCGTGCGACTCTGCGTGCGCCTGCTCGAGGCGGATGCCTACCCGGGCGTGGCCACGCACGATCCCGAGATGATCGATGCCACCAGGGCCTGGGCCACGGCCCACCAGGTGCCGAAGGATCGGTACGAGTACCAGCTGCTGTACGGGATCCGCCGCGACCTGCAGGACCGGCTGCTGGACGACGGCTACCGGCTGCGCGTGTACGTGCCCTACGGCACGCAGTGGTGGCCCTACTTCATGCGGCGCTTCGCGGAGCGACCGGCCAACGTCATGTTCATCGTGCGCAGCCTCTTCGGGGAGCGTCGCTGAAGGCCCTTCTGCGAGGCGGCGGGCATCGGCGTAGACTCGATGTCAGCCATGGGTGCCCAACCGTGAGTGCCAGCAAACGCCCGAGTACATCCAGCCTGCGACGATTCATCACGTCGCGGCCGTACGTCCCGGTGGCGGAGCTCCGCCGCCGCTTCGGGCTCGACGAGCCGGATGCCATGACGCACCTGCGCCGCAACGGCACCGCTGCCTGGATCGGCTTGCCGGAACGCGAGGCAGCCAAGATCCAGGAGCTGTGGGACCGCGGCGAGCTGGGCGTGGAGCTCTCCGTCGAAGTCCGGGCGCCGGTGGTCGTGGGGCTGTATCCCATGCACATGGCTCGCTACGTGATCGAGAACGGGACGAACCCGGGCAACGTCGTGGCGGGCAACGGGAACGGCCGTGCGCCGGAGCAGGACGAGCGGCCGAACGGGGACGGCGAGCGTTCGCGGCGGCCCTGGCCCCGGCGCGTGCAGCCGGATCGCGGGCAGCGCGTCCCCCGCCCGATGAACGGGGCGCCGTCCTATGGTTCGCCGGCGCATGAGATCACGCGCGATTGAACCGGGTTGCCATCGTCGCGCGGGACCTGATCATCGCCACCCGGATCACCGATGCTGCCGTCGCGGCCGGACGTGACGTGCTGCGCGTCGACACTCCGGCGGAGCTGCCCGAGGCGTCATCGGTCTCGATCGCGTTCGTCGATTGGGGTTCCCGCGGCGGTGAGTGGGCGGAGCTCCTGACGAAATGGATCGGTCAGGCAACTGTGCCTCCGCGCGTTGTGGTATTCGGACCACACGTTGATCTGGCTGCCCATGCGGAGGCCAGAGCGGCTGGAGTCGGGCCGATGCTCGCTCGGTCAAGGATGATCGCAACGCTGCCGGCCCTCCTCTCGGACTTGGCCTGATAGCGCTACTAGTCCTCTTGGCCTCCTCTCGGAGGACGAATGGGCGACTGGGAATCCGACGACGTTCGTCCGACAATTCCGTTGAGTTCAATCGCTTTGGCGACCCGCCGGGCGGTGACTGCGGCCGAACCGGTGCGCACGCGGTCGACACGAGGCGCGTGTCATCAACGCGACGCGGCGGTGCGACCACTCCCGGGCGGAGGTCGTTCCCATGCGCTACAAGTCTCAGCCTTTCACGGTTCGCGCCGGCAATTACCGGCCATCACCGCCGCCGAGCACACCTCGGCCGCGGCCTAGGCGGCTTCGAGACTGGCTCGCGACCCTTCCGCTTCTCCTGCTGATCCCTGCGCTGGTGATGCCGCTGCTCTCTGCGAGTGCGGCGACCCCGTCGATCAAGGTGGAGGGAGCATTGAGGCCCGGCGGCGCCATCATCTTAAGCGGCAGCGGGTTCCCGGGGACGAGCAGTGTCCAAGTCCGGTGGGATCGCGAGACCACCGGGATGCCTGTGGTCGTAACCACGCCGGCGGGGGAATTCTCTTCCAACCTAATCGTCCCCCTGAGCGCGAGCGGACGGCACACCATTTCGGCTGCACTCGTCGCCGACGCATCGCAGCTCGGCGGGCAAGCAGACGTCGTGGCCTCCATCGAAGTAACGGTGCAGCCCGGCGAGACGCAGGCGGCCGAAGGGGTAAGCGCGAGCAACGAGACAGCAGCCGAAGGGGCGCGGAGAGGGGATGCTCCGAGCGCGTCGTCATTGCCGACCACGGCAACGGTGCCGCCACAGAGGGGCCGCGGACATAGGAAGACCCCGACGCCGGTGCCCACGCCAACGACGAAGCCGGCGGAGGCGACTGCGCCGAGGACAACGCCGGAGCCGACGCCGACGACTGCGCCGAGGACAACGCCAGCGCCCACGCCCGTGCCAACGAAGGCGACCCCGGTGGCCCCCGATCCCACGCTTCTGCCCACCCCGACCCCGGTTCCGGCTTCGCCTGCTCCCGGCGGTGATCTCTACGTGGCGACGTGGGGGCGCGACACAAACCCTGGAACTGCTGCCGCACCATTTCGCACGGTAGCGAAGGGCCTGTCCACAGTACGTGCAGGACAGACGCTGTTTGTGCGGGGCGGCTCATACTACGAGAACATCACGTCAGTTGGACTCCATCCCGGCACGCCGGCTGCGCGAGTGCAGGTGTCAGCGTACCCAGGCGAGCGACCAGTCATCGTGGGTCTGCTGTGGCTCAAGGGGATGAACTACTGGACGGTCAGTGGCATTAACGTCACGTGGAATGCAAGCAACGCGTCGTCACAGCACATGGTGAAGCTGACCAACGGCGTGGGGTGGGTGTTCCGAAACGCAGAGGTCTGGGGCGCGCGCTCGTACGCGGGTATCCTCATCGCTGGGAACGCCGCCGGCCAGCCAGCCGGGTGGACCCTCACGGGCAACTGCGTTCACGACACATACTCGGCAAACAGCACGAACCAGGATCACAACCTGTACGTCAACTCCGGCCTCGGAGCGGGTGCTGGGCTGATCTCGGACAATGTCTTCTTCAACGCCGCCAACGGCGAGAACATCAAGCTCGGCGGGTCGACCTCAGACGCGAGCGCTGGCTCAACGTCGATCACAATTCGCCACAACACGCTCTACAACGCATCACAGCCGATTCTCCTCGCCGGGGGGACCAACCATGTCCTCATTGAGCGAAACATCATCGATCATGCGTCGAGTGGATATCTGATCAGAGGATATCGATTGAGCGGCGTCGGGAACGTCGCCCGGTACAATTTGGGCTACGGCGCCAGCGCCCTTATCCGCAACGATGCCGGATACAGCGGAGTGGCAGACGGAGGCGCAAATGTGTTTCCGCGCAATCCGAACTACGCATCGATGGGGTGCGGAGGGTTCCAACCGCTCGACAGCATCGCGTCCGGCTACGGCTACTGACGGTATGACTGCGCGGACGTCGGCGACCGGGATATGATCTCGACCCGTCCGTTCCGAGGAGCAGGTTATTGTCGGTCTCCCCACGCCGGATACGCGCCCTCCTGAGTATCGCCGTCGTCCTGATCGCGTTGGAGTCCGGCCTCGTCAACGAGCCGACGCCGGACCATCGTGTGACCGATTCACCAGGACTGCCATCCCGGTCGTCCTCGGCGGTCGCGGCGCTGGGGCCCGAGCGGTCCAACAATCAACCGGCTGGCGCGACTGATCAAGGTGGACCATCGCCGCATTCGACGCAGGTTCCGGCAGTCGACCGATCGGTCGCACCCACTGCTGCACCAAGCTACGAAGCCGCAGCCAGTGTTCCGCCGGGATCCGGGGCGTCAGACAGTGCTGGCCCTCTACCTGCGGCGTCGCCGGACACGAGCCAGGGCGCGCGGGCGACCGCCTCGCCCGACTCGTCGGTGCCGACAGGTGATTTCTTCGTGGCGCCGAACGGCGATGACTCTGGTCCGGGCTCCGCCGCGAGACCATTTCGGACCATCGCCCGCGCTATCCATGCCCTGCGGGCAGGGCAGACGGCCGTGGTGCGAGGCGGGGACTACAACGAGAGGATCACGAACCCAGCGCTTGCACGCGGGAGTAGCTCGCGCCCGATCTCTCTTCGCAGCTACCCCGGCGAGCGACCCGTCCTGCATGGCCTGCTCTGGCTTCACGGCGCCGAGTACTGGGTAATCGACGGGCTCAACGTCACGTGGAGCGGCGGATCGTCGAGCGAGCACATGGTGCGCATGGTCGGCGGGCGAGGGTGGTCGCTGCGAAACATGGAGATCTGGGGGGCAGAGTCGTACGCGGGCCTGCTCGTTGCAGGGGACGAGGACCCGCCTTCGGACTGGTCGATCACGGGGAGCTGCGTGCACGACACTCGACGCAGCAACGGCACCAACCAGGATCACAACATATACGTCAATACGGGCCTTGGTGCCGGCAGCGGACGGATCGAGCGAAACATCATCTTTGGCGCCCCCAACGGCGAGAACATCAAGATTGGAGGTTCCGACTCATCCAGTTCGGAAGGGTCGGCAAACGTCGTCGTCCGTTACAACACGCTATACGATGCATCTCAGCCGGTCCTCATCGCCGGCGGGACCGCGAACACGACGGTTGAGCGCAACCTGATCGGCAACGGCGGGAGCGGCTACCTGATCCGCGGATATGATGCCGTCGGACCAGGGAACCGTGTGGTTCGCAACTTTGGGTTTGGTGCCGACGAGTTCGTGCGCGACCCAGGCAGTATTGCTCTGGCCGATAATGTCATGGGCGAGGTGGTCAGCTTCGACCGGGTCAGCTGCGGTGGATTCCACCCAGAATCCGGTGGGGAGGCCGCATCCTTTGGACGATATGCGCCATGACCAGCGGGACCGCGAGCACAAGCAAGCCCACGGCACCAACGACGAGGACCGCGATCCAAAGGGTGATGATCAAGGTGCCGAGCGTCGCTACCGCGAATGCGACCATCGTTCTTTTGGGCATGCGCCTATCCTACCGCCATTTGGCTGGCGAACCGTGCCTGTCCTGCTAGCCGGTGATCGGCCCATTCTCTCTGCAGCACGATGATCCCCACATTTCCCAACGCAATGAGCAGGTAGAAGTACCGCTCGTACGAAAGGTGGAGGAAGACGGCGCTGACCATGTACCCGATCACGGCAAACATGAGTGCGGTTGCAAGATCGGCGCGATCCCGGTTCTCTGGCAGCCACATGCGGCGCACGCGTCCCAGTCCGATGACAGTCGAGAGCATGATGCCGAGCATGGCCACCAGTCCGAGGATCCCGTCATCGGCAGCGGTCTCCAGGTACAGGTTGTGGGCCCGTCGAGCCTCCTCGTAGAAGCCGATCCCGAGGTCATTGGCGTACGGCTGGGAATAGACCGTGAAAAAGTTGCCGGGTCCTGCCCCGACGAGTGGGTGGGTGACGAATGTTTGCAGGGCCGCCAGCTGAGCCGTCGTTCTGCCGATGATGGCGCCGTCCGGGATGTCGCCAGCGTCGCTCGACAGGAGTGCCTCCAGCCCGCCGAGTGATTCGAGTCGTCCGAGGTAGGTCGGAGCGACGACGATCACGGCGAGCACGAGCGCCACAAGCGAGATGAGGAGGCCGCGAGCGCCGATGTAGCGGAATACCACCAGCAGTCCGAAGATCGCCGCTACGGAGACCGCGCCACCACGCGAAAACGTCAGAAAGACGCCAGCCAGAATTAAGAAGGTCGCGACCAGCGCGAGCACCCGCAGCATCGGGGACTGCTCCCGCCAGAAGCGAAAGAGCGCGAGAGGAAACAGGACCAGCAGGACCTGTGCGTACCGATTCTTCTCGCCGACGGGACCGGCCAGTCGTGGACGCACTGAGTTGGTCGACTCCTCAAGGGGACTCGTGTTGGAGGCTCCGAAGTTGACCTGTGCGAACCCACCGTAGTTGTTCGTGTACGTGTGTGTCTGCTCCTGATAAAGCGACACGCCCCCCATCACGCCGCCCGCAATGATGAGTACCCACATCGCGGCGCGGAGCGCTCCCGGCGTACGGATCACGTTGGTGATCAGTACGTACAGCAGCAGCCCTTCGGTCAGGAGGACCGCAATGGCTTGGAGGCTAGCCGGGCGGTCCTGCGCGAAGACGGCCGAAACGAGAAGCGTGCCCAGGAAGGCGAACATCCACCAGAAGGTGGAGGTGACAATCAGCGGTTCCCGTCGGAGCACGTAGGTCACGAGAGGGATGAGGAGGAGACCGATGACCGACGCTCCGATGAGGTAAGGCACACCGTACAGTTTCGTGCCGATGACCGGCACGTTTAGATAGACCAGAGCCAGGAAGAGCCAGGTGGCTACCTGCGGTCGCGACAGCATCGTCACCAACGCGACGATGACGAGCGGCGCGATGGCGACCACGGCTGGCTGGCGAAGCGCCAGCAGGCAAAGCGTGAGCGATGTGGCCACGAGGGCGAGGACGGGCACCGGGACCGGTGACGGGTCCCGCGTCGTTGGTCGATCCGCGACGCGCGAGGTCATTCCGCCAAGGTCTTCGTCGGAGGAGGCCCGGCGGTCTTCTCCCATCGGTCGATACGCCGCCCCCGCACCACGTTCCAGGCCGCAAAGGCGGCGGCGGTGTTGGCCATGACGACGTACGCGGGGAGGCTCGTGACACGACTTCCGGCAAGTCGCCGGGGACGCCCGAGCAGCCCCATTGCGGCCAGCGCGTACGAGACGGCCTGCGCGACCGTCGCGGCCCGATAGATCGAACCGTACCGCCACAGCAGGGGACTCACGCCGGCCATGATCCCGAGCGGGACGAACGTGAAGCGCCGCAGCGTCTTATGTGAGGCCAGTTGGACGGCGTAGAAGCCAAACCTAGCCGGGTTGAGTAAGTTGCGAACCGCCATCTCTGACCGAAGGGCCCTGCTCATCAGCCGCACCTTGCGCTGAAACTCCATACGAATGGAGGGCGCCACCTCCTCGTATGCAATTGCCTGGGACGCGAACACCAGCCGGTACCCCGCCTCGATGACACGCGTCGACGTCACGAAGTCATCGTTCACGCCCGGCGGAATAGGCCTGAATAGCGAGCGTCGGATCGCGTAGATTGCGCCCGTGGCCGCGATGGTGCTGCCGGCCCTGCTCTCCATTTGCTTTAGCCAACGGTCGAAGCTCCAGTACCAACGCTCGCCGGTTCCGGAGCTCCCTGCCACGTAGACCTGGTTTCCCGCCACGCCGCCGACAGAGGCATCGGCGAACGGTGCCACCAGGTGGCGGATCGCGTGCCGCTCGAACGTGGAGTTGGCGTCAGAGAAGACGACGATATCCCCACCAATGCTCGGCAGCGCCTGGTTTAATGCCGCCGCCTTGCCCGACCTCGGCAGAGCCAGGAGGCGCACTCCCTCGGCGGCGTATCGCGAAGCGATATTGTCGGTCGTGTCGCTGGAGCCGTCGGAGACCACGACAACCGCCAGGCGATCCCGTGGGTAGTCCAATGCGAGGCTGTTTTCGATCTTGTCTCCAATCACTGCCTCTTCGTTGTACGCAGCGATCAGCAGAGTGACGGACGGAGTCACTTCGCCGGCGAGAACCGGCCTGGGCCGGACGAGGGCGCGCAGCGCAAGCATCAACGGGAATGCCGCGTAGACATAGGCGACGCTGAGGACGGAGCCCCAGAATAGGCCGCGACGGAACATCGTCTCAGCTAGCTGGACGCCGAGGCTTGTCGTCGCCGGCGACGAGAACGGTGTTCCGTCCTTCGGTCTCCTGCGAACGCCGCGGCTGCTCACGTCGCCACGGCAGGCCAGTGGGTGGCTCGATTAGGATCGTGCCGACAAGATCGGACTGCGTTTGACGAACAGTCTCAATGGCGTAGTCGAGGTGCCGCCGAAGCGTTAGACCGCGGTTCACGACGAGCAGCGATGCCTGTGAGGCCTGAAGCCATAGCAGAGCTCCGCTAGACATGTGCAACGGAGAAGTGTGCACGATAACGAAGTGATCCTTCGACTTGGCGGCCGAGAGGATGGTGCGGACGGTGTTTCGGTCGACGGCTACCGGGTCTCGGCCGCTCGTGAGAATGCCGATGTTCGGCGGTCGTCGGACCTCCACGCCGGGGAGGGCTGTCCCGGCCAGCACGCGGTCCATGCCGTCCTGCTCGACCAGGCCGAACAGTCTGGCGATCTCTTCGCTCTCCTCTTCTGCCTCAATCAGTCGCACCTTGCGCCCCGCGCGGCCGAGAACCGCCGCAAGATTTGCCGCCACTTCCGCCGATCCGTCATCCGGCTCGGCCCCGAGAACGACGATCTGCGACAGCGACTCCTCGTGCGCACGAATCCTCGTGGCGAGCAGCCGGTACTGCTCCGTCGTCCTTGACGTCGGCAGCGCCTCCGCCACCAGGGGATCCGTCGGCGTGGGGGTGTAGCGGGCACGCTTGATTACGCCAAGGAACGGAGTGTCGAGTTGCTGCAGCTCATATGCGCCCTTCACCGTGTCGCTCAGGTGTTCCAGTAGTAGGACCAATAGCAGCGCGCCAGAGAAGCCGGCCGCAGCAGCGAACAGAACGATGAGCGAAACCTGGGGCGCGGACGGCGTCAGAGCGGCGGCCGCCGGCTGCGCAACGGTGAGCGCTCCTTCCGGTCGTGAGATGCCTTTTGTCGAAAGGTCGATGAGTCCCTGCGACAACTCCGAAACGATCGCGGCTGCCGTGTTCGGATCGCTCCAGCTCGCGGAGACGGTGATGATGCGCGTCGTATCGCTACCACTGGTGTCGACCAGGTTCCGGAGATCGCGAGGTGTCGTGTCGAGGTTCAGTTCCGAAATGGCCCTCTCCAGCACCGGATCGCTCTTCAGGAGCTGCGTATACGTCTGTACCAGTCCACCCGCGGCGCGAAGCGTGTTGTAGTCGGTATTGACGGGACCGACCAAGAGCCGCTCCTGCGCGTCGTAGACCTTCGGAAGCTGGGACGCCACGCCAAAGGCGACGACTCCGGCGACCCAGGTCGCCGCAACGAGCGTCCACCACCAGCGCCGGGTCACATCAAGATAAGCCCGAAGTTCCATCCCGCCCCTTCCGCGCGCGCCCTAAACGCTCAAAGACCTGTCTGCCCTCTTGCCGACCGTCCGCTGGCGAGTATAGCGGCTGGTTGTCGTGTCGCCATCAGCCGGCACCGCCTTGGGTGCTGCGCATCAGCGACACCAGATGCTCGGCCGCGGCGCTAAGGTCGAAGTCGCGTTCGATGCGGGCGCGTCCGCGGAGACCCATGCCCAGTCCGCGGTCAGGCATTTCTGCAATTGACAAGATCGCCTGCGCCAACGCACGCGCGTCGCGCTCCGGCACCAGCAATCCAGATTCGCCGTCGTCGATGAGCTCCGGGATACCCGAGATGCGGGTGGCGACCACTGGCAGGCGGGATGCCATCGCTTCCATCAGGGCGACCGGGATTCCCTCCATCTTTCCGGATGCCAGCCGGACGCTTGGAAGCACGGCGATGTCGGCTGCCGCGAGGCTCGAAACGACGACCTTACGTGGTTGTGCCCCGGCGATCGTGACAACATCCCCGAGGTGGCGGTCCCGAATCAGCTTCTCCAGTTTCTGGCGGTCCGGCCCGTCTCCGATTAGCACGCACTCCAGGCTCAGGCCGTCATTCTTGAGCAGTTGACAGGCCTCGATCAGGTAGGGATGACCCTTCTTCGGCTCGAGCATCCCGACGCAGATGAGGCGCAGCCGGCCGCCCGAGCGCTTCCTACCGCCGCTGAAGACCCGAGGGTCGATCCCGCAGTGAACGACTTCCACCCTCGCATGGCCGTTGCATTCGTTCTGGATAAGCCTCCGATTGAAGTCCGAGATGGCCACGGTAAAGGCGGCATCGGTCACCTTCTGACAAAGCAGGTGCCGGTCCTCGTACAAATCGTGTGCATGTGCTGTGAAGCTGTAGGCGATGCCCGTCAGGCGGTGCACGATCCACGCCGCAGTGGCCGGATGGTTGGCGAAATGCGCGTGGACGTGCGTGATGCCCAGCCGCTGCATAACGCGGGCGTTGTGCGCCGCCTGAGGAACCACCGCGAGCGCTCGCGCCGCTACGCGCGGCGCGAGCAGTGTCCCTGTGATCACCTTCCACCACGTTCCCAGGTAGCGTCCCGGCCGGTGGCCCAGCCAGTAGAGCTGCGAGCGCAGGATGGCCAGTGAGATGAGTGGTTCTGAATGGGTGCGCGCGCGGTACCCCTCTACCTCGGGGTGGTGCACCGGCTCGCTGTGAGGCAGGATGGGAAACACGTGGACCGACACACCGCGTCCCCGCAACGCCTCCATCTCGTACAGCACGAACGTCTCACTGAGCTTTGGGAAGCGCGGGACGATGTAAGCGACGTGATCAGCCAGCATGATGTTGCTCAGTTGCAAGCGTTTCCCAGAGGTGCTCGTACCTCGCGGCGCAGTCGTCCCAACTGAACAGCCTCATCGCCGCCTCGCGCCCCGCCATCCCAACCGACGTCGCCCGCCGCGGATCACTCAGAAGCGCTGTCACTCGCGCGGCGTAGGTTTCCGGGTCCCGCGCAACTTCGACCTCCAGACTTTCGCGAAGTGGTAGCCCCTCCACGCCCAGCGGCGATGCAACCACCGGACGTCCCGAAGCCATAGCCTCCAACAGCTTATTCTTGATGCCGCTCCCACTAACCATCGGGCATACGATGACCGCGGCCCGCGCCAGGGTAGTGGGCATGTCCTCGACGTAGCCAGTCACCTCTACTGAGGGCGACGCAAGTGCCAGGACGGATGCCGCGGGGTCGCGGCCCGCTATGACGAATCGTGCGCCGGGGCGTCGGTCCAGGATCAGCGGCAGAATTGCATTCACGAAGTGCGTGACGGCCGCGACATTCGGCGCATACGACATCGCACCTGTGAACATGATTACGTTCTCATCCGCAGCGTCGGCTGATGGGTGGAACCGCTCGGCGTCCACGCCGTTTTGGATCACGTGAACGCGTGGCGTGCGGCGGAGTGTGCGGATCGCCGCCGCGTCGGCTTCGGACACGGTCGTGATCGCCTGGTAGCGGTCCAGCGTAAGCGGTTCCAGCAGCCGCGCCGCGACCCAGCGCGCCCACGTCCTGGGACTGTTCAGGCGAAGCGCCCTCCGGTTCTGCAGCGTTTCCGAATCGACGAGCTCGAGGAGCTTGGCGGGGTGCTCCAGCATTGCCCCGATCGGGGCCATCGGCAGCTGCCGGACATGAACGACGTCTGGCGCCATGGTCCGAACCATCCGTTGCGTCGCCTCAATGAGCCGCGCGGCCGAGCTGCCACGCATCGTGCGCGGCAGTACCACAGACGCTCCATTCGCAATGAATCCCCCCATCGCATTGACGCGTGAGTGCCGCTTGACCAGCGTGGTTCTCGCGAAGGGAATCGAAGCCTTGTCGAAGCAGACCCGCTGCTCACCCGTGGCGAACGAGACGAGAGAAACCTCGTGCCGGTGCGCCAAACGCCCCAGCACCTGGTACGCGATCAGCGTATTTCCTTGGGGCTCGTCGCACGGAGGCGAGCGGTCGATTACCAGGACCCTCACGATATCATCGGATCAATATTGCGGGCGGTCCAACGGCGGTCAGCGCGCAGCGCAGGATATCGGCGCATGTTGGACGAAGCGAATCGAAGCCAGAACAGGGTGGTTGCTGCGCGGATGACGTGGTTATCGGCCGCTTGTCCGAGCGCCAGCAGGTAGTTCCGCGCGTACTCGCCAATGCTGCCGACCCGCGGATCAGCCAGGCTCAACGCAAGCTCCTCGCCCAGCTCCCGCCTGCGGCGCAGCTTCTGCGAGTAGGCAACGAGATTGATGACATCCAGGAGACACACGTCGCCATGGCGCGCACGGTCCCAGTCGACTATGCCGGTCAGCTCGAGCCCCGGGCCGGTGGCGAACAGTAGGTTCCCGGGCCAAAGGTCGCCGTGTACCCATCCCAGCCGAACCAGTCTTCCCGACAGGCCGGCCCGAAGGTCGGAGATGAGGTGATCCAGTCCTCTGCGACGTCGCACATCACTGCCGATCATGTGCAGGAGGGCGACCTCGTCCTCGGCAATCAACGCGTCGACTTCCTCGTTGAGGAGGGTTCGATCCCGACTGGAGTGTTGAGCCAACAGCACCAGCGGCCCGAGTGTCGCTTGGAGGAGCCGCGAGGGCGGTTCGAGAAAGGCTGTCCCCGGAACGCCCTGGAGGCGTGTCTGAACAGGCTGGGTCACGCTATCGACCCACACTGGCTCCAACGAGCGCGGGATGATGCGCGCGAGCTGGGCGTCGAGCGAACCCTCGCGTAGGCGGGCTAGCGCGTGCTGCTCACGAGCGACGCTCTCGGCAGCTTTGGCGTCGAGTGCCACCTTGACCACGGCGTCAGCCACCTCAACGACCAACACCTTACTTCGGGTCAGGTGATAGCGCGGATTACGCCTTGCCGGAGGTTCTCTCGTATCCAGCGCTGATGCCACGCGCGCCGCGTATGAGCGGTAGGCCATCGAGTGCAGGCGACCGAACGCGCCGGTGGCCGCCCGCCGGGCAATAGAAGCGATCATGACCCGCCGCCCGCTCCGAGGAGTAGCCGCATGCCTGGAATACGGAGGAGCTCCGGGAAGATGGAGTCAACCCTCAGGATCTGCCGGTTCGCGCGGAAAATGATGACGGAGGCGGCCGCAACCATGATCAGTCCGATCAGCACCGGCGGTTGTGTCATGAGTTGGACCAGCAGGACGACCATGGTGCCGGCAACGATACCGAAATAGACGCGAAGATAGCGCCACTCGAACACGTTGATACCCGTGCCCAACCGGAGGCCCGCCTGCTTTAGCACGTTGTGGATCACCAGGGTCGCCATGGTTCCAACAGCCGCTCCGAGGGCGCCATACGCCGGGATCAGGAAGAGGTTGAGCAGGATGTTGAGCACGGCGGCCGTGACGTTGATGGCTATGGAATAGCGGAGCAAGCCGAATACCTTCAGCGTCAACCCGTTGAAGCCAAGGGCCGCGTTGAAGTAGTACCCGAGCGACAGTAATGCCAGGTAGGGCGCAGAAGCGGCATAGCGCGGATCGAGCATCTCCGCCAGCGGGCCAGCGAGCGAGAAGGTGAGCAGAAATATCGGAAAAGTGAAGACCGCCATCCAGACGGCCGTCTGCCAGTAGAGCTCTTTCACCGCGGGGTGGTCGCGCTTAGCGAACAATCGGGAGGCGGCAGGAACAAAGAGGAGCGTGAAGCTCGCGAACACGACCTGGTTCAGCTGAGCCGCAGGCTGTACCGCACGGAAGGCAGCGACATCCTCGGCTCCGCGGAACCAGCCGAGCAAGACTGCGTCCGAGGTCTGGATGACGATGTAGGCGACGTCGGCGCTGAGCACGGGGAGCGCGAATGTGAAGAGCTCGCGCACGGGAAAGCGGATTTCGGAGCGGCGCAGGCCCACAAGGTGGGGACGGAGCACGCCCAGCAGCACGGGAACATAGATAGCGACAGCTAGGGCGCCGCCGGCAACATACCCGGCCGCGAGGAACGCCACCTGTTGCTGAGTCAGGACAAGCGCGATCACCACGGCCAGGCGCAACCCAGGCGTCAGGACGTAGCGGCGGAAGAAGATCGCACCGGGACGCGCAAACACGGCCAGAAGAGCGACGAGCATGTCGTCGAAGGCCTGTATCGGCGCCAGCAGGATCAGGATCAGCAGCAACGAGAGGGCCGGGCCGTCGCTCATGATGAAGCCGGACATGATGCCACTCAGCCCGTACACGGCGACCACGACGCCGAGGCCGACCGTCACCACGGCACCGATCTGGATGATGATTGCGCCAACGAGGGTGCCAGGAGTGCCCTGTTCATCGTATATCGGAGCGAAGCGAGGTAACGAGCGGTCGAGGCCGAGGCTCATGAATGTCTGCGCAAAGGTGACCAGCGAGAGGACGTAGGCGAACGCGCCATAGTCGGTCTTGGCCAGTGTTCGAAGGATGAGGACCTGTGCTAGGAAGTTGGCTGCGAGCGCGAGAACCCGGCCGGCAAAGAGGAGCGAGGAGCCTCGGATGTGGCTGGTGGCCGGGCTCGGGGCTGATGGGGAGATTGGCCCCGGGTCAGCTCGTTCAGACATCGCCCCACCAGAGCCTCGTAATCTCCCGCTCCAACTCATCTATTGGCCGCCGGGAGTCGAGGACGACGGCCCGGCGGAGGCCGCGCGCAAACTCCAGGTATTCGCGGCGTTTGCGATTGAGGATTTCCGTCGAATGCTCACCGCTGCGAGCGTGCAGGACCTCCGCCGGTGCGTCGAGCACGACGACCGTGTCGGGTCGGGGAGCCGTCGCGCTGAGCAGAGCTCGTCTGATGCGGTCCACGGGATTGCCGCCCGGCGACAGGCGCACTTCGAGCGGATGACGATCGAAGATGACGTACCGTCCGCGCCGCTGCGCAACAACTGCTCGAACGCTGGCCGCCGTCAACCGTACGATGCGCGACAGCAGACCAATACCGCGGGGTAGTCGCCGGGCGGTGACAGGGTAGAGGCCCATGTACTGGCGCATCACCGGAAAATAGAAACTCGACTGCACCGCACGGGAGAGTGTCGACTTTCCCGCGCCGTCGGGGCCGAGGAGCGCCAAACTCCTGCCGGGTCGCAGCAATGGGAGTAGCCAGGCGGCGCCGCGGCGCGCGATCCGTCTTCGCGCCGCGAGGACCGCGACCGCGACGCGGCGGCGTGACGTGGCACGGCGGCGAAACTCTGGCCGATGCAGCTCGACCGCGGTCCAGTCATTCGACGACATCCGTTGCCAGAGCCACTGCGTTTCGTCAACACCGAACAGTGCCGTAGCAAATGCTCGCACTGGACTGCCGCCATCATCCGCGCCCACGAGTTCGCGCAGACGGACGCGATGCTTCTCGGCGCCGCCTGTTGGATCAAGCAGGTAGTGCAGGGCAAGCGCCCAGAACTCGTCAGCAGGGTGCGGCCGCATGATCAGCCCGTCCGCCAAGCGACGTTGCAGGACACCTCCACCGCAGTCGCACCCCAGCGTCTGATAGCGGCCGTACGCCAGGTCCGTTACGAGATCGAGCTTGATCCAGAGCGAGGTCGGCGCGTCGTAGGCAACGTAGAAGCGGTGGGTGCCATGGCCCCAGGCTGCGATCGGCCGGAAGCCGAGGGATTGAAGCACCGTCCGGGCCCGCCGATGGTCGTTGACCAGGAGATCTAGCTCACTGGGTCTCGTCACATCATCGCTGCCGCGCAGCAGGCACCACTCGACGTGCGCGGCCTCGAGTGCCTGAAATGCCGAGGCGACGCGGTCGTGAACTACGGGCGCGTTCAAGTGCCATGTCTCAGGATCAACCTGAGACCGATTACGGCGGCGGGGGTAAAATGCCGCGCGATGCCCGCCCAGATCGATCGGTGACTTCGGTGAGCCCGCTGCGTGCCACAGTGACGGTGCTTGTCGCCGCCAGCATGCTCGGCGCCGGCGCGGTCGCTGTGCTGGCGTTCATCGCCGATCCCGGGCTGGGCGGTGGCCGTGCCACGACTTCCGCGACCGTCGGGCCGACCACGACCCCATCCCACCGCGACGAAATCACCGCATACCGAGACGCCGCATACGAGCCAGGCAAGGCCTTTGCCCCCACGTCTGGAAAGTCGCAGGCGAAACTCTGGTTCTACGACGGCCATTGGTGGGCCGTGATGCTGGACGCCACGACAACCTCGTTCCACATTTTCATGCTCGACGGCGAGACTCAGGAGTGGGCCGATACCGGTACCGTCGTCGACTCGCGCCTCTTTGCCAGATCGGACGCGCTCTCGGATGGCGATCACTTGTACATCATCAGCGGCGGGCCAGCCGAATACCGGTCGCATGCCGTCCAGCTGCGCCGCTACTCGTACATCACCGATGAGAAGCGGTACCTCCTCGATGAGAGTTTTCCCGTCGCCATCACGGAGACGGGCGTGAAGAGCGTGACCCTGACGAAGGCCAGTGACGGGACCCTCTGGATTGCCTACATCCTGGCGAACGACCGCGTCCATGTGAATCACACCGACGGGGACGATGCGCGCTGGGTCGGCGGCTTCGTGCTGCCCACGACGGGCACGGTGGTCGCCGCAGATGAGGTGGCGGTACTCGCGTACGCGGATCGGGTCGGCGTGGTGTGGAGCAACCAGAACGTAAGTGCCGTCTTCTTCACGAGCCACCAAAATAACGCGCCGAGTGACGACTGGGAGGAGACATCGACCGCGATCGAAGGATTGGACCTGGCGGACGATCACATCAGCGCCAAGGCAGTGGAGGACGAGTCCGGGACGACCATCTATTCGGCGGTCAAGACGAGCCTCGATGATCTCGCGAACCCGAACCCGCTCGATCCGCAGATTCTACTCCTGGCCCTCGATCCGAACGGTGAATGGCATCGCTACATCGTCGCGCGCATTATCGACCGCCACACGCGTCCAGTGCTGCTCGTCAACCCCGATCGCCGAGAGCTCTATGTGTTCATGACCTCTCCCTACACGGGAGGGTCGATCTACTACAAGAAGTCGAGCATGGACGACATCTCGTTCGATCCGGGGCTGGGCGCGCCCTTCATCACGAGCCCGATCGATCGCCACATCAACAACGCTACTTCAACCAAGCAGGACATTAGCGACGAGAGCGGAATCGTCGTGCTTGCAGCGGACGACAAGTCCGGGCGCTACGTCCACGGCACCATCGCGGGAGACCGGCCCACTGAGCAAGGCGCAATCCGGTGAGTTCGCGTTGCCCATAGTGGCGTTGTCCTCGCGAGCTCATGTCGTCGTGCAGAACCGGTTGGCCGGGGCGGTATCCTGAGCGGTGCGGCTCGACCTGCTCGCAACGGTACTGCTCGGCGTGTTCGCGCTGGTGTTTGCCGCGTACCATTCGCCCGTAGCCATCGAGCGTGGCGTCTGGCTTCGAGCGGCGATCGCCGCCGGAATTGGCCTGGCCGCGGCGTTCGTGGTCCTCACGCTCAAGGTCGATCTTGTTCCCGACGACCTGGAGGCGCCGGCCGACTGGACACTCATCGTCGTGATAACCGTCGTCCTGGTGGCCGCGAGCGTGTACCGCTCATGGCGAGGGTGACTCCAAGTCGCGCGATCGCCCTTAGGCACCCGTCCCCTTGAACACCACAAAGACGGTGCGGAGAAGTAGGAGGAGGTCGGTCGTCACGCTCATCGTGTCGAGATAGGCGACGTCCATCCTCAGGCGTTCGTCAAAGGTCGAAACATGACGGCCCTCGACCTGCCAGATGCCAGTGATCCCCGGGAGAACCTCCAGCCGCTCCATCTGCCACAGGTCATACGAGTCCAGCAGGAAGTCCGTCGGTCGCGGACCGACCAGGCTCATGTCCCCACGCAGCACGTTGATCAGTTGCGGCAGCTCGTCAAGGCTCGTCTTCCGAAGGATCTTCCCGACCCGGGTGATTCTCGGATCGTCAACGATCTTGAAGTCGGGCCAAGGGACGATGCTGAGGTGGCGAAGGCCTTCCTTGAGTTCGTCCGCGTTCTGCACCATGGTTCTGAACTTCAGCATCTTGAAGTGCTTTCCGTGGCGGCCCACTCGCGTCTGGCGGAACACGATCGGGCCAGCAGAGTCAAGTCTGATCGCTACGGCGCAAAGCAGAAGGATGGGCAGGACCACCGGCATCGCCGCCAAGCACAGCACGATGTCCAGCTTTCGCTTGAGGCCCAGATATCGAAATTGCGGATATACATCCGTCTCGATCATGGTGAGCCCCTCCGATTGCGCGACGCTTGCGGGATGAGGACGGGCGGCGCGAGCTGGCGCTTGGACTTCGGCTCCTGCGGCCGCTCGTTCAGCGCGGCGACGAAGCCGCCGACGCTGATTGCGTCCTCCGGGAAGCTGACGATATGGACCGGTCGTCTGGGTAGCAGGTATACATTCCGTCGGCGGAGGCGGAGGACGGCCTCCTCGGCGCCGCCTCGATTTGTCTCCGGCAGGACGCAAAGAATTTCGTCGTTTTCGGCCCAGACGCGATCGATGCCGCGCACGAGCTTTCGGATCTCGGCGGCACGATCGCTGACGGAGGATCTGCGATCGTCCTGCTCTGTGAAGACGATGCGGATAGCGCTGAACGATTTGCCGAAGCGACGGCTGCGGTCGAACTCTCGGTTGAACTCCTCCCCGAGCAGGTCCGGCTGGACGAGGCGTGCAGCCTTCCGGCGCTCACGGTCGTCTGCGTCACGTGCGGCCAGGCGTTGCATCACGGGCGAAAAGACGATCATCAACACCGTGATCGCGGCAATCGCAACGTATAGCGTGCTGATCCCCAGCAACGCCAACGTGTATCCGGCGACGGCGATGGCGACGCCGAACAGGATGAGCTTGCGAGCGGCACTCATCCCCGCACCTCATCACCGACCTGCGCAGTGGCGGCCGGCAGACCGCTGGTTGGAGGAGCGTTGATGCTCAAGGCCACGAGATCCCTCGGAGCGTCCGTGCTGTCGCCACGGCGTCCGATTCCGAAGTACCGGAAACCGGCCGCAGCAAGTGCCTCGGGTTGAAGTGCGTTACGGCCGTCGATCACGACGCGGTGCGCCACTGCGTTCCCCACTGCTTGCCAGTCCAGCTCGGAGAACTGCGGCCATTCGGTGGTCAGGGCTACCGCATCAGCCCCCGCGACAGCCTCCTCGACGCTGTCGGTTACGTGCAACCCGGGGATCAACGCCGCGGCCGCCTGCCGTGCTGTCGGCATGGGGTCGTACGCCACCACTGTCGCGCCACGGGCTATGAGATTGCTCGCAATCGTAAGCGCGGGCGCGTCGCGGACATCATCGGTGTTGGGCTTGAAGGTCAGTCCGAGCAGCGTGACGCGAGCGCCATCGAGCTCACCAACAGCGGCAGCGATCATATCCACGAACCGGGTTCGCTGGCCGATGTTCACGCGCTCCACTGCGTCGAGCAGGGGCATGGAGTGTCCGATCATTTCGGCGGAGCGGACCGTCATCGCCACCTGATTGGGTAGGCACGACCCACCGAAACCGACGCCGGGCCGCAGGAACCGCCGCCCGATGCGCGAATCCAGTGACATGCTGTGCAAGACCTCGGTCACGTCCGCACCGAAGGCGGTGCAGAGTGCCGCGAGCTCATTGGCGAAGCTGATTTTGGTGGCCAGGAACAGGTTCGCGCCCAGCTTCGCGAGCGCAGCATCGATCGCCGGCATGACGAGGACCGGTGCTGATACCTGCGCATACAGTTCCCTGAGCATTTCGACGCCGCGATTGGTCGGATCGCTGACAACCCCGACGACAACTCGTTCGGGTCCGAGGAAATCGGAGATGGCTGTTCCTTCTCGCGTGAATTCGGGATTGAGGACCACGGCCGGCCGGTCGTTGTCTGGCCGCACCTCATCTAGGAAGGCGGGCAGCTGACGGATGAAGTCCGGTGGAAGCGTCGATCGTATGGCGAGGACAGCCTGAGCGGGCAACTTCGGCAGGATCTGCTCGAGGGCGCGGCGCACGGTTGTCGTCTGCCAGCCGCCATTGCCGTCGTGGGTACCGACGGCAATGATCGCGAGGTCGGCCGTCCGAAGCTCGTCGTCAGCGTCGGACGGGGTCGCGAACGAGAGGCGACCGTCCTGCCGTGCGCGGCGGACCAGCTCGTGCAGTCCAGGCTCGTAGAATGGCAACGAGCCCACCTCAAGCGCCGAAAGGCGCTTCGCATCGGTCTCAATACCGAAGACGCGGTGGCCCCACCGCGTCAGGCATCCGGCCGTCACAAGGCCGACGTACCCAAGGCCAACCACTACCGTGCGCAAAATGTAGTACCCCCTTCACGAGCTGATACTCCCCAGTCCGCACAGCCTGCAGGAGATCCAGATCATTCGATAAGTCCGAGATATGGTCGCGATGTGCGGTCCCGGGACGGTAGCTCAACGGAGGATCAAGCGCCATATGCAGAAGCCGTACCAGAGTCCTATGTGTTGACCAGCAGCACCAGGTTTTCGGACTACACCTGGTAGTCGTTGCGTTCGCTCCGTGGGATAATCCGCCGATGACGAATGCCTCGGACGGAGTCGGCCGCGTGCGGCAGTGGGGGATCCTGTTCGCGGGGTTCGCTATCGTCGCAGCGTCGATGATAGCGGTGACTTCATCGACCGTCGCAGCGACGGACGATGTCGGGTATCAGGGGCCGAGCTACGCCGACCCAACCACCAGCGCGACCAAGGCGCCCACCGAATCCAAACCGGAGAGCAAGCTCTGGTGGAATGACGGCATCTGGTGGGGCAGCCTGTACGCGGCCGGCAGCCACGCGTTCCACATCTTTCGGCTCGACACGGCGGCGAACACGTGGACCGACACCGGTGTCGAGATCGATGCGCGGCCAGCCAGTCGGCAGGACACGCTGTGGGATGGCGGTGCCGGGAAACTCTACGTCGCCTCGCATTACTTCAGCTCTTCGCAGGTAGGGACGCAGGGGTCGGCCAGCGCTGCAAGGCTCCTTCGGTACAGCTACAGCGCGTCCACCAAGACGTACACGCTCGATTCCGGCTTTCCACAGACAATCAGCACTTATCGGAGCGAAACGCTCGTCATCGACAAGGACTCGACGGGTAAGTTGTGGGCCACCTGGACGCAGGGAACCTCGTCGACGGGCTTCAGGATTTGGGTCAGCGCTACCACCAATGGCGACTCCGATTGGGGAACACCCTTCAACCCGAACGTCACCAATGGGGCCTCTCTGCAGCTAAGCGCCGACGATATTTCGTCGGTTGTCGCATTCGGCGGGAACCGGATCGGCATCATGTGGTCGAACCAGAACAGCCGGGCGATGCACTTCGCCGTGCACTACGACGGGGACCCGGTGAACCAGTGGCGCATTCAGGCGATCGCCTATGGCGGCGGCAGCAGGCCGGAAGCCGACGACCACATTAGCCTGAAGTCGCTTGAGGCCGATGCACAGGGCCGAGTATTCGCTGCCATCAAGACGTCGCTCAACGACGTGAGCCCGAAGTCGCCGAATGATCCGCTGCTCGTGCTGCTCGTCTACTACCCGGACAACGGAGCCTCGGGAACTTGGACCAGCACAACGTTCAGCACGGTCCAGTACGGGCAAACAAGGCCGATCCTACTGCTCGACAGCACGGATCAGCTCGTACACATGTTTGCGACATCGAGCGACTCTGGGGGCGTCATCTATGAGAAGACGACGCCAATGGCGAACCCGAGCTTCGCGCCCGGGCCCGGAAATGTCTTCATGAAGGACGCGTCCAGCAACGATCTGAACAACGCCACGTCCACGAAGCAATCGGTGAACAGCCAGACCGGTCTGGTCGTGCTCGCCAGCAACGACACGGAGCACTATTACTGGCACAATTACCAGCAGCTTGGTGGCGCCACCCCGACGCCCAGCGCCACCCCGACGCCCAGCCCCACCCCGACGCCCAGCTCGTCGCCTCCGCCCGGCTCGGGCACGATCTCGCTGGTCGGCAGCTCCTCTGGTGCAAACGCGGGTGATCGGTCGCTGACGCTCGAGCTGCCCACCGGGACGGCGTCCGGCGATGTCCTGGTCGCATCCATCTCGATGCGCGGCTACCGCGAACCCACGTCCTCCCCGTCGGGCTGGACGATGGTCCGCTCCGACGTCGTCGGCACCACCATGATCCAGTCGGTCTGGACCCACGTGATTGGCTCATCGGAGCCGGCCAGCGTGACCTGGCAGTTCCAAAAGCCGCAGGCCGCAGCCGGCACTATCCTCGCTTACCGCGGCGTGGCTACCGACCGCCCCATCGACGCGCACGCCGGTGCGGTGGGCGACGGGAGCGCGAACATCACCGCGCCATCGGTGACCACCACGGAGAGCGGCGACCAGCTGGTCGGCTTCTTTGGGATCGCCCGGTCCGCGTCCTTCACGGCGCCGAGCGGGATGTCGCTGCGCCAGCAGTCCGTTTCGGACCAGAGCACCTACAAGATCAGCGTGGCCGTCGCCGACCAGTCACTCAGTGCTGCCGGAGCGTCGGGCACTCGCGCGGCATTGGCATCCGGCTCGGGCACCAGCATCGGCCAGCTCATCGCACTCCGGCCGGGCACGAGTGGCAGCACGCCTCCGCCCACGCCTTCCGCCACGCCTATCAGCACCCCGAGCGCTACGCCCACGCCCACCCCCACGTCCAGCGCTACGCCCACCCCGACGCCCAGCCCAACCCCGACGCCCAGCTCGTCGCCTCCGCCCGGCTCGGGCACGATCTCGCTGGTCGGCAGCTCCTCTGGTGCAAACGCGGGTGATCCGTCGCTGACGCTCGAGCTGCCCACCGGGACGGCGTCCGGCGATGTCCTGGTCGCATCCATCTCGATGCGCGGCTACCGCGAACCCACGTCCTCCCCGTCGGGCTGGACGATGGTCCGCTCCGACGTCGTCGGCACCACCATGATCCAGTCGGTCTGGACCCACGTGATTGGCTCATCGGAGCCGGCCAGCGTGACCTGGCAGTTCCAAAAGCCGCAGGCCGCAGCCGGCACTATCCTCGCTTACCGCGGCGTGGCTACCGACCGCCCCATCGACGCGCACGCCGGTGCGGTGGGCGACGGGAGCGCGAACATCACCGCGCCATCGGTGACCACCACGGAGAGCGGCGACCAGCTGGTCGGCTTCTTTGGGATCGCCCGGTCCGCGTCCTTCACGGCGCCGAGCGGGATGTCGCTGCGCCAGCAGTCCGTTTCGGACCAGAGCACCTACAAGATCAGCGTGGCCGTCGCCGACCAGTCACTCAGTGCTGCCGGAGCGTCGGGCACTCGCGCGGCATTGGCATCCGGCTCGGGCACCAGCATCGGCCAGCTCATCGCACTCCGGCCAGCGCCCTAGGTCACTATGGCACCGTCTTTAGCTGCGGGCCCGGAGTCAGTGGGCCTACCGCGCTCAGCGCTCATCACCGCGTACCGCTCAGCTATGTAGCCCTGCCGAATGGGTGCTACCGACGCCGGCATCGCGGACGTGACGGTAGGCCAGCCACAGGAACCACAGCACGCCGGCCGCATACATCAGCTCTGCCCACTCGATAAGCTTGGAGACGGTGTACTGGGATTCGGGGCCAGAGGCAATCCGTAGTACTCGGAAGCCGACCATGGTGCCGAACGCAGCCGAGAGGAAGAGCGGCGGAACGAACAGTGAACGCCCTTGGTCCCAACGCTCGGCGAATCGGAAGCGCCAGTTCAATGGATCCGCGACGACGGCGTACAGCGAGGTCAGCAGCAGGACCGCATTGAAGGCACCGAGTACTCCAGAGATGTTGTGGACGGTAATCTCTTCCTGGTCGTTAATTTGCCCGAGCCACTCCGGGGTCTCGAGGCGGAGCAGGCGCTGACCCCACGCGATCTCCTCTCCCGCGATGAACAGGAGCGCGCCTGCAGTCAGCGCGAAGAGTGCCGCCTGCCATCGGTGTCCTGAGCGCCACCGGCTACGGGCGACGAGGGCAGAGACGATCGCGCCACCCAGGAAACAGAAGAACTGGAGGGTCTCGACGAGGCCATCTTCCTCGAGGACGAAGCGGAACGTCGGAAGATGAATGGCGCGCAGCGCGATCAGGAACGCGAGGCCGACGGGCGGGAGGAGCATAGCCGCCCAAGCGTAAGACGGAGATACGCCTCGCTCGTCCGCTGAATTGGTTATTGCACTCACCGTCACCCTCCCATTCTGGGCCGAACAGCCAACCTCAGGCCATGGGCCAGTCACCGGCGCCCACGGTGGCGCCAGTGCACATGACAGTCGAACCGCTTGCGCGACGGCCGGACATGGCCCATTGGTACCAGAGAGCGCGGATCACGTTCCGAGCCTAGCGCGCGCTTTGTCGGGGAGCAGTCGCCCGCCTCGTGGTGGCTCACCTCGCCGGCATTATGGGTGACCCGTGCCGCGACGTTCCCAGCCACCATGGTCGCTACGAGACCTCACCGATGGCTTCAGGCAGATGCCCAAGGGCGTCGTCGCGCATTGGCCCCCGTCCACAAACGGCAGGCCGATCCTCGTCAGCGGCGGACCGTCGTCTCCTGACCGTTCGGGGTATCGCGCACCTCGACGCCCATCGCCGCCAGCTCGTCGCGCAGTCGGTCCGAGGTGGCGAAATCGCGCTCGGCTCGCGCCCTTGCTCGCTCCTCGAGCAGTGCCGCAGCGCCTTCGGGCAGCTCCGTGATCGGCTCGTCGGGCGGTGCCGCGAGGTCCAGGCCGAGCACGCGGTCGAAGTCGAGCAGCAGGGCGCGCCGCTGCGGCGGGTCGAGGTCGTCGGCGCCGGCGACCATCTGGGCGATAGCCAATGCGGCGGGCAGACCAAGGTCCTCGGAGATCGCGCCCACGAAGCGAGCCCGATACGCGCCCAGGGGCCCAGAGTGCAGGTCCGTATCGGCCCCGTCGGACACGCCATCCGCGACGGCGCGACGGAGGCGACGCAGGCCCGACGTGGCGGCGTGCATCGCCTCCTCCGTGAAGTCGAGCTTGGACCGATAGTGCGCGGTGAGCGCCAGGTATCGGAAGGCGAGCGGCTCGAAGCCTTTGGACGGCAGCTCGGAGACGCGGATCACGTTGCCCGCCGATTTCGCCATCTTGGCATCGGCGAGGGTGAGGAACTCACCGTGCATCCAGATGCTCACCACGCGCTGCCCGGTGACCCCCTCCGACTGCGCGATTTCGCCCTCGTGGTGCGGGAACTTGAGGTCGATCCCGCCGGTGTGGATGTCGAACCGCTCGCCCAGGTACTTCATCGACATCGCGGAGCACTCGATGTGCCAGCCCGGGAAGCCCTCGCCCCAGGGTGACGGCCACTTCATGAGGCGGCCGGGCTCCGCGGCCTTCCAGAGGGCGAAGTCCTTCGGGTCTCGCTTGTCGCTCTCGATCTCCACGCGATGCCCGGCCTTCATCTGGTCGAGCCGCTGCCCGGACAGCTGGCCGTAACCGGGGAACTCGCTCACGTCGTAGTAGACGTTGCCGTCGACCTCGTAGGCCAGGCCGCGCTCCAGCAGGTCGGCGGTGATGCCGATCATCTGCTCGATATGATCGGTCGCCTTCGGCATCACGTCAGCCGGCCGCATGTTCAGCAGCCGCTCGTCCTCGAGCCAGGCGTCGGTGTAGAACTCGGCGATATCGGCTGGCGACTTGCCCTCGACCTCGGCTGCCAGCAGGATCGGGTCCTCGCCGGTCTCGCGCATGTGGCCGACATCGGTGATGTTCTTCACGTAGAGGACGTCGTAGCCCAGGTACTCGAGCACGCGGCGCAGCAGGTCTCCGAAGAGGTAGGTGCGCAGGTTGCCGATATGCGCGTAACGGTAGACCGTGCTCCCGCAGGTGTAGATCGTGACGCGCCCGGGCGTCACCGGCCGCAGCGGATCGAGCTTGCGGGTGAGGGAGTTGTGGAGGCGGACCTCGGGGAGGGCCTGCGCTTGCGTCGATTCCGGCATGGGTCGTCGCATTGTACCGATGGAGGCGCGCCGGGCGGTGTCACGCCCAGGTCGGTCAGCCCGGGGCGCTCACGACCACGATCCCGCTCCCACCTCAGCCGCCCTGTGCCTGCGCGACCTCCGAGGCATCGGCAGCGGTCCCCTCGCCCGGTCCATCGCCGGACGCCGCTTCACGCCGAAGCTCGCGCAGCGCGCCCTGGTCGATGCCGGCGAAGCGTGGCAGGTCCCGGATCGAGGCGGAGCGCGCCAGGCGCTCCTGCATCTTGCCCAGCACCAGCCGGCTGAAGTCGGGCGTGGCCATCAGCTGCCGCAGCGTGTCGGCGGGGATCTCGAGCAGGGTGGTGTCCTCGTCCGCCACGACGTCCGCGGTGCGCGGTGATCCCGTCAGCGCGGCGATCTCGCCCATCACGTCGCCGGCTCCCATGCCGGCCAGGGCACGGTACTCGCCGCCCTCGGCGGTCGAGCCGGCGACGACCTGGCCGGAGAGGATGAAGTACGCCGCGTCGCCGGACTCGCCGGCCCGCGTGATGGCGGTACCTGCCTCGGCCTCCACGACGCGGCCGTGGCTCATCAGTGCGTCGCGGTCGCGCGGAGGCATGCCAGCAAGCGCGGGGATGTAGCGGCCGAGGAGCTGGATGTCGGCCGGGGTCGCTGGGCGCACCGCACCCAGCGCGGCCTTCGGCGCGGACCGCAGGAGCGTCATGGTGCGGCGCCACTCGGCCGCCGGCTGGCCGATGCCCGGCAGCAGGGAGCCTCCCAAGGCGGTCAGGATCAGGGCGCCGGAGCTGACGGCGAAGAGGACCTGCACGTCGAAGATGTCGGCCAGGCCCGCCAGGCCCATGCCCACCAGGTAGACGACGTCGCGCAGGACGTAGTTGGTGCTGAAGACGCGGCCGCGCATCTCGCGCGGCGTGTTGCGCTGGTTGATCAGCCGGCCCGCCACGAACGACGGCGCATTCAGGACGCCCGACACCCCGATCAGGGCGATGGCGACCCACACGTTCGTCGTGAGCGCGTATGCCAGCCCCGCCAGCCCCATGCCCAGGAAGCTGAGGATGAGCCAGCTGCCCTCGCGCAGCCGATCGGCAAAGCGGGCCATCAGCAGGCTGCCGACCACGAAGCCGACCGAGGTGATCCCCTCCTGCAGCCCGTACTCGAACTCCGTCGCGTCGAGGACGGTCAGGGCGAACGGCAGGAGCAGCACGTTCTGCAGGCCGAAGATGACCATGATCGGCGTGCGGAGGATGTTCATCGAACGGAGCACGGGAGTCTGCCAGATGAAGCGTGCGCCCACGCCCAGGTTGCGGAAGACCTCGCGCACCGTCGTGTGCTCCTCGATCTCCAGCTTCGGGACGCTGACCATGACGATCATCAGGCCGGAGAAGAGGAACGTGGCCGCGTCGATGTAGAAGACGATGTCTCGTGCAACGCCGATGAGCAGCCCCGCCAACGCGAAGCCGACCGCGGTCGATCCGAACTGCGCGATCGCCATCAGCGAGTTCGCCGCCGCCAGCTCTTCGTCCGACGCGATCTCTGGGAGGACGCTGTCGTTCGCGGGATCGAAGAACTGCTGCACCGATGCCGAGAGCAGCACGATCACGTAGAGCCACAGGATGTCGCCGGACGTCTCGAGGAGGATGGGGATCGCGGCGACCAGCGCGGCCCGCAGGATGACCGAGACGACCATGATCGCCTTGCGGTCGAAGCGGTCGACGAAGACGCCAGCCACCAGGCCGAAGATGAGCGTGGGGATGGCGGAGACCATCAGCATCAGCCCGACGTTCAGGACCGAGCCGGTGACCTGGTAGACGATGATGCCGGCTGCCAGCGAGGTCAGCGCATCGCCGATGGTGGAGATGAGCTGCCCGGTCCACAGGTAAGTGAACGACCGGTTTCGGAAGATGGCGAACGGGCCTACCTGTGGGGTCCGCGTCGTGACAGTCACCGAGCATGCTCCTCCGATGCGCGCCGGTGCGGCGGCAGCTCCCGCGGTGGGTGCGCATTGTGGCACCAGCGTTCCGGTGCACGCAGGCGTTCGCTACCATCGCGGGCATGCCCCAGCACGATGCGCGCGACTCGTGGCCGCTGACGATGGGCGAGGAACCGATCCACTGCCCGGCCTGCGGCCAGCTGCTGCGCGAACGAACGCTGGAGCCCGACCACCGGCCGCGCCTGGTGTGCCCGGCCGGGCACGTCACCTGGCGCAACCCGCGCATCGTGGTCGGGACGCTTCCCATCCGGCAGGGCCGCGTCTTCCTCGCCCGCAGGACCATCGAGCCGGGCGCCGGCCTGTGGACCTACCCCGGCGGCTTCCTCGAGATGGGAGAGGCCGCCCAGGAGGGTGCACGGCGCGAGACGGAGGAGGAGACGCTGCTGCGCGTCGAGGTGGGGCGGCTCATCGGTGCCTACTCGCGACCGAAGGTCGGCGTGGTCACGCTCATCTACGAGGCGACCGTGCTGGGCGGCGAGCCGCTGCCGGGCGTGGAGACGAGCGAGGTGCGAGATTTCGGGCCGGACGAGATCCCCTGGGGCGAGCTGGCGTTCACGACCGGCGAGAGCGCGCTGCGCGACTGGATCGCGTCGCTGCCGGGTCGCGGCCCGCGGTTCGAACCGGAGCTCTACGTCGAGGGCGATCCGGAGATCTAGGCGGGCGCGGGGCTCTCCGGCTGCTCGCGCAGCACGTCGCCACGCAATGGGAGGCCGGCGCCCAGTAGCGCACCGTACGCCAGCGTGGCCAGCACCGGGATCAGGGCGAGGCCGGCAGTCACGTCCGTCCGATCACCGATGAGCGCGGCGATCAGCGCCCAGGCCAGCAGCGCGAAGCAGGGCGATGCGACCGCCACTGTCGAGCGCACGGTGAAGAAGCGCGCGAAGAAGTAGGCGAAGATCATGCCCACCCCGGCGGCGGCCAGCTGCACGACGGCGAAGCCGATGACGAAGGCCGTGGCGGAGTCGCTCCGTCCGGGCGCCAGCAGTGCGACGACCGGTCGCAGCGCGGCCAGCGAATCGGCCCGCAGGATGGCACCGCCAAGCATGGCGATGGCAAGCCACGCGTAGCCCGCCGCGAGCCCCGTGACGAAGCCCCGGTAGGCAAGCCGCAGGCCGTTGACCACGGTCATCCGAAGGTGGGGGCAGCGATCACCATGCGCCGATGCTACGCGCTGCGGGATCCGCGGTGACAGAGTGCCGATGGTCCTGCCGCCGAGCGTACCTCGGCCGGCGGGCAAGCCTCAGTCGAATCGCCTGAAGACGGTCACCGCGTTCTGGCCGCCGAAGCCGAAACCGTTGACGATGGCGATGTCGACCTGCTGGCGACGGGCCTCGTTCGGGACGTAGTCGAGGTCGCAGTCGGGATCGGGGTTCGTGTAGTTGATCGTCGGCGGGATGACGCCGTCACGAATGGCAAGGACCGCGGCCAGGGCGGACATCGCGCCGGCGGCGCCGAGCGTATGGCCGATCATGCTCTTGTTGCTGCTCACGGCCAGCTTTGCTGCGTGGTCGCCGAAGGCCCGGTGAATCGCCCTCGTCTCGGTGGCGTCGTTGAGAGGGGTTGAGGTGCCGTGTGCCACGACGTAGTCGACCTCCTCGGGCGCGACGCCGGCGTCCCGCAGGGCCCGCTGCATGGCGCGCGCCGCGCCGCCGCCGGTCGGTTCCGGCGCCGAGATATGGAAGGCGTCGCCGGTCAGGGCACCGCCGGCGATCTCGGCCAGAGCTGTCGCGCCGCGACGCTCGGCGTGCTCCGCCGACTCGACGACCATGACGCCGGCCGCCTCGCCGAAGACAAAGCCGTCGCGCTGCGCGTCGAAGGGGCGCGACGCCTTCGTCGGCTCGTCGTTGCGCTTCGAGAGGGCGCCCATGTTCGCCAGTGCGGCGAACGCCACCGGCATGATGGCGCTCTCGGTGCCGCCGGTCACGACCACGTCGGCGTCGCCGTGCTCGATCATTCGCTGTGCCTCGATGAACGCCTGCACCCCCGACGCGCAGGCCGCCACGCTGGTCACCACCGGACCGCGGATCTGGTTCTGGATGCTGATCTGGCAGGCGGCCATCGACGGTGACAGCATCGGCACCATGAACGGGCTGACGCGTGAGCCGCCACGATCGCGGAAGGTCCGTTCGCCCTCGGCGACCTGGTCGAGGCCGCCGCCGCCGGTGTTGATCACGACGGCGATGTCGTCGCGGTTCGCATCGGTGATCTCGAGACCCGACGCATCGATCGCCTGCCGCGCCGCCGCGACCGCCAGCTGCGAGAAGCGCGCCATGCGCCGTGCGGCCTTGAAGTCCATCCAGTCGCGCGGGTCGAAGTCCTTCACCTCGGCAGCGATCTGGACCTCCTCGGCCGACGCGTCGTAGGAGGCGATGCGCGCTGCGCCGCTCACGCCGGCGACCAGGTTCTTCCAGTAGTCCTCGACGGTGTTGCCGATGGGCGTGATGGCGCCCATGCCGGTGATGACGGCGCGGCGGCCGGTATCGCGGTTCATGCGGCGGCCACTACTCCTCCCATCGGCGCACGACGACGGTGCTGTTGTGTCCGCCCAGCCCCATCGAGTTCGAGAGGGCGACCCGGGCATCGGTCTGGCGCGCCTGGTTGGGGACGTAGTCCAGCGTGAGCTCGGGATCGGGATGGCGGTAGTTGATGGTGGGAGGCAGGCAGCCGGTCTGGACCGCCTTGACGCAGGCAAAGCCCTCGAACGCGCCGGCGGCACCCATCATGTGGCCGGTCATGCTCTTCGTGGAGCTGATCGCGAGGCTGCGAGCGTGGTCGCCGAAGACGTCGGTGATGGCCATCGTCTCGTAGCGGTCGTTGAGCGGCGTGCTGGTCCCGTGCGCATTGATGTAGTCGACTGCTTCCGGGCCGATGCCGGCGCGCGCCAGGGCGGCGCGCATCGCCCGCTGGTTCCCCTCGCCGCGCTCCGCCGGTGCCGCCATGTGGAACGCGTCCGACGATGACCCGTAGCCGATCACCTCCGCGATCGGACGTGCGCCGCGGGCGCGAGCGTGCTCCGCCTCTTCCAGCACGAGCACGGCGCAGCCCTCGGCCACCACGAACCCGTTGCGCGTCGCATCGAAGGGACGGCTGGCGATGGCCGGGTCGTACTCGCCGCTGTCGGGATCGATGGGCGAACCGAGCGCCTTCATCTGGCTGAAGCCGGCGATGCCGAGCGGCACCACGACCGCCTCCGTTCCCGCGCCGAGCATCAGGTCCGCCTGACCGCGCACGATCGCCTCCATCGCCTCGCCGATGGCGTGGCCGCCGGTGGCGCAGGCGCTGACGACCGCCATGTTGTGCCCGCGCAGACCGTACTGGATGGCGACCATGCCCGAGGCGGCGTCAGGGATCATGTGCGGCAGCAGGAACGGCGAGATGCGGTCAGGACCTCGCTCCAGCAGCGTCTTGACCCCATCGCTGATCATGCCGATGCCGCCGATGCCGGTGCCGACCACCATGCCGAAGCGGTCCGGTTCGGCCTGTGCTCGGTCCAGCTGCCCGTCCTCGCCGAGCAGCCCGGCGTGCCGCAGCGCCTCGCCCGTGGCGGCCACCGCGAAGTGGGTGTTGCGGTCGTGGCGACGGGCATCCTTGCCGTCCATGTAGTCGGTGGCGTCGAACCCCTTCACCTCGCCGGCGACGTGGATGTCGTAGGCAGTGGCGTCGAAGAGGGTGATGTCGGTGATCCCGGATCGACCGGCGACCAGCGCCTCCCAGGCGGCATCGGCCCCGATGCCCACCGGTGAGACGACGCCGAGGCCGGTGACGACGGCGCGGCGCTCCGTCACGATGGCAGCCAGGTCCGCTCGTTGCCGGGGTTGTCCACGGCGTGGACCTCCACGCCGGGGATGATGCGTCGGATGAGTCCGGAGAGGACCCGACCGGGTCCGATCTCGACGAAGTCGGTGACGCCCTCGCCGGCCATGTGGCGGACGGTGCTCGTCCACTGCACCCCGTGCACCAGGTGCTCGGTCAGCTCGCCGCGCAGCGCGTCGGCGGTCTGGATGACGGAGGCATGCACGTTTCCGAGCATGGGGATCTTGGGGTCCTTGAACGGCACCAGCGCGAGGACGCGGCTGAACTCGTCGCGGGCGCGTCGCATCAGCGGTGAGTGCGAGGCGACGCTCACGGTGAGCTGGACCGCGCGGCGAGCCCCGACCGTTCTGCTCATCTCGAGCGCGAAGACCAGGGCCGGGACGACGCCCGAGAGGACGATCTGCCCTGGCGCGTTCTGGTTCGCCACGCTGATCTCACCGTGGGCGCGAGCCTGGTCGACGATGTCGTCGACCTGCTCGTCGGTGAGGCCCACGACGGCGCCCATCCCGCCATCGATGCCGTGCTCCTGCATGACCCGGCCACGTTCATGGACCAGCTGCATGGCCGTCTCGAAGTCGATCGCGTCGGCCGCCACCGCCGCCGCGTACTGGCCGGCCGAGTGGCCGGCGACGACCGCCGGACGGAGCTCCACGCCGGCGCGCCGCGCGTCCGCCTTCAGCGCTTCGAGGTAGGCCACGCTGGTGGCGAGGATGGCCGGCTGCGCGTTGATGGTGAGATCCAGCTCATCGGCCGGTCCCTCGGCGATCAGGCGGCTCAGCGGATAGCCCAGCGCAGCGTCGGCGCGCTCCATGATGGCCGCGGCCTCCGGTGAACGCTCGAGCAGCGCGGCACCCATGCCGACGTACTGCGACCCCTGGCCGGGGAAGACGAAGGCGTGGACACGCGGCTGGCCTGGGTCCCGCTCGATGGTCTGGGTCTGGTCGCTCATGCTGATCTCGTGCTGAAAAGCGCTCCCGAGTATAGCCGGAGGAGCCTCTCGACCCCAACGTGGCCCCGCTTGCCGCCGTTGGCCAGGTGCGGGCGCCCCCCGAGCGGCTCGCTCAGTCCCGCTCGACCTCGCAGAAGCGGCTGACGACTTCGTGCAGGACCGGCAGGCCGAATCGGAGGCCGCTGACCGGGATGCGTTCGTCGTTGCCGTGGAAGAGCGAGAGGAACGGGGACTCCGGACCGAGCCGCAGCGGGGCGAAACCGTAGCTGGGGATCCCCAGCAGTGCCAGGGCCTTCGCATCGGTGCCGGGCGTGATCATCATCGGGAGGGGGATTCCCTCCGGATCGGCGGTTCGGATGGCGTCGAGCATCAGGTCCACCAGCGGCGTCTCGACCGGGCATTCGACCGCCGGCATGACGTGGAGTGCTTCCACCGTCACCTCGGGCCCCGCAACTTCCTGGAGGTGCGCCAACATCGCCTGCTGGTCGGTGCCGGGCAGGGTCCGCACGTCGATCTCGGCGACGCCGCTGCCGGGGACCACGTTCACCTTGTTGCCCGCGCGGATGACGTTCGGCGTGACGGTATCGCGGAGCATGGCGTCGAGCGATCTGCGCAGCACGGGTTCATCGACGAGGTCGGCCAGTAGCGTGCGTGTCGCGGCCTCGTCACCGCGCGCAGCCCGCTCCGCCACGTCCGCCAGTCCCAGCCCCTCGAAGAAGCTTCGCACCACCGGGATGACGCGCGCCGGGCGGGGATCGGCGGCCAGGCGGGAAACGGCATCGGCCAGGCGCACGGCGGCGTTGTCGGCGGCCGGCATGGAGCCGTGCGATGGCGTGCCCGACGAACGGACGCGCGTCCAGACGATGCCCTTCTCGGCGACCTGGATGGCGTAGGCCCGCCGCCCGCCCAACGTCATCGAGTAGCCGCCGACCTCGTTCAGTGCCGCCGCCGCCGGTCGCCCGGCGGCATCGGCAAACAGGTCCGGGCGCTCGCGGACCCAGTGCAGCGCGCCGAAGGTGCCGCCCGCCTCCTCATCGGCCATGGAGGCGAAGATGACGTCGCGCCGCAGCTTGGCTCCCGATCGATGGAGCGCCAGCATCACCGACAGCTCCATGGCCAGCATGTCCTTCATGTCGACCGCGCCACGACCCCAGACCTCACCGTCCACCAGCTCGCCCCCGAACGGATCCCTGGTCCAGGCGTCGGCGTCGACCGGTACGACGTCGGTGTGGGAGAGGAGGATCAACGGAGGTTCCGGCTCCGACGTGCTGGCGCGGAGACGCGCGAAGACCGAGCCGCGCCCGGGCGCCGATTCGAGGACCTCCGCCTCGATGCCTGCCGAGGTCAGCACCTCGGCACAGTAGGCCGCCACCTTCGTCTCGCCGCCGGTCGAGTCGCGTCCCGCCGCCGACGCCGGATCGCCCGGGGGGTTGACGCTGGGAAGCCGGATCAGCTGCTGAAGGTGCTGCACGCACTCGTCGGTCGCGCGATCCCAGTCCGTCACGCGGCTACGGTAGCGCGCGGCGTGAATCGCGGGGCGGTCAGTCGGCGGCGGCCAGCGCGCCCTGGGGCGTGTGGGGTGCGCCGGCCCCCGCATCGCTGAGGCGCGATCGGACCAGCGCCGCGAGGGGCAGCTCCGCCGCGAGCAGCGCGAGCGACACCACCAGCAGCACGGGGTACGCCGTCGCCAGGCCCATGACCAGCAGGCCGCCCAGAAAGAAGAGGTGGATCGAAACCCGAGTCAGCAGTGCCAGGCGCAGGTCGAGGATGGCGGTCAGCTGTCCGTTCGGCAGGCCGCGATCGGGTCCGAAGACCGCCCACGCCGAGATCGCGCAGAAGACCACCAGCGTGGCGGCAAAGATGCCCAGGCCCCCGCCCGGCGCGTCATCGGTGAGGGGCTTGAGCCAGATGAAGGGCAGCAACCCGGCCAGGAGCACCGTGTACGCAGCGACAGGCGTCAGAAGCTGCCACCACTCGCGGACCGGGCGCCCGCGCGACACGTCGCGGATCCATCGGGTGACCAGGCTGAACCCGAGGGTCACCAGCAGCCACGCGTAGAAGTTGCCGGCTGGGACGCCGAACCAGCCCTGCTCGGCCCCGATGTCGCGCCACGTCCACAGGCCCATGCGGATGGCGATGGCATCGAAGGCCAGGTCCAGGCTGATGGCCAGCACGGCGTCCACGAACGGCGCGTACCGGCGCCGCACGCCCAGCGCATCGGTCAGTCGCATGGCGCCCGCGATGATCAATGCCCACGTGAGACCGATGACGACCGGCGCCCGGTCGATGGTCAGCACCCAGTCGGCGCTGTAGTGGTACGTCTCGAAGATGAGCTGGTCGCCCTCCTCCAGGAGGATGCCGAAGACCGCTGCGCTGACGAGCTCCAGGAATGGCAGGCGGCCGCGGCGCAGGGCGGCCAGCGCGGCGCCGATGAAGAAGAGGGATGCCCCGATTTCGAGGCCGAGGTAGGTCAGGTTCACGACGCCCGATGATACGGGTGCGGGCCGGCGGACGGATCTGCCGCCCACCGGCGCGATTGGTTTGGTGCCTCCTGCCGGCGCCTACTGCTGCGCCGGGCTGTCGTTGTCGCGGAAGTCGTAGAAGATCTCCGGTGCCTCGGTGGACGGGATGCCATTGGCCTGCACCGCCCATCCAAAGGTGAAGCCAGCCGGAAGCGCTCGCCCGCAGACGATCCCGTCCTCGTTGCCGGCAACGCCGTCGAACGGGGCGCCGTCCGGCTCCGGAGTGAGGTTCGCGTCGTCGATCTCGGCGGGGAGCCGGTAGCGCGCGTCGAGCGCCTCCCACTCCGCCACCTCCAGGGCGTCGTAGGCCGCCGGGCAGCCGGTCGTGGTTGGCGTGTCGGCGGTGGCCGTGGCCGCAGTGGCGAGTCCGGCGGTGGCCAGGGCCGCCAGTGCAAGGCCGATGGTCAGGTTTCGCATCTCGTCCTCCTTCGTTGCTGGTGCGGGCCGCCTACCACTCGAGCGTGGCGGCGCCAGCGGCGAGCTGCTCGACGATGAAGGCCGCGTTCACGATGCGAGCGCCGTCGATCAGGTCGCCCTCGCCGATGCCCCGCGGCTTGGTGCACGCACCACAGGCCCAGATCTCGCCGCCGTTGGCGACGAACTGGCCGATGAGCTCGCCGAGGGGTGGCAGCCCGTCGCTGGCGACGCCGTCCGCGTAGCCCTTGGTGGCCAGCCGGACGCCCTCGATGGTCAGCAGCACCGCGGCGGATTGCGCTGCCGTAGCCGCGATGTTGGCGACCACGAACGGCATGGTCGCCCGTTCGGCGTCGTCCTGCCCCGTGGTCGCGTGCGTGATGATTCGTGCCATGCGTCTCCTCTTTCGTTGTACTCAGCAGCGCATGAGGACGAATCGGAACCGACCGCCCCCCTCGTCCTGCGTTTCGACCAGGTCGTTGCCCGTGAGCCGAGCCCACGAGCTCAGCGCGTCGGGAGCCGATGCGTCGTCCGAGACGACTTCGAGACGGTCGCCGGGTGCCAGCTCGCGCATCCGCGCGGCCACGATCGGCGTGAACGTCGCGCAGGACTCGCCCACGCCATCCACGACGGGGAGCGGCTGCTGGTCCGGTTGGTCGGGGCTGGATTCGTTCATCCGCGCGCTCCTGGCTGGGCGGCGGGGCCGCCGGACGGCGAACCGACCGGCATGCCCCACCACGGGTTCGCAGGGAGTCGCCACGGTCGGCGGGAGCCCTGGTGGCCGAATCTCGGCCCACCGAAAGGCTAGGGAGCGGTGACCGGGGGCCGCATCGGGGCGGCTACCCAGATCGGATCTCAAGGAGCGTCGGTCGATGGCGGCTGCCACCCATCGCGAGGCCGGAGCTCCGGTCGCCGTCAGAACGATTGGGCGCTAGCCGTCGGCCCTCAGGATTGAGGCAACGGCCGCCGTCCGCGCTGCGCGCCCGGAGACGCCCAGCTTCACGTACGCGTTCGAAAGGTGGCGTTCGACCGTGCGAACGCTCAGGTGCAGGCTCGCGGCAATCTCGATGTTGCTCGAGCCGGCGGACGCCATCT
Organism: uncultured Chloroflexia bacterium; assembly: GCA_963812115.1. Classification (GTDB taxonomy): domain Bacteria; phylum Chloroflexota; class Limnocylindria; order QHBO01; family QHBO01; genus JAPSGM01. The sequence continues at coordinate 187,753 of CAWEUD010000013.1, forward strand.
CGATCACCTCTCGCTCACGGCGGCTGAGCGCCCTCACCGCGTCGGAGCGGGGGAGCGCGGCGCCCAACCGATCGGGCTCAAGGAAGGTGGCGACCTCGGACATGAAGGCCTGCCAGGCCGGTTCATCGGCGAGCAGGATGTGGTTGCTCGACTGCAGCGGCACGAGCCGGGCGCCCGGCACCAGGCTGGCGAGCTCGTGCGCCTCCTCGAAGGGGACGTTCCGATCGTCGACGGCGTTGAGGACGAGCACCGGCCGTGCGAGCGCTCCCAGCCGATCCCGCAGGTCGATTCGCTGACGCTCGATCCGCGAGCGCAGCATGTTCCCGGTCGAGGTCGAGGTCCGCTGCAGCTCGTCGAACCACGACAGCTGGGCCTCGGTCGCCTCCGGGATGAACATCGTGGTGAAGACACGGCGGAAGATCGGGTCGCGCTTCGCCCAGCCAGCCTCGATCATGGCGCGGAAGGCGACCTCTTCCGGCGGTGGATCTGGGAAGTAGTGGGGAGCGCCGACCCCGGAACCCCCGTAGACCACGATCCGGGTCACCCGATCCGGGTGGCGCAGCGCATATTCGAGAGCAACCGGGGAGCCCCCCGACATCCCGAGCAGCGCGAACCGGTCGAAGCCCAGGTCCTCCACGACCGCCTCGAGGTCGGCGACACGCGCGTCAAGCGAGAAGTCTTCCGCGTTCCAGTCGGAGAGGCCGAAGCCACGTTCGTCGTATCGGATCAACGTGCTGATCGCACCCAGGTCCTCGAGGAAGTGCCGCCATACCGGGCTCTCCCAATCGTGTTGCAGGTGGCTCAGCCAGCACGAGACGACCAGCAACGGAGGTCCCTCACCGTGCACGGCGTAGGCGATCCGAGCGCCGTCCTTCCCCCGGCAGAATCGGATGCGCTGGGTCTGTTCTGCGGCCGATCGCCTGCCTGCCCGCACCACGCTCCAATGGTACGAGGGGTGTCGAGTTGTGCCGCGTCCGCCGCACGGCGGAACCTGTTGCACTGGCTGCAACGATCCGCTCCGAATGGGCGTCGGGCCAGCTCGTCGGGAGTGGTTTGTGCGCTGGGTGCAATGCCAGGCGCGGGAGGCGCCCTTCCTGCGCGCTCTGTTGCCGCGGACGCAACGATCCACGCCGGATGGCATGCCAGGGCGATGCTCCGGAGTGGCCTGTGCGCTGGCTGCAACGCCGCGCGCGGGGAGGCATTGGAGTCGCGTGCCGCTGCGCGCGAGGGGCGAGCGTAGAATCGAGATCATGACGACACACGTGGGCGCCCAGACCGTCCCGATCTACCTGGCCGGCGAGTTCGTTGAGGCGGGCACGCCGCTGGAGGTCCGCAACCCGGCCAACGGGGAGCTGGTGGGCACCACATTCCAGGCGGGCCCCGAAGAGCTGGAACGCGCGACGCAGGCGGCTGTCGAGGCGTTCGCGACGATGCGAAGGCTGGCCAGCTACGAGCGCCGCGACGCCCTTGCGCACGTGGGCGACCGCATCATCGAAGAGGCCGATGAGCTCGCCGAGCTGCTCACCCGCGAGTCGGGCAAGCCGATCAAGGATGCGCGCGGCGAGGTTGCCCGCGCGGCACTCACCTTCCGCACCGCCGGCGAGGAGGCGCTCCGCATCAACGGTGAGTGGCTCCCGCTGGACTGGAACGCGGCAAGCCGGGGCCGCAGCGGGATCGTGCGGCGCTACCCGATCGGCCCGGTGGCCGGCATCAGCCCCTTCAACTTCCCCCTCAACCTGGCCGCGCACAAGGTGGCCCCGGCCATCGCCGCGGGCTGCAGCATCGTGCTCAAGCCGCCGTCGAAGGACCCGCTGGTGATGCTGCGCGTGGCCCAGTACATCGACGAGACGGATCTGCCGAAGGGCGCGGTGAGCATCCTGCCCATGGATCGGCCCACCGGCGACGCAATGGTGCGCGACGACCGCTTCAAGCTGCTCAGCTTCACCGGGTCCCCGAGCGTGGGCTGGAAGATGAAGGCCGAGGCGGGCAAGAAGAAGGTGGTGCTCGAACTGGGCGGCAACGCCGGCGCCATCGTCGACGAGACCGCCGACCTCGACTGGGCGGTCAGCCGGCTGGTCTACGGGGCGTTCGCGTACGCCGGCCAGGTCTGCATCAGCGTCCAGCGCATCTACGTGGTCGACGCCGTCTACGATGCCTTCGTCGACCGCTTCGTGGAGAAGGTGCGCGCCGTGACGGTGGGCGACCCGCTCGACCCGGCCACGGACCTTGGCCCGATGGTCGACCGCAAGGCGGTCGAGCGCACCCACGAGTGGGTCCAGGAGGCGCTCCAGCAGGGCGCAACCGCCCTCGCCGGCGACGAACCGGACGGCCTCTTCTACCCGCCGACCGTGCTGGTCGACGTCCCGAAGAGCGCCGCGTCTGCGGCGAGGAGGTCTTCGCCCCGGTCGTCAACCTGTTCCGGGTGCCGGACTTCGACGCGGCGATCAGGGAGATCAACGACAGCCAGTTCGGCCTGCAGTGCGGCGTCTTCACCAACGACATGGAGCGCACGCTGACCGCGCACGACGAGCTGGAGGTGGGTGGCGTGATCGTCAACGACATCCCGACCTGGCGCATCGACCACATGCCGTACGGCGGGGTGAAGGACTCCGGCCTGGGCCGCGAGGGCCTGCGCTACTCGATCGAGGACATGACCGAGCCGCGCCTGCTCGCCTTCGTCCGCCCGCTGTAGCCGCGCTCGCGCATGACCACCGCCGTCCGCTACGCCCGCGTGCTCCGGACCGATGAGCTGCGCGACGGCGAGCTGATGCCGGTCGAGATCGACGGCACGCCGGTGGTCCTGGTGCGCCACGCCGGCGAGTTCTTCGCCGTGCAGAACAACTGCAGCCACAAGGACTTCCCGCTCTCGGAGGCCGGCTTCGACCCGCGCGACGAGGTCCTCGTCTGCGCCTGGCACGGCGGCTGCTTCGACGTGCGCAGCGGTGACGCGGTGGTGCCGCCGGCGACCGAGCCGGTCGAGACGTTCCCGGTGCGCATCAGCGAATCGGGGTGGGTCGAGATCGGGCTGACGGGCTCCCTGGCCCGATGACGATCGAGGCGCTGCCCTTCGTCAACTGGATCTTCTGGGCGGCGCTCACCTCCGGCACGCTGCTGGTCGTCGGCCTGACCGAGCTGCTGGGCGGGACGACGCGCGGCTATCGGCTCTTCATGGCCTGGCTGCTGGCCGCCTTCGCCGCCGTGCTGCTGCTCTCCGAGCTCAACCTCGCGCTGGGGACCGTCGCGGACGACACCGCCGGCGCGCGTCGCGGATCCTGGTGTGGGCCTTCACCGGCCTGGCGGCCCTCTACCTGGTCGCCTCGCTCGCGAAGCTGCCGCGGTCGGGGATGGCGATCGCCGGCGGACTGGTCGGCATCCTGGCCCTGGTGACCCTGGCCAACGCCGGCGGCACGCTCAGCCCGCTCGCTCTTCGCCGCGCAGCTGATCCTGGCCGCACTGGCGCTCGGCGCGGTGAACGCCGCGATGCTGCTGGGCCACTGGTACCTGGTGACGCCGAAGCTGTCGCCGTCCCCGCTGCGCCGGATGATGTGGCTGCTGGTGGTCGCGCTGGGGCTGCAGGCCGTGGTCTTCGTGCTGGCGATGGTCTTCGTCAGCAACGGCCCGCTGGGCGGGCCCATCGGCTGGCTGACCTGGCTGCGGCTGCTGGTCGGCATCGCGCTGCCGATCGGCATCACCGTGCTGGCCTACCTGGCCAGCCGCGCGGCCTCGCTGCAGGCGAGCACCGGTCTGCTCTACATCGGCCTGGCGTTCGTGATGGCCGGATCGATCGCCGCGGCCAGCATCACCTACCTGACCGGCGTGCCGGTGTAGGGTCAGGACCGATGCGCGTCACCGTCCGCACCTTCGCCACGCTGCGTGAGGCCTCGGCCGACCGCGTCGAGCTCCTGCTAGCTCGACGACGCGAGCGTCGCTGGCCGATGCGTGGGCCGCCATGGTGGAGCGCCACCCGGCGCTGGCACCGCACCGCGAGTTCGTGCGCGCGGCGCGGAACGGCAGCTACGCCGGCTGGGACGAGCCGCTGGCCGATGGCGACGAGGTCGCCTTCCTGCCGCCGGTGAGCGGCGGCGCCACCTCGGGCCTGACCGACGGGCCGATCGACGTCGGCGCGCTTGAGAGAGCCGTCGTCGCCGGACTGCAGCACGGCGCGCTGGTCATCCTTCATCGGTCGCGCGCGGCGCACCTCCGACGATGGGCGCGAGGTCGTCGAGCTCGAGTACGAGGTCTACCCGGAGATGGCCGAGCGCGTGCTCGCCGAGATCGCGGCCGAGGCCGAGGCGCGCTGGCCGGGACTCGCGTCGGCCGTGGTGCACCGTACCGGGGTGGTCCCGCTGGGCGAGGCGGCGGTGGCCATCGTCACCGCGGCACCCCACCGTTCGGCGGCATACGAGGCCAATCGCTTCATCATCGAGGCGATCAAGGAGCGGCTGCCGATCTGGAAGCTGGAGCGCTTCCCCGACGGCAGCGAGTGGAAGCGGCCAGGCGCCTAGCCGGCCAGGCGCGCCAGCCAGGCATCGGCCTCCGCCGGCGAGCGCAGGTGGACCACCGCCAGCTCGGGGTGCCGGCGCACCAGGACCGGGTACTCGCGCCGGCGTCGATGATAGGTCGAGAGGATCCACCACAGCAGCCCCTCGCGCCCGACGAGGTGGTTCCGCAGCCGTTCGCGGTTGCCGGTTCCGGGCCATAGCTCCTCTCGGCTGCGGATCCGGCGCCGGGTCCGCACCAGGTAGCGGCGCAGGACGGTGCGCAGCGGGTAATCGAGCCACACGATCGCCTCGGCTCGCTCCCACATGAGGTCGCGGACGACCGAGTAATTACCGTCCGCCACCCATCCGGCGCCGGCGATCGCGGCCGAGACGCGCTCGCGCATCTGCTGCGGGCTGGCCTCGGTCCAGTTCGGTCCCCAGTGCAGTGCGTCCAGCTCCACGTGGGGCACGCCCAGGCGCGCCGCCAGGGCGACGGCGAATGTCGTCTTGCCGGATGAGCTGGTGCCGACGACGTTCACGCGCCGGTAGGGGAAGGGCGATGCCTGCGCCATGGCCGGCCGATTCTAGGCGTCGTCGCAGGAGGGCAGGTGGTGCCAGTTGGCACACTGGCCCCGGACAGGCACAATGCGCGCTGATGTCGACTCCGAAGCCGGGGCAGATTCGCTGTCCCACCTGTCTCCGATCCACGCCGCCCGCGGCCTACTGCACACAGTGCGGTTCGCCGATCCCGCCGTCCGCGCGGGTTCGCCCCCGCGGCATGGACCGCGACGAGCTCGAGGATCGCGTACGGCGACGTCCGGGAGAGGGCGGCTTCCGTCGCGGGCAGCAGGTCGACGAGACGCCGGCCAGCGCGGGCTACGTCCCGTACGAGCCGGAGCCGGAGGATGCGCTTGCCGTACGACCCGATGGCGGCGAGCCCGATGCCTACGGGCCGCCCTCGTCACCGACGGCGGAGGAGACCGACGAGATCGAGGCCGCCCCCGTGTGGGCCAGCACCGCGGCCGCGCCGCCGCCGGCTCCGCGTCCGGATGAACGTGCATACCAGCCGCCGGTCGGGGACGAGCCGCACCCCGATGCGGTGGACGACTACGACGATCGAGCCTATGGCGAGCCGGGGGATGCCTACGCCTACCCCTACGCGGGAGGAGAGGACGGCGGCGGCCGCGGTACCAACAACTCCCTTGCCGTCATCGGCTTCGTGGTCCTCTGCGTGCTGGCGCTGGCGGTCGGCGCCGTGCTGGCTGGCCTGCTGGGCGGCGAGGAGCAGGTGGGACAGGCAACTCCGACGCCGGTGACCAGCGGTGCACCCGCGACGGAGCAGCCGACCGAGGCTCCCAGCAGCAGCGCGCCCAGCGAGACCGGCGCCGAGGCAACGCCCGAGCCGACCGACGGTCCGGTCACCTTCGCCGATGGTGCCGTGTACGAGGTCCAGCCCTGCGGATCGTACGAATTCACCGCGGACCTGAGCGGATGCAAGGTGGACGGCAGCCAGCGCGACAACGGCAACGTCTGGATCCTCGTCATTTTCGACAAGGCGAGGGGGACCGATGACGTGACGCTCCAGCTGCGGTCGCAGGGCGAGACGCTCGACAGCCAGGCGAAGGCGCTGGGCGACGTCGTCAACTGCGGCGACACCTGCCGCGGCCTGATCTGGGGCGCGGTCTACCGAGACCTCCAGCCCGGACAGTACGAGCTGCTGCTGCGCCGCAACGGCGACTTCGCCGACCGCGCCAGCTTCACGGTGGGTGGCTAGCTCAGGCGAAGGTGGGCCGCGGTTCGTCGCCCCGCGCACGACGCCGTGCTGCCAGCGCGCTCAGCGCCTCCATCACGCAGCGGTTGGCGGCGGCCGCAGTGACCTCGGAGACATCGTACGGGGGTGCAACTTCAACGACGTCCATGCCCGCCAGCTCCACGGAACCGACGACCTGGCGCACGGCGCGCAGGAGCTCCCGGGTGAGCATGCCGCCCGGCTCGGGCGTGCCGGTCCCGGGCGCCATGCCCGGATCGATGACGTCGATATCGATCGACAGGTAGATCACCTCCGGCCCGTCGAGCGCCTCGGCGATCGCATCGGCGACCACCGCCTCCGCGCCTCGCTCCTCGATCTCCGTCATGAAGTGGTAGCGCAGGCCGTTGCGCCCCATCCAGTCGAGCGTCTCCGGCGGCGGCCAGTAGCCGCGCAGCCCAACCTGCACGAAGTTCCGGCCGGCGACCGCGCCCGATTCGATCAGCCGCCGCATGGGCGTTCCGTGTGACCGCAGCACGCCCCAGGTGGTGGCGGCGGCATCGGCGTGGGCGTCGAAGTGGACGACGCCGAGGCGCCGTGGGGCCACGTGCTCGGCGACCGCCGAGGCCGACGGGAAGGTGATGGAGTGGTCGCCGCCGAGAATGATCGGGATGGCGCCGGTCTCGGCGACGGCCGCCACCTTGCGGCGGATCACCTCGTGGGCACGGTCCGGGTTGGCCGGGATGATGGGCGCGTCCCCGGCGTCCACCACGTCCAGCCACTCGAATGGCTGGATCCCGAGCTGCAACGAGTTGACGGATCCTGCGTGGTAGGTCGCCGTCCGTATCGCGCGTGGCCCGAAGCGGGCGCCGGGACGGTGGCTGACCGCGTCGTCGAAGGGCGCACCGATGATCGCGACGTCCGGCTGGCGGTCCGCGACGGCCGCGTCGTCCAGCCACGGAAGCTTCTGGAAGCTGGCGGCCCCCACGTAGGCAGGCAGGTCGAAGTCGGCGAACTCGTGGTACGGGTCCGCGCCACTGGGCGGGTTCTCGTCGTTGGTGCCGCGATGGCGGCGCTTCTCGTCAGCCATGGGTGGCGAGAGGTCTCCTTCGTCTGCAGCGGACGCCGTCGCGGCGCGGAGCAGGTCCGCTCAAAGCCGAAGCGCGGGCGATGGTACCAGAGCACGCCGGGCGCCCTGCTACCATCGGGCTGAAGATGGCGCCGCCGGACCGCATCTACACCATCGACGAAGCCAACGCCCTCGTGCCCGAGGTGCGGGCGATTCTCCTCCAGATGGGGTTCGAGGAGGCGCGCGTGGAACGCGTCCACGAGGAGCTGCACCGGCGCCTGGAGGGGAACGGTGGCCCGGCCTCGCGCGCGGCCGCCGACCGGCTCGAGGTCGAGATGACCGAGATCTCCGAGGGCATCAGGACCCTGCTCACGCACCTCCAGGAGCGGGGGATCGTGGTGCGCGACCTCGAGATGGGACTGGTCGACTTCCCGTGCGAGCGCGAGGGCAGGCGTGTCTGGCTCTGCTGGCGGCTCGCCGATCCGGCCGTCGCGTTCTGGCACGGGACCGACGAGGGCTACGCCAGCCGGAAGCCGTGGTGACCCACTTCCTGGTCATCGGCGACGCAACGATCGACGTGACGGTGGCCCCGACTCATTCGCTGCGCCACGCCGGCGACGTGCCGGCTGCCGTTCGATTCGGCTTCGGCGGCCAGGGGGCGAACGTGGCCGTGCGGCTGGCACGTCGTGGAGCGGACGTTTCGCTCCTGGCGGCGATCGGCTCGGATGCCGCCGGCCGTCTCATCGCCGAAACCCTCGCGGCGGAGGGCGTGCAGCTCGAGGCCGCCGCGGTCAGTCGCAGCTCGGCCGTGGTCGCACTGCTCGACCCATCGGGTGAACGATCGATGCTCTCGGATCGGCAGCCGCTGCCCGCCGCGGCGCTGGGGTCCCTTGCGACCCATGCTTCCTGGATTCACGCGTCCGCCTACGCCCTGCTCGACGAGGAGGAGGGCGCGGCGCTCGCAACGTGGCTCGGCGGGCGGGCGGCGGGGACGCGGCTGAGCGTCGCGGGTGGCAGCATCCCGCCGGTAGACGAGCTCGTGACGCGCATGCTCTCGCGGCTGGCGGTGGCGCGCCCGGAGCTGCTGCTCGCCAGCCGCGATGAGGCCGGCGCGCTGCTGGGCGAACCTTCGCCGCCAACGGGTGAGGCCGCCGCCCGCCTCGCGCACCTCGCGCCGCTGGTCCTCGTGACCGACGGTCGTCAGGGTTCATCGGCCTGCGTGGATGGTGAGGGGATCGACGTGCCGGCCCACCATGCTCCGGCACCCGTGCTGGATGCCACGGGGAGCGGCGACGGCTACTGTGCCGCGCTCATCGCGGAGCTCGTCGCGTTCCCCTGGCCGCCGCGACCAGAGGACCTCCGCCGGGCAATGGCCGCGGCCAGCCGCGCCGGCTCGCAGGTCGCACGCGTGTTCGGCGCGCAGGGCCGGACTCCGGACGAGACGGCGACATCCGGTGCGCGCACGTGAGCGGGGGCGGAGGCTTCCTGCTGCTGGCGCGCGAGGTCGGGGAGGCGCTCGCGACGGGGACGCCCGTGGTCGCCCTCGAATCGAGCCTGCTGGCCCAAGGCCTCCCGGTGCCCCACAACCTGGATACCGCGCGGGCGGCGGAGCGTGGAGTGCGGGAGGCGGGGGCGGTTCCCGCCACGACCGCCGTGGATGGAGGCCACCTGGTCGTGGGCGCAGATGATGCCCTCCTTGAGCGGCTTGCCGATCCTGCCTCCGACGTGGCGAAGGCGGGATCGCGCGATCTTGGTCCCCTGCTCGCCGCCGGCCGCATGGCGTCGACGACGGTGTCGGCAACCATGCGCATCGCCCGCCTGGCCGGCATCTCCTGCTTCGCGACGGGGGGAATCGGTGGCGTGCATCGCGGCGCATCGACCAGCTACGACGTCTCTTCGGACATCGACGAGCTGGCCGCCACGCCGGTCGCGGTCGTCTGCTCCGGCGCCAAGTCGATCCTGGACCTGCCCGCCACGCTCGAGATGCTCGAGACCCGCCGAGTGCCGGTCGTGGGGCTGGGAGTGGACGAGCTGCCCGCCTTCTACGCGACCTCTTCGGGGCTGCGGCTGGAGCACCGCGCCGATTCCATCGCCGCCGCCGCTGCTGCCGTCTCGGCCCACCTGTCGTTGCCGGGTGCCGGCGGCATCCTGCTCGTCCAGCCGCCGCCTGCCGAGCTGGCAATCGACTCGGCGGAGGTCGAGGGCTGGATCGCCCACGCCGTGGACGACGGCATCGAGCGGGGCCTGCGCGGCGGCGCCGTCACGCCGTTCGTCCTCTCCTACCTGGCCGCGGCATCCCATGGCCGCACGCTGGCTACCAACATCGGCCTGATCGTGAACAACGCGCGAACCGCCGCGCAGCTGGCAGTTGCCATGGCCGCCGATCAGGACCATCGGCCTGTCCAGCGGGACTGACGCCAGCATCCCGACGGAGTATCCTGCCCGCACGGTCCGGCGGGGGAGCAGGAGGGTGCCATGCGTATCTACGACGGAAGCCCGCGACAGGACTGGGAAGAAGCCCTGCGGGCGATCGGCGCATTCGCCGATCGGACGGGCCTGAAGGAGCTCCTCTTCCTGGAGCTCGAGGATGGCTTCCTGCTGCAGGGCCTGGGCATCCAGTCCGGAGGCCAGGACGCCGACAACATGGGCGCCATCGCCAAGCGAACCTACGAGCTGCTCGATGACCAGGTCGGCCAGCTGATGGACGAGAGCGCCGGCCACCGCGGCGAGTCGGCGGACGAGGCCCCGCACCTCGGGGTGACCAACTACTACGAGCAGGCGCTGCGCATCGTCGGGGGCTGGGTCGACCGCGAAAAGGCGCGCGATCTCTTCTTCTTCGAGCAGGACGGCTCATTCGTGGTCCGAGTCCTGCAGTCGGGGACGGGTGGCAGCGTTGGCCATCGGCTGGCGGAATTCACCCGGGACGAGATTGTGGCTATGATCGACGAAGCACCACGACTACGAGATTCAGCACCGGCCGCGGCACCAGCGGCGCAAGGGGAGGCCCCTACATGAAGGCACTGAAGGTCCTGCTCATCAGCATCGGCGCCATCCTGGCCGCGCTGATCGTGATTCCGCTCACGATCCTGGCCGGTTTGTTCGTCTGGCTGAAGCTCACAGAGGAGACCGAGGACGACGACCTCGAGATCGAGGACACCGTCTAGCGGGACCGCCCACGCGCGAGCTGGCTCCATGCGGGCGCCCCTGGGGCGCCCGTCCTGCTGCTCAGCCCGTGCTCAGCGCCCAGGCGGCCGTCCAGGCCACTGCGGCCAGCAGGATCCCGTACCAGAGACGCCGGGCGTCGCCGACGCCCTGCGCCACGGCCAACAGGCCGGCCATGCCGAGCAGGAGGGCGGCCGTGGAGGTGCGGCCGGCGAGCGTCAGGGCCAGCCCGACCCCGATGCCCACGGCAATCGCCGCTCCCCACGCCAGCCAGATCGCCCTCGCGCGGCCGATGACCTGGGCCAGGTTGCGTGATCCTGTCTCGCGGTCGATCTCGAAGTCGCGTGCCAGGTTGGCCAGGTGGGCGGCCGCGGCGAACGGGGCGACCAGCGGCACCGCCGGCGCTACCCGGCCCAGCTCCACGCCGACACCGGCGGCCACCCAGAGCGGGAGGATGGCGAAGCTGACCAGGTAGGGGACCACGGACAGCGGCGTTCGCGACAGCCAGAGGTTGTAGGACAGCGCCGAGAGCGTCGCTGACGCACCCAGCAGCAGCGGCAACGCGCCGAGCTGCAGCGAGGCGGCGAGCTGCAGCGCCAGGCCTCCCGACGCGACCCAGAGCGCCGCCTCCGGCGACAGGTCACCGGCCGCCAGCGGCTTCGACGTTCGTCCGGTCGCCTGGTCACGTGCGCGGTCGACGAGGTCGTTGGTCGCGCCGGTGAACACCTGCGAGCCGCCCACCGCGGCGACGGTGGCGATCCAGCGCGCGTCCAGCGACCCGTTGGACTGCGTCACCAGGATCGCGCCCAGCGCCGCCGAGAGGAGCGTCACGGCCAGCGCCGGAGCGGGGTGGATCACGCGGACCGCGGCCCACGCCGTGGAGGCCAGGCTCATCGGTGCATCCTACGCGGCCGCTACCATGCCCGCGTGGAAGGCCAGACGACGATCACTGCCGTCGAGATCTTCGTCGGCCTCGTGGCCGCGGCGGGACTGATCGGCCTGCTGGCAAGGCGGATTGCCGTGCCGTATACCGTGGCGCTGGTCGTCTTCGGTCTCGCCGCCGCCATCTTCGCCCCGCAGCTCGACTTCGCGATCACCGAGGAGCTCGTCCTCGTCGTCCTCCTGCCCGGCCTCATCTTCGAAGCCGCCTACAACCTCGACGTCAACGAGCTCCGCCGTGCCTTCGGCGGCGTGACGCTGCTGGCGGTGCCCGGCGTGCTGCTCAGCGCCCTGGTGGTGGCCGGCATCCTGGCCGTCACGACCGATATCCCGTTCGAGCTCGGCTTCGTCATCGGCGCGATGGTGGCGGCAACGGACCCCGCCGCCGTCATCTCGACCTTCCGACGCCTGGGATCGCCGAAGCGGTTGGCGACCATGGTCGAGGGGGAGTCGCTCTTCAACGACGGGACCGCCCTCGTCATCTTCGTCATTGCGCTACGGTTCGTCACCGGCGAGGCATCGCTGCTCGACGGCCTCTGGACGTTCGTCCTGACCGTGGTGGTCAGCACGGTGATCGGCCTTGCGTTCGGCTTCGTCGCCTCGCGCCTCATCGCCACCGTCGACGACCACCTCGTGGAGCTCACCATCTCGCTCGCCACCGCCTACGGTGCCTACCTGCTGGCCGACCTGCTGCACGAGTCCGGCATCATCGCGACGGTCGTGGCCGGGCTGACGCTCGGCAACTACGGGCGCCGGATCGGGATGAGCGAGCGGACGCAGGAAGCTCTGAACACGGTCTGGGAGTTCATCGCGTTCCTGCTCACCGCGCTCGTCTTCCTGCTCGTCGGCCTGGTGATCACCTTCCCGTCCCTCGTGGAGGCGATTGGACCGATCGCCTGGGGCGTGGCGGCCGTCATGATCGGTCGCGCCCTCGTCGTCTACCTGCTCCTGGGCGGCACCTCGCACCTCATCGGCGACCGATACCACCCCGCCATCCCCACCCCGTGGCTGCACGTGATGTTCTGGTCCGGCCTGCGCGGCGCGGTGGCGGTGGCCATGGCGCTCTCGCTGCCCGCCGATTTCCCCCAGCGACTGCTGCTGCAGGAGGTCACGTTCGGGATCGTGCTCTTCACCATGGTCGTGCAGGGCACGACCATCGGGCTCGTCGTCAGCCGTTCGGGTGCCGGGGCGATCCATGAGCCGCGCACCGTGGAGAGCCGGCGAGCGGAGGTGGAGGATCCCCCGGACCTCACGCCCTAGCCGCCTCCGCCGGCCCCGGTTGGCGGCTCACCCCTCGTCCGACGCGTTGCGTGACAGCGACCGGTAGCGGCCGATCCCGACCGCCGGCACCGGGCCGGCCAAGGGCTGCTAGAATCGGAAAAACCCCGGAGGAATGGACAACCGATGCCGAAGTATGTCTTCGTCACGGGCGGCGTCACCAGCTCGCTCGGCAAAGGCATCACCGCCGCTTCCATTGGGCGCATCCTCAAGGCCCGCGGCATCCCCGTCTCCATCCTCAAGCTCGACCCCTACATCAACATCGATCCGGGCACCATGTCGCCGTACCAGCACGGCGAGGTCTTCGTGACCGATGACGGTGCCGAGACCGACCTCGACCTGGGCCACTACGAGCGCTTCATCGACGAGAACCTGTCCCAGGCCTCGAACGTCACCACCGGCCGCATCTACCAGAGCGTGATCGGCAAGGAGCGCCGAGGCGACTACCTGGGCGGGACGGTGCAGGTCATCCCGCACATCACCAACGAGATCAAGGAGCGCATCGCGCGCGTCGCTCGCGAGGGGACCGGCAGCGTGGCGACCTCCGGCCTCGCCGCGCATGGCGTCGTCATCGTGGAGGTGGGCGGCACCGTCGGCGACATCGAGTCGCTGCCCTTCCTGGAGGCGATCCGCCAGATGCGCAAGGACGTCGGCCGCCGCAACGTGCTGTACGTGCACGTCACCTGGCTGCCGTCCATCGGCGCCACCGGCGAGCTGAAGACGAAGCCCACCCAGCACTCGGTCAGCACGCTGCGAGGCATCGGCATCCAGCCAGACGTGATCATCCTGCGCAGCGACGAGCCGATCGACGACGAGATCCTCGACAAGGTCTCGCTCTTCACCGACGTCGACGTGCATGCCGTCATCCCGCTCAAGACCGCGCGCAGCATCTACGAGGTGCCGCTGCAGCTGGAGCGCGCCGGCCTCGGCAAGCTGGTGACCCGTGAGCTGGAGATCCCGACCGGCGAGCCGGACCTGTCCGACTGGCAGGACCTGGTGTCCCGTATCCGCGCCCCTCGGCCGGAGCTTGAGATCGCGATCGTCGGCAAGTACACCGAGCTGCCCGACGCCTACATCAGCGTGACCGAGGCGCTCAAGCACGCCGCCCTGCACCACCGTGTCGAGGTCAAGGTGCGCTGGGTTCGCTCCGAGCAGCTGGAGCGCCTGGACCACGAGCAGGTCGCCGAACAGCTGGAGGGCGTGGCCGGCGTGCTGGTCCCCGGCGGCTTCGGCTACCGCGGCGTCGAGGGCAAGGTCCGCGCCATCCGCTGGGCCCGCGAGCAGCGGGTCCCGTACCTTGGACTGTGCCTCGGCCTGCAGTGCGCGGTGATCGAGTTCGCACGCCACGTGCTGGAGACCGACGACGCCAACAGCAGCGAGTTCAACGTCTTCACGGAGCATCCGGTGATCGACCTCATGCCCGACCAGACCGATGTCACCGACAAGGGCGGCACCATGCGCCTCGGCCTCTACCCGGCCAAGCTCGAGGAGGGCTCGAAGGTGCGCGCGGCCTACGGAACCGAGATCGCCTACGACCGGCATCGCCATCGGTTCGAGGTGAACAACGCCTACCGGGAACGACTCGGCGATGGCGGCATGTGGTTCAGCGGCGTGTCGCCCGATGGTCGGCTGGTGGAGTACATCGAGCTGCGCGACCATCCGTGGTTCGTGGCAACCCAGGCACATCCGGAGCTGAAGAGCCGGCCGAACCGTCCCCATCCGCTCTTCCGCGATTTCGTCGCCGCGGCCGCGGCCAGGGCCGGCCTGCCAGTCGACCGCCATGCCGCCGAGGCCACCGAGGCACCGGCCAGCGCGTCGGTGGAGACGACCGCCGGGCGATGACCACGCGTACGCGCCGGGGGACCGCCCGCTTCAGCCTGAGCGGCTATTCGAGCGAGGTCGAGGAGTTCGCCTCGGCCCTCGCCGAGGCCGAGTACCGGCAGCTCGCCGGGCTCGACGAGCGGATGGGTCTCGAGGAGATCTACCGCCGCCACGCGAGCCTGTTCGACGCCAGCGCCATCGAGCGGCTTCGCGAGCTCGCCGAGGGCTCCGGCGATGAGGCCGGCCAGGCGCGTGCGCTCCTGGCCTTCGCGGTGCGCGAGCACGTCTCGGCGAAGGTCGCGGCACTGACCGAGCGCATCGTCGCGTCGGAGGCCTCGGCGGTCGTCATGTGGCGCGGCGAGGCGATCCCGTACCGATCCGTCTGGCACCGGGCCACCGAGATCGGAAACCGTGCCGAGCGCAACGCCCTTGCCGCCTCCTACGTCGAAGCTGTCGAGGCCATCAATCCTCTCCGCAGCGAGCGTCTGGAGCGCGTCAAGCAGGCGGTCGAGCAGCTCGGCTACGAGAGCGTGCCGGCCGCCGTCCGGGACACCGCAGGATTCGACCCGCACGAGCTTGCCGCCGAGCAGCGCGCGTTCCTGGCGGAGTCGGAGACGGTCTACTACGCGGCCCTGCGACGGCACCTGGCCGAGATCGACATCGAGCAGGGCGATGCCGCGCGCGTCGACCTCGACCGCGTGCTGCGCGGCGCCGGTTGGGACAGCTGGTTCCCTGCGCGCGGCATGGTCCCCGCCCTGGGCAGGACGCTGGCCGGGATGGGGATCGACCTCGATCGCGCAATCGAGCATCACGCTCGACGTGGAGCATCGACCTCGCAAGTCGCCGCGCGCCTTCTGCGCGCCGGTTCGCGTCCCGGGTGACGTCCGGCTGGTCCTGCAGCCGCGCGGTGGCTGGGATGACTACGCGGCCCTGCTGCACGAGGCGGGTCACGCCGAGCACTTCGCCCACGTCGCGCCCGACCTGCCGGTCGCCTTCCGACTCCTGGGCGACGACAGCCTGACCGAGGGCTACGGCCTGCATGTTCGAGATGCTCCTCGGCGACCCGGCCTGGCTGATGGAGCACGCGGGCATGCCCGAGACGGAGGCGTTGGCGTTCGCCGATTTCCATGCCTTCTGGGAGCTGTCGGCCATGCGGTGGCTCGCCGCGAAGCTGCTCTACGAGCTGCACCTCTACACCACCGCCGACGACGCGATCGCACGCGAGCAGTACGCGGGCCTGCTGGGCCTCAACCTGGGCGTTCGGGTCGCTCCCGAGGAGTACCTGGCCACGACCGATGACGGCCTCTACGTGGCGCGCTACGCCCGCGCCACCATGGTGGCCGGCCGACCTCGCCGCCTGGTTGCGAGCGCGTTGCGGCGACGCGTGGTGGCGGTCGCCGGACGCCGGCGAGGCGCTCCGCCGCAGCTGGTCGCGCGGCCAGCAGTGGAATGCGGAGGACGTGGTTGCGCATCTCGGGTATGATCATCTGGACTGGCGACCGGTCCTGCGTCAGATCAGGACGCGACTCATCGGCGAGATGAGCGGATACGGCGGGCCCAACATCACCACGCGCGCAGGGACTCGCAAGGTCTGACTCCCACCGCCGCCTGTCATCCCACTTCAACGAGCGAAAGACCGAGGCGATCCGCTGCCACCGCGCGTGGGACAGCGACGCCCCGGGCCGCAGCTCCGCCGATTCATCCCTTCCCGAACCGATCGGATCGGGCTCGGCTGAACGGCATCAGCCCACATCCTGTTTCGAGGTCACTTCCTCCATGAACCACTGCTGGCAGCAGAGCGCGCGATGAGCGACGAGGGACGCTCCCAGCGTCGTAACCGGCCACGGCGCCGCCAGGACGGCGGATCGCGCCGGCAGCAGCCACGCACGTCGTTCCCGCGACGGCGGAACGACTACGCATCCGGCCAGTACTCGTCGATCTACTCCGGCCCCTTCCCGACCGACGACGATGCGGACGGCATGAACCTCGCCGACCTCCAGGCCAAGGGCGTGGAGGAGCTGCGGGAGATGGCCGGCGAGCACGACATCGAGAACTACGAGGAGCTGGAGCACTCCGACCTGGTGCTGAAGCTGCTCGACGTCGTCCCGCTCGCTCCCGCCCAGAAGCGGGAGCTCGACGGGAAGCCGGGCGAGGCGACCGGGATCCTGGAGATCGTCGACGAGGGCTTTGGCTTCCTGCGTCGCCACGGCGTGATGCCGTCGAACGACGACATCTACGTGAGCTCCTCCCAGGTCCGGCGCTTCGGCCTGCGCACGGGCGACAAGGTGACCGGACAGACGCGACCGCCGAAGGACCAGGAGAAGTACTGGGGCCTGCTGCGGGTGGATACCGTCAACGGGGTCGATCCGGAGACCGCCAAGCGGCGCCCGTACTTCGACACGCTGGTGCCGGTCTTCCCGGACGAGATGTTCGACATCGAGACCGACCAGAAGAACCTGACGCAGCGGCTGATCAACCTGATCAGCCCCATCGGCAAGGGGCAGCGCGGATTGATCCTGTCGCCGGCGAAGGCCGGCAAGACCACCGTGCTGAAGCAGATCGCGCACGGCATCACCGAGAACTACCCGGAGAGCCACCTCATGGTCGCCCTGATCGGCGAGCGGCCGGAAGAGGTGACCGACATGCAGCGATCGGTCGAGGGCGAGATCTACGCGTCGACCTTCGATGAGCCGACCGAGAACCACACTCGGGTGGCCGAGATGGCGCTCGAGATCGCCAAGCGGCAGGTCGAGACCGGCCGCGACGTGGTCGTCCTGCTCGACTCGATCACCCGGCTCGCACGCGCCTACAACCTGGCGCTGCCGGCATCGGGCAAGACGCTGTCGGGGGGCGTCGATCCCGGTCGCGCTCTACCCGCCCAAGCGCTTCTTCGGCGCCGCGCGCAACATCGAGGGCGGCGGCAGCCTGACGATCATCGCCACCTGCCTGGTCGACACCGGCTCGCGCATGGATGACGTCATCTACGAGGAGTTCAAGGGCACCGGCAACATGGAGCTGGCGCTCGACCGCAAGCTCTCCGAGAAGCGCATCTTCCCGGCCGTGGACGTGCTTCGCTCCGGCACGCGGCGCGAGGAGCTGCTGCTCGACGAGAACTCGCTGCGGATGGTGTGGACCATGCGCCGCATGCTCTCGGCCGTCGGGCCGAACGAGGGGATCGAGCTGCTCATGCAGCGCCTTGGCAAGACCAAGAACAACGCCGAGTTCCTCGTCTCCCTGTCGAAGAGCGTCGAAGCCTCCGAGCGCTAGACCGATACCCTCGCGTCTCATGGCTGCCCACGCGTTCGCTCGGCTCACCATCTGCCTCGTGCTGCTCGTGGCGCTCGCGGCCTGTGGCAGCACGCCCGTCCTCCCCCACGTCGGCAGCCACGGCCACAGCGTCCACCGGCGGTGCGTCGCCGACGCCTGCTTCGAGCCCCGAGGACGGCGAGGTGGTGCCGGCGCCGGGTTCCGGCAGCACGGTCTACGAGCCAAACCCCGCCGCGATCGTGGTGGCGATCGATCCGGGGCACGGAGGCTGCCTGGACTGGGGCGTGCCGAATCCGTGGGACAACACCGTGACCAAGGCGGAGAAGGCCGATACGCTGGCCATCGGCCTCGAGCTGCGCGACCTCCTCGAAGCGGAAGGCATCACGGTCGTGATGACGCGGACCGATGACTCCGCCCTGGCCGGTGACGACTACCCGCAGCTCGGCTGCAGCGGCCCCGCCTGGCGCGACGTGGACGGCAACGGCGAGGCGGGCTTCGAGGAGAGCGGCCGCACCCGGACGCGCGATGAGCTGCAGGCTCGGCTCGACCTCGCCAACCTGTCGCGGGCGGACCTGCTGCTGAGCATCCACATCAACTCGATCACCCAGGACGGCGTGGCCTACGAGATCGCCGTGACGGAGACCTACTACGACGACGAGACGCCGTGGGGCGAGTCGGGCAGCGGCGACCTCGGGCGGGCCCTGCAGGCCGGCGTGGTCGAGGCTCTTGACGGCGCTGCGGGGTACGAGCGCCAGGACCGTGGCACGGAGGCGGTGGCCTACTACATCGTCTCCCGCCAGTGGGGCGACGGCGATACCTGCGAGGCGCCTGGCGATACCTGGTGCAAGCCACATCGCGGTGCGCAGCTGCCGGCCGTCTTGAGCGAGGTGGGTTCCATGTCGCTCCCCGCCGAGAGCGAGCTGCTGGCCGCCGATGCCGGTCGCCGCGCCGTCGCTGAGGGCCTCCTCGACGGCTTGCGGGCGTGGTTCGGCGGGCGCGAGCTCGCGGTCCGCTACGACGCGCTCCTCCCCGGCGGCGAGGCAGGCCACGTACCACCCGCGTTGCCCGGGGACGGTCCGATGTTCTGGGCGCCGGAGCTCCCCGCGGCGATGGCGGATTCGGGCTTCCTGCCGGTGCGGCTGACGAACACGGGCAGCGCCACGTGGCCATCGGGCCTCGCCGTGGAGCTCGGCTGGGAAGCCAGCGACCAGCCGTACCTCGCGCGGGCGCCACGTGATCTCGTGCCTGCCGGCATCGCCGTTCCGGCCCTGCAGCCCGGTGAGTCGGTGGAGCTCAACGTGCCGCTCGAGCCCCCGGGGGATGGCCGCAGCCTGGTGTGGATCTCCGTGACGAGCCCCGGACTGGACTTCGCCGACCTCGGTTCGCCGGCGCTGCAGCTCGCGTGGAACCCGTAGGTTGACCGACCCCTGGTGCGACGCTAGCATCGGGTTCACGATCTTGGCTGGCGCGCTGCCCGTCGCCGGCACGGGGTAGAGCTGGATCGTCGGAGCAATTTGAGCACTTAACCTTCGGAGCCTGCTGTATTGCCAGACTCGCGGCGGCCCTTGCGCCGGCTGAGCCCGACACGACCGATCCCCCGTGCCATCGCCCACCTCGTGGTGATGTGCCTCGTCGCTCTCTCGGTGGCCTTCGGGATCACGAATGCCACCGGAACCGACGCCGGCGCGGCAACGGCTGAGCGCACCAGCCTGGCCTTCAACCTGGTCGAGCAGGCTCGCGCTGCCGGTGCCGAGACGCCAGAGCTGCGCTCCGTCACCTTCGAACTGCAGCCGGATCCCAACGCGTCGTCGGATCCCGTGATCTCGCGCAAGGTTGCGCGTTACCAGCCCACGAGCGCTCCCACGCCGCTGCCCACTCCCGTGGCTCCGCCACCCCCGCCGCCCGATCCGAAACCGGTCGTTGCCGCGCCGAAGCCCGCGCCGGTCGTTGGCAACGGGTTGCTGGCCTGGCCGCTCGCGGGAGGCACCATCAGCCAGTACTACAGCTCCGGCCACCGTGCTCTCGACATCGCGGCCCCGGCCGGCACGACCATCATGGCGGCCTCCGCCGGGGTGGTGACGTGGGCGGGCTGGCGCAACAACGGTGGCGGCAACGTGATCCAGGTCGACCACGGGAATGGCATCCAGACCGTCTACAACCACCTGAGCTCCATCTGGGTCAGCGTGGGGCAGTCGGTGGGGCGCGGCGAAGGCATCGGTGGAGTCGGGTGCACCGGCACCTGTACCGGGCCGCACGTTCACTTCGAGGTGATCGTGAACGGGGTCATCGTCAACCCGCTCCGATACCTGTAGCCGCTCGCGGCCCTGCGGGGCCGCCTCGGTGCGTTGCTATGATCGCGGCACATGTTCGCTGACCACGCCCGCATCTTCGTTGCGGCCGGCGCCGGCGGCGACGGTGCGTCGTCGTTTCGGCGCGAGGCGCACGTCCCGCGTGGCGGACCCGATGGCGGCGACGGCGGAAAGGGCGGCAACGTCATCCTGCAGGTCGAGCCCGGCATGACCACCCTTGGCGACTACCGACGGCGCCGGCACGTTCGCGCCAAGCCCGGCGGACGCGGGGCCGGCCGGAAGGCACATGGGCGCAACGGGGGAGACATCGTCCTGGCTGTCCCTCCCGGCACGGTCGTGCAGCTCGTGGACGGAGATGCCGACGCGGGGGGCGCGTGGCTCGGCGAGCTGTTGACCCCCGGAGATCGACTGCTCGTCGCCCGCGGCGGCCGCGGCGGCCGCGGGAACGTTCACTTCGCAACTCCCACTCATCGGGCACCAACCCATGCCGAAAAGGGGGAGCCGGGCCAGGAGCGCTGGATCCACCTCGAGCTGAAGCTCATCGCCGACATCGGCCTGGTGGGCGCTCCGAATGCAGGCAAGTCGACGCTGCTGGCAGCGCTGACCGCGGCCCAGCCTCGCGTCGCCAGCTACCCCTTCACGACCACGACCCCGAACCTCGGCGTGATCGTCTTCGACGACGAGCACAGCGCCGTCATCGCCGATGTCCCCGGCCTCATCGAGGGTGCGCACGAGGGGCACGGACTGGGCCACGCCTTCCTGCGGCACGTCGAACGGACGCGCGTCCTGGTCGCCGTCGTGGATGGCGCGGCCGACGACCCCGTGGCGGAATGGGAGGCGGTGGCCGAGGAGCTGCGCCTGCACGACCCGGCGCTGCTCGAGCGGCCCATGACCACCGTCGTCACCAAGCACGACCTTGCGCCGACGCGGGAGCGGTGGGCGGAGGTGCGTCGCCGGCTGGAGGCGCTCGGCTATCGCCCTATCGCCGTCTCGGCCCACGACGGGACCGGCCTGCCGAAGCTCCGCGGCGCCCTGGCCGAGGCGCTCGAAGAGGCGGAGCAGGCGGCAGCCGCCACCCAACCGGAGCTTCCCGTCCGCGTCCACCGTTTCGACCCGCTCGATGCAGGGTGGCAGGTGGTGGCCGAACCCGATGGACTGCGGGTGCGCGGCCGGCGCATCGAGGGCGCCGCAGCCCGGACCGACTTCGAAAACCCCGAGTCGCGCGACCGCTTTCAGCGGACGCTGGAGCGGCTCGGCATCGACGACGAGCTCCGCCGCCTCGGGGCCGACGCGGGGACCACCGTTCGCATCGGCCGCACCGAGCTCCAGTGGGGCGACGAGGCATGAGCCGAACCCTGTCCCTGCCGCGTCGTGCGTCAACGGGTCCGTCGATGACGGCGCAGTCCACGTCGCCGGCAGCGAACGAGGAGCTGCGGCCGCAGCTCGGGGCCGGCGGGCCGCGTCGCCTCGGTGTCCTCGGCGGCACGTTCGATCCGCCGCACGTCGGCCACCTGTGGCTGGCGACCCTGGCCGCCGATGCCCTCGGACTCGATCGTGTCCTCTTCATGCCGGCCGCAAAGCCGCCGCACAAGCGCGGTCGCCGCATCAGCCCTGCCACCGAGCGGCTGCTGATGACGCGGCTGGCGATTGCCAGTGACGCCGTCTTCGAGCTCTGTCCCATCGAGCTCGAACGCCCCGGCCCCTCATTCACCGTTGACAGCATCGCGGAGCTGCAGCGGCTCCACCCGGATGCAACGCTCGTCCTGCTGATGGCGGCCGACTCGCTGCGGCAGATCGACACGTGGCGCGAACCGGACCGGCTGCTCGCGCTGGTCCATTGGGCGGTGGGCCCGCGTCCCGGCAGCCCGATGCCGGACCGGCCCTCGCTGCGTGAGCGGTTCGGCGATGCCGCCGAGCGCATCCACCTGCTGGAGGGACCGGCCCTGGACGTGAGCGCGTCCGAGATCCGGCGGCGAGTGGCGGCCGGGAGGGCCATCCGCTACCTTGTCTCGGTGGCGGTCGAGGAACTGATCGCCGAGCGGCGGCTGTACAGACCCACAAAGGGCGCATGAGGCCGGAGCTGGAGGCAACGAACCTGGTAGATCGCGCCAAGCAGCCAGACCTAGGTGACCCGGGGGAATTGGCGCATCGGATCGTCGATGTCGCCTCTGATAAGAAGGGTTCCGATATCGTGCTGCTGCGCACGGCCGAGCTGACCACCATGGCCGACTACTTCGTGATCGCCTCCGGACGCAGCAGCCGCCAGGTCCAGTCCCTGTCACGAGCCATCGTCGATGAGCTGCGCGACGACGGAGTCCGGCCGCTCGGCCTGGAGGGCCAGGCAACGGCGAGCTGGGTCCTCATCGATTACGGCAGCGTGATCGTCCACCTCTTTACCCCCGACGAGCGCGACTACTACGGGCTCGAGCGGCTATGGAGCGAGGCCGCGCAGGTCGTCCGCATCGTCTGACGCTCCCGTGGGCGTACTCCGGCGCCGCCCGGGGTACTGCATCGGTACTAGGTGCGGCGCCCCGGTACTCCTATTGAGAGGCCCATCTCGGCCTCCCATGCTCGTCCTCATGACTCAGACGACGAGCGCCGCGCGAGCGTTGGACACCTGCCGATTCTGCGGCGGTAGCCTGCTCAGCAGCGTCTTCGATACGGCGTTCCGCGATCCGCTCGCGGACGAGCGGCTCTTCTTCGCGATTCCCGGGGCGCTCTGCGTTCCGTGCCGACAGCTGTACGTCGATCAGCAGCTGATCGGCATCCTGGGCCTGTCGGAGGCCCGCTGCACCTTCGCGATCGAGAGCGACCGCGTCCTCCGCGCCGGGGCGGCCTGACTCCCGCCCAGGCTCAGCGCGAACGCCCACTCTGCACGGCGCGACCCCGCTCCATCTCGCGGGCTGCCCCCAGCAGGTGCTCACCCAGCCAGCCGGCAACCGCCGGCTCGGGATCCATGGTGTTCGTCTTGATCGCGACGTCCGCCTCGAAGAGCCCCCGCAGCATGTCCTCCAGCTCCGCTTCGTGGTAACGGTTCGCGGCCTGCACCAGCCGCTCCGCCATACGGGCATTGCCACGTGCCGCTCGCCGGGCGATCTCCTGTGGTGATGCGTGGTGCGCGAGCAGGTCGCGTACGACGACCAGGTCCGAGATACGCCCCGAGAGGGCGGCCATGATGCGCAGGACCGGTTGACCCTCCGCCAGCGCACGCTGCAGCGCGACGGCAGCCCCCGAGGCGTCCCGGCGATCGATGGCATTCGTGATGGCGTAGAGGCTGGCCGGCCGGGTATCGGTCACGAGCTCATCGATGTCGCCGGCGTCGATGGGCCGGTCGCCGGCATAGATCGCCAGCTTGCGCAGCTCGCCGTCCACGATGCGAGTCTGGTCGCCCCGCTCGACGTCCGTCTCCGAGACGCTGCCACCGACCCGGTCGGCCAGCAGCGCGGCGGCCCGCGGCTCGATCCGTACGCCGATGGCCTGTGCGTGGCGACGGGTCCACGCCTGCAGCTCCCCGCGGCGCGGCGCCAGGCGCTCCTCGACGATGCCGCCGCGGGTGGTGACTGCGCTGATCAGACGGCCCACGAGCGCGGCTGGACGACCCGCATCCCGGCTCGAGCGAACGTCGATCAGCGCCAGCGAAGCGCCATCGGGCAGGTCGCGGACGAGGGTGACCAGCTTCTCGGCTGCGGCGGTCGACCGACCGGCGGCCCGCAGCGGCTGCCGGAGCACGGCGAGGGGATTGCCGAACAGGCCCATCGTGCCCGCTTCGACGGTGGCGCGGTCGAGGGCACTCTCGTCCGGGGTCGACGCCGGCACGATCTCCACCCGCTCGTCCGCCCCGATGCGCTCCGCGAAGGCGCGCAGTTCCTGGTCGAGCGCGAACGAGTCGTCGCCGTGCGCCAGGAGCAGCTGGACGCTCATTCGTCCGCGCCGGCCTGCCACGCGGCGCGCAGCTGCCCGACCAGGTCGTCGACCGTCATGTCGGCCAGCTCGGCGAGCTCGGCCTCGAGCGCCTTGGCACGCGGCCGCGCCTGTTCGAGATCGTCGCGGTGCTCCGGGTAGCGCCGCTGCAGGTCGTCGATCCGCTCATCGGTCGTCAGGAACTCCTGGGTGACGTGCCGATCGGCGACGGAGACGATCACCGATTCCCAACCGCGAGGGAAGAGCTCCTCGTCCATGAGCGCCGTGACCGGGTGGGATGCGATCGGGACGGCGAGCTCCTCGTAGCCCAGGTTGACCATGCGCGCCGCCCCCACCACGCCGTGCGTGCCCTTCCCGCGGGTCTCTACCTTGTCGATGTCATGGAGCAGCGCGGCCGCCGACACCAGCTGTTCGTCCAGGGGTATGCCGGCTGCGGCGGCCAGGCGCGCGGCCGCCGACGCCACGCGCTCGACGCCACGCACATGGCGGACCACGCCATCGGGCAGCTGGAACGAACGGAGGATCGCCTCGGCCCGCTCGCGGTCGGGAACGGCCATGGACCGATCCTACGCTACCGGCGAGGCGCCGGTCGCTGCCGTTGCTGGAGCGATGCACCGTCGACCAGCTCCACCGTTCCGTCGAGGTCGGTCCGCAGCACCTCCACCCCGCCCAAGGCAGCGAGGTGCTCCAGGGTGATGGCATGCGGATGGCCGTACTCGTTGTCGATGCCGTCGCTGATCAGCGCGATGCGCGGCTGCACGGCGGCGAGAAAGGCCGGCGTGCTGCTCGAATCCGACCCGTGGTGACCGACCTTGAGCACGTCGACCGGCGACAGGAGCCCCCGAGACAGCAGGCGTGCCTCGACGGGCGCCTCGGCGTCGCCGGTCAAGAGCGCATGGAAGCTGCCGTCGGCGAGCAGCGCCACCACCGACGCGTTGTTGATGTCCCCCTCCGGAAGGGGCGCTGCCGCATCCGTCGCGTCGGGGTAGAGGATGGTCAGCCGCGCACGCTCGCCGAGGGACAGGACCATGCCCGCGCGCGCGAGGAGCGTGACCGCCCCCGGCTCGGCAGCCGCGAGCAGGCGGAACGTGCGATAGCTCGGGTTGTCGTAGTCGCGGCCCGGATCCAGCACCACGCCAACCCTGTACCGCTCGAGCGCCGGCACCAATCCCGCCACGTGGTCCTCGTGCGGATGGGTCATGAGCACGACGTCGATCGATCGCTGCCAGAAGGGGAGCGCCTCCCCGAGCCGCCGCATGGCGAGGTCCGGATCGGGTCCACCGTCCACCAGCATGGTGGCGCCATCGCCCGTGCGGACCAGGATGGCGTCGCCCTGCCCGACGTCGAGCATCACCAGGTGCAGGCGCCCATCCGGCTGGGTCGCCAGCGTGAGCGCGGTCAGGATCGTCAGCGTCCCCATCAGCACGGGCAGCGGCCGGACGAAGCCGGCGCCTGGCGGTCCGTGCTCGCTCGCCGGGCCCTGACCGGTCCAGCGCCGATGGAGCATCAACAGCAACGGGTACCAGCCGGCGGCCAGCCACGCCGGTGCCGACAACGCAAGCGACGCGAACGGCACCGCGGCCGCCGCCTGGCCGGCCAGGATCATCAGGCGCAGGTAGAGCCACGCCGTGCCACCCGCCGCCCACGGCAGCAGATCGCCCAGCAGCGGCAGGTGGATCGCCGCGTCGAGGGCGCCGACGACCGATGCCAGCGCGGCGCAGCCCATCACCACTGGAACGAGCGGGACCACCACCACGTTGGCCAGGGGCGAGATGAGCGAGAGCCGCTCGAAGTTGAGCAGGATCACCGGCAGCGTGGTCAACTGTGCGGCGAGCGTGAGGGCCATGGGCTCGCGGAGGAGTGTCGGCAAGCGCGCGAGGCGCGCCTCCATCGGCGAGGCGAACCAGATCAGCCCCGCGGTGGCCAGGGCGGAGAGCTGGAAGCCAACGTCCCAGAGGACCTGCGGGGCTGCGATCAGCATCGCCAGCGCCGCGGCCATCAGCGCCGATATGGCATGCGCCGGGGATCCGCCGAGACGCGCCATCACCAGCGCGGCGGCCATCAGCGCGGCGCGCACGACCGACGGCGAGGCACCGGTCAGCAGGACGTAGCTCGCCACGGCGGCGGCCGCAACCGCGACCGCCAGCAGCCGTCCGCCGGGTACGCGCAGCAGCGGGCGGCTGGCCGCGCTCACCAGGGCAGCAACGATGGCGATGTTCCACCCCGAGATCGCGACGACGTGAGTGAGGCCGGCCGTGCTGAATGCGTCGGAAACCGCCGGGTCGATTCCTGCACGAACGCCCAGCAGGATTCCCGCCCCCAGCGCGCCCTCGGGCTCCGGGACGAGCGACAGCAGTCCTTGCAGCAGCCTGCGCCTGGTGGCGGCCAGTGCATCCACGAGTGGGCCCCTGGTTCCCGGCTCGACCGCCACCCGATAGGCGCTGGACGTGGCGCCGATCCCCTGGCGCGCCAGGTACTCACGGTACGCGAAGCCGTCGAAATCGCGAGGCTCCCGAAGGGTCCCACGGAACGCCAGCTGGTCGCCTGCCTCGACACGCACGCCGCGGGGGATCCAGAGCAGAAGGCGACCGCGCACGACCAGCTCCTCCCCATCGCCGACGACCGCGAGCGCCGTCAGCACCAGCTGCTGACGCTCGCCCTTCGCTCTCGGATCCTCGGCCACCGTCCCGCGGAGGTCATGCTCGTCGCCATCGACCAACGACGAGACGCTCCCGTCGCCGATGGGCAGAGCCGTCGCCGCCATGCGCCACCCGCCCAGCTGAGACGACAGCAGCAGTGCTCCGGCGGCCACGAGCGTCCGCCGCCTGGCGAGAAGGCCGACGCCGGCGAGGGCGAGTCCGGTGATGGAAGCGGTCGCCCACAGGCTGCTGCCGAGCAGCCCGGCGTCGCCGAGGAGGATCCCGAGGGCCGTGCCCATCAGCGTCGCGGGGAGCAGGAAGCCGCCCACCTCCGGGTGCCGATCGGTCGGACGCGGTGCTCAGACGGTCACCAGCTCCCTGATGTCGTCGAGCTGTCCGCGGTTCAGGACCTTGCGGTCGACGAGCTCGTCGAGGGTCGCGAACGGCTGCTCCAGCCGGGCCGCCATGATCTTCTCGACGGTGACCGGACCGATCCCCGGCAGCGCGTCGAGGGCATCGGCTCCCGCGGTGTTGAGGTTGACCAGGCCACCGCTTCCCGACCCGTCGCCCTTACCCGAGCCGGCCTGGCCGACCGCTGACACTCCTTCGAGCGGGACGAAGACCTGCTGCCCGTCGGTCAGGGGAGCGGCCAGGTTCACGGCCGCGGCCGCGGCCAGCAGGTCGGCCTGGGACGAGTAGCCGCCGGCAGCCGAGATGGCATCCGCGACGCGCGCGCCGGACCGGAGCCGGACGAGCCCCGGCTGTTCGACGCCGCCCTGCACGTCGACCAGCAGCTCGCCGTCGGGCGAGGCGCTCGGCACCTGCCCGGCGAGGAGCGATCCCGCGGCGGAAGGGAAGGGAGAGAATTCGGATCCACCCTGCCCCGGCGCGCCGGCGCCAGATAGGAGGACGAACGCAGCCGCCCCGGTTGCGATGGCTGCCAGGACGGCGCATGCGATTGCCAGGCCGTCGCGGGGAGTGAGCGGCATCGGTCCACCTCGAGCGGGAGGCGAGCGGATCGGCCGGATTGGGAGCGCTGAATCTGGGTCCTGTCCGAGACCCGGCGCCCGGGCACTCGACGCCGGGCCTCGGAAGCAGGGGGCGCAGCGTAGCGGCCGCGCCCTTATCCATCGCTTACTGCCGGGTTTGTGCCAGCTCCCGCGCGCCTAGTCGCGTGGCGTGACCACGTTCACCAGCTTGCCCGGGACCTGGATCACGCGGCTCGCCGGCCGGCCCGACAGGTAGCGCTGCACGCCCTCGGAGGCCAGCGCCAGCCGCTCGATCTCATCGGCCGGCGTGTCGCGGGTGACCACCAGCCGGTCGCGCAGCTTGCCGTCGACCTGCACCGGCAGCTCGATGGTGTCCGCCCGCGCCAGCTCGGGATCGGCGACGGGCCAGGCCTGCTGGTGGATGCTGTACGGCTTGCCACGCCGTGCCCAGAGCTCCTCGGTGATGTACGGCGCGGCGGGCGCCAGCAGGAGCAGCAGCGTGTCGATCGCCTCGGCGTAGGCATCGGTCCCTGCCATGCCGGACTCGCGGGCGCGAACGACGGCGTTCGAGAGCTCCATCATCTTCGCGATGGCGGTGTTGAAGCGGAAGCCGTTGTAGTCGTCGGTGACGCCGTCGATGGTGACGTGCGTCGCCCGCCGCAATGCCCGTGTCAGCTCCTCGGCGGTGCCGAGCACCTGGTCGGCAGGCGGGCCGCCGCTTCCGGGGATCTCCCCAGCCAGGCTGCGGGGCGGGATCCCCGGCACGTCACCGGACGGCAGCGCGCCCCGCGGCTTCGCCTGCGCGGCAGTCCAGACACGGCCCAGGAACCGATGGACCCCCTCGATCCCTGACGAGTTCCAGGGTCCACCCTGGTCCCAGGGGCCGATGAACATCAGGAAGAGTCGCACCGTGTCGGCTCCGTAGCGACCCACCAGCTCGTCGGGATTGGCGACGTTCCCGCGCGACTTGCTCATGCGCTGGTGGTCGGCGCCCAGGATCTGGCCCTGGTTGCGCAGCGCCAGGAACGGCTCGCCGAACGCGAAGTACCCCAGGTCGCGCAACGCCTTGGTCATGAAGCGCGCGTACATGAGGTGCAGCACGGCGTGCTCCGCCCCGCCGGTGTAGAGGTCGACCGGCATCCAGGCGTCGACGGCGTCGCGGTCCCACGCCTGCCGCTCGTCGTGCGGCGAGCAGTAGCGCAGGAAGTACCACGACGAATCGACGAACGTATCCATGGTGTCCGTCTCGCGCCGCGCGCCCTTGCCGCAGACCGGGCAGGTGGCCGAGAGGAACGCCTCGTTTCCCTGCAGCGGGGAGACGCCGGTCGGCTCGAAATCCACGTCCTCGGGCAGCAGCACTGGCAGCTGCTCCTCGGGGATCGGCTGAGCGCCGTGCTCGGGGCAGTAGACGATCGGGATCGGCGGGCCCCAGTACCGTTGCCGGCTGACGAGCCAGTCGCGGATCTTGTAGCTCACCGCCGCCGATCCCAGGCCCACGTCGGACAGCTGGCGGGTGATGGCCCCGATCGCCTCCGAAGCGGCCATCCCCGTGAATTCCCCGGAGTCCACCAGCACCTCGTCGTCGGTGTGGGCGATGAGCGCCTCGCCCTCCGGCGCCTCGCCGCCCCGCGGCAGCACCACGTAGCGGATCGGCAGGTCGAACTTCTCGGCGAAGGCGTAGTCTCGCTCGTCGTGCGCCGGCACGGCCATGATCGCCCCCGTGCCGTAGCCGGGCAGGACGTAGTCGGCGATCCAGATCGGGATGCGCTCCTGAGTCATGGGGTTGACGGCGTACGCGCCGATGAATGCGCCGGTCTTGGCGCGATCGGTGCTCATCCGCTCGATCTCGGTCTCGCGGCGCGCCGCCTCCACGTACGCGGTCACATCGGCCTGGCGGTCGGGGGTGGTCAGGGTGGCGACCAGCGGATGCTCCGGCGCCAGGACCATGAAGGTCGCCCCGTAGACCGTGTCCGGGCGGGTGGTGAAGACACGGATCGGGTCGACCCCGTCCGCCTCGACCGGGAAGTCGATCTCAGCACCCTCGCTGCGGCCGATCCAGTTCGTCTGCATCAGCTCGATCGGCTCCGGCCAGTCGATCCCGCTGAAGTCGAGCAGCTCGTCGGCGTAGTCGGTGACCTTGAAGAACCACTGCTCCAGGTCGCGCTTGGTGACCGGCGTGCCGCAGCGCCAGCAGTGCCGGTCTGCCCCCTCTACCTGCTCGCGCGCGAGGGTCACCTGGTCCTTCGGGCACCAGTCGACGGCCGCCATTGCCCGGTAGGCCAGCCCGGCCCGGTACAGCTGCAGGAAGAGCCACTGCGTCCAGCGGTAGTACGCCGGGTCCGAGGTGACGACCTCGCGGCTCCAGTCGAACATGCAGCCCATCGTCCGGAACTGGTTCCGCATCCGATCGATGTTGCCGTCCGTCCAGGTCGCCGGGTCGACGCCGCGGTTGATGGCCGCGTTCTCGGCCGGCAGGCCGAAGGAGTCGAAGCCCATCGGGAACATCACGTTCATGCCGGACATGCGCCGCATGCGCGCCACGATGTCCGGACCGGTCGCCGCATACCAGTGCCCGATGTGCAGGTCCCCCGACGGGTACGGGTACATCGTCAGCAGGTAGTGCTTCTCACGGTCGTCGTCGTCGTCGGCGCGATCCAGCTGGTCGGCCGCCCAGCGCTCGCGCCACTTGGCCTCGTACGAGGCGGGGTCGAACCGCCCGACCCGCCCGCCGCGGGTCTCGTTCCCGGTGGTCATGATCCTCTCCTTCGTGCGATCCAGAGTTCGATGCGGTAGGGAACGTCGAACGGCCTCCCGTCGTTGAGGCCGTGCCGGCCAAGGAGCCCGGCAAGCTCGATGCGAAACCGGTCCTGCGTCTCGGGCGACATGCCGGCCCGGACGTAGGAGGCGGTGAAGGCCATCCCGATGAACTGCTCGTCCGTCATCTCCACCTCCTGGCGCAGATGGATCACCTCAGGCGGCTCGAATGCGCCGGCGTGGCGCTCGAAGGCGTGTGCCGTCTCGTCGCGTCCAACCGATTCGTAGCGGCCGGTGTCCGCGCCGGCGGCGGCGTGCTTCTCGAGCAGCGCCTGGTAATCGGCGATGAACGGCGAGCGCTCGGCGTCGCGGACGTTCCAGAAGAGCGCGACGCCGCCGCCCGGCCGCAGGATGCGCGCGATCTCCTCCATGGCCTGGTCGTTCGCGAACCAGTGGAACGCCTGTGCCACGGTGACCAGGTCGGCCGAGGCTGGGTCGAGGCTCGTGGCTTCGGCAGTCGCCTGGACGGTGGAGACCACCAGTCCGGCATCGGTGGCGCGAGCGCGCAGGATGTCCAGCATGGGTCGTCCTGGTTCCACGGCGGTCACGCGCCATCCCAGCTCCGCCATGGCCAGGCTGGCCCGTCCCGTGCCAGCCCCCAGGTCCACGACCGTCGGGCGCGGCCCCAGCTCCAGCTGCCCGGCAGCTCGCTCGAACAGCTCCTCCGGATACCCGGGGCGGAAGCGATCGTACTCGCCGGCCCAGCTGTCGAAGCCGCGGGCGCGCTGCGGATCGAAGGCGTTCACCGCGGCACGCCCTCGCCGGCATCCGGGAACCAGGCCATCAGCAGCTCGTCGCGGAACTCGCCGTCGACGCGGTACTGCAGACGGCGCAGTCCCTCGCGCAGGAATCCGCAGCGCTCGTAGACCGCGATGGCGCGGGCGTTGTCCGGGAAGACGGCCAGGGCCAGCTTGGCCAGCCCTCGTTCTCGGATCCAGTCCTGGGCGGCGCGCACCATGGCCGTGCCGATGCCGACCTCTCGCCAATCGCGGTCGACGACGATCGAGAGGGTCCCGACGTGGTTGGCCACGGAGCTGCGCTCCACGGTGACCAGCACGTTGCCGACCACGTCGCCGTCCCCCTCGGCCACCAGCGCCAGGCCATTCGTCGAGCGGATCATCTCGCCGATGAAGAAGGCCTCCGACGGCTCGCTCACCGTGCTCGCCGGCACCAGCAGCCAGCGGCCCTCGGCGCGCACGTCGGCGAAGAGTCGCGCCAGCGCCCGTGAATCGGTGGGGCGCGCGGGGCGCAGCGTCCAGCGGCGGCCGTCCGCGGCCGTCCGCGTCACGCTCACCACCTCCGTCATGCCGTCCACGCCCTCGTCCTCATCGGTCCATCCGTCCTCTGCATCCCGGGTACAACGAAGCCCCCTCTCGTCAGGACGAAGGGGGCTCCCATCGCGGTACCACCGGACTTGACCGATGAAGGTGGTGGAGCTGGGGGGACTCGAACCCCCGACCCCCTGCATGCCATGCAGGTGCTCTCCCAGCTGAGCTACAACCCCACGATCGGTCCACTCATCGGCGCCGATATCGAGGCGCCACTCCGGCCCGGCTCGTCACCGGGCTGCTCGGCGGGCGAGTTCCGCGTCCTCCTCGTCGCCGGCTTTCACCACTCCCGGCTCGCTTCTCGACGATGGGCAGCGCGTACTGCTCCCGCGTCATCGCGTTCGGGGCGGAGTATACCAGCCGCCCGATTCCGACCTCAATCGGATGGAGACAGACCAGTGCCTCGCGCGGAGGCCGCCGATATTGACACGTTCCATATATTGACAAGATGAGTCGTATTGCCAAAGGTTCGCGACGCGAATACCACAGCGAGCTTCGCGAGCAGCAGGCCGAGGGGACGCGTCGCCGAATCCTGGACGCGACTGTGCGGGTGATGGCGCGCGGCCTGGCGAGCATGTCGATCCCAGCCGTGGCGCGTGAGGCAGGCGTGTCGGTTCCCACCGTCTACCGCCACTTCGGGACGAAGGAGGATCTCTTCGCCGCGCTCTATCCCCACATGGTGTACCAGGCCGCATCCGAGCGACTGCGGCTGCCAACCAGCCTCGATGATTTCGGGCCCTCCCTCAAGGAGCACTTCGCCAGCCTCGACTCCCTCGGTGACCTGGAGCGGGCGGCCATGGCCAGCCCGGCGGCGCGGGAGGTGAGGCGCGCCAACATGCCGGGCCGGATCGCCCTGACCCGCCAGCTGGTCAACTCCCTCGTTCCGCCGGATTCGTCGATCGATCGCGAGCGGCTCACCAGGCTGCTCGTGATCCTCACCGGCACCGCGGCCTTCCAGACCTGGCGCCAGGACCTGGGCTCTTCGTCGGAACAGGCCGCCGACGACGTGGCGTGGGCGGTCCACGCGTTGATCGCTGCAAGCGCAGGCAGGGAATGATGAACAGCGACTACCTTCGGCAGCTCGGGGACGTCCGCATCGCGGACGCCGTTCACGTGGGGGGCAAGGCCGCCGGCATCGGCGAGCTGATCGCCGCGGGCGCGCGCGTCCCCGACGGCGTCGTCCTGACCACCGGCATGGCCGCCCTGACCGCGGCGGAGCAGGAGGCGCTCGTGGCAGCGACGGCCGAACAGCTTGGCGGCGGCCCGTTTGCGGTGCGCTCCAGCGGAATCGCCGAGGACGGGGCAGATCGCTCCTTCGCGGGCGTGTTCGAGACGGTGCTGGGCGTCCCCGCCGACGGGCTCTTCGCGGCAGCCGAGCGGGTCCTCGCGAGCGCGCGGGCAGCCCGCGCCACGGCGTACGGCACCGAGGACGGCGCACGGCTGGCGGTGATCGTCCAGCGCATGGTGGCCCCCGCCGCGGCCGGGGTGGCCCTCACGGCCGACCCGATCAGCGGGGACCGGCAGTCCGTCGTCATCACGGCCGTACGCGGCCTTGGCGAGAAGCTTGTGTCCGGCGCCGCGATCGGCGACGAGTGGGCGGTCAGGGACGGGAAGGCGGTGGCGCGCCGCCAGCCTGAGAAGGCCATCACTCCACGACAGGCCCTCGAGGTCGCAGCAGAGGCGAGCCGCATCGCGGCCGCTCGCGGAGCCCCACAGGACATCGAGTGGGCGATCGACGACGACGGGACACTCTGGATCCTGCAGGCCAGGCCGATGACGGCGCTGCCGCCGGCCGTCTCCTGGGAGGCGCCGGCACGCGGCATGTACCACAGGGCCCTGCGGCTTGGGGAGTGGATCGGCGAGCCGGTAACGCCG
Organism: uncultured Chloroflexia bacterium; assembly: GCA_963812115.1. Taxonomy (GTDB): domain Bacteria; phylum Chloroflexota; class Limnocylindria; order QHBO01; family QHBO01; genus JAPSGM01. Next base: position 221,392 of record CAWEUD010000013.1, read on the forward strand.
CTCTTCGAGTCCTGGCTGCTCCTGGACCTGGAGGTCGGGCTGCACGCCTGGATCAAGGGCCAGCTCGGCCAGCGTGCTCCGCTGCCCCACCACGTGATTGTCAACGGCTGGTACTTCTACTCGCTCAACTGGATCTCGCCCGGGAACATGCTCCGCAGCCTGCCGAGCATCCTGTGGCACGTCGGGCGCGAGCCGCGCGCCGCCGGCGGTGTGATCCCGCGGCTGGTTCGGCACAGCTTTCCGATCATGGAGCGCAGGTGGCGCGACGATCTCCAGCCGCGCTATCGCGCCGCCGTGGCCGATGCCGAGCAGCGCGTCGAGGCGCTTCCCGTCGCCGAGCTGCCGGCGCTGATCGACGAGATGACCGCCCTGGCGGGGGAGTACTTCGGCTCGGTGGTGGCCCTGGCCGGCGCTGCCTACAAGATGGAGATCAACCTGGCTGGGTTCTACCAGAAGCACCTGGAGCCGACGCTGGGCGGCAGCCACCTGCCGCTCTTGTCAGGCATCCAGCCACCGGCCGATCCGGAGCCACACGCCGTGGTCTCGCTCGACTGGTCGTATGCACCAGGGAGGCAGGCCGGGTCCCCCAACGGGACGGCGGCGCACGATCGAGCCGTGGCCGGCAAGCTGGCGGCGGAGGCCGCTGCCCGGGAGACGCTGGCATCGTCGCCGCGCCGCCTGCAGGAGTTCGAGCGGCTGCTGGCCGATGGGCAGCACCTCGTATCGATTCGCGAGGAGCAGGTGCGAGAGTGGACCCTTCCCTGGCCGGTCATGCGTCGCGCCGTGATCCGCATCGGTGAGTCACTCGTCGGCCGCGGGCTCCTCGAGCGCGCCGAAGACGTCTTCTTCCTCTACCGCGCGGAGGTCCTGGCCTTGCTGCAGGGAGCCGATCTGCCCAACGCGGCGAACGTTGCCGAGCGGCGGGCTCGACGCGAGGAGCAGGCACGTCTCGTCCCGCCCATGGCCGTAGGCACGTGGAACCCCATGATCAAGCGGCTCGTCGACAGCTACCCGCGGATGTTCGGGGCAAAGCCATCCGAGCGGGCGATCCTGACGGGGATCCCGGCATCGCCGGGGACTGCCAGCGGAGCGGTGCGCATCGTCCGTGGGCCCCACGAGTTTGACCAGCTGCAGCCGGGCGAGGTCCTCGTCGCGCCGTTCACGGCACCGGCCTGGACGCCGCTCTTCACGCGCGCCGCTGCCGTGGTGACCGACGTGGGGAGCGCCGCTGCCCACGCCTCCATCGTCGCGCGCGAGTACGGCATCCCCGCCGTGGTGGGCACGGGCGAGGCAACTGCCCGCCTTCGCAACGGGATGCAGGTCACCGTCGACGGCAGCACCGGCAACGTCGAGCTGGCCGGGGAGGTGGTGCCATAGCCGCAGCCCCCATTCAACCCCAACGCAGACAGGCAGGAGAGTTACCGTGAAGCGAATGATCGGAATCCGGCGGATCGGCGCGATCCTTGGCGGGGTCGTGGCGAGCCTTCTCATCGCCTCTTCGGCGATGGCGCACGAGTGCGTGAACGCAAGCAAGGTCAACCAGGATGCCGGCGTGCAGGTCGTCATCGGCATGGACGGCAGCGTGGTGTGGGTCAGCCAGGGCGTGCAGGCGCGCATCGAGCACGGCGTCATCGATTTCGACACGGGGGAGGGGTTCCACGGCTTGATCGGCTTCGACATGGACGGTGACGGTGCAGCCGACATCGCCACCTACATCGTCGGGCCCGAGGACGAGATCCCGTGGCAGGCGCAGGCCCGCGGGCCTGATTGCCGGGGCATCACCAACATCGGGACCTACCTGGAGCAGTGCCTCGGCGGCTGACCCGGCACTCCCACACGCGCAGCGCGAACGGCGGCGAGGCTTCGGCCTCGCCGCTTTCGCTTCCAACCACG